>NZ_JAUCEK010000007.1:0-257544 GCF_032458965.1 Arthrobacter sp. lap29
GCCCTCCCGTTGTTTAGCTCGCAAGCGAGCTAAACAACGGGCCCCACGGGCGCGGGGCCCCACCCACCGACTCACCCTCGCCGGCGTGGGCCCACCCACACCCGCCCCACGGGCGCGGGGCCCCACCCACCGACTCACCCTCGCACTCCTCATAGAAGCAGCCGCCCGGTCTCACCAAAACGGTGGACCGGGCGGCTGCTTTTGTGCTTGCTACTATTCCACGCCCTGACTCTCTCTGGCTGCCTTCAACCCAAGATAAATCACGTCCCGGGCCAGCGGCAGCGAGGTGAAGCGCACACCCGTAGCATTGCGGATGGCGTTGGCCAGGGCCGGTGCCACAGGGTTAAACGGGCTTTCACTCATGGACTTCGCCCCGAGCGGGCCCACTGTGTCATGGGTTCTGGCGAAGTAGACTTCGCTGCGCGGCACGTCAGCAAAGGTAGGAATATGGTACTGACGCAGGATGTCTGAGGCCACCGACCCGTCGGGGCGAATCAATACCTCCTCATACAAGGCAGCGCCTAGAGCTTGGGCTATCCCGCCCTCGATCTGGCCTCGGCATTGCCTCGGGTTGACCACCACCCCTGCATCCGCTGCCTGCACGCTTTGAAGGATGCGTAATTCTCCCGTCCCGGTGTTGACGGCCACCCGGAAGCCTTGGACGTTGAAGGCCACCGAACGGGGTGTCCCACCCCAGCGCCCATCTGCGAGCAGTGTTTGCTTGTTGGACGCCGCCAACGAAAATACTCTGGTCAGGGGCAGCAGTGTCCCGCCGCAGTCCACACCATCTGGCACCAGCGTGCAATCAGCCGCGGCGGTTCCACTCATGGCTGCCGCCGCCTTGGTGATCTGCACCGCCAGCTCCTCGGCCGCCAACAGTGTGGCCTTGCCCGCCACCACGGTACCCGTGGAACCAAAGGCTCCTGTGTCATGTTCAGTCAGGTCAGTGTCAGATTGGCGAACAGAGACAAGGTCGGCGCGGCTGTTCAGCGCCGTCGCCGCTATTTGGGCATGGACTGTGGTGGTGCCGTTGCCGAATTCGGCCGTGCCCACCCTCACCTCAAAGCTGCCATCGGCCAACAGTTCCACCGCGGAGTGGGCAAAGTGTCCACGCGGCGGTACGGTGTCAATCATGCACAGCGCCGTACCCGTCCCAACGGCCCAATCGGGACCCAGATCATTTTGTCCGGCCTCTGCATACCGTTGTTCACCGCGGGCCAAGGCGTCGGCAACGAGTTCCACACACTCATCCAGTCCATAGCTGCCGTAGTGAACGTCTGCCTGCGGTTCTTCCGAGGCCGAAAGCATGGGCGTCCCATCCCGCACCATATTGCGACGGCGGAATTCCAGCGGGTCCATGCCCAGTGCAACGGCCAGCTCGTCCATAGCCGATTCCACGGCAAAAAACATCTGGCTCAGTCCGTAGCCGCGGAATGCTCCCGAGGGCAGGGTGTGCGTGTACACGGCACGGGCGTCGATCTTCTTATTGGGGCATTGATAGAGGGCCAAGGATTCCCCGCAGCCGTGGAACATGACCCCGGGGGCATGGTTGCCGTAGGCGCCGGTGTTCGTCACCACATCCACAGCGAGGGCGGTCAGTGTGCCGTCATTTCTGGCCCCGGCAGCGATCTTGATGGTGAAGGGGTGGCGTGTGGTGGAGGCTGTGAGCTGCTCGGTGCGTGTGTATTCAAGTTGCACGGGGCGGCGCAGAGCCAGCACCGCGAGCGCCACAATATCCTCCGTGAGCATCTCCTGCTTGCCGCCAAATCCGCCACCTACACGCCCCGCAACAACGCGCACATCCTCCTCGGGCAGACCGAACACACGGCACAGTGCCCGCCGGGTCAAAAAAGGGGTCTGCGTCGAGGACCGCACGTGGAGCCGCCCACCGGCGTCGAGGGTGCCAATGGCGGCGTGCGTCTCCAGCGCCGTGTGCTGCACCCGCTGAGTTGTGTAAATTTCCTCATGGAGCACGTCGGCGCCAGCCAGGCCCGCCGCCACATCGCCGAGCTCTGTGTGCAATTCCGCCACAATGTTCCGCACCGGGTCCCCAATACGGCTGGCTTTGGCGTCCTTGTCTCCGTGGACTGCCGCAGCTCCCGGACGCAGGGCCTCCTGCGGGTCAAAGACGGCGTTGCGTTCCTCATAGTTAACGACCAGGGCCCGGACGCCGGCTTCGGCCTCATGCACGGAATCGGCCACTACGGCGGCCACCCGTTGACCCACATAACGCATGATGGAATCCAGCACGAGGGTGTCATCCGGGTCATCGGTGAACAACTCGTGCTGGGCGGTGGAAAAAAGCTGTGCGGGTGAGTCGTGGTGAGTGAAGACGGCGCGCACGCCAGGCAGTGCCAGCGCTGCCGTGGTGTCGATGGAGAGTACCTTGGCGTGCGCGTGCGGGGAACGCAACAATTTCATGTGGAGCAGGCCGGGGTAGTCTGCGGGGTCCACATCGAGGGTGTACCGGGCTGCCCCTGTCACCACTGCTCGGCCGGCGGGAGCTCCCGGGCTGTCCCCCACATGCCCGCCGCAGCTTTGCTCTGTTTCCGTGGACACCCCGAGCACAGCGTCCTCTATGGCCCGGTAACCGGTGCAGCGGCACAGATTCCCCTTGAGGTTACGCGGTAGGTTCTCTTTTTGCTTCTGGTCGAAGGTGACTGCCGTCATGAGCATTCCCGCCGTGCAGAAACCGCATTGGAAGCCCTGTGCAGCCAGGAACTGTTCCTGGACGGGGTGCAAGGTGCCGCCGTCGGCCAGGCCTTCCACCGTGGTGATGGATTTACCCTGCGCACGCACGGCGGGATAAAGGCAGCTGTGGATGGGGGTGCCGTCCACGTGGACAGTACAGGCACCGCAGTCACCGCCGTCGCAACCCTTTTTGACGCCTAGCGCGCCTTCTTCGCGCAGGAAGGTGCGCAGGCATTGGCCGGGTCGTGGCTCATTACCGTGGTGTGTTCCGTTGATGTCCATAGCCATGGTTCAGTTTCCTTCCGGCAAGTAACCATCCGCCAGCGGCGCGTCCGGCAGGTGGCTCTGCAGCAATTCGATCCGTATTTCCTCGGCCAGCCGGTAAGTCATGTCGCGGCGCCAGAGCGGATCTCCGTGGACGTCGTCGTGGTACAGGGTCCCGGGGATGGCCTCGTCCAGAGCCCGCCGAAGCGCCGCTGCGTCCGGACGGGGATTCTGCGGGAAAAGATGGCCGTGCACCACGGCCGCACCGGGCAGCGGCTGCACTGCCGCCGCACCGAAGCGCAACTGAACGGGGTGCTTCGTTGAGGCGGTCACGGTGATGACCAGCCCGCCCTCGTCCCCCAGCCTGCCAATCAACAGCACCCCGGAGCGCCCCAGATTACTCAGGGAAAGCCTGCGGAAAGCCGTTGTGGCGCGCAGTGCCGCGGCCGGCAGGTGAATGCTACGTAGTAACTCCCCCGCGGCCAAGGAGGTGCTGGCATCCCCCACCACAAGATCGGCCACGGGTACCTGACGCTGCCCGCCGGCGGGCGTCATCACCGTCGCCACGCCGTCCAGTGCGGAGCAGAAGCTTGTCATGGGCCCGGCGGGCAGTGCCGTGCAGATGTTCCCGCCCACGGTGGAAACGTACCAGATTTTAAAGGACGCTACAAAGGCCTCGCAGCACTGGCGTACCAGTTCCAGTGCGGGCCAGTTGTTGGGCAGGCCCGCATGGGTGGGCAGTTCGTACAGTTCAGCAACAGTACAACTGGCGGCTAGATCCACCCCGTCCGGGGTGCTGGAGATCGCCACCCAGCCGGCCGTGGTGAGATCCAACAGGCGGCGTATGGAGACGCTGCCATAGGAAAATAACACCGTACCTCCTGCAAGCCAGGCATCACCCGCGCGCCATTGGGCGGGATCTGTTGTGGGGACCACCGCCTCAATCGTGTTCATATCCATGATTCACTCCTAGGAGAGCTGGGAAAATGTGGCCATGAGCGCCTTGCGAAAACGGATGCTGCATTCGCACACGGGCACCTTACCCCCGGTTCATGGAGCGGGCCTAGTAATCAATCCGGGTCTCAAGCGCGTTCCAGGCGTTGAAGGGCGCTAACGCGTCCACGGCCCCTGGCTCTAGCTGGCGCACGGGCAGGGGACGCAGTTCCACAGGCGTATCGAAGTACTCGTAGAAGGCGGCATCGTCAAAGCCGGCCCGGGCGGCGTCGTGCCTGTCAGCGGCAAAGTAGATCTTCTCCACGCGTGCCCACAACGATGAAGCCAGGCACATGGGGCAGGGCTCGCAACTGGTATACAGCGTGGCCCCGGAGAGGTCGAAGGTGCCCAAACTGGCGCACGCGTTGCGGATGGCGGTGACTTCGGCATGAGCGGTGGGATCATTATTGGCCGTCACCCGGTTGATGCCTTCGAATACCTGGCCGTCCGCTGTGACAACAATGGCACCAAAAGGCCCGCCCTTGCGCAGAACATTTGCCGTGGCTAAATCTACTGCCTGGGCCAGAAAATCCTGGCTGTTGCTCTCGTTGCTCTTCATGATGACTTCCCTTGTCATTGGGGCAACCGGCGGCGTTGGTCTTGGCGGATGCGCAAGCAAACAACAACGGACCGGTTTGCGCTTGGACGTATTCAAGACTCGGACATATTCAAGAACAGCCCGGTAGATAGCCACCTCGAAGGGCGCCCGCCATAGACATGGTCATGACACTAACATCGCACTGTGAGCTACGCAACAACATACGGGAAACCAATTTCATATGCCGGAAACAGCGGGTGGCCAAGGGCGCTAGCTCTGACGGAGCCTCACCTGCTCTGCAGCGGCCCTGCAGCGGCCCTGCTCTGCTTGCGCCTGTTTTGCAAGCGCCGCTTCGCTGCGCGTTAGTTTCGGTTGAGTTCGGCGGAAATGACCGCCGCAGCCCTGCGCAGCATGGGAACCGCCCGCTCGGCAAAGGACTCATCAACGCGTTGGACAGGTCCCGAAACGGAAATCGCCGTCGGTGTGGGTGCATCGGGAACAGCCATGGCGAAGCAGCGGACGCCAATTTCCTGCTCTTCCTCATCGATCGCGTAACCGCGCTCCCGGATAACATCCAAATCTGCCAGCAGGCTCTCAACGGTGCCGTGGCTCTTGATGGTGGGGGTGGGCATCCCGGTCCGTGTCACAATGTTTCGCACAACGTCATTCTCAAGCTGCGCCAGCAGCGCCTTGCCCACGCCGGTGTCGTGAGTATGCGCACGGCGTCCCACCTCCGTGAACATGCGCATGGAGTGAGGCGAGGGAACCTGGGCAATGTAGATGACCATGTCAGTGTCCAGCACAGCCATGTTGGCTGTCTCTCCCAATTGCTTTACCAAACTATCCAGCTGCGGCATGGCCATGGCGCCTAGTTGCTTCGTGGCGCCTTCGCCGAGGCGGATCAGGCGGGGCCCCAAAGCGTACCTGCGGCTGGGAAGCTGGCGGATGTAACCCAGAGACACAAGAGTGCGCAACAGCCTGTGGATGGTGGGAAGGGGTAGTTCCGTGGAGGAGGAGAGCTCGCTGAGGGTCACATTGCCACCAGCTTCAGTGATGAGCTCTAGCAGTTCAAAGACGCGCTCCACGGACTGGACGCCGCCGCTAGCTTTTGCCGCCATGGTCAGTCTCCTACTAAGGGGTATATTTCAACGATTAATTCGCATGATGGTATTCAAGTTCCAAATCCCCAACATACATCATTCCGCACAGCGGAAGATAAACGCGGGCAGGGCTTGAATTTCCACCAGATAGATAATAATATCCATTCTACGAGAACAATCGTAAATGTCGACCGCCCTCACGGGCCTACCTTAAGGACCTTCAATGGCGAATCCTAGCCCCGGCAACTCCATCACCCTTCGCGTTAGCGCTCCCTCCAACTTCACGGTCACCAGCGAGCTCGCAGCAGCAGCCGCTTCGGCCGGCGCCGCAGTCACAGCCCTGGACATCGTGGAGTCCCAGCATGAGAGCATCGTTGTCGACATCACGGCCAACACCACCGACGACGCCCACGCTGACCGAGTCAAGGATGCCTTGGAAGCACTTGACGGCGTTCATGTTCAGCACGTCTCGGACCGCACCTTCTTGATGCACCTCGGTGGCAAGCTTGAGGTCAACTCCAAGTTCGTCATCCGTAACCGCGATGACCTCTCCCGCGCCTACACCCCCGGTGTTGCCCGTGTCTGCATGGCCATCGCCGAGGATCCTTCCGCTGCCCGTAACCTTACGATCAAGCGCAACACCATCGCTGTTGTCACCGATGGCACCGCCGTCTTGGGCCTGGGCGATATTGGCCCCGCCGCAGCACTGCCCGTCATGGAAGGCAAGGCCGCACTGTTCAAGCAGTTCGCCAATGTCGATGCCTGGCCCGTATGCCTTGACACCAAGGACACTGAAGAGATCATCATGATCGTCAAGGCCATGGCCCCGGTCTACGGTGGCATCAACTTAGAAGATATCGCCGCCCCGCGCTGCTTTGAAATCGAGCGCCGCCTCAAGGAAGAACTGGACATCCCGGTCTTCCACGACGATCAGCACGGAACCGCGATCGTGACCCTCGCGGCACTGACCAACGCGCTGAAGGTCGTTGAGAAGAACATTTCAGACGTGAAGATTGTTGTGGCAGGCGTAGGCGCCGCCGGCAACGCCATCATCCAGCTGCTGCTGGCCCAGGGCGCAAAGAACATTGTGGCCTGTGGACGCAACGGCGCCGTCAACCGCAGCGAAGAATACACTGACGCACACCGCACCTGGCTGGCCAACAACACCAACCCGGATAACTTCACCGGCACCCTCCACGAGGCAGTGGTTGGCGCAGATGTGTTCATCGGTGTCAGCGGACCCAACGTCATCGGCGAAGCCGAAGTGGCTGCTATGGCCCCGAAGTCCATTGTCTTCGCCATGGCCAACCCCACCCCCGAGGTTGATCCTGTGATCGCCTCCAAGTACGCAGCCGTGGTTGCCACAGGCCGTAGCGACTTCCCGAACCAGATCAACAACGTCCTGGCGTTCCCCGGATTCTTCCGCGGATTGCTGGATGCGCACGTATCTGACATCTCGGATGAGATGCTTGTGGCAGCAGCTACGGCCATCGCCAACCGTGTCGATGCCTCCGAGCTGAACGCAAGCTTCATCATTCCTAGCGTCTTCGACCCGCACGTAGCCGGGGACGTAGCCGCCGCAGTGGCTTCCGCAGCCGCTTCAACACTCGCCGAGAGGGCCACCCTATGAGCACCCAGTCAGTAACCGTCACAGACCTCACACCCATCCCGCGGGCGGCTGAGATCCTCACGCCCGAGGCTCTGGAATTTGTGGGCGAACTCAACCGCCGGTTCAACCCTGTCCGTGAAGAACTCTTGGCTGCCCGCGGCACCAAGCGGGAAGTGGTTGCCGCCACCGGCAAGCTGGATTTCCTGCCGGAGACCGCCTCTGTGCGCGCAGGTGATTGGAAGGTTGCCCCCGCACCTGCCGCATTGACGGACCGCCGCGTGGAGATGACAGGACCTGCCTCACCGGCCAAAATGGCTATCAACGCGCTGAACTCAGGCGCCAAGGTATGGCTGGCAGATCTTGAAGATGCCTCCACCCCGCTCTGGGCCAACGTTGTTGACGCCGTCCTGAACCTCAAGGATGCCGCTGCCGGCACCTTGGAGTACACCTCCCCCGAGGGCAAGGAGTACCGGCTGCGCACCGACGCGCCGCTGGCCGTTGTTGTGGCCCGTCCCCGCGGCTGGCACCTGACGGAAAGCCATGTGCTGCTCGACGGCGCACCCACCTCGGGTGCACTCGTGGACTTTGGTCTGCTCTTCTTCCACACGGCCAAGGCACTCATTGCCAATGGTCAGGGCCCGTACTACTACCTGCCGAAGATGGAAAGCTACCTTGAGGCACGCCTCTGGAATGACATCTTCGTCTTTGCTCAGGACTACCTCGGAGTCCCCCAGGGCAGCATCCGCGCCACCGTGTTGATTGAAACCATCCCGGCCGCCTTTGAAATGGATGAGATCCTTTACGAACTGCGCGATCACGCATCAGGGCTCAACGCCGGGCGTTGGGACTACCTCTTCTCCATCATCAAGTACTTCCGTGATGCCGGCGAAGCTTTCACCCTCCCGGACCGTGCACAGGTAGCCATGACGGCCCCCTTCATGCGCGCCTACACCGAGTTGCTCGTGAAGACCTGCCACGCCCGCGGCGCCTTTGCCATGGGTGGCATGGCCGCGGTCATCCCCAACCGCCGCGAGCCCGAGGTAACGGCTGCAGCGTTTGAAAAGGTTCGCAATGATAAGACCCGTGAAGCCGGTGACGGCTTTGACGGTTCATGGGTTGCCCACCCGGACCTGGTTCCCGTGTGCCAGGAAGTCTTTGACGCTGTCTTGGGCGACCGCCCGAACCAGCTGGACAAGCAGCGCCCCGAGGTCAATGTCACCGCGGATCAGCTGCTGGATATTCCCTCCGCAGCAGGCACGGCAACAGAGGCGGGCCTGCGCCTGAACCTATATGTCGCCGTGGCTTACACCGCCGTCTGGATTTCAGGCAACGGTGCTGTGGCCATCCACAACCTCATGGAAGATGCCGCAACAGCGGAGATCTCCCGTTCACAGGTCTGGCAGCAGATCCGTAACAAGACCACCCTCGCCGATACCGGCAATGTTGTTACCAGGGAACTGGTCACCACCATCCTCGCCGAGGAAACGCAGAAGCTGCGCGGCGAAGTGGGCGAGGAGTCCTTCCAGAAGTTCTACAAGGATGCCAGCGCACTGATCAGCGATATCTGCCTCTCCGAGGACTACACGGACTTTTTGACCATTCCGGCCTACGAACTGGTGGGCTAAGAATGAGCGTTACCCCTTCACTAGACGCCGCCGATTTGGCGCACATCGAAGCTGCGTGCGCCGCAACGGATCAGTTGCTGGACCGCAACTACCCGGGCGACGATGGCAGCCGTCAGCCGGTTCACACTGTCTACGTTCCGGCAGATAAGTTCAACTCCACCTTTGCCGCCGACTGGGGCGCACAGGGCCTGGCCGCCATCGAGAACTATGGTGGTTTGGAAAAGCTCGGCACCTTGCTGGGCCAGGACGCCGAGCTGGCAGAGGCCGTGGCAACACGGGTGGCCGCCAAACTCACCAGTGAACCCATTGAAGATCTGCGCCTCGATTTTGAGGACGGCTTCGGGGATCGCGGCGACGAGGCAGAAGATGCTGCAGCAGTGGCAGCTGGCAAGGCTGTCAGTGCAGCAGTCAACGCCGGAACGGCACCGCCGTTCATCGGCATCCGTTTCAAGTGTTTTGAACTGGCTACCCGGGCCCGCGGCGTGCGCACCTTGGACCTGTTTGTCTCGGCCCTGGCCGAGGCAGGCGAGCTCCCCGACGGGCTCGTGCTGACACTGCCCAAGGTGACCACGGTGGACCAGGTCAAGGCCATGGACTTCGCGGTTAGCCGCCTAGAGGAAATTCATGCTCTGCCCGCAGGGCGTCTCCGTTTTGAGGTGCAGGTGGAAACCCCGCAGCTCATTCTTGGCCCGGAAGGCACCTCTCCCGTGGCCCAGTTGGCCCATGCAGTGCCCGGACGCATCAGCGGCCTGCACTACGGCACCTATGACTACAGCGCTTCGCTGGAAATCTCAGCGCAGTACCAGTCCATGGAGCACCCCGTGGCGGATTTCGCCAAGGAAGTCATGCAGTTGGCTGTCGCTGGCACGGGCATCCGCCTCTCCGACGGCTCCACCAACATCATGCCTGTGGGCGATGGCGCCGAGGCTGCTTGGGCCTTGCACGGGCGCCTGGTGCGCCGCTCCTTGGAGCGCGGCTACTACCAGGGCTGGGATCTGCACCCGGCCCAGCTGCCCAGCCGTTTCAGCGCAACCTACGCGTTCTACCGTCAGGGGCTGCCCGCAGCTGCTGTGCGGTTGCGCAACTATGTTGCGCAGACCCCCGGTGCCGTCATGGATGAACCGGCCACGGCACGCGCCCTGGCGAACTTCATCCTGCGCGGACTTATCTGTGGCGCTGCCAGCGCAGAGGAAGTACTCTCGCTGACCAGCCTGGACCAAAACCAACTTACGGCGCTGGCTCACCCCCGGCTCGCTACCGTCTCTCGCTAAAGGACTTGACTCATGAGTAAGTACTTCTCCCCCGCAGGCGGCCTGCCGCCGCAAACGCACCTGACCACAGAGCGCGCCATTGTCAAGGAGGCCTACACGGTCATCCCCAAGGGCGTCATGACGGATATTGTCACCAGCACCCTGCCGGGGTTCTCCAACACCCGCTCCTGGATTCTGGCCCGCCCCATCTCCGGCTTCGCCACCACCTTCTCCCAGCTCATTGTGGAGATTGCACCCGGCGGCGGCGCCCCGCGCGCCGAGTTCGAGCCCGGCGTCGAAGGCGTCATCTTTGTCACCAAGGGCAAGGTCAACCTCACCCTCGAAGGCGAACTTCACCAGCTTGAGGAGGGCGGCTACGCCTACCTCGCCGCCGGTGACATCTGGGGACTGGAAAACGTCTCCGACGGCGTTGTCACCTTCCAGTGGATCCGCAAGGCCTACGAGCGCCTTGAGGGCTATGAGGCCACCTCCTTCGTCACCAGTGACGCTGAAGTGGAACCCACTGCCATGCCGGATACCAACGGCGCATGGAAGACCACCCGCTTCACGGACTCTTCCGATCTGGCACATGACATGCAGGTCAACATCGTCACTTTCCAGCCCGGCGGCGTCATTCCGTTCCCCGAGACTCACGTCATGGAGCACGGCTTGTATGTCCTGGAGGGCAAGGCCATGTACCTGCTCAACAACGACTGGGTTGAGGTGGAAGCCGGCGACTTCATGTGGCTGCGTGCGTTCTGCCCGCAGGCATGTTACGCCGGCGGCCCGGGCGAATTCCGCTACCTGCTGTACAAGGACATGAACCGTCAAATCAAGCTGACTTAAGCTGCCGCTGCGGTTTATGCGCCCGCTTCCCATTTTTGCGCCCGGTCTACCGGGCGCGAGAACGGGGGGCGGGCGCATTTTTTTGGCTCTCCCTGCACTGGAGTGTGTCGAACCGGAGAAAACTCCCCTTGACGTGGGTCACATCATTCTCTAGACTTTTCATAAAGCAGAAACTAATTTCCACAATATGAAATGCATGGAATGAAGAATTCCTTGGAAGGACCTACAATGACGTACACCGTGAACTGCTCCATCCTCTTGACCGAACTGCCCTTGCTCGAACGCCCGGCCGCTGCAAAGGCAGCCGGATTTGATGCAGTTGAGTTCTGGTGGCCCTTCGAATCCAACGTTCCCGGCGATGCTGAACTCACCGCTTTTGAGCGCGCCATCACCGATGCCGGCGTCCAGCTCACAGGCCTGAACTTCAACGCCGGCAACATGCCCGGTGGTGACCGCGGTCTGGTCTCCTGGAAGGGCCGCTGCTCCGAGTTCAAGGACAACGTTGACTCCGTGGTCGGCATTGGCGAGCGCCTCGGAACCAAGGCTTTCAACGCCCTCTACGGCAACCGTCAAGACGATTACACCCCGGCGGAGCAGGACGAGCTCGCCGTGAAGAACCTGGTCTACGCAGCCCAGGGTGTAGCCAAGATTGGCGGCACCGTCCTTTTGGAACCCGTCTCCGGAACCCCGGCCTACCCGCTGAAGACCGCTGCTGACGTCCTGGCAGTCATCGCCAAGACCCAGGAAGCGGGCGTGGATAACGTCAAGCTGCTGGCAGATTTCTACCACCTGGCAGTCAACGGTGACGATGTCCCGGCAGTGATTGAAAACCATGCCAAGGACTTCGGCCACATCCAGATCGCCGACGATCCGGGCCGCGGAGCCCCCGGCACCGGCACCCTCCCGCTGGGCGAATGGATCACTCGCAGCCGCGAGCTCGGCTACGCGGGCCCCATCGGCTTGGAATACAAGTCCGCCGCAGCGGATGCGTTCAGCTGGACCATCCGCCAGCAGGCCAACTAATCCACGCCTCCTCCTTCTTCACCTCCACACTTCACGCAAAGGACACATTATGAGCAACGTTGCAGTAATCGGACTCGGCATCATGGGACTGCCCATGGCAGTCAACCTCGTCAAGGCCGGCCACACGGTTTCTGGCTTCAACCGCAGCCAGGGCGCCATTGACAAGCTCGTCGCAGCAGGTGGCAACGGTGCCACTTCCATCGCCGACGCCGTCAAGGATGCCGAATTCATCATCACCATGGTTCCGGACTCCCCCGACGTCGAAGGTGTTGTCAGCGGTAAGGACGGCCTTTTCGCCACTGCCCGCAAGGGTGCCATCTGGATCGATGCCAGCTCCATTCGCCCGGACGTGGCCAAGCGCCTCTCCGAAGATGCGCTTGCAGCCGGTATCCGCCCCTTGGACGCCCCGGTTTCCGGTGGCGAGCAGGGCGCCATTGACGGAGCTCTCTCCATCATGATTGGTGGTGCCGCAGAAGATTTCGCTGCTGCACAGGACGTTTTGAACGCCGTCGGCAAGACAATCGTCCACGTTGGCCCCTCCGGCTCCGGCCAGACAGTCAAGGCTGCGAACCAGCTCATTGTGGCCGTCAACATCCAGGCCCTCTCCGAAGCAATCGTCTTCCTTGAGGCCTACGGAGTAGATACCGACGCCGCATTGAAGGTCCTCGGTGGCGGCCTCGCCGGCTCCAAGGTCCTGGATCAGAAGGGTGCGAAGATGCTCGCCCGCAACTTCGACCCCGGCTTCCGCCTGGCCCTGCACAACAAGGACCTGGGCATTGTCACCTCAGCAGCCCGCGAAGCAGGCGTCACAGTTCCGCTTGGCAGTGCAGTTGCCCAGCTCGTCACCTCCATGGTGGCCCAGGGCGACGGCGCCTTGGATCACTCCGGATTGTTCAAGGCCGCACTGGCCTCCTCGGGCCGCAAGTAACCCCTTGCCCCACGGGTTCATCCCCACTAAACCTCCCGCCGTCGAGTGAGTGTCGAAGCGTTCGACGGCGGGAACCATCCCTTTCGCAGTACCGGCCGGCCCACAGCGGCTATGGCCCCACACATTTTGAAGGAGCAATACCATGGCAAAGATGCGCAGCGTAGATGCAGCCGTTTTGATTTTGGAAAAAGAAGGCGCCACCGAGATCTTTGGTCTCCCCGGAGCAGCCATCAACCCGTTCTACTCCGCCATGCGCGCCCATGGTGGATTGAACCACACCTTGGCACGCCACATGGAAGGTGCCTCACACATGGCTGACGGTTACTCCCGCGCAGCCGAAGGCAACATCGGCGTGTGCACCGGTACCTCCGGCCCCGCCGGCACCGATATGATCACCGGACTGTACGCAGCCCAGGCCGATTCCATCCCGATGCTGTGCATCACCGGCCAGGCCCCCGTTGCCAAGTTGCACAAGGAAGACTTCCAGGCTGTGGACATCGAGTCCATCGCAGCTCCCCTGACCAAGCTCTCCATGACCATCAAGGAGCCCGGCCAGGTTCCCGGTGCGTTCCAGAAGGCGTTCTACCTGATGCGCTCAGGGCGCCCCGGCCCGGTCCTGTTGGATCTGCCGATCGATGTGCAGATGGCCGAGATTGAGTTTGATATTGATGCCTACGAGCCCTTGGTGCCGAACAAGCCGGCCGCCACACGCAAGCAGGCTGGTAAAGCCTTGGATATCCTGCTGGCAGGCGAGAAGCCGCTGATCGTTGCCGGTGGCGGTGTCATCAACGCCAACGCATCAGAGAAGCTCGTCGAACTGGCTGAACTGCTGAACATTCCCGTCATCTCCACCCTCATGGGCTGGGGCACCATCCCGGATGATCACCCGCTGAGCGCCGGTATGGTGGGTCTGCAGACCTCGCACCGCTACGGCAACGCCACGTTCTTGGAGTCTGACACCGTCATTGGCATCGGCAACCGCTGGGCCAACCGTCACACAGGTGGCCTTGACACCTACCGCGGCAACCGCAAGTTCGTCCACGTAGACATTGAGCCCACCCAGATTGGCCGCGTATTCGCACCGGACTTGGGCATCGTCTCCGACGCTGGCGCAGCTCTGGACGTATTGCTGGAGGTCGCCCGTGAGCGTAAGGCAGATCTGAGCGTGCCGGACTACGGCCCCTGGTCCAAGGACTGCCAGGCTCGCAAGGGCTCGCTGCAGCGCAAGACCCACTTCGATAACGTGCCGATGAAGCCGCAGCGCGTGTATGAAGAAATGAATGCCGCCTTTGGCCCGGACACCACCTACGTCTCCACCATTGGTCTGTCACAGATTGCTGGCGCCCAGATGCTCCACGTCTTCGGCCCGCGCCAGTGGATCAACGCCGGACAGGCCGGCCCCTTGGGTTGGACCCTGCCTGCAGCCCTGGGTGTTGTCCGCGGCAAGCCGGGACAGACAGTTGTTGCCCTCTCCGGCGACTACGATTTCCAGTTCATGATTGAAGAATTGGCCGTTGGCGCGCAGTTCAACCTGCCGTACATCCACGTTGTGGTCAACAACTCCTACCTGGGCTTGATCCGTCAGTCCCAGCGCGGCTTCAAAATGGATTACCACGTCTCCTTGGCATTCGATAACATCAACTCCCCGGAGACCAACGGCTACGGCGTGGACCACATCAAGGTTGCCGAAGGCTTGGGCTGCAAGGCCATCCGCGTGGAGCGCCCCGAGGACATGGCTGCCGCCTTCGCCGAGGCCAAGCGCCTCATGGAAGAGCACAAGGTTCCTGTGGTTGTTGAAGCCATCCTGGAGCGCGTGACCAACATTTCCATGGGCACCGAGCTGGACAATGTCAACGAGATTGAAGACATTGCCGAGTACGCAGCTGACGCCCCCACCGCCATCTTGGCACTGCAGGGCTAGGGAGCAACCATGCGCGTCATCCTCGCCCCCGACAAGTTCAAGGGTTCCGTTTCCGCCCCTGAGGCTGCTCGGTTCCTGGCCGAAGGCCTGCGTTCAGTTGACCCTGGCCTGGACATTGTCCTGATGCCAGTGGCCGACGGCGGCGACGGCACCATTGACGCCGTCACAGCCTCAGGTTTCACCCGGGTCGTTGAGAGAGTTCAAGGACCCACCGGCGAATCAGTTCAGGCTGACTTCGCTGTCCGCGGAACGGTAGCCGTCATTGAGATGGCTGCCGCCTCCGGGCTGGCTGTCCTGCACAACGGCACGCCCTCACCCCTGCTGGCCAGTACGTACGGTACCGGCCAGCTGGTGAAGGCGGCCCTGGACCGGGGCTGCACCGAGATTGTCCTAGGTGTTGGCGGCAGCGCCACCACCGACGGTGGGGCCGGCATGCTTGCCGCGCTCGGCGCCACCTTCAAGGACTCCGCCGGGCGGCATCTGCCACCCGGCGGAGGGGCCTTGGCCACGGTGACCAACATTGAGCTGGGCGGATTGGATCGCCGCCTCGGCGGGGTGCAGTTCACGCTCGCCAGCGATGTGGATAACCCGCTACTGGGCCCCGATGGGGCCGCGGCCGTCTTTGCACCCCAAAAGGGTGCCTCAGAGGCACATGTGGCACATTTGGAAACTGCCCTGGAGCGTTACTTCCGCGTCATGGCCAATGCCTTGGGCACTGCCGCCGTAGATGCCATTGACGCCCCCGGTTCCGGTGCGGCTGGTGGCACCGGCTATGCGGCACTTGCCGTGCTCTCAGCCAAGCGCCGGCCCGGTATTGACGTGGTCCTGGAGCTGACAGGCCTGGCCGATAAGATTGGCACAGCAGATCTGGTCATCACGGGTGAAGGCAGCCTGGATGAGCAAAGCCTGTTCGGCAAGGCACCCATGGGAGTTGCCACAGCGGCACGCGCCGCAGGTATTCCCGTGGTAGCCGTGTGCGGACGGACCACCCTCACCCCCGAGGTTTTGCATGGGGCCGGATTCGCCCACTGCTACGCCCTGACAGATCTAAATGCCGACACGGAGCACTGCATGAAAAATGCGGGCGCCCTGCTGACACAAATTGGTGCCACGATTGGCGCCCGGCTTGCCACAAGAGGCAAGGAAGAGGAGAACTCGTATGTCTAATCCTGCAGGAAGCCACGAGACCGCGGATCTGTATGATCTCGTCATTCGTGGCAAGCGGGTGCTCACCACCGCCGGCATTGCCGCCCGCGAAGTGGGTGTCCGCAACGGCGTCGTCATAGCGTTGGAACCCTTGGGCAACGCGCTGCGCGGCCATACGGAAATTGATTTGGCTGATGATGAGACCCTCATCCCGGGCCTCGTGGACAGCCACGTGCACGTCAACGAGCCCGGCCGCACGGACTGGGAAGGCTTTGCCTCCGCAACCCGTGCCGCCGCAGCCGGTGGTGTCACCACCATCATTGACATGCCACTGAACTCCATCCCCGCCACCGTCAACGTTGACGCCCTGGAACTCAAGCGCAGCGTTGCGCTGGACCAGGCTTTTGTTGACGTGGGCTTCTGGGGCGGGGCCATCCCCGGCAACAAGGCCGATCTGCGCCCGCTGCATGACAACGGCGTTTTCGGCTTCAAATGCTTCCTGCTGCATTCAGGTGTGGACGAGTTCCCGCCGTTGGATCCAGATGAGATGGAAGAGGACATGCGGGAGCTCACTAACTATGACGCTCTGATGCTGGTCCACGCCGAGGATTCACGCACCATTGACCGTGCCCCCACAGCCCAAGGGGACCAGTACGGCAAGTTCCTGGCTTCGCGTCCCCGCGGCGCAGAGAACCTGGCCATTGCCGAGGTCATTGAACGGGCCCGCTGGACCGGTGCCCGAGCGCATATTCTGCACCTGAGCTCCTCCGACGCACTGCCCATGATTGCCAGCGCCCGCCGTGACGGTGTGAAGCTTACTGTGGAGACGTGCCCGCACTACCTCACGTTGATGGCCGAGGAAATCCCCGACGGCGCCACCTCCTACAAGTGCTGCCCGCCCATCCGCGAAGCCTCCAACCGGGAAAAGCTGTGGCAGGGACTCCGCGACGGTGTCATTGACTGCATTGTCTCTGACCACTCCCCCAGCACCCTTGACTTGAAGGACCTGGAAAACGGAGACTTCGCCGTTGCCTGGGGCGGTGTTTCCTCCCTCCAGCTGGGACTGTCACTGATCTGGACCGAGGCCCGCCACCGCGGCATCACCTTGGAGCAAGTGATCCACTGGATGTCCACGGCCCCGGCGGACCTCGTCGGTCTGCACAAGAAGGGCAAGCTTGCCCCCGGTTACGACGCCGACTTTGCCATCTTCGCCGCCGACGACGCCTTCATTGTTGACGTCACGAAGCTCAAGCACAAGAACCCCATCACCCCTTACGATGGCCGCGCCCTCTCCGGCGTGGTCCGGCGCACCTTCCTGCGCGGCCATGAACTCGATGGCATCACCCCCACCGGCAAGCTGCTGCGCCGCGGTGAAATCACAGTAGAACGGGCCACGAATGTCTGAGCCCTTGCTGTTGCCGGCACTCGGCGAGAGCGTCACCGAGGGAACGGTGACCCGCTGGCTCAAATCCGTTGGTGACCCTGTTGCCATCGATGAGCCACTGCTGGAAGTCTCCACCGACAAGGTAGATACAGAGATCCCCTCACCCTTCGAAGGAATCCTGCACAGCATCCTGGTCCAGGAGGACCAAACGGCAGAAGTTGGCGCAACACTGGCCATCATCGCGCCTGCAGACTCGGTGCCTGCGGCTGCGGCGGTACCTGTTGCTGCGGCACCTGCGGAGGCGGACCAGCATTTTCCGGCGACTTCCCGGCCGGCGGCCGTGGACGGCCTTGCGGCCTCCTTGACGTCGCCTACAAAAATGCCGGCTCCACCGCCGCTGGCCGTCCCTGTCGAAACCCCGGCTCCGCCGGTGGTTCAGGCTGTGGCTCAAACTAGCGCCGCCGACGTATCCGCAGGTTACGTCACTCCGCTGGTGCGCAAGCTTGCCCGCCAGCATGGGATTGACTTGTCCACGCTCACCGGCACCGGTGTTGGCGGGCGTATCCGCGGTGCTGATGTGAAGGATGCGGCAGCTGCCCAGGCTCCCGCCGCACCGGCAACGTCGGCACCCGTGGCAAGTCCCGCCGTCGTGCCTGTCCCTGCTGTCCCGGCAACGGCACCCGCAGCCGCGTCAGCAACGCTGCGTGGAACCACGGTGAAAGCGTCACGGATCCGTGCGGTCATTGCCAAGCGCATGCGTGAATCATTGGATACGGCCACGCAGCTGACGCAGGTGCATGAGGTGGATGTGAGTAACATTGTGCGTTTGCGCGGCCGGGCCAAGGCTTCCTTCGCTGCGGCGCACGGGGTGAACCTGACGTACCTTCCGTTCATCGCTTTGGCGGTGGCGGAGGCGCTGAAGACCTTCCCCATGCTCAACGCCTCCTTTGATGAGGCTGCCGGGACCATCAGTTACCACGACGCCGAGCACCTCGCCTTCGCGGTGGACGCCCCCAAGGGTCTGCTGGTTCCTGTGGTGCGGGGCGCCGGGGAGATGAATCTGGCCGGACTAGCCGCGGGCATTGCCGACGTGGCGTCGCGGACGCGTGACGGTTCCATCAAGGCCGATGAGTTGTCCGGGGGAACGTTCTCCATCACCAACATCGGCTCGGTGGGTGCACTCTTTGACACTCCCATCATCAATGCCCCGCAGGTGGGTATTCTCGGTGTGGGCGCCATTGTCAAGCGCCCCGTAGTGGTTACCGGACCGGACGGGGATGATGTACTGGCCATCCGCCACATGATGTACCTGTGCCTGACCTACGATCACAGGATTGTGGACGGCGCAGACGCCGGACGCTTCATGAGCCATGTGCGGGCACGGCTTGGCGCTGGCGCCTTTGAATCTGAACTGGGTTTGTAACCGGTTCGTTGAGACCCGGCGTGCCCAGCCACGCCGACGCCTTGGACTGCACCGCCACGTGGTCCGGGCAAAATAAAGGAGTCGCAGCAATGATGCTGCGGCTCCTTTATTTTTTTATTACAGAGCTAAGTTCCAGAGAGTCCGGACTCTCTGCGGGGCTTAGACCCAGATGTTGTCCCCGCGCAGCGAGGCATCGGCGCCGCCGTCAGTGTAAATGGTCTGACCCGTGGTGTGAGTGTTTTCCTCGCTCGTGAGCCACGCCAGCAGGCGGGAGATGACAACCGCTTCCGAGTGGTAGTTCAGCGGCATGGGCACGTGGGAATCCACCATGGCGCGGCCTTCCTCGGTGGCCAGCAGCTGGGTTGTCATGGGAGAAATAACGGTTCCGGGTGCCACGGCATTCAACGGGATACCGGCTCCGGCCCAGGTGGGGGTGATGCTTTCGCGGCGTACCCAGCGGCTCAAGGCGCGCTTGCTGGAGGGGTAGTTCAGGTAGCCGGCTTCGGGGCCCTGCTCAGCCAGTGCTGTGCCCACGGCCACCGCGGCGGCCTCGTCGCCGGAAAGCAGCGCGTCCACCAGTTCAGGTGAGTTGGCCTGCAGTGATGCCATGGAGCTGACGACGGCGGCACGCGGGCTGGCGCTCTTGGCCAGTTCCGGCGCGAGCAATTCCAGGAATTCGGTGACGCCGAAGTAGTTCACGCTCACGGTGAGCGGGATGGGTGCGGAGATTCCAGCGCAAGCGATGATGGCGTCGATCTTGCCACCGGCTGCGGCCAGGGCGTTCGCGGCAGCTTCCTTACGGCCGGCTGAAGTGCTGAGGTCTGCTTCTACATCGGCGCCGCGCAGGTCCACGCCCACCACGGTGGCACCGCGGTCACGCAGGAGGTTGGCGGTGGCCAGGCCAATACCGGATCCGGCACCGGTGACAATGTAGTTGCGGGAAGTTTCAGTTGCGTTAGTCATTATTTGCACTCCTCATGTTGTGATGTTGCGTGTTGTGGTGTTGCGCTCCGATGAACCGGAGGATGTCTTGTTCTGAAATTGTGCTGCCAGCGCCATGGTTGAGCGTTCCAGTTTTTGCAAGGATCGCAACAACTCATCGCGTTCAGTCGGGCTCCAGCCGTGGAGCAGGTCATCAACTAGTCCACTTCCTGCCCGGACAAAGGTGCTGGCCACCTGATAACCAGACTCTGTCAGGGCAAACTGGTGAGCCCTGGCGTCGTCCGGATCAGAGATTTTTTTGGCTAGGCCGGCAGCCATGAGCCGCTGGGCGATCTTGCTGACGTTCGAGGGCCCGGTGACCATGTTGCGGGAAAGCAGGGAGGGCCGTTGTGGTCCTTGGGTTGAGAGCATGGTGACCATTTTTATGGCCCCAGGATCCAACTCAACCCCTTCCCTGGCAACTACGCCAGTCAGAAAGTCCGGGGCTGACCATTCGCTGATGATGCGCGTGAGCGCTTCTATCAGAGCTGCCCTGTCCTCATCTCCGGGCGTGTGGCCTGCGCCATTAGGCATTTGTACCACCATCTACTGGCAGCACCACGCCCGTCACGAAGCTAGACTCTTCCGAGAGTAGCCAAACTACTGCGTTGGCGATTTCTTCAGGCTTACCGAGGCGGTGCATGGGGACTTCAGCGGCGTAGCCAGCCTTGGCCTCTTCCGGGAGCTCGGCCAGGGATGCCGTTTCAATTGCTCCGGGGGCCACTGCGTTGACCCGGATCCCCTGTTGGGCGTTTTCAAGAGCAGCGCTGCGGGTCAGGCTGATTACGCCGTGCTTGGCCGCACCGTAGGGCGTGAGCTGAGGCGTGGCGCGGATCCCGGCAATTGAGGCGATGTTGACAATGTTGCCACCGCCATTGGCCCGGAAGTGTGAGATCTCAGCCTGCATGGACAAGAACGTGCCGCGCAGGGTGACGTTGATGGTTCGGTCCCACTCAGGCAAGGTAAGGTCCTGCAGCTCCTTGGGCATGGATCCAATGCCGGCATTGTTTACTGCCAAGTGGAGTCCACCAAAAGTTTCCACCGCAAATTCTACGAGTGCGGTGACGTCCTCGGGAGAGCTGACATCGGCACGCTGGTAGGCGGCGTTGCCACCGGCTTCTACGATGAGCGCAACAGTTGCCGCACCGGCCTCGTCATTGACATCCGAGACAACAACAGCTGCCCCTTCGGCTGCCAAACGCTGAGCAATGGCACGGCCAATCCCGGCGCCGGAAGCGGTGACAAGAGCTACTTTGCTTTCGAAAAACATGATTTCTCCTTTTTCTCAACCAATTATTTACTGTCCTAAAGACAGCATACTCCTTTTTACTGTCTTTTCGACAGCAAATTTTTAAGTTGTTCCTGGATCTGCATGAGGGCCCGCACGCGCCAGGCGTGAGGGCCCTCATGATGTGGCTCTTTTATTGGCTAGTACTCTCCGAGCGCCACCATGGCCACCTCGCAAAGGATAGCTAACCGGTGCTGTTCTAGAGGCAACTGAAGCTAGCACGGGTAGACTCCCTCATCATGAGCCTCGAGAGTCCTGCCAGCACCAAGACCATTCAGGCCGTCTTCCTTGACGTGGACGGTACCTACGCAGATTATGGGGTTGTCCCAGCCGCGCATGAACAGGCCGTCAAGGATGCAAGGGCGGCCGGACATAAGGTCCTTATCTGCACGGGACGGCCTCTGCCAATGCTCCCCCCAAGTATCCTTGGCGCCGGATTCGACGGCGTGGTGGCAAGCGCCGGCGCGTACCTTGACGTTGGCGGTGAGGTACTCATTGATCGACGCTTTTGCGCTGACCTCGCAGCTCGTGCCCTCGCAGTATTGGACGCACACAACGCGGTTTACATCCTCGAGGCGCAAGACGCCATTTATGTCTGCGCTGCAGCCGAAGCCCGGCTCCGGGCACACATCGAAGCGCACTTTGCCAACGCACCGGCGCAGCTGAGCAAAGGTTCCGCCTCCATCTTGGACAAGCTTGTCCCGTTGGCTGATCTTAGTTCCGTGGTATTCGCCAAGATCTCCGTCTTTTCCTCCCCTGCGCCCATGACGGAACTTGTGGCCCAGATCGGTGCTGGCATTGACGTGGTGGAAAATTCCATCGCCGCAGAGGGGCTCCACGCCGGGGAATTATTCCAAGCTGGAATCAGTAAGGCTGACGGCGTTGCTGCCGCCATTGCGTACCTTGGTATCACGCGAGAAAACACCATCGCTTTTGGTGATGGGCACAACGATCTGGAAATGCTCGCTTTCGCAGGGCTCGGCGTTGCCATCGAGGGATCCCCTGCAGAATTGTTGACTATTGCAGATGCCACCGCCCCACCTCCACGTAAAAACGGTATCGCCACAGCTTTTGCCTTGCTCGGACTGAACTAATCTAAGCCAGTCCAGAACCAATCTAAGCCAGTCCAGTGTGCCGGGTTGCCCGGCCCACCGCGGACGGAAGCCAGCGCGTTGCGGCTGCTTCCTGCCTTTCTGGCACGCATCATTGAATCACAGCCGCTGTTCTGGCCCGGAGAGCATCTCATCCAAGCCCCAACCACTCGAAAGTTCACTATCAGCGCCTCACTCCTGAGCCACGCAAACAAGGTTCGAGTCATCGATTCTCAGGGTAAGGATTTGGCGCAGGGCTCCCCCACTCTCAGTGCTGAGGCACTAAAACACTCACTCGGGGCAGAGATACCCTGCGGTGAGTACAAGTCCCTGTACTGCAAGACGGGCACCCTCTATAGGATCGTCACCATGAGCAATACCGCTCAGTTCTCCCACCCCAAATCCGTGCGTTTAGCCCTTCTCTTAGCTGCCTCGGCCACGTCCTTAGCTCTGACTGGCTGCGGGTTCGCCAGTGGCCCCTCACACCAGAGCAAACGAGCTTCATGACGTCATCTCTGATGCGGGGGTATGAAAATGCAACCCAGGGAGGACGGTTTCATTGTTCCCGCCCAGGGTCAGAAAGCCGGAAATTCCACGGACGGTACGGGTTCACGGAATTTGGTGACGCGCGGGCCGTGCCAGGCCCAGGTTTTCACGCAGCGTACTTCCTTCATAGGACGTACGGAACAGCCCGCGTTCCTGCAGGATCGGAACCACCAAGTCAACAAAGTCCCGCAGTGAATCGGGGTACGCGGGGCACATCAGGTTGAATCCATCGCACGCCCCAGATTCAAACCAGGCCACCATTTCATCCGCCACCTCGGTGGGGGTGCCAATCATGGTGGCATGGCCTCCCCCGGCGGCCAGAAAACCCAGCAATTCGCGCAGTGTGGGCTGCTTGGTCTCGATAATGCGTGCCACGGTGAGGTACCGGCCTTGGGGGCCGGTAAAGGTGGAAGCTGGCGCCAAGGGCGCCACCAAATCATCCAGCCCATGAGTACGGTAATCCATGCCCGTGAAAATATTGAGCTGAGTGATGGCCGCGTCAATGTCCAAGTAGGCATCCAGCGCCCGTTTCTTCGCCAAGGCCTCTTCACGGCTTGCGCCCACATATGTCACAAGACCCGGGAGCACAGGAACCTGCGTCCCAGCACGGCCTGCAGCGTATAGGCGCCTTCTGATGTCTGTGGCGAACTCAAGTGCGGAGTCCTGATCCCAAGACACCGAGTAAATAGCTTCGGCAAATTGAGCAGCAAAGTCCCGCCCAGCCTCGGAGGAACCGGCTTGAAAGAGCACCGGGCGCCCCTGCGGAGAACGCGGCACGTTCAGTGGCCCAGCCACCTGGAAGTACTTGCCAACATGGTTAATGGGCTGGATCTGCTCCGGATCAAGGAACATTCCCTTCTCCCGGTCTCTTGGCAATGCCTCATCCGCCCAAGAGTCCCACAGTTGCCCTAGCACCCGCACAAATTCATTGGCCCGTTCATAACGTTCCGCGTGAGAGGGCAGGGCCGCAAAACCATGGTTTTGCGCCTCGGCATCAAACATGGAAGTCACAATGTTCGCACCCACCCGGCCCCCGCTGATGTGATCCAGTGATGCCAGCATGCGTGCTGCGTGAAAGGGCGTGTAGAAACTTGAGGAGACCGTGGTGACCAGGCCAATGTGCGTTGTGGCCCGGGCCATGGCGCTCAACGCCGTAATCGGCTCAAAAAGCCCGGGTACCCCGGCAGAATACTGGCGGTTGACGGCATGCCCGTCGGCGAAGAAAACCGCGTCAAGACAACCGGTTTCGGCCAGCTGGGCTAGTTCCTCGAAATACTGTATTTGCCCAACCCGGGCTGCACTGGACTCAGGATGCCGCCAGCCCATGGTGTGGTGTCCAGCCCCGAAAAGGAACGCGTTGATGTGCATCGCCCGAATTTTGGGGCAGGAGAGCGTTTCCATCCTTAGTTCATGACCAATCCGCCGTCGACTACAAGGTTCTGCCCCGTGACGGCTCGGGACCAGGGTGAGGCGAAGAATAGTGCTGCGTCAGCAAATTCCGCCGGGGTAGTCACCTTACGCAGTGGGGTACCACCGGCAATAAGCTCAAAGACTTCCTCTGGGGTGGCCGCTGAGGCGTCAGTGGTGCGCAGCAATCCCCCGGAGACCATGTTCACGCGAATATTGGACGGGCCTAGATCGGCAGCAAAGGTCCGGGTCAGTGCCAGCAACGCCGCTTTGGCGGAGGTGTAGTCGTGGTAGGGCACTACCGGGTTTTGAAACAGGTTGGTGCCGATGTTGATGATGGAGCCCCACCCGGCAAGAGCCATGCCAGGAAGCGCCGCCTGAATCGTGTTAAGCGCACCTCCCACAACACCGGAAAACTGTGCCGTGAACTCACCGTATTCAATGGCATGGGCTTTGGAACGGCCGTCCCCGTTGAAGGAAAAATCAGGCAAGGCATTGTTGATCACGGTGGTAATGGGTGCAGAGAAATACTCCGCAGCAGCTGCCACCATGTCCTGTACCTCTTGGGTGGTGGTGACATCTGCCCGCAGCGCAATAGCTTGCTCGGGACCGATTTCGGCGGCGAGCCTCTGGGCTGATTCCTCGCTGTTGCGGTAATTCAGCACCACTTTGGCGCCTTCCCGGGCAAAGGAACGTGCCACATCCGAGCCTAGGCCTCGGCCGGCTCCAGTGATCAGTACAATTTGGTCCTTGATTTGCATCGCGTGCACCCTTCAGTAGTTCGAAAGGATGCCAGGATTGCTCGAATACGCCACCTCAAGGGCTACGAATCGTCATTGCTGCAGGACCGGCATCCCTTCGCTCGGATTATCGAGATCAGGTTCAACGGGTCTAGCTCTCAGCCGCCAAGCGGCACCCCGTGTCGTGTCCACCGCCCAAGCTACCACGGTTACAACTCCGGGGCGCATCTGGGTCACAGGCTTTAGGCTTTAGGCTTTACGCTGTGGGCGGGTCACCCCTTGGCGGGGTCGACGTCCTCCACGTACGTTTTTCCATCTGCTCCCGTTTTGATCAGGTAATCATTACCGGCTTGTTCCACGGCGTTTTCCCCTGCTTGAACAGCGCGGTCAGTGGCGGGTTCGTCAATGGCGGAACGTTCCGCATCCCCAAGAATAGCGCCCAGACCTTGGGAGTCTTGGGTTGGTTCTCCGGGCGGAATCACTTCCCCATGTCCACGGGCGTCAGGTGCCTCGCTGACGGCGGTCTGACTCATGTCCGCGAAGGTTTGCTGGCCTTGGTGAGACCAACTGACGTGGACGGATGCCGAGCCGTCATCCGGTGTTTTCACCACCGTTTCGATGGCGTTTTCCGGTGCCCCCATTGCCTGCAGCTTCTGCTGGTAAGAGCCCACCAATTCTTTCAGGGATTCGGGCGTCCAATCGCCATCCTGGAGTCGGATGGAGATTTCTACTGGTTCAGCACTGTAATTCATTATTTCTCCTGGCAGTTGGGCAGATAGTGATTTGTTTAGACAGGGCATTGCTGGTCATGAAAGTAAGCGCGGCAACGCTTCCTTCGCGCGCTCACGGCCGGCGCACTCACGCCGGGAGTTAGGATCAGCAACTAGACGCTTCCAGGGGGCAGGTAGGGCGGAACCTCAATCACAGCATGGCCGGCACCGTTTGCACCATCTTGGTCTCTGGCATCCGCCTGGGCCAGAGTGTCCGCGGCTGCCCTCAGTTTTTCAAGGGCTAGCTGCTCCCGTGAGTAGTTTTGACTCAAGAGTGGGACTGCTTCGGTGACGTCCAGGGATTTTGCTTGTAGGAGGAGAGACTCGTACACGGCCACCTCATGGTGCTGGCTTTCCAGAGCACCGGCAACAACAACAGCGTCTACGAGTGTGTTGTCAGTTTTGGCCATAAAGGATTTCAATTCTTTGGCGAGCCCCTTGGTAGTGGGCGAGGGATGCTGGCTGTTTTCCTTACCCATCAATGCCAGGCACTGTTCCAGATTCTCAATGTTCAGCCGGGTTTCTTGGGCATGTTCGTCAAAGAACTCGGTGAGAACACTGCGCATCGCTGACTTTGACAACTCTTCCATCAAATCCAAAGAATCGTGTTCCATGGTCAGCGCAGTTCCAAGCTTGTAGCAAAAAATCTCATCAAGTGTTGTGAATCGTTCAAACATAGCGTTTCCTCCACAATCGTTTTGGCACGTAGTGAAACAAGTCTTCTTGCTGCGTCAGTTCTAGGACGCCCTCCTCGTTTCTAGACTCTAACCACCCAGTCAACAAATATCCAAGATCTTCCTGAGGCAATAGCCGCGAAAATTCAGCGTTATCCGTATGGATATCTCCGTTGGGACGGCTCCTTGCAGGAACCCCGGCAGGAATCAATGTCACTGCTTTCCAGCAACGCTCAGGGCCGGCCTTCCAGCGCAAATTTACGTATCTTGGCGTGCATTTAGTCCAAGAATGTGGTTAGGGTAGATGAGTCGATCCCGTTGGATCGATGGCAAAAACTCGAAATGCGTGCAGTAGTGATGCACTGAGAGCAGTGCATGGAGACCGTTCTCAATTACGCCATACGAGTAAAGACTTTCTTGCACTTTAGGAGTAACCATGGGTTTCATCGGATGGATTATCTTGGGTCTAATTGTCGGCGCCATTGTTAAGGCAGTTCTGCCAGGACGGGTTAACGGCGGTTGGATCACCAGCCTTGTATTGGGTGTGGTTGGCGCCATTGTTGGAGGATGGATCGGAGACCTTCTCTTCGGCGGCGGAAAAATGGAATTTTGGAGCCTAGGCTCGTGGCTCCTAGCCATTGTTGGCGGCCTGGTTGTTGCGGGCGTCTACGGAGCCATCACCGGCCGCAACAAGTCAGCAGCCTAGCCAGAGCAGCGTGCTAACCAAAGCAGCGTCCACTTCAGGAGGAATGTCCCCATGTTAACGAACGAAGATTCAGCAACCGAAGACCTCAACAAAGTCCTGACGATCATCAATTCGCACCGCATTTGCATGTTCACTACCCAAGGCCCTGACGGCTTGCTAAGTCATCCAATGACGGTTGCCAAGGTCGAGGACGGCGGTGAACTGTGGTTTCTCAGCTCTGCTGGCACCTCCCCTGTTGAACAGGCGCAGCTGGCACCAGAGGTTAACCTTTCCTTCGCGGGAAAAGACCAGTGGCTCTCACTTCACGGACAAGCCGCAGTGATCACCAGTGAAGCGAAAGCGCGGGAATTGTGGAATCCGGCAGCCGCTGCTTTCTACCCGGATGGCCCCGAGTCCAAGGAATTGGTCTTGATCCGGGTGCGCCCCGATGGTGCTCAATATTGGGAATCTCCCGGCGGCGTCTTGGCCACTGTGTTCAAGTGGGCCAAGGCACGCATCAGCGGGGAAAGAATTGATGCAGGAGAAAGCGGCACTGTGGATCTCTGAGCGGTAGATCTCTGAAAGGGTGCTTGCTTTCTTCACGAGCGCAATTTTTCCCTAAAAGAGAGCCAAAACAGGACGGATGGAGTACGTATGAAAGCTAAGTTGACGTTCATTGCAGGCCTTGGCGCTGGATATATTCTAGGAAGTAGGGCCGGGAGGGCTCACTACGATCAACTGAAATCCTCGGTGCAAAAGCTCTGGAATAGAGATGAAGTGCAGGGCACCGTGGCGAGTGTTCAAGAGAGCGTGAAAGCCCAAGCTGGCGAAGCTGTGAACAAGCTGGTTCACCAGGTTCTCCCAGCCAGGGAATCCGTTGCCGAAAATTCCGATGCGTTCCGAGATGCCGGACTCCACAGTGGACGCGGCAGAGGCTAAGCACCGCGGACCAGGTTGACCACTTTGCCAACTGCGAAGAGTTGGTGCTTGAGATGCGGGCACGCATCTCAAGCACCACACCCCTGAGCGCAGCACCAGTCAGCGCAGCACAACGGTCCGGTTACCGTGAAGAATAACGCGACCTTCACAATGCCACTGGACTGCGTTACTCAATGCCTTGCACTCGGTGTCCCTACCCGCCGCCACAAGATCATCGGGTCCGAAGGTGTGGTCAACTTCCACAATTTGTTGGGAAATGATGGGCCCTTCATCGAGCTCGCTGTTGACGTAGTGGGCAGTGGCCCCCACCGTTTTCACTCCCCGGGCGTAAGCCTGGTGGTAGGGTTTGGCGCCCTTGAAACTGGGCAGAAATGAGTGGTGGATATTGATGGCGCGCCCGTCCAGCTTCCGGGTCAAATCATCACTGAGCACCTGCATATAGCGGGCCAACACCACCAGCTCAACGTCCAGTTCATCTACCAATTCCAGTAACCGGGCCTCAGCAGCCGGCTTAGTCGCGGCGGAGATGGGGACATGGAAAAACGGTATGCCATGCCATTGCGCCAACCGCTCATGGTCCAAGTGGTTGGAGACCACAGCAACAATATCCACAGGCAGTTCCCCTGTCCTGGTCCTGAACAGCAAGTCATTGAGGCAGTGCTCAAACTTTGAGACCATGATCAACACCCGCCTTTTGGCGCCGTGGGGACGCAGTTGCCAGCGCATGCCCGCCTCTTGTGCCAGCGGCTGGAACTGCTCCCGCAGCATCGTCTCTGACTCGGCTCCGCCGGGCGCTTCAAAATGGATGCGCATGAAGAAGTGCCCCTTGGGTTCACCTTGGTGACCGCTGGCCCCCACAGCGCCTTGGTCAAGATGCCTACGGTCACTAAATTGCAGGTTGTCAATAATGTCCGCCCCGCGCTCCAGCAGGAATCCCGAGACGGTATGGACAAGCCCGGTGCTATCCGGGCAATCCAAGGTCAGGACGTACTGGCTGGACCGCTCCCCCGCTTCAGCACTGAACCATTGACCGGTTTTATGGTGTGTGGTGGTCATGGCTCAGCACTCAATCACGTTCACGGCCAGGCCCCCGCGGGAGGTTTCCTTGTACTTGCTCATCATGTCGGCACCTGTCTGACGCATCGTTTCGATCGCTTTGTCCAATGAAACTTTCTGGCTGCCGTCACCGTGCGTGGCTAAGCGCGCGGCATTGATTGCTTTGACACTGGCTATCGCGTTGCGTTCAATGCAGGGGATCTGCACTAGCCCGCCCACGGGATCGCACGTCAGGCCCAGGTTGTGCTCGATCCCGATTTCCGCCGCGTTCTCGGTTTGAACCGGGGTGCCACCCAAAGCTTCGCACAGTGCACCTGCCGCCATGGAACACGCGGAGCCCACCTCGCCTTGGCAGCCCACCTCGGCCCCAGAGATGGAGGCGTTGAGCTTGAAAAGAATGCCAATGGCGGCAGCTGTCAACAGGAACCGCACCACCCCGTCCTCATTGGCCCCGGGCACAAACTTCATGTAATAGTGCAACACCGCTGGGATGATGCCGGCCGCCCCATTAGTGGGTGCTGTGACAATCCGTCCGCCCGCCGCGTTCTCCTCATTGACGGCGAGCGCAAACAGATTGACCCATTCCATGGCGCGCAGCGGATCATCCGCGTTGCTGGGCTTTTTCAACGTGCGTAACAGTCCGGGTGCCCGGCGGGTCACTTTCAACCCGCCGGGCAGGATGCCATCCGCAGCACAGCCATTGTCAACGCAGTCCTGCATAACAGCCCAGATGTTCAGCAGCTTCTCCCGCAGCTGCGCCTCGGTGTGCCAGACCATCTCATTGGTCATCATGACCTCTGAAATACTCATACCCTCCCGGGCACAGATGGCCAGCAGCTCATCCGCTGTGGCGAAGGGGTGGGGCAGAACAGTGGTGTCTGTGACCACCCTATCCACGCCTACGGCTTCCTCATCCACCACAAAACCGCCTCCCACTGAGTAGTAGGTACGTTCGCGGACAACGGCGCCGTGATGGTTGGTGGCTTGAAATGTCATGCCGTTGGGGTGTGCCGGCAGCGACTTGCGCCGGTGCAGCAGGACATCGTCTGCAAAATTGAAGTCAACGCGGTGGGTTCCGCCCAGCATGAGCCGTGCTTCCAGTGCCGCCTCGGCCACCTGGTCATCCGCTGTGGCGGTGTCCACGGTTTCCGGGTCCTGGCCCTGCAAACCCAAAACCACTGCCTTGTCCGATCCATGGCCGCGCCCGGTGGCTCCCAAAGAGCCGAAGAGCTGGGTCTGCACACGTACGACGTCGACCAGCTCGCCGTCGTGCGCCAGCCCATCGGCAAAACGTTTAGCCGCCCGCATGGGGCCCACCGTGTGGGAGGACGAGGGCCCAATGCCCACAGTGAACAGGTCCAAGACACTCAGGGCCATGGTGTTTCCTCGCCTGCGAATTCGCTCATGGCATCCAGGAGCCAGCGGCCCAGATAATCGGCGAAGGAAGCCCTCGGGAAAAGCTGGAAGCCCTCATCGGCATTCTTGAACAACACCGTGGGAATTTTGCTGATTTCCGTGGTGATGGCTGTTCCGGTGGCGAAGGAGCGTGGGTGCAGGTCCGCAGCGCAGCTCTTCTCCAGCACCTCCCGCGCGCTGGGTCCGGCCAGTTCAAAGGTGGTGCGGTTACTGGAAAGGTCAATGACCTGCCCTGCGCCGTCACCCAAGGCCTCCACCAGTGACGCGGCAAGGGCGCCTGAGCCGGGTTCGCCGTCGTCCGGGGCAATGAGCAGGAATTCATCCGGGCCCAGCCAGAGGACCGACGAGCCGGCGGAACCCTGGGTGACGTTCCCGCATTTAAACGGCAGTCCGCCCGTGAGTTCCCCAATCCGGGTGCCGGCCTCTGAGAGCGGGTCCACACGGATGCCGATCATGCGTTGGAAGGGAACCTCACGAAGGGTGACCCCGCGCTCTCCCGCTACTGAACCAACAGTGAAGTCTGTCCACAGGTGGTGTGCGGGGCTGCGTCGGCGTGCCAATACTTCTGTGTTCTGTGCTGTGTTACCCATCTCGGCGCTTCCCTTCGGCATCAAAAAGTACTGTTTCTCCAACAACTACATCCACTAGCTCCGTCCCGACGGCGGCCACTAGGCGTTCACCGATCCGGTTGCGTCCGTTCTTGATCATGGCCAGAGCAAAGGAACGTCCCAAGGCTGCACTGTGGTAGCTGGAGGTGACGAATCCCTGCATCGGCACCGGACCGTAAGCCGGGTTTACGGTGATCCCGGCTTCCACCAGCTGTGTACCCTCCGGCAACCGGATGGTGCCGTCCACCGGCAGCACGCTGACCATGTGCTTGCGGTCCGCCCGGAGCGCATCGTTGCGCTGGTAGGAGCGCCTGCCAATGAAGTCCTTGACCTTGGAAACCACCCAATCCATGCCGGCATCCTGTGGGGTGACGGTGCCATCCGTGTCTTGGCCGACGATCGGGTAGCCCTTTTCGGCACGCAGCACGTGCATGGTTTCGGTGCCGTACGGAGTGATGTTGTACTCCGCTCCGGCGTCCGTCACTGCCTCCCACACTGACAGTCCATACCAGGACGGGATGTTGATCTCGTAGGCGAGTTCCCCGGAGAAGGAGATTCGGCAGACTCTGGCGGGAATGCCGGAGGCCAGCACCGTCTCGCGGAAAGTCATGAACGGGAAGGCCTCATTGGCTAGGTCAAGCTCCGGTGCCACCGTGGCCAGCACGGCGCGGGACTTGGGGCCTACTACGGCGATGGTGCTCCACTGCTCTGTCACGGAGGTGAACGTGACATCCAATTCAGGCCACTCGGTCTGCTGCCACTCCTCCAACCAGTCCAGGACCTTGGCTGCGCCGCCGGTGGTGGTGGTCATGAAGTAGCGGTCTTGATCCAGGCGCAGGGTCACGCCGTCGTCGAAGATCATGCCGTCTGGGGTGCACATGACTCCGTAACGGGCCGATCCGGGAGCCAGCTTCTTGAACGCGTTGGTGTAGATGCGGTTCAAAAATTCCCCGGCGTCTTTGCCACGGATCTCAATCTTGCCCAGGGTGCTGGCATCCATATAGCCCACTGATTCGCGAGTGGCGGCGCATTCGCGCAGCACAGCAGCGTCCATGTCCTCACCGTCCTGCGGGTAGAACCAGGGGCGCTTCCACTGGCCAACATCTTCGAACAGGGCGCCGTGGTCCTCGTGCCACGGGTGCATGGAGGTGCGCCGTGCGGCGTCAAAGAGTTCCCCGCGCTGGCGCCCTGCCAGGGCCACGAATGGTACGGGGGTGAAGGGCGCACGGTAGGTGGTGGTGCCGATCGAGCCGATATCCGGATCCACTACGGTCCCCTGCTGGCGGAATGCTGCGGCGATCACGCCAATGGCGTTCACCCCGGAGGTCTTGCCCTGGTCATTGGCGGTACTGATGGAGGTGTAGCGCTTGATGTGTTCTACGCTGCGCAACCCGGCACCGGTGGAACGCCACACATCAGCCACGGACTGATCGCGCTGGAAGTCCACAAAGTGGTGGTGCCAGTCCGACGCCGTCCCTTGTGTTCCGCCCACCAGCCAGAGTGCGCGAGTGGGACCCGTGGGCTGCGCCGGGCGGGCCGGACGGGCTGCTGCGGCGGTGGCGGCAGCAACGGTCTCAGACGTGGCATAGCCGGCATTCACGGCAGCCACGGCACCAGCTGTGGCACCTTCTGCCACTGCGTCAGTTAGGGCGTAGCTGCCACGGCAGGCTCCTACGTTCTGCTGGTTTTTTACCACGGTGGGGGGCACGAACCCGGCCAATTCAGCATCCCAACGCACCTTGCCCTGAGCCTGGCTGTGCAGGTGCACCACGGGGGACCAACCTCCGGAGACAGCGAGTAAGTCAGTCTCAATTTTCTCGGTCTCGCCCACAGGGCTGCCGTCGGCATCAATCGTGGAGACAGTGACGGAGTTGAGCCGGCCCTGGGAATCGGCTGCGGTGTTGACTATTGCACTTCCGGTGATGACATGAACGTCTTCGCTGAGCGCGGCGGCTGTAGCAAGCGCCGAGAACTGTGGGCGAGCATCCACCACGGCGGCTACCTCAATGCCCGCTTCGAGCAGGTCAGCAGCGAGCTGGTAGGCGCTGTCATTGGTGGTGCCAATAACTACACGGGAGCCTGCAGCCACGCCATAGCGGTTGAGGTAACTGCGGGCAGCCGAGGCGAGCATGATGCCTGGGCGGTCATTGTTTTCGAACACGATGGGGCGTTCGTGGGCGCCGGTGGCCAGAACCACCTGCTTGGCACGAATGTGCCAAATCCGCTGGCGGGAGACACCGGGGGCTGGCGCCGCCTCAAGGTGGTCGGTGCGGTTCTGCGCGGCAATCAGAAAGTTGCTGTCATAGGAGCCAAAAACAGTGGTGCGGTGCAGTACCGTGCACTCTGGGGCGCCTGCCAGTTCGGCAGCAATACCAGCAACCCAGTCAAGGGCGGGACGGCCTTCAATGAGTTCCTCACGGCCGGAGAGTAAGTCTCCGCCCAATTCGGGCTGGTCATCGATGAGCATAACGCGGGCGCCTGTCCGGGCGGCATTCCGGGCGGCAGCAAGCCCTGCAGGTCCGCCACCGATCACCACCACGTCAGCGTGGACGTACTTCTTGTCATATAGCGCCTCGTCCTCAGTGGGATCGAGCTTGCCGAGCCCGGAAAGGAGCTCCACGTTGAGCCCCTGAACCAGTGACACTGCCGTGGCCGGCAGCATGGACTCCGCTGCGTGGCCGGGGAAGCGGCCGGAGACTTTGATGAGGGCATTGGATTCCTCCACGCCTGCCGAGAGAATACCGCGGGGGCGGTCCTCGTACAGCGAGTTACCGGCGGCCAAGCGGCCGTTGGCGATCATGGCGGAGGCAACAGTGTCACCCGGGTGTCCGGTGAGTGTTGCGCCGTCCACGGTGAAGGTCAACGTGGTGCTGCGGTCGATTCGTCCGCCGCGTGCGAGCCGGTTCGGCTGCTGGTCCTTCTGATCCTGCTGGTTCTGGGTGGTCATCTCTATGCTCCTTCCAATGCTGTGGTGGGCCCGGCCTGGGCCGGGGCCAGCTGCTGGGGCTGCCCCGGGTGATTCGACGTGGCAATGCGTTCAAGGTTCTCTGGCCGCAGTTCACCGATCCGGTAAACAGCCTTCACCTCGTAGCTGACGGTGTCGCGGACCATGTTGAACCATTTGCGGCAGCCGGCGCTGTGTACCCACCGTTCGGCAAACAGCCCCTTGGTGTTTTCTCGGTAGAACAAGTACTCGGCCCATTCCCGGTCTGAGAGTTCGGCAGGGTTTTCGGGATAGGCCACGTGGGCCTGGCCGCCGTAGTGGAATTCGGTTTCGTTGCGGGCCCCGCAGTTGGGGCAGGAAAACAACAACATCTGGTGATCCTTCGTCTCTGGTGGGGCCGGTCTCTGGTGGGGCCGGTTTAGTGGGCCACGGCGGCGGCGCCGTGCTCGTCAATGAGTGCACCTGTTTCAAAGCGCTCCATGGCAAAGGGCTTGTTCAGTGCGTGCGCAGACCCGGTGGCGATGGTGTGTGCAAACGTTAACCCGGCGGCGGGTGTGCCTTTGAAACCGCCGGTTCCCCAACCGCAATTCACAAACATATTCTCCACCGGGGTGGTGCCTACAATGGGTGAGGCGTCCATGGTGGTGTCCACGATCCCACCCCACGTACGCAGTACGTGGGCTCTGGCAAAGATGGGGAAAAGCTCCACGGCTGCGGCCATCTGTTCCTCGATCACGTGGAAGGAGCCGCGCTGGCCGTACCCGTTGTAGGAGTCCACGCCGGCGCCCATGACAAGTTCACCCTTGTGAGCCTGGGAGACGTAGACGTGTACGTGATTGGACATGACCACCGTGGGATGTACTGGTTCGTGCAGTTCTGAGACCAGAGCCTGCAGCGGGTGTGACTGGATAGGAATGCGGAAACCTGCCATCTCCGCTAGCACCGAGGTGTGCCCGGCTGCGCAGAGCCCCACCTTTTCGGTGCTGATGGTTCCGCGAGTCGTTTTGACTCCGGTGACCTTATTCCCGTCCTTAATGAATCCGGTGACCTCACAGTTCTGGATGATGTCAACGCCGAGCTCATCGCACTTGCGGGCAAAGGCCCAGGCCACGTGGTCATGCTTGGCGATTCCGGCCCGTGGCTGGTACGTGGCACCCATGACGGGGTAGCGGATATTGTCATTGATGTTCAGGATGGGGCACAATTCCTTGACCTGCTTCGGGTCCAGCCATTCTGCGTCCACACCGTTGAGCTGGTTCGCGCCTACGCGGCGCATGCTTTCACGCACGTCACCAAGGGTGTGGGCCAGGTTCATGACGCCGCGCTGGCTAAACAGGAAGTCGTACTCGAGTTCCTCGGGCAGGATCTCCCACAATTTCAGGGAGTGCTCGTAGATCGCTGCGCTTTCATCCCAAAGGTAGTTGGAACGGATAATGGTGGTGTTACGCGCCATGTTCCCGCCGGCCAGCCACCCCTTTTCCAAGATGGCGATGTTGGTCATGCCGTGGTTTTTGGCCAGGAAGTAGGCGGTGGCCAGCCCGTGCCCGCCGCCGCCAACAATGACTGCGTCATAGGACTTCTTGGGGTCCGGATTACGCCACAAAAATTCCGGGTGCTCGGGCAGTTGTGCGGTGCTCACAGGCTTTCTCCGTTCTGGGTGTTTCCGGCGGCAGGCGAAACGCCGGTGCCGTTCAGCGAGGGGTAAAGCGGGAACTTCTCGGCCAAGACGGTCACCCGATCACGCAACAGCACGGCAGATTCTTCGCTAAGCTCGCCCTTGATGGCCTCAGCAATGATGTCAGCCACCTCGGTGAACTCGGCTGCCCCGAAACCGCGGGTGGCCAGCGCCGGGGTACCAATGCGCAAACCTGAGGAGACCATGGGCGGGCGGGGATCGAAGGGGACGGCGTTGCGGTTGACGGTGATGCCAATCCTATGAAGCCGGTCTTCTCCCTGTTGGCCGTCCAGCGCAGAGTTGCGCAGGTCCACCAAAACCAGGTGCACGTCCGTGCCGCCGCCAACTACGGAAATGCCGTGCTCGGCAACGTCCGGTGCCAGTAGCCGCTCGGCCAGAATCTTCGCACCGTCAAGGGTGCGCTGTTGACGCTCTTTGAATCCTTCCGAAGCGGCAATTTTGAACGAGACCGCCTTTGCGGCGATCACGTGCTCCAGCGGCCCGCCCTGCTGGCCGGGGAACACTGCACTGTTGATTTTGCGTGCCAGTTCGGCCTTACTGAGGATCACGCCACCACGTGGTCCGCCCAGAGTTTTGTGCGTGGTGGTGGTGACAACGTCGGCGTACGGCACCGGGTTCGGGTGCAGTCCGGCCGCAACCAGACCGGCGAAGTGTGCCATGTCCACCATGAGGTAGGCGCCCACCAGATCGGCGATGCGGCGGAACGCAGCAAAGTCCAGGTGGCCTGTGTAGGCGGACCAGCCTGCAACAATCAGTTTGGGCCGGTGTTCTAAAGTCAGCGCCTCCACCTCTGCCATATCTACCTTCATGTCCGATTCGTTCACGTGGTACGGGACCACGTTGTACAACTTCCCAGAGAAGTTAATGCGCATGCCATGAGTGAGGTGGCCTCCGTGGGCCAGATCCAAGCCCAGAATGGTATCTCCCGGATCCAGCAGTGCAAACATGGCGGCCGCGTTAGCCTGGGCCCCGGAGTGCGGCTGGACGTTGGCCGCTTCGGCACCGAATAAGGCCTTGACCCGGTCAATGGCGAGCTGCTCAATGACGTCAACGTGTTCACAACCACCGTAGTATCGCTTGCCCGGGAGGCCTTCTGCGTACTTGTTGGTCAGCACCGAACCCTGTGCGCTCATCACTGCCTGCGGGGCAAAGTTCTCCGAGGCGATCATCTCCAGCGTTGATTGCTGGCGTTGGAGTTCGGCGGCGATGGCTGCGTCAACTTCGCTGTCAACAGCTGCCAGGGAACCTTCAAGGATGGACGTCATCGTAATTCCTTCATCTAGTCGCTTTCAGTGCAACTCAGTTGCAATGAATGAAACAATAGGGCCAAATGTGACGTAGGTCAATAGATCGCGACTCGTGGCACCACTTACCCACCGAGTTCTCTTAGATCGAATTAATAAACATCAACATCCATAAAAAGCGTTGACAGTGACTCAACTCACTCATAGTCTGGTGCAACAGCGTTGCGTAAGACGCAACCCCAAACTTTTTGGTGGATTCCATGACAAACAGCAAATCCCCTGTTTCTGCAAGGACGGCAACGTTGCCAAGTTCAGACGGAAACCTCAGCTTGAGTGGCCAGCCCCGTCCCAATGACGGCAGCGGGCCCGACAAGAAGACCTTGCAAAAAGTTGTTGCCGCCAGCTTCATCGGCAACTTTGTTGAATGGTTTGACTATGCCGTGTACGGCTATTTGGCAGTCACCATTTCCCACGTATTCTTCCCCGAGGCAGACAGCCAGACGGCACTGTTGCTCACCTTTGGCCTCTTCGCCATCTCCTTCTTTGTCCGCCCCCTCGGCGGTTTTATCTGGGGGCATATTGGCGACCGGGTTGGCCGTAAGAACGCCCTCTCCCTCTCAATCCTGATCATGTCTGCCGCAACCTTCGCCATTGCACTCATCCCGGACTACAACATCATCGGCATTTGGGCGCCGATCCTGCTGCTGATCATCCGCGTAGTACAGGGCTTCTCAGCTGCCGGCGAATATGCTGGTGCCTCCGCATTCTTGGTGGAGTACGCACCGCCGAACCGCCGTGGCCTTTACGCCGCTGTTGTGCCGGCCAGTACGGCCACCGGCCTCCTGCTGGGTTCGCTGATCGCCCTGTTGCTCTCCGTGAGCATGTCACCAGACCAGCTGACCTCCTGGGGCTGGCGCCTGCCGTTCCTGCTAGCAGCTCCGATGGGCTTGATTGGGCGGTACATTCGCGTCAAGCTGGAGGACACCCCCGCGTTCCTCGCCTTGGAGAAGGAAGACGAAGCCATCAAGGCCCCCGTCATGTCCATGTTCCGCGATCACTGGCGGACCCTCCTGATCGCCGTCGGCGCCGTGGTCCTGAACGCCGTCGGCTTCTACGTCATCCTCAGCTACATGCCCACTTATCTTCATGATGTGATTGGACTGGACGCTTCCCTCTCCTTCCTAGCCACCACGGTTGCCCTCGCCACCTACATTGGCTTCATCTTCCTCACCGGCCTGGCCTCGGACCGGTTTGGTCGCAAGCGCGTGCTGATCACGGCTTCGATCCTGTTTGTGGTTCTGACTGTCCCGGCATTCATGCTCTTGTCCACAGGCAACTTCGTGGTGATTCTGCTAGTCCAGATCCTTCTTGGCGCCATGCTGACCCTCAATGACGGCACCCTGCCAAGCTTCTTGGCAGAGCTGTTCCCCACCAAGGTTCGCTACACCGGATTCGCCGTGAGCTTCAATCTCTCCAACGCGCTCTTTGGCGGCACGGCATTGTTTGTTTCAACGCTGCTGATCAACGTCACCGGCTCACACATTGCACCGGGCTGGTACCTGATGGGGGCAGCTGTGGTGTCCCTGATCGCCGTTTCGCTGGCCAAGGAATCCTCCAAGGAACCCCTGCTGAAGTAAGCGTCACAGCAACCTCACATCACACTTTTCACGTCCAATTTTTCATCCGCAATTGATTCAAGGAGCAACAATGAGCATCAGCCTCTCCAACAACGCCACTTCCGTCTCCGAACTGGAGCGTTTGAAGGTCCTGCACAACGGCACCAAGGTGCCGTTGACCTTCTCGGACGCCGAACTGGAGCGCCGCATTGCCGGTCTGCGCGAGATCATGGAGGCGAAGGATCTGGACGCTGTTCTCCTGACCAGCTACCACTCCATCAAGTACTACTCCGACTTCCTGTTCACGTACTTTGGCCGCTCCTACGCCATGATCATCACCGCCAATGACACCGTCACCGTGACCGCCAACATCGACGCCGGCATGCCCTGGCGCCGCAGCTACGGCGAGAACGTGGTGTACACGGATTGGCGCCGAGACAACTTCATCTTTGCCATCCAGGAATCGCTGCGTACCCGCGGGGTCTCCGTACGCCGCCTCGGCGTTGAGGATGACACCTTGCCGTTGGATAACCGCAACAAGATCCAGGCCGCGTTCCCCGGCGCAACACTGGTGGACGTTGCTCAGGCAGCCATGCGCCAGCGCATGATCAAGTCTGCTGAAGAAATCGAAGTCATCAAGCACAGCGCCCGCATTGGTGATTTGGGTGGAGAAGCAATCCGCAACGCCATCAAGGTTGGTATCTCCGAATACGAGGTGGCGTTGATCGGCACCGAGGCCATGGTGCATGAGATTGCCAAGACCTTCCCCGACTCGGAAATCCGCGATACCTGGGTGTGGTTCCAGTCAGGCATCAACACGGATGGCGCACACAACTGGGCCACCACCCGCAAACTCCAAGAGCATGACATCCTCTCACTGAACTGCTTCCCCATGACCAGCGGCTACTACACAGCATTGGAGCGCACCCTGTTCTTGGGTGAACCCGACGCCCGCTCGCTGGAACTGTGGAACGTCAACGTTGAGGTCCACCGCCGCGGTTTGGAACTGATCAAGCCCGGTGCCGTGTGCAAGGACATTGCTGCCGAGCTCAACGAGATCTACATTGACCGCGGCCTGCTCGCCAACCGCACCTTCGGCTACGGCCACTCCTTCGGGGTCCTCTCCCATTACTACGGCCGCGAAGCCGGGCTGGAACTGCGCGAGGACATTGACACAGTCCTGGAACCGGGCATGGTGGTCTCCATGGAGCCCATGATCACCGTCATGGACGGTCAGCCCGGAGCTGGCGGTTACCGTGAGCACGACATCTTGGTAGTGGGCGAGGACGGTGCGGAGAACATCACCAAGTTCGGCTTTGGCCCGGAGCGCAACATCATCGACGTATAACGAGGGAAAGGTTCGCAGTGCCGTGGCGCCCCGGCGGGTGCCACGGCACTGTGTTTTTGAACCGCGTTGACCCGCGTTGACCCGCTGTGAACCGTTTTGAGCGGTTCCATAAGGAAAGATGGTCTCCATGAGCACTCCAACAGCTAAGTCCGACGCCGGCAACGGCACCCCCGATGCGCGCGGCACGTCCGTGATTGAAAATGCCATCGCTGTGCTGCGCTGCTTTTCCGCTGCCGAACCGCTGCTGGGAGTCACCGAGATCGCCCAAAGGGTTGGCATGCACAAGAGCACGGTCTCTCGAATCCTTGCCGCCTTGGAACAGGAAGAGCTGGTTGAACGGGGATCAGATAACCGGCGCTACAAGCTGGGTCTGGGTCTGATCGCCGTGGCCGGGCCGCTCCTGGCGGAACTGGATGAACGCCGCGTGGCCTACCCCATGCTCCAGGCCTTGACCGAGCGCACAGGGGAAACCAGTGCTCTGATGGTGTGGAACGGGCGCGAATCCATGTGTGTGGAACAAATCCCCAGCACCCAGCAGGTCAAGCACACCGCACCCTTAGGCGCCCGGTACAGTGACGCAATGAGCGCCTCTGTCCAAGTATTTTTGGCTCTGGAGCCGGAAGAACGGGTACGGGAACTGATAATTAACGGCACCATTCGCTTCGCTGGTTTAGATGAAGCCGGGCTGGAGGCCTACGCAGTCCGGCTCGGAGACGCAGCAAAACGCGGATATGCCACCAACTATGGGGAGTCGGCCTTGGACGAGGTGGGTGTGGCCGCCCCCGTCTTTGACCACCGCGGTCATCTGGTGGCCGCCGTACTCATCCCCGCGCCACGGTTCCGCGTCTCCCCCGAACAATTGGCAAATTTGGGCGAGGCCGCCAAAAAGTGCGCCCGCGCGATCACCTTGCGGCTGGGTGGCTCCTGAGCGGGCATGAAAAAGTTTTACCGACTGACGGCGGCGCGGCTAAGCCCGTGGGCCGATGACGTCACTGAGAAGTTAGCGAACGTGTCACTTTCCTCCGAAGAGCCGGCTGAACCAGCCGCCGGCAAGGCTCTAGACCGGGCGGGGTTTGGACTGGTCGCTGGGAGCCTGAAGGAATGTCTGGCCTCAGGCCACAGCGAAGACCTGGACAGCGGCAAACTGGAGAAGCTGTTCCTGTCCTTGTCGTAAAACGTGGCGCACCTTCACTGCGGCGGTTCAGCCCTGTTGCGCCCAGGCCACACCATTGAGGGAAATTTCTTGGCTCATGTCATCAAGGAAACGGATCACCACATCGCGTTCTGCCTGACTCAACCGCGCCGCCGCATAGAATCGCTTGGCTTGTTGGCGCCCCACCGTGTCCATGGCCGCTTGCCGGGTTTTCGCAGTGATGGTGATCGCCAGCGCCCGGCGGTCGGTGGGATGGGCCTGACGGATGATGTGTCCCGCACTTTCGAGCCGGTCCAGCAGCTTGGTGGTGGACGCCGTCGAGATTTTCAGGTGAGCGGCAATGGCACCGGGGGTGGCAATGTCTTGGGTGTTCGCCGCTACGATCAAGTAGTGCAGCGCCCGCATATCGGATTGGTTGAGTTTCATGTACCGCAGCGAGGCGTCCGAGAGCTCCTTCTCGGCAACGCGCAGCCTACCCAGCGCAGCCATAAGCTGGCCAATGCTCTCAATTTCGGCCGGGGCCATTGCCGCCCGGTCAATGAGCTGACTGTCGGGGTCGGCAGCATTGACATCGTAGAGGTTTCTCGGCAATGGAGCTTCATTTTCCTTGATACTTGCCATGAACATAATTCTATCCCAGCTCCTATATAAAGAGCTCCACTTGTTGCAAGCTTTAGTATTTACTAGCTAAACTAGATTAAAATTTGTTAGCGATGGAGAACTGAATATGAGCAGGCACAAAGCCATCCCTCACGCCGGGACAAATCCCGGCAAACCACAGCACAAACCCCGAAAATGGCTGAGGACACTGCTGCCGGCGCTGATCATCATCGCTTGGTTTGTTGGCGGCTCCATTGGCGGACCCTACTTTGGAAAGGTCAGCGAGGTCTCATCTAATGATCCAACCACCTACCTGCCGTCCTCCTCTGACGCCACCCAAGTACAAAAACTGCTGAGTGATTTCCGTGACTCTGACGAGATTCCCGCCGTCCTGGTCTTCTCCAGCACCGACACCCTGAGCCCAAATGACATAGCGGCGGTGTCTGAGCAAGTTTCAGAACTGACCAAGATTGCCGGCGTGGGCCAGGACGTATCCCCCGCCATCCCCTCAAAAGACGGCCGGGCACTCCAGGCTTTCGTTCCCATCCAATCCGATGCCGACATTGGCGAGATCGTCACCACCATTGGCACTACTCTGCGAGCATCAGCACCTGAGGGCGTTTCAGTTCATGTCACCGGCCCAGCCGGATTCACGGCAGATTTGATCGAAGGTTTCTCCGGGATCGACGGGATCCTGCTCGGCGTGGCTCTTTTGGCTGTGTTCGTCATCTTGATTGCCGTCTACCGCTCCCTGTTGCTCCCGGTGGCCGTGCTGGCCACCAGCCTGTTTGCCCTGTGCGTGGCCCTACTGAGTGTCTGGTGGCTGGCGAAAGCTGGAATCCTGCTGCTGAGCGGCCAAACCCAGGGCATCTTGTTCATTCTGGTCATTGGCGCCGCCACGGACTACTCACTGCTCTACGTTTCTCGTTACCGGGAAGAGTTGCGTATCTCCACGGATAAATGGTCCGCGAGCATGGCGGCCATCCGCAAGTCCGCAGAACCGATTGCCGCTTCCGGCGGGACAGTTATTGTGGGCTTGCTTTGTCTGCTGCTCAGCGATTTGAAATCCAACAGTTCACTAGGACCAGTAGCTGCGATAGGCATTGTCTTTGCCATGCTTTCTGCCCTGACTCTCCTACCGGCACTGTTGTTCGCTTTTGGCCGCAACGCGTTCTGGCCGCGCCGGCCCAAATATGAACCAAACGTTGTGGCAGCAGAACATGGAGTGCACGCCACGGGCGTCTGGGCCAAGCTGTCCCGAACCATCAAACGCCGTCCGCGCTTGATCTGGATGGTGACCACCGCCGTCCTGCTGATAGGCGTCTTTGGCGCCACCACGCTCAATGCCAGTGGCGTTCCGCAATCGGAGCTGGTACTGGGCTCCTCCGAGGCACGTGATGGCCAAGCCATCTTAGGCCAGCATTTCCCGGGCGGCACCGGCAGTCCCGTGCTTGTTGTTGTGCCACAGGCGCAGTTGCAGGATGCGGCGGATGTGCTGTTGGCGCAGGAGGGTGTTGACTCTGTCTCAGTTGTTGCGGCAGATGCCCCCGGCGGCAGCGCCACTGTCACAGCCCAAGGCATTGGAGCCATGGGCGCACCCGGGGCAGCAGCTCCCCAACCCACCGTGGCCAACGGGGACATCATGCTCCAAGGCACACTCGCTGATGCCGCGGATTCTGACGCTGCCTCCTCCGTGGTGCGCGAGCTACGGACCGGCCTCTCCGGCGTTGTCCCGCAGGCTCTGGTGGGCGGTGTCACGGCCACCTCGATTGACACTAACGACGCCTCCATCCATGACCGCAACTTGATCATCCCCGTGGTTCTGGTGGTCATTCTGCTCATCCTTATGATGCTTCTGCGTTCTGTCCTGGCACCGGTGCTGTTGGTCCTGACCACCGTGCTGTCCTTTGGCACGGCCTTGGGAGTGGCGGCCTTTTTCTTCAACCACGTGTTCCACTTCCCCGGCGCAGATCCCGCGGTCCCGCTCTTCGGATTCATCTTCCTTGTAGCCCTGGGCATTGACTACAACATCTTCTTGATGACTCGAGTGCGGGAGGAATCACTCAAACATGGCACCCATGACGGGATCATCCGCGGGCTGGTCATTACTGGTGGCGTGATCACCTCGGCAGGGCTGGTTCTGGCCGCTACTTTCTCGGCTCTTGGTGTAATTCCCATCCTCTTCTTGGCCCAGATTGCCTTCATCGTGGCGTTCGGGGTGCTGCTGGATACCTTTGTGGTCAGGTCATTGCTGGTCCCGGCCCTCAGCTACGATCTGGGCAAAGTCATCTGGTGGCCCTCCAAGCTCTCCCGGGCAGCCACGCACGCCAGCGGCCATGGTGACGGAGGCGCCGACGGTGAGGCTGACGGAGCTGGCGCCGGAGACGGGGCTCACGGCGGCCAGCTAGATACATTGTCCGCTCACCGAAGCTAAGACAGCAGCTCGAGGCGGTGAGGCGCGCTAGAGCGGCGCCTCACCGCTTCGAGCGCTTTGCTTCATATGCTCATAGGCTGCAAGCGCAGCTGCACGTGATTCCTTGAGGTCTACAACAGGCTCGTGACTAAGTGTCGGGGCAAACTGTGCCTGGTACCGGCCGTGTGGATCGAATTTTTTGGCTTGCAGTACAGGGTTGAAGACCCTGAAATAGGGTGCGGCGTCAGTACCACACCCAGCTACCCACTGCCAGTTCGCCGGATTGGATGCCGCATCAGCATCCACGAGGGTGTCCCAGAACCAAGCCTCGCCGGCTCGCCAATGGATACCCAAATTCTTCACCAGCAAACTGGCAACAACCATGCGCACGCGGTTATGCATCCACCCGATCTGCCATAGTTGGCGCATGCCGGCATCCACCAATGGGAACCCGCTCTCGCCTCGGCACCAGGCAGTGTAAAGCTCATCGATGATTGCTTGGCCGGGCTCGCTCTCACCGGATCCGCTCACAGATGGTCCGATCGAAGCGCCCGCGCTACCGGGTACGGGCAGCACCGTGGTGGGCCAAGACCAATCAAAGCCGTCGAACTCTGGGCGAAGATTCTGTTGGTGTAAGTGCGGCTGGTGGTAGAGCTGGTTCCAGCAAAAGTCCCGCCAGGCCAGTTGGCGCATGATGGCCCGGGCGCCGTCGGCGGCTTCTCGGTTCGCCGCGGCCAAGGCGCCCAATGCTTCCCATACTTGGACAGGGCTCAGATGCCCCCAGCGCAGTGCGGGCGAAAGCCGGGAGGTTTCATCAGAGCCGGGCCGGTCCCGTCCTGTGAGGTACCCGGCGGCCACCTCATCCAAGACCAGCGCTAGCCTTTCATGGGCGGCACCCTCACCCGGTGTCCAAGCCTTGGCTAGCCCTAGGGACCAATCCGGAGCCTTGGGCAGCAGTTCCCAACTTTCTAGATCGTCGCTGCTGCTTCCCGGCCTAAGCCCATCAAGGTCCAGATGTTCTTGGGCCCTCTCTGGTGCGGGAAGTTCGGGGCGCAGCGGGAGGGCAAGCAGCGCGTTATAGAACGGTGTGAACACCTTGTAGTGCCGTTCTTCCTTGGTCTTAACAACCCAAGGTTCGTGCAACAAGGTGCCGGAGTAGCTACTGACGGAACAGCCAAGTTCCCGCAGGGCTGCCTTGATTTCGGTATCAACGCTGCGTTCTCCCCCACCGTACCGGCGGTTCCAGTGCATGGACAGCCCGTTGGCGGGCAGCCCGAACAGTGTACACAGCTTGCTAACCAACTCAGTGACCAGCGGCGCTGCCGGCCCCTTCAACAGCACCAGCGGAACGTTCAGCGCCGCGAGATCCTTGGATAAGTCCACCAGACTGTGGTGCAGCCACCACTTTGCACCAGCACCCAACGGGCGGATGCCCTCAGACTCTTCATCAAGAACGAACACTGCCACGGTAGGCACGTGAGTATCCGCCATGGCTGCACTGAGTGCGGGGTGATCGGCTAGACGAAGGTCGTCACGGAACCACACAACGTTAATGGCGCTCAGAGCAGTTTTTCTCATGTCGATGCTATTCCTTCTCTCAGGCAGGTGGTGGGCGTCATCGGATAAAGGCGTACCAAATAAGAATCATGGTGATGAAGAAACCGGTCATGTAGTTGAGCCATAAGAAACGTACCCAGCCAGCATGCGCCCGGCCAGAATCCTGCTCCTGTAAAAACAGATAAGGCAACACATTCAAGATGTAGGGCAGTGCCAACACCGCGGCTAAGGGGCCTGGCCAATCAGTGAACAACAACAAAATGCCGCCTACCGCATAGGCGCCAGCCGCAAACCCCACAGTCAACCGGGCACCCAGCACCGTGCCAATGGAACTTAGCGAGGCCGCCCGGTCAGGAACAATGTCTTGAACCGCGCCGAAGGCCTGGGATGCAACCCCCCAAAGGAAAAATGCAGCAGTCACGGCAACCAATTCGCTGTTGAAATGAGCTCCCGCTAGAACTAGCCCATACACCATGGGAGAAACAAAGTGGATGCTGGAAGTCACGGAATCAAGAAAGGGGCGTTCCTTGAACCGCAGATGCGGGGCGCTGTAGGCCACCACCGCCGCCATGGAGAACAGCAACACCAGGTTTGCCTGCCAAGAGCCCACCACAGCCAACACAATAAGGAAGGGAAGCAGCCCTAAAACGCACGCAAAGAGTATTCTGCGGTGTTTGCTCGGATCCACCAACGCACCCTCCGCGCCCCCCTTGCGCGGGTTGAGCAGATCGGATTCGTAGTCAAAAACATCGTTGATTCCGTACATGGCCAAGTTGTAGGGAATGAGGAAAAATACTGTGCCCACCACAAAGATCCAGTCAATGGCACCCGTGCTCAATAAATACGCGGCAGCAAACGGGTAAGCGGTATTGACCCACGAGACCGGGCGGGAGGTGGCGAAGAGTTCACGCAGCAAAATTCAGAGCCCTTTCCTTGTTGTCTTGGCCGCTGTTGTCTTGGCCGCCGGCTGCTGTTCCACAGACCTCGCAGGTGCGGGCGCTCCCGGAGGGCGGCCGCCGGCAAGCCACCACAGCGCCGGGGCGAAAAACACCACACTCACCGGATAGCTGAAGTCTTCCAAGGGGGCCAGCCCCACCCGCACGCCCAGTAGGGTCTTTTCAGCATAGGCAAAAAGACCTGAGCCAATCATGACATTGTCAAAAATAGCCGTCAGTAACACCAGGGCTAGCAAGGCAATGCCCAGCGCTGGCGCTACACTGCGCAAACTGATGCGCCGCACCCAAAGCGCTATAAAAAGCAACAACACCGAACCGGCCAAGAAATACAGCGAAAGCAAGGCAAAACTCACAGCTCCCCCTGATCTGCGCGCTGGGACTGAGCCGGGCCATTGGAACCATCTGAGTGTTCTAGTTTAAGCAGTTTCCGGTATCCGCTCCAGCGCAGAAATCCTAGCACTGCCAACATGCTCTGGTAGCAGAGGAAAAAAAGAAAAAACGCTTCTTCCATCGGTAGCGCATTGCCCAGCATGATCCCCGTCATGAGAGGAGAATCAAGGTGCAAAAAGATGCCCTTTTCTATGGCGATGACATCCCAGAGCAGAAAAATGCCGGTCCCACCCAGCAGTGAGATCACTGCCGGCAATGGTTGGGAAAAGAGGAACAGGCGGTATCTGGCATCCAGTAACGTCAGGCAAACAATGAGTACCAACAGAATCAGTAAATACGTCACCGCTCTGCCCGCCTCTTCGCAGCGCTTTGAATGGCGGGCTCAAATTCCAGCGGACCGGGTTTCTTGATCCCGTTGATGCGTTTGGTGACAAGTTCGGCACTGATTAGGCACATGGGTATACCAATCCCAGGGCGCACCGAACTGCCAGCATAATGCAGGCCAGCAACCTTGGGGTTGTGGTTTGCTGGCCGAAAAAATGCGCTCTGACGCAGTGTGTGGGCCAACCCCAAGGCTCCACCTTGCCAAGCGTTAACGGTGTTGAGGAAGTCAGCAGGTCCGTAGCTTTGACGCACCACAATACGTTCGCGCAAGTCAGGGATCCCGGCCCAGGACGCAATCTGATCAATCGCGGCGTCTGCTACTTCCTCCACTTGCGCGGCGCCCGTGCCGTCTGGTCCGCCGCCTCCCCACGCGGGCAGTGCCGGTGCGGGGACTAGGACAAAGAGGTTCTCGTGGCCGGCGGGTGCCACCGAAGGGTCAGTGTGGCTGGGCATGCAGACGTACACACTGGTTTCCGGTTCGAGGTCTCGGCCTTGATGGATCCGCGCAAAATTCTCCTCCCAGTCTTTGGTGAAGAAAAGATTGTGGTGATCTAACTGTGGAATTTTCCCCTTAATACCTAAGCACAGCAGCACGGCGCTGGGGCCGGGGTCCCGGCGTTTCCACGAGGCTTGCGAATGTGCACGGAATTCCGGTTGCAGCAAGTCCGCTTCGATATGGTGCAGATCGGCTGCGCCCACGACAACGTCAGCTTCTTGAACATTGTGCTTTATCCCGGACCTGGCGGTATTGATCCACCGCACAGCCTGGACCTGGGGTTTGCCCGTGGTAGCAACATCTATGCCTTCAACCTGAGCCTCGGTGATGATCTCCACACCCGCTTGAAGACAGATCTGCTCCATAGCATCAACCAGGGCGGCAAAGCCTCCCATGGGGTACCCAACACCTTGGGTGAGGTCCAGATGACTCATCAAGTGATACAGGGCGGGGGTTCGCTGCGGGCTGGATCCTAGAAAAACTGCCGGATACCCCAAGATCTGGCGGAGCCTACCGTCGGTGAACCGCTTGGCTACATGCTTCTCCAAGGAGGTGCCCAGAAGCGGCGCAAGTTGTGGCAGCAGCTTCAACGTCTGGGGGTTGATGAAGGATTTAATGGAAGAGAAATCGTCGTAGAGGAAATGTTGCAGGGCAAGGTTGTAGCTTTCCTTGGCCTGTTCACGGTATTGGCTCAGTGCTGCACCGCCCCCGGGCGCCAAGCCTTCAAAGACGGCGTCGGCGTGCTCTCCAGTGGAAAGGTCCACGGGCCCGGACTCTCCGGCAAACCACACTCTGTAACCGGGGTCCAGCGCCACCAGGTCCAAGGCTTCCTGCGTAGAACTGCCCATCAGCTCAAACCAGTGTTCAATGACCTCCGGCATCAGATACCAAGAGGGGCCGGTGTCAAAACTGAACCCGTCTCGGTGCAGGCGCCCGGCACGTCCACCTAGGTGCTTTTGTTGCTCTAACAAGGTGACCTTGTGGCCCGAGGCCGCCAATAGGCCCGCGGTGGCCAGCCCGGAAAAGCCTCCCCCGATCACCACCACCTGCTGTGGCCCCGCCGCAGGAGTCTTTTTCTTGTTGGTCTTCACCGTGCTCTGTGCTCCTTGTTTGTTCTGGCTCATCGGCGCAGCCGTGTCAGTGTCTGCGCGGACAGCGCCCGAACCGCGATGGCTGCTTTGTGCAATGGCGCTACTGACACACGCCGCCCCAGCAGCTCTGCTGCGCTGGTGCGGTCCAGCTGAGTGTTGAGCTCACTGAACAACCCATGAGCCACGGACACTGCCACAGCTGCACGTAACGGCAAAAGGGGTATCCCCTGTGCTGCGGCGTTGAGGTCCGCACGGATTTCAGCCACCAGTTGATCTTTGTGTTCTTCAGAGAAGTCTTGAGGGTCCAGCCCGGGGAAATAGCTGCGGCCCAGTTCGCTTGTATCCGAGGCCAGGTCACGCAGGAAGTTGACCTTTTGAAAGGCAGCTCCGAGCCGTCTAGCGGCAGCTTCCACTTCGGCGTTCTGGCCAGCGTTTGCCGTGGGAGAGGAGAGGAAAACCTTCAAACACATCAGCCCCACCACTTCGGCGGATCCGTAGATGTAGGTATCAAGTGAAGCCTCATCATGGTCAGAGACAGTCAAATCCTTGCGCATCGAGGCAAAAAATGGGCGCGTCAAGGTGGAATCAATGCCGCACTGCCTTGCTGTGCACGCAAAAGCGTGCACAATCATGTTGGTGCTGTATCCGCTAAGCAGAGCCGCCTCAGTCTCCGCTTCCAGCCGGTCCAGCGCTTCCTCCGTGGCGGCAACGCTCAGCCCGGCTTCCCTGGCCACGCCATCCACCACTTCATCAACAAGTCTCACCAAGGCATAGACGTTGGCAATATGTGTCCGTGACGCCTGCCCCAGCATCCGGCAAGCCAGCGAAAAGGATGTTGAGTAGGCACTGATGACCACCCCGGCGCTGCGTCTTGCTGTGGCTGAGTACAGCTCCAACGGCGTCAGACGTTCTGTGCGCGGACCTGTTTTTGCCGATGAATGCTCTGTTGTGTCATGACTCATGATTTAGGCCCCCCTGTTCAAAATGAGTAGCGCGAAGTCCTGGAATTGTTCGCTCACGTGTTCCGGTAACCGCATTTGCTGTGCAGACACGATCGCCTTCTCACACAAGTCTTGAGCAAGAGCCCGCGCCTGGGCTTCCACATCCGCAGCTTCCAAAACCGAACGAAGCGATTCCACGGAGTCCGTGTGGGCGCGCAGCATGCTCAGGCTCGCCCCGAATTCGGGCTGTTGGGCTACGAGCGCGGTCAAGATGGTACTTTTCCCCTCACGCAAGTCGGAGTCTATTGACTTTCCGGTCCGGGCTGGGTCCCCAAAAGTTCCCAAAACGTCATCGATCAGCTGATACGCCACCCCGAGCTGGCCGCCAATACTAGCCAGTGCCTCAGCCGCCTCCATGCTCGCACCGGCCAACAACGCACCTGTGTGCAGTGGGAATTTGAAGGAATACGAGGCCGTTTTGAGCTCCTCCATGAGCAACACGTCCCGAACCTTTGCGGGGGTTCGGCCCAGCGAATACAGCAGGTCCTCCAGCTCCCCAGCGCCTGCGTGATGGATGGCCCGCTGAAAGGAACTCTCCAAGGCTGCCGCGTGCGGATGGGAGCCGCCGGCGCGCAGCGCCAGTGAAATGGAGGCAGAGAGCAGCAAGTCTCCGGCGATGATTGCGGCACTGTGACCTGCATGTTCGGCATCAATCAAGCTCTCGCCGGTGTGGAGGGCATCATCACGGTACAGGGCGGAAAGGGTGGGACGCCCTCTGCGCGTGAAGTCCCTATCAATCACATCGTCATGAAGGAGCAACGAGGTGTGCAGCAGTTCAAAAGCGCAACCCATACTGACGATCCGGTCATTGCTTGGCCTGCTCCCGCGCAACGCTGCAGACCCTTCTCGCGCAAAGGCGTCATGGCCAAGTTTTACTAGGCGGGGACGGGTCAGTTTGCCGCCGTGCAGCGATCCACCAATCCGTGACCATAAAACTTCTGTTGCCGGCGAATACTGTGCGGCGTCTGTTGTGTAGTTTTGCACTATCTGGGAAAGTTCTCCGCGCACACTAGCGTCAAAGGCCGCTTCCTGCTCGGTGCTAAAACCAGCTGGCTGCGGCGTGGTGGTGGTGGTCCAGGTCGACAAGCTCATAATTGTGTTCCCCTTTTCGCCGTCGCGGCCGCTGCCAAGGTGTCAATGCGGCCATGAATTGCTGCCAGTACGTGTTCTAGATAGCTTGTCACTATCTGCTGCTCATGAGCGGAGATGTTGTTCATTGATTCACTGGAAGCGTCAAAAAGCGGACGCATGGCAGCCACTACCAGTTCCACTGTGCCGGTACTGGGACGAATCAAGATACTTCTTCGGTCTGCGGGGTTGGGTGTGCGAACAACCCTGCCGCGGGCGCTGAGCCTGTCAATCAGTGCGGTGGTGGCTGCAGTGGATACCCGCAGTTTTGCGGCCAACTCGCTCGGTGTCAGCGGCGTTCCAAAGGTGAGGTGTTGCAGCGCGTCAAAATCTGTTTCGTTGATTTCGAGCTCGCGGCACAAGGAGTGCTTCAGCGAATCATTAAAGAGAAGAACCTCATGTAGCAGCCGTGATGCGCCCTCTTTGGCGGGATCTTGGAAAGTTTCTGACATTTTTTACCTCGATGGGTTGATTGCTCTCCTATCTAGATACATTATGGGGTAAGTAACTAACAACTGTCGAGTAGGTGAACCTTATGAGTAACATTGCTGTCACGGGCGCCACGGGATACATTGGCGGGCGTCTGATTCCCATTCTGCTCCAACAAGGTCATGATGTGCGTGTATTGACGCGACGGGCCAATGCCCTACGGGACGTGCCGTGGAGTAATCAGGTCAAAGTGGTTGTCGGTGATCTGGCAGATCCGCACGCGGTGGAAGAACTCTGTGATGGTACGGAGGTTCTGTACTATCTGGCGCATTCCATGAGCGGAAGCCAAGATTTTGGCCCGGTCGAGGAACGCTGCGCGAAGGTCGTAGCAGCCGCAGCGAAGGAAAAAGGGCTCAAGCGGCTGATTTACCTTTCCGGCCTGCACCCACAGGGTCCGCTGAGCAGGCACCTGAGCTCCAGGGTCAAGGTGGGCGAGATTCTAGAATCTAGCTCCATCCCTACCCTGACATTACAGGCAGGGCTAATCATCGGTTCCGGTTCGGCTAGTTTTGAAATGGTCCGGCACCTCACAGACGTGCTTCCTGTAATGCCCGCCCCCAAATGGGTACTCAACCGAGTCCAGCCCATCGCGGTCCGGGACGCCCTGCACTACCTGACCAAAGCCGCTGCACTCCCGCCTGAGGTTTTTGGGCGATTCGATATTGGCGGCCCGGAGGCGCATAGCTATGGAGATCTCATGCGCCTTTATGCTGATGCTGCCCATATTCGGCGTCCCCAGATAGTCCCGTTGCCAGTCCTGACGCCGTGGCTGGCCGCACAATGGGTGAACTTGGTAACCCCCATTCCGCGATCCTTGGCCATTCCGCTGGTCGAATCCTTGCAGCATGACTGTGTCATGGAGAACCGTGACATTGACACTATTATTGACCGCCCGGAAGGCGGGCTGATGGACTATTCACAGGCGGTGGAGTTGGCGCTGACCAAGTTGCGGGAGGACACCGTGGAGACCACTTGGGTCACAGCCCACGCGTTGGAAGCTCCTGCGGATCCATTGCCCTCAGATCCTCAATGGACGGGGCATACTGTCCTGACTGACGTGCGCAAACGCGAAACGAAGGCCAGCCCCGCCAGCGTTTTCAAGGTCATTCAAGGCATCGGCGGGGAAACTGGCTATTACTCCCTACCGAGCGCATGGGCACTGCGCGGCATCATGGATAAATTAATGGGCGGAGTCGGGTTGCGCCGTGGCCGGCGTAGCCGCGAGAATCTGGCCCTTGGCGACGCTGTGGATTGGTGGCGGGTTGAGGAGATAGTCCCCAACCAGCTCTTGCGCCTGCGCGCCGAAATGCGAGCCCCGGGGCGTGCTTGGCTGGAATTCTCGGTGGAACCTGCTGGTACCGGAAGCCACTACATCCAGCGCGCTGTGTTCTTCCCCCACGGCCTCGCCGGGCGCCTGTACTGGCTGGCCATTCTCCCCTTTCACGGCCAGATCTTTTCTTCCATGTCCAAGCGCATCACCGCGGCTGCAGAGGAGCTAGAACGCCAGCCGCGGCCTTAAAGAAACTTCCTGCGGTAGGCCACCAAGGCAAAGGTGTACGCCACCATCAGGATGCCCACGCACCAAGCAAGCGCAACCCAGATGGTGCCACCCACCGGTGCCTGCGCCAGCAGTTCCCGGATCGCTCTAACAATGGAGGTGACAAGCCGATGCTCCGCGAACCACTGGACCGCTCCAGTCATGGACGCAGCGGGCACAAACGCCGAGCTGATGAAGGGCAGAAACATCAGCGGATAGGAAAAAGCGCTGGCACCATCAACTGTTGTTGCGGACAGTCCGGCAAAGACGGCCAGCCACGTCAGAGCCAAGGTAAATAACACCAGAATCCCGGTAATAGCCAGCCAGGCCAATACGCTGGCTCCTGATCTAAAGCCCATGATCAGGGCCACGACCACCACCACAATAACGGAGACCAGGTTGGCCACCAAGGACGTCGTGACGTGCGCCCACAGGACGGATGGGCGGGCAATCGGCATGGATTGGAAACGCCCAAAGATGCCACCCTTTAAGTCATGGAAGAGCCGGTAAGCGGTGTAGGCCCCACCAGAGGCGACCGGCATCACAGTGGTGGTGATGATGGTGTCCGGGCAGCGGGTGATGTGCCGCAGGGAACGGCCAAGCAGCACGGGGGCCCCTTGGACAGCAAGTTCCTTCACAGCCGCCCACACTTCCAGGCGTGCCTGCGGGTCAAGGCCCGAGTGGATCTCATCCACGGCGCGAACTGGCCGGTGAGGCTAATTGACTCGTGTACCTGATTGACTCGTGTACCTGGGCCGGCGCGGTGGTGACGGAAAAGCCATTGACGGCGCCAGCTCCGGCGTCGGGCTTCAACAGGGTGGCAAGGATCTTGATGAGAGTGGTTTTGCCGGCACCGTTGGCGCCAAGCAGGGCGAGAATGCTGCCTGTGGCAACCTCACGGTTGACACCGCGCAACCCCTTCGCGCTCTTGTAAGACTTGTGCATGCCCGCACGTGGATCATGGGGGCCGGGGCGTTCATGGCTCCTGCCCCTGCGCCACCGCCCGCTCGATCGATGTACTCAGCCGGGCCCGCTCCTTCCTGATCCAGCTGCCGCCACCGTAGTTGTCCATAAATAGCTCCGCGAACTCCACAGGATTGGCCCCGAGCACATCGCGGACGGGGGTACCGGCCGCCGCGCTCTGTTCAAGCAGCTCAACCAGGTCATCCAGCATTGCGATGAGAGATTTTCCGTCATTGCTGGGCCCCATGAACATAAGGTAGCGCTCCAGTGCGGCCGCCGCCTGGCGATACCCGCCGGGCAGAGCCTTCACCCGCGCCTTGTAGTCCCGGTACGCCTTCTTTTGCTCGAGCGGTCCGGTAACTTTTTCAATCCAGCTCATGCTTCATTCCTTCCATGGTGGAGCGTCTCGAGCCGCTGCGAGAGGAAGCTCCAGGTTTTCCAAAATTCCGCCAGGTAGTCCCGCCCCTGAGCGTTCAAGGCGTACACCTTGCGTGGCGGCCCTTTCTCGGAGGGCACCTTTTCGACCTCAACCAGGCCGTTTTTTTCAATTCTCACCAAGAGCGCGTAGACGGTTCCCTCGGCAATATCCGTAAAGCCTTGCTCACGTAACCTCGCCGTCATGTCATACCCGTAGGCGGGTTTCACGGCGAGCGTGGCTAAAACAATCCCCTCGAGCGTTCCCTTGAGCATCTCGGTCATTTGCTTGCCCACAGGCAACATCCCCTTGCTACTAAGTAGTATTGACTACCACTACATAGTAACACCAGCTAGTGGGCGCGGAAGGGCTTTTGCTCGCGTTATTTGCCCGCCTTATTTACAGCGCTATTTACCCGCGGGCGACGCCGTCTGCGAACCTACCGCCGCACGCTCACCTGCGCAGGGCGGGCCCGTCCTGCGCCGTCGGGTGCGTCCCACAGGCAATTGCCTGCTGGTGGGTCAGATAGTGTGGGCAAAACACGGGACAGACCACTATGAGGAGTCCACCATGAGCTGGATGCGTGCCCTGCGAGCCATCATGGCCGCACTGATTTCCTGCCTGCTGATGGCCTCCTGCGCCAGCGAACCACCTACTCCCACGCGGTCCGCCTCGGCCCAGTCCACGCCCACACAGTCCACGCCCACACAGTCCACGCCTATACAGCCCACGGCCACCCAGCCCGCACCTTGGGGCCGTGTTTCACAGGTGGCGTCAGGACTGGAAGCACCCTGGTCCATTACGTTTCTGGACGGCGCCGCTCTGGTCAGCGAACGGGACAGCGGACGTATTATGGAACTCTCCGCCGACGGCACACCACGCACCATCGGCACTGTCCCTGGAGTGCTGCACGGGGGCGAGGGTGGCTTGCTCGGTTTGACGGTTGATTCCCAGAACCGCTTATACGCATACTCCACGGGCGCGGGAGGCAACCGCATCCAACGCTTCGCGGTTACAGGCACGGCAGGGTCGCTGGCACTGGGCGCGCCGCAGAGCCTCCTCGAGGGGATCCCAGCAGCCGGGAATCACAACGGCGGCCGCCTCGCCTTTGGTCCGGATGGGCTCCTTTATGCAACTACTGGGGACGCCGGCCAACGCTCACTGGCCCAGAATCTTCACTCGCTGGGCGGCAAGATCCTGCGGATGAGCCCCGACGGCGGTGTGCCTCCAGATAATCCCTTTCCCGGCTCCTACGTGTACAGCTACGGGCACCGCAACCCGCAGGGCCTGGCGTGGACAGAGGATGGGACGTTATTCGCCACAGAATTCGGCCAAAACACGTGGGATGAGCTCAATATCATCACGGCAGGGAACAATTATGGCTGGCCCACAGTGGAAGGAATCGCCAGGACTGAAGCGTTCACCGATCCAGTGCAGCAGTGGCGCCCCGAGGAGGCGAGCCCCAGCGGCATCGCCTACGCCAACGGCGCACTGTACGTTGCCAATTTACGCGGGGAGGTGCTGCGCAGGATCCCCGCTACTGATCCCACAACGGCCAAGGATTGGTTTACCGGTAAGTATGGACGCATCCGGGACAGCGCCCTGGCCCCGGACGGTTCCCTGTGGCTGCTGACCAACAATACCGACGGCCGAGGCAATCCGGGACAGGGCGACGACAGAATCATTGCGCTGAACCTCAACGGGGCTAGTGAAAAATGAAATATCTGAAGGTAGAGCCATTTTCTCCCAGAAAGGTGCAGCCGTTGACCTGCGGTTCTGTGGTTCTACGGTTCTACGGTTCTGCGGTTGTACGGAGCAGGGTTGAATTCTCTGGCGAACGGTCATTACCGTTCCGGGACCTCACCCCATAGCCAGCTACAGCCTGACGCTTCCCTCAACGCAGCTCGTGACATGGCCACCAACCCAGATTGCCCCGTCATTGAGGCTCACACGCACTCGGCCCTGGCGCCCCAGTACCGTTCCCTGCGACGCAACGTAATGGTCGGCTGCTGCCCCGGTGTCGATCATCCAGCGGGCCAGGCCAGCATTGACGCTTCCTGTCACGGGGTCCTCCCATACGGGATCTCCTCCGATGAAGGCACGTACTTCGAACTGGGATTCTTCCCCGGGTCCGTACGGGCCCACCACTCCTATCTCAAGATCACCAGCCTTCCCCGGATCGGGCCGTAGACCAAGAACTTCCCGCGCCGAGGACAAGCGGACACCAATCCACTGGGGGCCATTGACCAGCCACGAAGCATCAATGATTTTGCCCCTGGAGATACCTAGGATCGTTGCTACTCGGTGAACGAGCATCTCATCTACGGGCCCGTACCGAGTGAGCGGCGGCGCCTCAAAAGCGATTTGACCATCCGCGACTCGGACGGGGATCAACCCTGCTGCACATTCCTGCATTAGCATGCCGCCACTCCGTGGTGATCCGCCGGCCTCCAGCCATGCTTTGGCGGATCCAAGCGTTGGATGGCCGGCAAAGGGAAGCTCTTCCCTGGCTGAGAAGATCCTCACCCGGTAGTCGGCCTGCGGAACGCTTGGGGCGAGAATAAACGTTGTTTCGGACAGATTTGTCCAAGTGGCGAAGCGCTGCATAGCCTCGGCGCTCAAACCATCGGCATCGTGAACAACCGCTAACGCATTGCCCCGATACGCCTCTTCGGAGAAGACATCCACTTCACTGTATCGGCGCATTTTCATGACGCCAATGTAGCAGGATCTGGCCGCCTCGCCCCAGTCTTTGAGGGCGAAAGACGGCGAGATTGACCCCGTCGGTTAAACCAGGCCACAGCGTAAGGATAGTCACTTTTTCACAAACCACTCCGCAGTGGACACGCTCAACACATTTGGAGTACATCCAGTGACACATCGAGTCACACGGCGCCCATCAAGAGACATCCCTTGACATCAAGTTATGCGTGCCTTGTACTGGAACAAAAGAAACAGGTGGGTAACATTCATCCATTGTTATCGATCACATATTATCGGTCCGCCCACAGGCAACCTGGCCTCGAACTATCACGCTCAACACTTAGCTCTCTTTGACGAGGAGTCCTCTAGATGATTTGGCCCAAATAGTACTTCCGGTCCGCCTCTGCGTGCTGGGCGAGCTTAGGCACGCCGCGCACAGCACACAGGCCATCCAACAGGGCCAACAGTTCCAGCCGGGCAACCGGGCAACGTCAGGCAGATTTACTCGCCTGAGATCTTGAGCCCCGCCAGGAAAATCCTCAGGCCAAAGTCAAAGGCCGCGTCGGCGTCGTGGTCCGGTTCTTCCAGAAGGCCCGCGCGGACAAGCCCCGCCCGGGTCTGTTCCTGCGTAACGGCACCAATAATGTAGTGAATGAGCGCCTCGGCAGCCCACTGATCTGCAGGGGCAGACATTCCCTGCCCGGTCATCAAGGTACGCACCGCAAGCAGCGGCGAATCGGCGTGTGGCACCAGCACCTGAGCCAATGCCACCACTTCAGCGCCGTCACGCACCGATAATAGCGCTGTACGAATAGCCATGGCCAGCTCCCGCAGAGACGCCGGCTCACCAACCGTGTCCAGGATCATTCCGGCCAGCACGGTCAGCAGTTCCTGCTTGTTTTTGATATGCCAGTACAAGGCTCCCGGCTGCACCTGGAGATCGCGCGCCAAGCGGCGCATGGAGAGGTCGGCCAGCCCGTATTCGCGCAGAATTCCCATGGCCGCCGCTACTATCTGCTCGCGTGTCAACGCCATGGAATGAGTGTCCTTATCAAGAGTGCCCGGATACCCCAACGGCACCCGTCCCATCTTCCCCCATGCCCCTCGCCTATCCTCATTCGCACCCCAGCTGCGAGCGCCTCAATTGACAGGGGCACCCTCAACACACAAACTTGAACGGTGTTCAATTACTTTGATGACCTAGCCACCCGCCAGCTGAGCGGCGCCACCTTGACCCGCCGTGAGGCCCTTGCCATCCTCGAATCCACCGACGAGCAACTGCTGGAAGTGGTGGCTGCTGCTGCACGGCTGCGCCGGACCCATTTCAGCAACACGGTCAAGGTCAACTACCTCGTAAACTTGAAATCCGGCCTATGCCCGGAGGACTGCACGTACTGTTCCCAGCGGCTGGGCTCGGCTGCGCAAATCCTCAAATACACGTGGTTGAAGCCGGAAGACGCCGTGGCCCAAGCCGCCACCGGAATTCGTGCCGGCGCCTCCCGGGTGTGTATGGTGGCCAGCGGCAAGGGCCCCACCGACCGTGACGTGGACCGTGTGGCCGGGATGGTCACAGAACTCAAGGACCAGCACCCGGACGTGGAGGTCTGCGCGTGCTTGGGCATTCTCAAGGACGGCCAGGCCGGACGCTTGAAGGCGGCCGGAGTAGACGCCTACAACCACAACCTGAACACCAGCGAATCCATGTACGCAAAGATTTGCTCCACCCATGAATTCTCCGACCGCGTACAAACGGTGGAGCATGCCAAGGCCGCTGGCCTCTCCCCCTGCTCCGGCATCATCGTAGGCATGGGGGAAAGCCACGAGGATCTCATTGATGCCGTCTTCGCCCTCCGCGAGCTGGGCAGCGACTCCATCCCCGTCAACTTCCTCATGCCCTTTGACGGCACCCCGCTGGAAGGCACCTGGCTCCTGAGACCCGCAGCCTGCATGCGCGTTCTGGCCCTTGTCCGCTTCGCCTGCCCCAGCACTGAGCTACGCATGGCTGGCGGTCGCGAAATGCACCTGCGCACGCTCCAGCCGCTCGCCCTCCATGTGGCCAACTCGCTGTTCCTGGGTGACTACCTCACCAGCGAGGGCCAGGCCGGGCAGGCCGATCTGGACATGATCGCGGACAACGGCTTCGTGGTCCTGGGCAGTCCGGAAGCCGCCACCCAGCAGGGGTGCGGGAGCCAGTCTTCCGGTGGTTGCGGTTGCCACGGCACGCACGACGCCGAGACCTCCTCCGGCGCCAATCCCACCATCCGCCGCCGGGGAGCAGGCACCGCGCTGGCGCCCAATGCCTGAGGCCTCCCTGATTGAGCGCGACCGCGGCTTGTTGTGGCACCCCTATGCGCCACTTGACGGGCACCCGCCGTACGCGGTACATGCGGCAAACGGCACCACGCTGAGCCTCACGGGTGCAGATGGCCGCAGCTTTGAGGCAGTGGATGCCATGAGTTCGTGGTGGTCGGCCATCCACGGCTACCGGAACCCAACGCTCGATTCGGCCCTGGTGGAGCAGAGTGGACGGTTTAGCCACGTCATGTTTGGCGGGCTGACCCACGAACCTGCCGTCCGGCTCGCCGAACAGCTGACAGAGATGACAGGTCTGGACCATGTGTTCTTTGCCGATTCCGGCTCCGTTTCGGTGGAAGTGGCGCTGAAACTGGCCGTGCAATACCAACTGGGACAGCACCAGTTGGGGCGCGGCCGGCCCGGCCGCAACCGCTTCCTGGCCCTGCGTGGCGGTTACCACGGTGACACCTTTGCCGCCATGGGCGTGTGCGATCCCGTGGATGGCATGCATTCCGCGTTTCCGGCCAATATTGCGCAGCAACTGTTTCTGCCCCGCCCGCCCGCAGCACACCTTGTCAACGGAACGCTCGTCTCCGATGCGGAGTCCGTGTCCCGGTGGATTGCCGTACTCGAGGAGACGGTGCGCAGCCATAGCAACGAGCTGGCAGCCATCATTGTTGAGCCAGTGGTTCAGGGGGCCGGAGGCATGTTCTTCTATGCCCCGGAGGCTCTGACGGCCGCACGCCGCGTGGCGAATGAGCACGGGCTGCTGTTGATTGTTGATGAAATTGCCACCGGCTTTGGCCGGACCGGGAAGCTGTTTGCCTCCCAATGGGCAGATGCTGCCCCGGACATCATGTGCGTGGGCAAGGCTCTGACAGGGGGCTACCTGAGCCTGGCTGCCATGTTGTGTTCGGCACGCGTGGCCGCCGTGGTCACCGAATCACCACTGCGGGCGCTGCTGCACGGGCCCACGTTCATGGCCAACCCCCTCGCGTGTGCTGTTGCGTCAGCATCCATGGACCTGTTGGCGGGAGGGACCTGGCAGCAGCAAGTTGCTGGAATTCAGCAGAGTCTGGAACAAGCACTGGCACCGGCCATGGAGCTGGAATCTGTGCGCGAGGTGCGGGTCTTGGGTGCCGTGGGCGTAGTGGAACTGCATGTTCCCGTGGATGTGCCGGCTGTGACAGCGGCTGCCCTGGACCATGGTGTGTGGGTCAGGCCGTTCCGGAACCTCATTTACACCATGCCGCCGTTCATCAGCACGCCCCACGACGTGGCCACCATTGGCGCAGGCATCTGCGCCGCAGCGTCCCAGGTGCACGGCTAATGCCGGGTGCACCACCTACCGCAGCACCAACAGCCGGCCCACAAACTGCCATGGACGCCTGGCTCCACTCTCGCGCCGAGGTCCGGGAACGCCGCGGGCTGCAGCGCAGCGCAACACCGCAGGGCACAGTCATTGACCTAGCCTCCAACGATTATCTGGGCCTCTCCGCCGATGCGCGCGTCATTGAGGCGTCCACCCAGGCACTGCACGACCACGGCGCCGGGGCCCGGGCTTCCCGCGTGGTGTGCGGCACCAATCAGGCTCACCAGTACCTCGAGGAGCAATTGTGCCTGCTCACGGGCCATGACTCGGCACTGGCATTTTCCAGCGGCTACACCGCCAACCTGGGCGTGCTCGCGGCGTTGGGTGGCCCGGGAACCCTGATGATCTTTGACGCCCACGTCCACGCTTCCCTGCGTGACGGGATCAAGCTCTCCCGCTCCCCCGCGGTGGAGGTGCCCCACAATGACCTGAACGCGATTGCCGCCGCACTGGCCGGGCGCACCCAGCCGAGGGCCGTCGTCGTGCTTGAATCCATTTATTCAGTCTTGGGGGACGCGGCAGATCTTGCGGCCGCTGCCGCGCTGTGCGCCACGTACGACGCCCTGCTTTTGGTGGATGAGGCGCACGGGATTGGTGTTGCCGGCGGCGGGCGGGGGGCTGTTGCTGCGGCGGGGTTGGCCGGGGCGGGCCATGTTGCCGCGACTGCCACCTTATCCAAGGCACTCGGCTCCCAGGGCGGGGCCGTGCTGGGATCGGCCCTGTTGCGCGAGCATCTGGTGAACACGGCCCGGACGTTCATTTTTGATACCGCGTTGGCACCTGCGGCAGCTGCTGCGGGCGCACGTGCTGCCGCCATTGTCCGGGAGGAGCCCGGGCTGGCCGCCGCACTGCTGCGCAATGCAGAGGTTTTGGCGCGGCGTTGCGGGGTGGCCCCGTCAGCCGGAGCCGTGCAGTCGGTCCCTGTTGGGTCCGCGGCACTGGCTGCCGAAATCACCACGGAGCTGCGGTTGGAGGGGGTGTCGGTGGGCTGTTTCCGTCCGCCCAGCGTGCCCGACGGTGTGTCCCGGCTCAGGCTCACGGCCCGCGCCAACCTCACGGCCCAGGAGCTCGACACCGGCATCACTGCCCTGACCCGGGTCCTGGCTGCGGCCAACAATGCCGCCGAAAACAGTGTCACTGAAAGCAGTGCCATGGCAAGCATCAACCACGGAAAAGCGAGTAATCCGGCATGAGTTATTTAGTCATTGGCGAGCCCGCCCAGGTCAAGGAGGTCATGGCCCGCACGGACGACTTCGCGCCTACGAATGCGCTGACGTCGGTGGTGCCGCTGGCTCCTGCCACCCTGCGCATTCTCAGCAAGGCGCGTTTTGCGCTGCCACCCGTATTGGCCTCCGCCACAGGCGCCCAGCACCGCGCCGTGCGCACCATGGTGGGGAAATTTTTCACCCCGGCCAAGGTGGCGGCGATCGAGCCGCGCGTGCGCGAACTCTCGCAGCAGCGCCTGGCTGCCGCGAAGCTTGAACTTGCGCACGGTCCGCTGGATCTGGGCGATGCCGTGGGCCGGCACATTCCACCCTTGGTCATGGCCGAGCTGACGGACCAACCCACCCCGGACTTGGACCTGTTGAACCGCTGGAGCAGGGACTCCCTGGAGCTGTTCTGGGGCTGGCCCGATCCCGAGCGGCAGGTGGAACTGGCCCACAGTGCGGCCGAGTTCTATGTGTGGCTGCGCCAGGAAGTTGCGGCAGCCAAGGGCACGGCATCGCTGTTTGGTGTTTTGGATGCAGCCGGGCTCACGAGCGCTCAAGTCTGTTCGCTGGGCTATTTCCTCGTCATTGCGGGCCAGGAAACCACCTCGTTACTGATCAATACGGCGCTTTACCGCGGGCTGGAACTCGGGCAAGTAGCGGGAGGGTGGGCATCGCTCGCGGACCCGGAGGCCGCCCGCGCCCATATCAAGGCCGTGTTGGCCACGGAATCCTCCGTCCACACGTGGCGGCGGGCTGCCCTGCATGACACCGAACTACAGGGCACCGCCATCCCGTCCGGGGCCGAGATCCTGCTGGAGCTGACAGGCCAACACCCTGAGAACGCGGCTGCTTCGGCGTTCTCGTTGGCGTTCGGGTACGGCCTGCACCGCTGTCTGGGCGCCAAACTGGCCGAGCTGGAAACCGCACTGGTGGTGGAGGAAACGGCCCGAGCCCTGCCCGGCCTCATGCCCGCGGGAGATCCGCCGCAGTGGCTGCGGTTGCTCTCATTCCAGGCACCGCTGACGGTGCACGCCACTCAACCTCACTAAATCACGCCTATTTATAGGTATCCGGAAAGGAACCCCATGAGCGAATCCACCATCAGCTATGTCACCGGCACCGACACGGACGTGGGAAAGACAATAACGACGGCGGCACTCGCCGCAGCGCTGACAGCGGACGGTGACACTGTGGCCGTGTACAAGCCGACGCAGACGGGTGTCTCCTGCGACGACCCCGCAGACATGGCCGAGGTGGCCCGGCTCAGCGGCGTGAAAAACGTCCACGAGGGCATTCGGCTGAGGTATCCCATGGCCCCGGATGCGGCTGCACTGCGTGAAAACCGGGACCTTCCCTCCCTGGCCGACCATGCCGCACGCATCCTCGAGCTGGCGGCAAGCCACGACCATGTCCTCGTTGAAGGGGCTGGCGGACTGCTTGTGACCCTGGACGGACAGGGCAATACCATTGCCGAACTGGCTGCCCTGGTTGACCAGAGAGTTGTTGAGCGTGCTGCAGCCCAGGGATCTGACGCGCTCACCATCCGGACGGCGTTCGTGGTGGTGTGCCGCAGCGCCTTGGGGACGTTGAACCATACGGGGCTCACGTTGGAAGCCCTGCACCACAGGGGTGTGGCTGCGCCCGCATTGGTGATTGGTGCGTGGCCCGCGGCGCCGTCGTACGTGGAAGTGAGCAATCTGGATTCGCTGCAGGGGCTGGGAGTGAACTTCCTGGGCACCCTGCCAGCCGGCGCAGCCCAACTGGCACAGGAGACGTTCCGCGCACAGGCCTCAGAATGGCTCAAACTGCCGAATTGGTCCTAGGGACAGTCGCAGGCGGCCGTGGCGGGGAATCGAGCGCATCCCTGACAGGGGGCTGCCAGAGTCGCGAGCTAGAATCGAGAGGCTCAGGGCCCGCTCCACCGCACCAGAAGGAAACCATCAGCAATGCCAGCCCGCCACGAATTGCCGCTCGAGACCCTCAAGATGTTCCGCACCGGCATTGCCCGGTTCATGCTCTCCTACCAATTCGGCATTGACGAGATGATGACAAAAATCAACATCCTGAAGTCTGAATTTGAGCATCTGCATGACTACAGCCCCATTGAGCACGTCAGTTCACGGCTGAAGACGCCTGAGAGCATTTTGGCAAAGATCAGCCGCGATGGGATGGAGCCCTCGTTCGCTGCTATCAGCGGGGACATCCACGACATTGCGGGCATTCGCATCACGTGCAGCTTCATCTCCGACGTCTACCGTGTGGCGGAGATGATTTCCTCCCAGCGGGACGTGACCGTCTTGCGGGTGAAGGACTACATTGCCTCCCCTAAAGCAAATGGGTACAAGAGCCTGCACCTGATTGTGTCCGTCCCGGTCTTCCTATCCGCCTCCGTCGAGACGGTGAGCGTGGAGATCCAGATCCGCACCATCGCCATGGACTTCTGGGCAAGCCTTGAACACAAAATTTATTACAAGTTCGACGAGGAAATTCCCGCGGCCCTGCTGCAGGAACTCCAGGACGCTGCCCGGGTGGCCAACAACCTGGACGTCAAGATGGAACGGATCCATGAGGAGGTCCTGGCCGTACGGCACAACTCCGCAGAAACGGACGAGGTTAGCGACTAGCTTTCGGCGTGCTCGCGGTTGCGGCTCAACGACCGTCCTACTTTCCGCCAAACAGCCTGCTGAACCAGCCGCCGGAGCTGGCCTTGGGGGCCGCAGATTTCGGTGCCGCAGATTTGGGCGCATTGCGGTCACAGGAGCAGCGCTCCGCTTTGGGGATATGGCGCATCACCTCATCAACGTGGTTGCCGCAGCCGGCCCAGGTGGTCTTGTTGCAGCTCTTGCAGTTCACGGCGCGGCACATGCGGTTTCTCCTCATTCCTAGATACCCCTGTGGGTATCTCCAACTCATACTTTACATACCCCCTAGGGTATTATGTCAAGTCCACCTGAAAGAACCAAGGAGTGCCAAGCAGCTGTCAGGGGAAGACTCAAAGCCCATCATCAACCGTCCCGCCGTGCCAAGGGCCGGCTGGCGGGCGTCATTAAGATGTTTGAGGAAGGGCGCGACTGCGAAGACATAGTGATGCAGATGGCCGCTGTCGCGAAAGGCCCTGGATCGGGCAGGATTCGGACTGGTCGCGGGCAGCCTGAAGGAATGCCTCGCCTCAGGGGAAAGTCAGGACCTGGACAGCGGAAAGCTGGAGAAACTGTTCCTGTCCCTGGCCTAAATGCGGCCAGCCTGGCTGCGCCTCACTCCCCCGCGGCCCGGAACCTGGCCGCCCTGAAACATCCGCTACCGCTCCCCCATTCCGCGCCCGGTAGACCGGGCGCATTTAGGGGAGGCGGGCGCGGATCTTGTTGACGCAGGCGGGGACGGGTGCGCGCCAGCGCTGGAATGCCCGACGGCGGGCACGCCAGCAAAGCGGCAACGCTCGCCTTGGTATCGGGGTTGGGCAGGATTCCGGTACATGTCAGCGCCGACATTGAAAACGGCTACTCCGACGACCCCGAGGAAGTTGCTCGATTCGTGGCCAAGCTGTCAGCACTCGGCGTGGCCGGGGTGAACTTGGAGGACAGTACGGACGGGCATTTGGTGAACCCGGCGCTCTCAGCGGCAAAGATTGCGGCGGTAAAGCGCGGCTCCCCTAACGTGTTTGTCAACGCCCGGGTGGACAACTACTGGTTTGCCGAGGAGGCCACGGTGGATGCAGTGGGGCTCCGGGCCCAAACCTACACCGATGCCGGCGCGGACGGGATCTTCGTCCCGGGTGTGTCCGCCGCAGACGACATCCGACGCATCGCCGCAGGAATCGAGCTGCCGTTGAACGTCCTTGCGCACGCAACCCTGACGGTGGCCGAACTGGAGCGGCTCGGCGTCCGCCGCGTCAACTCAGATTCTCTTCCTTACCGCGTTTCCGTGGATGCCGCCGTCAACGTGGTTGGCGCCCTGCGCGACGTCACACCGGTTCCCGCCGCAACGCCGTACCCGGACATGCAAGCCATGCTGGAGGAGTTCCACAATGGGTGACAGATGCGTTCCGGACTACGGGTTCGGCTTCAGGCTCAGGTTCAGGTTCGAGGACGAACGCCCCCAAAGCGGTGACTGAGCACACCATCTAGTGACGCTGCCCGCCACTCTCATAGCAACCCCGTCAGCACCCCGCCGTCCGCGCGCACGACGGCGCCATTCGTCGCCGAAGCCTTGGGGCTGGCAAGGAATGCTGCCATGTTCGCGATCTCCGCAGGTGCTATGAACCGCTCCAGCAGTGAGGTGGGCGTCCCGGCCATGATCGCAGCCTTCAGAGCATCGGCGGTAATCCCCTGCTGCTGAGCCAACGACTCCACCGTCTCCGCCACGCCATCGGAATAGGTAGGCCCGCCCAGCACGGAATTCACTGTGACTGCCGTGCCACGGGTGAGCTTTGCAAGCCCGTTTCCCAGGGCCAACATCGCTGCCTTTGTAGCACCGTAATGAATCATGTCCGCCGGCACGTTCACGCCAGATTCGCTGCTCACAAAGATGATTCTGCCCCAGCCGCGGTTCAGCATCGCTGGCATCACGTGCCGAGCCAGCCGCACTCCGCTGAGCACGTTGACCTCGAAGTAGAGCTGCCAGTCGTCGTCGGAAATGTCAGTGAAAGGTTTCAGCTCAAAGAGGCCCACGTTGTTCACTAGGATGTCCACACTACCCAGTTCCTGACACAGCTGTGCTACCTGAGCGGGGTCGGCAAAATCGGTAGCCGCCCCGGAAACCAAAGCTCCGGGCACCTCGAGTTCTAGGCTCCGGACCGATTCTGCTAGCTTTTCCGGATCCCGGCCGTTGAGCACTACCGCTGCACCCTCCCGAGCCAGTGCCTTCGCAATCGCGTAACCGATCCCCTGGCTCGATCCACTGATGAACGCCTTCTTGCCTGTGAGTTCCAGATCCATGTATTTCCCTTGCTGTTGAGTTCAGCCATAGCGGCCACGTCCCGCACCGGCGGTTCCGGCGCAGCACCATCTTGAGAATCCCATGGACGGATCAGCGCCCGATCAGCCCGGCCACGGCCCACTAGACTGGACGGATGAGCCAGCTTCGGATCCGCGTCCTCGGGGCCATTGGTGCGGACGTGAATGGAATCGCGGTGCGCCTCTCGAAAGCGCGGCATCGGGAGATTCTTGGCATACTGATCACTGCCCGTGGCCGAACAGTGTCTACCCAGCAACTCGTGGAAGACCTATGGGAGGAGCCACCGGCCGGCGCTGTTGGAGCTGTGCGAACCTTCATTGGCGAGCTGCGCCGCATCTTGGAACCACAGCGCCCACCCCACACTCCCCCTGCCGTTCTGCTCACCACAGGCGGCGGGTATTTGCTCCGTCTGGAACCCGACGCGGTTGACTTGCGGCGTGCGGAAACGGCCATCAAGGCTGCGGGCGGGATGGCTGCGGCTACCCGGGAATTCGTGCTGGCCACGGCGCTGCAGGAATGGCACGGCGCCGCGTTCGAGGAGTTCACCGACCGTGGCTGGGCCCGGGGTGAGTGCACTCGGATTGCCGGGCTGCGGGCCAACATCCTTGAGCAACTGGCCGCAGCGCGCCTTGCGCTGGGACGTCCGGAAGACGCCGTCGAACTTCTCGCTTCCCACACCGACGAACATCCGTGGCGGGAGGAGGGCTGGCGGTTGCTCGCGTTGGCGCACTACCGTGCGGCGCGCCGTGGAGAGGCTCTCGACGTGCTGGTCCGGGCCCGCAGCGTTCTTCAAGGCAGCCTGGGGCTCCATCCCGGCGCAGAACTGGCAGACCTTGAGCTGCGCATCCATCGTCAGGACCCCGCGTTGGACACGGACGACGCCGGTCACTCACTTTTGCTGCGCACCGTCACCGGGGCTGCGGGTGCCGGGACCCGTTCGGGGCTGGAGGGGGTTGCGGCGCTGATACCGCTGCTGGCCGTGTCCGGCTCGGTTCACTTTGCCGCGCAGCAACGCCGCTCTGCGATCGAGGCCGCCGAGCAGCTGGGCGATCCGGAGCTGACGGCGCGTGTCATCACGGGGTTTGATGTTCCCAGTTGCTGGACCCGGCCCGATGATCCGGAAGTGTCGGCGGCTATTGTTGCGGCCGGCGAGCGCACCTTGGCAGCGCTACCGGCGGGGTCTTCGGAGCGGGTGCGGGCGCGGCTGCTGGCAACGGTGGCCATGGAGTCGCGTGGCACGGCGGACAGGCTGGCCGAGGCTGCCGAGGCGGAGACCATTGCCCGCCGGCTCCACGATCCGGCCCTGTTGTGCCTTGCGTTGAGCGCCCGCTATTTACAGACATTTTCGACGGCGGGCCTGGCCAAAGTACGCGACACGCTGGGTGGTGAAATCATCGCCCTTGCGGTGGCGGCGGAGCTGCCCACCTTCGAGATTGAAGGCCGCTTGATCCGTATGCAGGCGTTGTGCGCCCTGGATGACATTGCTGCTGCGTCCGCGCAGGCAGCTGCCATAGACCAGCTGGCTGCCCGCCACGACCGCGCCCTGGCGTCGGTGTTCACCGCATGGTTCCGCTGGACCTTTGCCGACGGTCCGCCTCCTCCTGCTGGCAGTGAAATGCCCGGGTTCAGGAGCGGGCTGGCAGAACTTGCTGCCCTAACCGCCGCTGTCCGGACCGGTGGCGAATTGCCGGATGAGGCTTTTGGTCCGTACGAGCCGTGGGTGCGGCCTCTGCTGCTGGTCCGCACCGGGCACACGGCTGAGGCGCTGTCTGCGTTGGGCTCCTGCCCGGATCCGCCGCTCGATCTACTCATGGAGGTGGCATGGTTTTTGATCGGGTTAGCTGGCCTGGAGTCTGGGCACCGGGCCGCCGTCCAGCGCGCGTACCGGGCACTGCTGCCAGCCGCCGGCGAGCGGGCCGCGGGCAGTGGAGCGGTTGACCTTGGCCCTGTCAAACCTCTGCTGGAGCGGCTGGGACGGTTCCTACTGTGATCTATTGAGAAGAAGTTGGAACAATACGAGATGCTAAATGGCTGGCGCGTAGTCCGGAAATGGCAGCAAGGCGTAACGCTTCAGGCGGACTGTCCGTGATCTAGTCGGCTCGTTCCGCGCGCAGTTCCCGTTTCAGGAGCTTGCCCGACTGGTTGCGGGGAAGTTCTGCGACGAAGTCGACGCGTTTGGGTGCCTTATAGTCTGCCAACCGGCTCTTGACGTGCGCGCGTACAGACTCTGCAGTGAGGGACGCCCCGTCTTTAAGAACAACAACTGCCGTGATCGCCTCAATCCACCTAGCATCTGCAATGCCAATCACGGCCACCTCAGCAACCTCAGGCAATTCGTAAATGCAATCTTCCACCTCCCTCGGCGCAACGTTCACTCCCCCAGTGTTGATCACGTCCTTGATCCGGTCCACGACTTGGATGTAACCATGGGCATCTCGGGTCACCTGATCCCCTGACCGGAACCAGCCATCAACAAAGGCTTCGGCGGTGGCCTCGGGCTTGTTCCAATAGCCAACCAGCAATTGAGGTGACCTGTACTGAATCTCCCCCGGCTCACCTGCGGCGGCGATGCTGCCGTCCGTGGTAACGACGCGCGCTTCCACATAGAAGACGGGCCGGCCGCAGGAGGCAGGACGCGTTTCGTGTTCCTCGGGGCGAAGAACTGTGCATAGGGGGCCGAGCTCGGACTGGCCGAAGCAGTTGTAGAACCCAATCTTCGGGTACCGGGAGCGCAACCGCTGAAGCACCGTTACCGGCATGATGGATGCCCCATATTGTGCTTTTGTCAGCGAGGACAAGTCCCGCGTCTCTAGATCTGGGTGGTTACTCAGTGGCACCCACACCGTGGGCGCCAAGAAAAGTGAGCCGATGCGCTCTTCCTCGACGAGCTCCAGAATCTTGCCGACGTCAGGACGTGCGATCAGCCGGATGGTGGCTCCGAGCGAAAGGTAAGGCAGCATGAATACATGCATGGCAGCCGAGTGGTACAACGGCATTGCAATGAGCGGCCGGTCATCAGCGGTAAGGTCCAGCCCGATGATGGAAGAGATGTATTCCGCAAGCAATGCCTTGTGGGTCATCATTGCCCCCTTGGGTGCGGAGGTTGTGCCCGAGGTATAGAGCAGTTGGAGGATCTCCTGTTCGCCACCCTCGTCCTCTACCGGGACCGTATCGACGTCGTCGGTCAGGGCCGTTTCCACGACGGAGGGTTCGGGGGAATCGGTTCCGGGGAACATCGGCCACACCTGTTCAAGCGCCGGAAGCCGGCTAGCGGATCTCAACTCGTCCACGAGCGGCAACAGCTCGGGATCAACCACCAAAACGCTGGCGCCCGAGTCGTTGAGCAGGTAGCTGAGCTCATCCCCTTTCAGGGCGAAGTTCACGGGCACGTGGACCAGCCCGGACTTGGCACACGCAAGGTAAAGAAGTAGGTAGGCGTCGGAGTTCGCGCCGTAGGCCGCAATCCGGGCACCTTTCGGGAGCCCAAGGTCCAGCAGACGGCGTGCAACCCGGTCAACACCCATTTCGAGCTGAGCATAGCTCCATCGCCGGTCTTGGAACAGTACGGCCTCCGTTGCACCGTTGCGTGAGACGGTACGGCGCAAGAGCGCTCCGACCGTGTCGGCGCCGCCATTACTGGGCGAGGCAATGAGGGGGTTGTCAGGCTTCGAAGGTGAAGCATTCATGGTGTAAATGTTCCTTTCGTCAATGCGATGGACCGCGGCCAAGAAACTTTCCATACACAATTGCACAGTGCTCCTGAACAATCTGATTCTTTCAACCTGCCACATCCAGCTAACAAATCAAGGCAACACTTGCCAGGGACGGCGATTCAGCGGCTTCCGTGGTGGCCCTCGTCAAACCAACCCTCACCCGCGGTTCAGAAGCACCCACCTACCCGCTACCGCGGCGGGTTAAATGAATAGCCCTCGACCACTGCGTCTCCGCAATGGTCGAGGGCCATTCATTTGGGTTCGATGTACCGCTCACCACAAGATGCGAGGCGGGACAGGGAACTACTTTACGTCTCTTCGCAGGCTTTGCGCAGGAGCCATAACAGGTTCCTTGACCCAGAAATCAGCTCCGTCAACTTTTGCAGCAACCGCATCAAAGACAGGGTCAATGCCGGCCTTGCGCTGCTTTTCATAGTCTCGCAATACCCGCAGGGCAGGTTTGGCCAAGAGGACAATCACTACCACGTTGATCCACGCCATGGCTCCATACCCTAGATCCCCAAGCGACCAGGCGAACGAGGCGGAGGTGACACTTCCCAGATATACGCATGCAAGGAAGCCGAGTTTGAGCACTACACCGGGCCATTTCCACGTGATCCCAAAGCAGCGTTTGATGTACGCCAGTCCGGTGTCTGCCATGTACATGTAGAACATCACGCTGGTGAAGGCGAAGAAGAGAATAGCAATTGAAAGCGTCCCTGAACCCCACCCCGGCAGGACGGACTCGATGGCGGCCTGGGTGTACAGCGGACCGGGTTCAACGCCGTCCAGGTGATTTGCCAGCGGCGCACCTGCTGCCGGAATGACGTTGTAGGACTTCGTAATGAGAATCATGAAGGCAGTAATGGAGCAGACGACCAGCGTATCTATGAAGGTGGCAAATGACTGAACCAGTCCTTGTTTGGCCGGGTGTGAAACCTCGGCAGCAGCCGGGGCATACGTCTCGCTTCCAAAGCCAGCTCCGTTCGAGAAGGCCCCGCGCTTGACTCCCCAAGCAATTGCAGCACCAATCATCCCGCCGAACGTGGCATTCGTGCCGAAGGCACTGGAGAGGATCAAGGCGAATAGCCCGGGTATCTCTGCGGCGTTCACCACCATGATCAACAGGCCCACCAGAATGTATCCGGCCGCCATGAAAGGAACCACAAACTCGGCCGTGCGGGCAATGCGTTTGATGCCACCGAAGATGATCAGTGCCAGAATTACCATCAGCGCAATCCCTGTGATGTGGGTGTTGATGGAGAAGGCTGAATTCAGTGATGCGGAGATGGCGTTGACTTGAACGTTCGGCAGCAGGAATGCGCCGGTGATCATGGTCATGATCGCAAAGATAATGGCGAGAGGGCGCAGTTTCAGGGCTTTTTCAATGTAGTAAGGAGTTCCCCCTCGGTATTCTCCGTCCTGCTTGCTCTTATAGACCTGAGCCAGGGTCGTTTCAATGAAGGAGGTGGCCATGCCGAGGAAACCTGTCACCCACATCCAGAAAACGGCGCCGGGACCGCCGTAGGCAATTGCTGTGGCAACGCCAGCAATATTGCCAACACCAATCTTGTCGCCCAAGGACAGTGCCAGCGATTGGAAGGAGGAGATTCCGGATGCGGAACTTTTCCCTTCAAAGGTCAGCCGGACCATCTCGAGGGCGTGCCTGACCTGGGCGAAGCGGGTGGCTATGGTAAAAAACAGGCCTGCGCCAAGGAGCATGATGACAAGGACCGGACTCCAGACAAGCCCGTTGAGCCACGTGATAAAACTTTCCATTACTTTGCACCTCCTTGGACCGCAGCGGTGGCGGTCCCTACGCTTTCATTGGTGGGGCTCAGAGGTAGTCGCAGCAGCCGCCCGTATCCGCGCAGTGCGTCATTGATGCCTGAGAGCCGGAGCATGTGCCAGGCGAGCGCCTGATTGCTGCTGATGACGGGCTTGCCGAGGCTGGCTTCAGCCCGTTCTAAAATGTCCAAGGTTCGCACGTTGGTGCAGGAGACAAAAACGGCATCGCAGGGCGAGGCCTGCCCCACCTTGAGGATCGCTTCGTAGACCGATTCAGGGGCGATCCGCGCCACCTTGCATTCCTCGGATTCCTCAAAGGAACCGAACCCGGTAATGGTGGGGCCGTCTTCTTCCAACGCGGACCGGAGCTTCTCGGACACTTCCGCTACATAGGGGGTGACGAATCCCAGCTGGCGGACGCCCAGGGCTTGGCAGGCTGCCCGTACTGCTGTCAACGGATCGGTGACAGCTGGCATCACTGAGGAGTTCTGAACCTCGGCAGGGTAGGCGGAGCGGACGGCCTTGGCCACGTTTTCGGCTCCGATGACGCTTGCACCGGAGGTACATGCGTACCCAATAGCGTCGAAGGAACCCCCGGTGGGAAGCAAGCTCACAGCCATGGGGATGTGTTCTTCCATGGCCGCTAGTGTTTCCTCGGTGACGTCCAGCCCGCTGGGTACCCGGGTGTGGTGAAGCACGACGCCGGGTAGCTTCAGTAGTGTTTGGAATTCGTATTCGAGCGTTTCATCAACCTGCAGGACAATAACGCCCAGGCGGGCGCGGGTGGCAACACCCGCATCTGATTCATAGGACAGTTTCATCTCAGTGCACCTCAGGGAGTTGTTCGGGGGCGCGGCGGCTCAGAAGCTGAGGGCCATTGTTGCGAAGCACAAAGTTTTCTTCGTGCACCATGCCCTGACCGGGTTTCATATCGAGGGAAGGTTCAAGGGTGAGGACCATGCCGGGAACCAGGATGGTCTCATCCGCGTTGGTGTGCGAGGGCCATTCGGTCAGCTGCATACCCAGTCCGTGGCCTAACCGGCCCACATTGCCGCAGGCGTAGCCGTTGTCAACGATCACTTTTTGCATGGCTCTGAAAAGGTCCCCTGCTGTGGCTCCAGGCCGGGCAATCTCCAACGCGGCGTTGGTGGCCTCGAAGAGTGTGGCGTAACCATGCTTGGCTGCGGGGTCCGCCTTTCCGATGGCCCAGTTTCGGTCAAAGTCGCAAAAGTAGCCGTCGTAGACGGTGCCTGTATCAATCATCAGCACGTCCCCTTCGGTCAAGGGACGGTTCCCTGGGGGAGAAATGACATTGTCATACCCACCCGGAGCTGATGCGCCAACAAGGTAGGAAACATCGTCGGCCCCGTGCTTGAGGAGTTCAATCTTGACCGCACGGAAGGTTTCCACCAGCGGCTGGCCAGGGGTGGCGATGCTAGGGACCAGGTCATAAACGTCGGAGGCGATGCGGCAAATATGGGCGATCTTCTCAATTTCCGCCTCTGATTTAACCATCCGCAAGGTCTTGACCACTTCCGTTGCGTCATGGAAGCTGAATCCGGGCACCATTGCCCGGAGCCGGTCGTAGTCCGCCAGTGGCATGCGCAGGGTAGTTTCAGGGCCCATGGGCACTCCCACCCGGGCCCGGTCACCGAGGATTTCATGCATGGTCTCGGCCAGCAGGGAAACCCCCTCGTCCTGCGGCTGTGGGGACGTCCAGGTCCGAATGTCCTCAATCCAGGTCTGCGCCAGAGGAGGGTATCCAATCCCTGGAATCACGGCGGTGGGCTGACCGATGGCAGGCACCAGAAGGAACCAGGGACGGGTGGGGCTTTGCCAGAACTGCGTCAAAAAGCCTGTGAAGTAGCGAAACTCAGCTTCCGTGGTGATCAGCATTGCGTCCATACCGGACTCAGCCATCAGCTGCTGCGCACGTGCCAGCCGGTTGGCGAACTCCGCAACGTCAAAGCCACGCTGTGGGGCTGGGTGCGAGCCGGAGGGCACAGACAGAATCCCGTTGTGCACGGTGCCGGGCCACACTGCGTGGTCGGGGATGGTTTTCTCTGACATCCGTTTGTTGCTCCTAGATATTGTGGCCGTTGCGTGCGAGATGACGCTCAAGTATTGATGGTGCCGGGTTGGATTGGGTGTGGCACCACCAGCTTTTACGAGTGGCCCACTCCATGTGTCCCCAGTCACTGCATTAAGTGTCCCGCATCATGAAGTAAACAAAAAGCGGTCAAATACGGCCTTTATCTTGAAGCAGAATTGGACAATTATATTTGAAGTAAAAGTGTAAGGAATTGACCACAAATAAACACTTTTACTTTCCCTTTCTTTGTTGGACGATGGATACATGCTTCCCACACAGACCTCCCTTTGGTACTCGAATCCCACCTCCCGCTCATGGCAGACTGCAGCGCCTGAATCTGCCCTGCCCTTTCACCGCAGCCTTGATGGCTACACCCCCACACCGCTGGTTAGCCTGCCTTCCCTTGCCACTGAGCTGGGTGTCGGCCAAGTCTTGGTAAAAGATGAATCGAACCGCTTGGGTTTGCCTGCCTTCAAAATCCTCGGCGCCTCATGGGCCGTATGCAGGGCCCTGTGCCAGCGCTACGATCTGGACCCCGAGGGAATGACCGTTCCCCGGCTCAAGGAATTTATCCACGCCAACGTAGACGTTGCGCAAACCCCTGTACTTGTCACGGCAACCGATGGCAACCACGGCCGAGCAATCGCCAGAATGGCGGCATTACTGGGCCTCACTGCCCGCATCTACGTTCCGGCAGGCCTGAGCTCCTCCGCAATTGCAGGCATCACCGGAGAAGGTGCTGAGCTGATCGAAACGCAGAACATCTACGATGATGTGGTCATGCTTGCCGCGAAATCCACAGAGGGCCAAGCCTGCGATGTGTTGATTCAGGACACGGCGTGGGAAGGGTACATGCAGGCTCCGCAGTGGATTGTGGACGGTTATGGCACCCTGTTTGGCGAGATTGATGATGCACTTCGGGAAATGAATGCATCCGGCCCGGACTTGGTGGCCTGCCCTGTTGGCGTTGGTTCACTCGCCCAAGCATTGGTGGAGCACTACCGGACCGCGGGCAATGCCGCTCCTGTCCTTTTGAGCACTGAACCGGAAACTGCAGCGTGCATTGCACAGTCCTTGCTGTCAGGGACTCCGGTAGTGGTGGATACCTCCTACCCGTCAATCATGTCAGGGCTCAATTGCGGCACCCCCTCAGAGCTGGGCTGGCCGGCGCTACTGGCAGGACTTGATGCCGCGGTGAGCGTTTCTGAGTCCGACTGCCGCCAAGCAGTCTTGGATCTTCAGGACCTAGGCTTGGATGTGGGCCCGTGTGGTGCAGCCACCTTGGCCGGTGTTCGAGCAGCCTTGTCCATCCCGCAGCGGAGGGAGGCGTTGGGGCTCGATGCAACGTCCGTAATCGTCTTGGTCAGCACAGAGGGCCTGGCAGCAAACCCGCTTCGATGAAAGGCTCTTTCCCCATGGAAATCAGCAAAAATTTAGTACCCAGCGCCATCATCAGCCTGCTGGAAGATCCTGTGGCGCTTTTGGAAGACCTGGTCAGGATCGATTCCGTCAATCCTGACCTTGTGCCAGGCGCAGCTGGAGAAACAACAATTGCGGACTTCACGGCAGCGTGGCTGGAACAGCGGGGATTCACCATTACCCGGCTTGAAGCCGTGCCTGGGCGCCCGTCCATTGTTGCCGTTGCAGCCGGTACCGGGCAAGGCAAGGCCCTGATGTTCAACGGACATTTGGATACCGTCACCCTCGCAGGCTTCGACGGGGAACCGCTGGAGCCGCGAGTGGAGGACGGGCGCATGTACGGCCGCGGCACTTTCGATATGAAAGCCGGCATCGCAGCGATGATGGTCGCCGCGGCAGCTGCGGCGTCACAGCCCCATGCTGGCGACATTATCGTAGCCCTTGTCGCGGATGAGGAATTCGCCAGCGCTGGTACGGAGGAGGTCTTGCGGCATTTCACCGCTGACGCGGCAATTGTCTCTGAACCAACACATGAGGACATCGTCATCTCACACCGTGGCTTCGTATGGTTTGACGTGACCATTCACGGTACCGCCGCCCACGGCTCCCGCCCTGATTTGGGGATCGATGCCATCGCAAAGGCCGGCAAGTTCCTCACCGGCCTCGATGACCTCAGCCGTTCGCTACCCCAGGGCGCCGCCCATGAGATGTTGGGAACTGGCAGCATCCACGCTTCCCTGATTCGCGGTGGGGAGGAGCTCTCCAGCTACCCCGCCTCCTGCACCGTCTCACTTGAACGGCGCACGGTCCCTGGCGAGAACTCGTCAACGGTGGAGGCTGAGCTGCGGAAAGTTCTCGATGACATCGCCAGCTCGGACCCCGATTTCAGCTACACCGTGACCGAGATCCTGGAACGGCACGCCTTTGAAGTCTCTGCCGAGGAGCCTATTGTCCAGGCCCTTGAAGCCGCGGCTGCCGCGGTCACCGGGAAACCCACCACCGTCCGCGGTGAAGCTTTCTGGACTGACGCATCCCTGATGCTCGAGGCAGGTATACCCGGGCTGCTCTTCGGCGTTGACGGTGGCGGAGCCCACGCCGCCACCGAATGGGTGGAACTGGACTCAGTGATACGAGTCGCTCACGCCCTTGCCACCACCGTCTCCAATTTCTGCCGCTAACACCAACTCGGCCACTAAAACCAACCAGAAGGATCACCATGACTGCCACTCCCACCGCATTCTCCCACCCCATTCTTCAAGAACGCCTCGCCCAGCTGGGCCTGACCCTGCCGGAAACCTCCTCGGCCGTGGCCGCCTACGTTCCCGCCATCCGGACAGGCAATACGGTCTACACCTCCGGCCAACTGCCTCTGCATGAGGGCACCATGGGAGCTCTTGGCAAGGTTGGAGCTGAGGTTTCTCCTGAGGTGGCGAAGGATTTGGCCAGAACGTGCGTTCTGAACGCTCTGGCCGCCGCTGGCGCACTGGGCGATCTGGACACTGCACGGATCCTGAAAGTTACCGGCTTCGTTGCATCAGCATCCGGTTTCAATGGACAGCCTGCGGTGATCAACGGCGCCAGCGAGCTGCTCGTGGAATTGTTCGGCAGCCGTGGAGCGCATGCCCGCTCGGCTGTGGGAGTTGCCGAGCTTCCCCTGAACGCACCCGTCGAGGTTGAGATTATCGTAGAGTTTCTCTAGCGGCACACCGGCCGCCCACGCCACACAGCAGAAGGAACAGACGTGCTGAACATCGTCCGGCTCAGGGTCTTGCGGGAGCTCTACCACCGCAAGACCCTCTCAGCCGTGGCCACCGCGTTGTCCTACAGCACCTCGGCAGTGTCACAGCAGCTACGCCTACTTGAAAAGGAAGTCGGCGTTCCCTTGGTTGAGCCTTCGGGGCGCCGCCTGCAGCTAACCCCTCAAGGTTTAATCCTTGTAGCCCACGCCGAGCAAATCCTGGACTTAGTGGAACGTGCCGAGGCTGATGTCTCCATGTCCGTGTCACAACCGCGCGGGGTGGTCAGGGTTGCCGCTTTTCAATCCGCGGCTCTGACAATTATTCCCGATGCCATTGCAGAGCTTCGCCGGCTCCATCCAGAGCTTTCGGTGGAATTCGAGCAAGGCGAACCTGAAGCCACCATGCCCTCGCTGGCCTCCTCGGAATATGACCTGGTTATTGCCGAGTCATTCCCGGGGCTTCCCCTGCCGGCGCAGCCGGGTATTGCTGTCACTACCATCATGGAGGATCCCTTGTGGCTGGTCATGGATGCAACCATCGCGGACGGTCTGGATCCCAGTAGAGACCTGATCTCCCAGCTCGCAGAGGCCCACTGGGCGGTGGAAACGGCTGCCTCCGCCTCCCGAACATGGCTGACAAACCAATGCCGCAAAGCAGGCTTCGATCCCAAGATAATTTGTTCTTCTGAAGACGTTTCGGTCCACTTGCGGTTTGTTGAAGCAGGATTAGCCGTGGCAGTGCTCCCTGGTCTCTCGCTCGTAGGAGCTTCCACCACAACTCGCAGATTTCCCACCTCCGGAATGCAGAACCGGCAGATTCTCCTTACCACCCGCGAAGCCTCGAGCCAGCGGCCGGCCATAGCGGCCGTTTCGGCCGCAATTCACCGTGCAGCCACCACTTATGCCAGCGGTCGAATCAGCGAAAACTAACTTTTCCGGGATGGCTAGTGCCGCTGCTCGGCAGAGCGCTCCCCGCGCCCTTTTGGTCAATCCTGGGCGGGAATCTGATTCCAAGCCAATTTAGCCGTAGTCCCCACCGGCCCCGGCGGCAACGTAGACAATATTATGCTGGTGCATTCCGTGGGCCCCCACACGATAAAGGAGCATATGGCGCTTTATAAGAATGTGTTCCATCACCGGGATACCACCATGTCGTAAGGATGAAAGCCATGCTGCGGGAGGGCGCCCGGGCAGGGGCAATCCGGAGCGCCATCGAAGCCGGGGACCCCTCCGCGGCACCACTGGATGAAGCACAGCAGGCGTCCATGGTCTACGCCAGGAAGCAGAATGTAGCCCCTGCGGAGATGGTCCAGACAGACGTTCAGTTGCTGCGTGAGGAAGGATGAGACTACGGCGGCATTCTAGAAATCAATCACACTAAGAAAGCAGACTTCCGTTGCTATCCGGCGTTAGGAGCCACATGAGCGGCGGCTAGCCGAACTAGCTCGGGCTGAATTCGATTCGAGTCCTCGCGGCACCTGATGACTTTGCTGCAGGGAACGGGAGGGTAGGCCTTAGCCTAGAACCCAGCTATGCGCAGCAGCGTGGTGCTGGCATCAGCACAATCTCCGGCGTAAGTACGCCAGCCACGGTTGGATATTTTTGCCAACCAGAGGCTGCCACCTCAGAAATGATGGCCCGGGCATAAGACTGCTAGAGATGGAATGCCCAGGCCGCTCCAAGCAACGCCCTATCCCCTCGATGCGCAAGAATCCGTGATTGTGACCATGTCCAGCCATGGCAGTGTGCCGTCGTCAGAGTGTTGATACACCGTGCTGCATGGACCGTGTGTCCCGGATCAACACTGCCCGCCGAGCTCGTTTATCCTTCTGTCACGACTCTTGTGATGCCCGGCTCCGGATTCGTCACCGCGGTGGCGTCGCCACCGGGTTGAATTCCTTCTGGGTTGAATTCCTTCTGGACCGAGCAGTAGACGAGCCATCTGAACCACGAGCCGTAGGGTGCGGTGGGTTGACGTTTTAGAAGCTTAGCTTTTCCCGGTCGATGTCATCGGGCACCCATTGCGTGCCATCAAAGTGAATGTTGGCGGCGAGCGGCAATTGGTGGGACGCGCTTTCAACTATATGCATGAGATACCCGCCAGTGTTGGGGAACGCAATTAAGTCCCCGGCTGCTACCCCCTGCGGAAATTCGAAACGCCGGCGCAGCAGCAGCTCATCTTCAATACAGTAGGCGCCCACCAGAAAAGCGCTATCGGCAGCACGTTTCTTTCCGGCAGGGGCGGCGGGGACAAGGACCGGATCGAGCAGGAAGTCCGCCGACGTGGAGCGGCACTGGGTTCTATTCATGTGCAAGCCCACCAGTGGGACGCCGTCGCTGCGTTTCTTGGTGAAGGCCACCTCGGCAAGAGTGAGTCCGCATCCGTCCATCAGTGAACGGCCCGGCTCGCAGCGCAGTTGGATCTTGGCAGAACGGAGTGCGGAGGCAACGGATGGCGCCCCTGATTCTGGAACATATGATAGGACTTTATCCAACCACGCCCCGCGGGTGAGGTCTTGGTGGTAAGGGTAAACCCCGGAATTCGGGGCCTTGCCGGAGGAGCCAAATCTATCTGATTTCCAGGTCAGCGATTCATCACCTTCCGGCAAGGTGCCCAATGTTGACCAAAAATCTTCCCACTGGGTGGCACTCTCCAGATAGGACATGGGTATTCCGCCTCCCATATCCACAAAGGAAGGTTTATGGCCCAAGGTCTGCAATTGGCTGATGAGGTCTAGTCCTTGATGAATCCCGAGGGAACGCGCGTGGGCGTCATAGCCGTTGAGGTGAAAGTGAACACCGGCAACCGTGAGCTGTGCTCTCAACTCAACGTCATTGAGCACTTGCAGCCATGAAGATGCAGGAAGCCCAAAGCGCGTAGCCGGTATGGCTGGGTGGTTGATGGCCAGCCGCAAAGCCACATGAAGGGGCTCTGCGCTGTTGCTGCTCAGTTCAAGCACGCTGTGTAGTTCTTCGTCGTTATCCAGGCTAATGGTGGCCCCGGAGGCAATGGCCAGCTCCATCAATGCCTTCGATTTCACTGCGGCGCTGACAATGATCCGAGCGGCGGGCACGCCACGGTCAAGACATTGGCGTAGTTCATTGAGGCTCGCCACATCCACCCCACACTCTTCGTGAACGGCGCGATCAATGGCTGCCATGGTTTTGTTGGCTTTGCGTGCGAAGTAAATTTGGAAATCAATGTGATGCGCGGCTGCAGCGCTGTTGAGTTCCTTGACGTTCTTGCCCATGGCTGAATATTCGTGCAGGTTCACCGGCGATCCATAGCTATCAATGAGCTCTCGGCAACGAGTGGGATCGCTAAGGATTTCCTCCATCCACGGCTCAATCCGGGCGGTCAACCGTGCAGTACCGTACATTTTCTGGTGCATCACTTTTTCCTAGCTGTCAGGTTGAGCGGCGGCACGGGCAGCAACCCGTTGGGCCCACAAACGGTATTCTCCATGCAGGGATCTGTTAAGGGTGTCATGACCCAAGGTTGGATCTTCGGTAGGGCGGCCCAAGGCTGCCAACCGTTCATTTCTAGACCCATCACGAGCCAAGCATGTTCCGTCGAGATCGGTCAACAGGCCACGCTCTCCCGGACGCACCATGACTTCTCCGGCCCTCAAAAGCTGAGCCGCCAGGTCACTGTTGGGTTCGGCCTCTGGCGCTGGCCTCCGGAGCACTCCGGGTCCCGGGGTCACGGCATCAACGAGAACGGCACCTGCAGGCGGTTTCTCCCCGGCACCGGCAACATGGAGGATTCCGGCCTCTAATAGCGCCACCAACTTGCGCGCGGTGAGCTCCGGCGGACCGAAGGTAAACTTTTCCAAGTTTCGGGCCACCCGGGTAAAGAGGCGCCATTCGCCCGTGGTCCGCGGAAGCCTATCCATGGCCACCACCAGCTCAGCATAGAGCCCGGACCATACCCTGGCCCAAATCCACCCCGTCGTGACGGGCGCCCTGAGCTGATTGACGCAGAGGCTGTTCCGCAGCAGTACGGCTGCGTTCGTTTCCTGTGACAGCTTTCCTGTATCAGGACTGGCGCTTACGGAGTCTCCTGTCAACGCTGTTCGCCACAACTCAAGAGCACCTGTCGGGGCCCCCATAAGACGTGCACACTCCATGGCACATTCGAGCAGGACGCGCCACATCCCGGCCAGCGCCTGTCCGGCCACTACCTGCTTCGCCAAGGCGTGCTCGGCCAGTACCCGCCCCGCTGGCCTGCGCCAGGATGGCCTCCGCCCGGCGTCGGAATTGGGATCCCGGGTCTGCACACCCCACTGGCGCAACCGTTGCCGGTACACATCAAGGCAGGGCGAAATCTCTGCTGGCACATGCTCGGGTTTGGGCTCCATCAACGCCCCGCTTCGGGAGAAAAAAGTGATTCGGCGCGGCTCTTCCCCGCTCGGGATATACAGAACGCCGTCGCTGCCGTCCCCGGAGGGCTGCCATGTTCCGCCCCGGCCCTCTGTGAGGAGCAGAGCTACATCGTAGGCCGTCAACGCTGCTCCCCGAATCCAAACCTCGGCTCCACCTGCAACGTCCGTCTTGTTCAGAGCGGTGTAGTCCCCCATCAGTGGGCTGGAATTGAGCGCCCCTGCTAGCGGATCCGGACGCAGTTCACCGGCAAGCCCGTGCCCCGTAGCCCCGTGCCCCGTAGCTAGGAGAACCTCGTCATACTCTTGTGAACTCAAGGGCCCGCTGACTCGCCACCGCGATCCGTGGCGCTCCACCCCGGTGACTACTAGCGGGATATGAGTGAGCCCAATGTTCCCGTGATGGTACAAAAGCTGGAATTGTTCATTCAAGTACCTGCCCACAAATACCCGCGGGGGATACTTTTCTTTCGATCGTTCAGGGGCAACGCGGGCAATCCAGCGAGTGAAGTTTTCCTGGCTCAGCGATGATGAGGCATCGACAATCCCCGCGTTGACATTGAGCCGCAGCACTTCTGGCTGAGTGACCCGCCAGACACTGCCCGCACCGGGCGGCAGTGGATCATAAACGTCAACACTAATCCGCGGTGACTGCGCGGCAGGGATGAGATCGTGCAGTGCCAGTAACGCGAAAAGGCACTTGGGCCCACCTCCAATGACAGCTATCCGGATCAAGGGTTCGAGCGTGTGTTGATGGTGAGATCTGCACGTGGTTCTTGGTCCCCCGCGGGCTCGGCATTGAGTGTGCTGCGGACCCATTCGTCATTGTAAACGCTCTGCAAATAAGGCACTCCGGAGTCATGGACCATAAAGGCTAAGCGTGTCCCGGCTTTTAGATTGGGCACCAGAGTATCCATGGCAGCAACAATGGCACCGGTGGAGGCCCCGGCAAGAATGCCTTCACTGTGGGCAAGCCGCCGGCAACCGCGCACCATGTCTATCTCCTGAATCTGGAACACGAGGTCCGGGTCGGCGGATGCGGCTAACTCCGGCAGTATTCCGGCGCCGAGCCCTGGTAGCCGGCGTGTACCTTCTTGCCCACCGAAGAGAACCGACCCCACGGAATCGACAGCCACAAGCTTCGTTTTTAGCCCGTGCTCCCGCACGTACTGCTGGCACCCGAGCAGGGTGCCGGTGGTGCTCGTGGCAACGAACAAATAGTCCAGATTGCCCCCGGATCCGGCGATGATTTCAGGCATGGTCGTTTCAAAGTGTGCCCGTGGATTGGCCAATGAACCATATTGGTTAGTGGTCACGGAACCCGGATTCGTTGCCAACAGTTCGCTGACCCGGCGGCGGCGTGCTGCCAGCTTATTTCCGTCAGCTGGGGTCCGCACCAGATCAACCCTTGCTCCGTAGGCTTCCATGAGTTCCAAAGCCAAAGGATTTGCATTCTCATCCACCACAGCCGTGAACCGCAGACCCCTCACCACACACTGCCTGGCTAAGGCAATACCCAAATTCCCGGAGGTCGATTCGATGACCATGCCCCCAGGCTGGAGCGCAGCCGAGCCAAGAAGTTCTTCGATCAGCCCATTCGCTGTTCGTTCTTTAGTGCTTCCTGCCAGCTGGAGCAAGTCAAGCTTGGCGTAGACATCAAGGTCATAACCGTCAAAGAGTCTGTGGAGCTTGACCGTTGGAGTAACCAATGGTTGCAATAATCCCAAATCTTTCAACATACCTTCCATTACTCCTATCTTCTACGCACCAAAAAACGCTGCGCCAATAATTGTGAGAACTGTAGATTCTCTAAATCGCTAAAGCTCACTGCCTTCACCCTTCTAGCGCCCCACGCAGATTTTTTACTCGTGTTGCAAATCTAGATTTCCGTTGCTTTAGAGTATTGCTCACCCGGCTGGAGAAAAGCTTGAAATACAGGGTCCTGTCATGAACCTGACCGGGCGGGGCTTGAACTAGCCAGACCGCGGTTGGCGCTCCTCAGCACGCAAAGGCGCAACGATGACTTGGTTGTACCGTTTGCTACTTGCATAACTTTTGTACCAAATTGCATGACTTTCATACCAGAAGCCTAGTGCTGGCAGGGATGAACGTCTTCACCCTAAGGGGTGAATTATTCTCCCCCGCAGCGGTGGAATAAGTGCCCTTCGTATCGACCTAGCGCCTCGAAAGTGGAAGGGGGGGGGCTTCCCTCAGTGAGAAAACATTTTTACAGGGTTACCGCAATGCCTGTGATGCGTACTGCGGTGAAGAGTAACGCCTACTACGGCGAACAATGAACCGTAACCGTATGTGGCGGCGGCGGTTCATCGAGTTGGGCGCCTGCGCGGAGAGCGATCTTGTGAGGAGAATTAGAGGCCGTTCGCTCTCTTTCAGTGCCGGATCGAGGCTAAGCTCTGGTATCGGCGCAAAGTAGTGCGATGACTCCTGACCGAAGAGGAAAATTGCTGTGAAAGTAATTGTTATTGGTGCAGGATTAGCTGGGCTGCGTGCTGCAGGACTAGCTGCCAAAGAAGGGCACGACGTCACGGTGTTGGAAGCCTCCCAAAGTGTGGGCGGTCGCGTCGATACCGAGCTAATTGACGGATTTCGGTGCGATCGAGGGTTTCAGCTTATTAACCCGAGCTATCCAGATGCGCAGGCTGCACTGAATCTCAATGACCTCGATCTGCATCCATCAGGACGTGGTGTTGCTATTCGCGATGGTTCCGGCGTTCAGGTACTAGCGGATCCTTTCCGGCATCCCGCTTACCTGAAAGGGCTGCTAGGAGGTACCCTCACGTTGGGAGATCTCGCTGCGCTCATCCGTTGGAACCGCTTGGCCAGAAGCGAATCACTGACTCTGCAGCAAACCATTGACCGCGCTGGTTTCTGTGTGCCATTGCGCAAGGTTATTCAACGATTCTTCTGCGGTGTGGTGGCAGACCCCGATCTAAAAACCGTGGCTTCATCAGCTCAAACACTGGCCTGGTATTTCGTCAAGGGAATCCCGTCACTGCCAGCGCAAGGAATGGTGGCAGTGGCACATCAGCTAGCCGAGCCGATATTGGAACACATCAGATTCTCAACGCCCGTAGAATCGCTCATCAGCCACAATGGCCAAGTGCGCGTGGTCTGTAGCTCTGGTGAAGAGCTGATAGCAGACCGGGTGGTAGTAGCCGCCGGCCCCAGGACGAGTGCCAGGCTCACCGGACAGCCAGAACCCACCATGAACTCCCTGACCACGTGGTGGTTCGATGCTGCGCACCGTCCCAGTAAGTTGCCTTTCCTCTACCTTGATGTCCGAGAAGAATCCAGGCTGATCCACACATCTGTGATCTCCAACATCTGCCCGTCCTACGCCCCTGCCGGACGTCATCTGGTACAAGCAACAGCAGTAGGTGCGCATGGGTTGGAGGACAGCGAAGCCATGGCCCAAGCCGCCAGCATCATGGGAGTTCATAATCCTGACTGGAGACTGCTGGTGCGCCACGACATTGTGAATGCCTTGCCCTGCCTCGAACCCGGGCAACGTCCCCTGGAAAGTGGGATCGACGGCGTGATAATCGCAGGCGACACTACCGAACCTTCCATTCAAGGCGCCTTGGCCAGCGGCGTTGCAGCCGCACGGGCCTTGGGTGATGCAGCAGGAAAGCCCCTAGCGCGTGAGCGCTTCAACGATACGTTCACCCTGCAGATCAAGTGCAGCGGCGATGCTAGTGACATTTGGGAAAAACTGACCGATCTGGATAACCACACCCGAGCCATTCCCCTCACCGTAGTAACGCCAGCCCAAAGCCGGATGATCGACGGCCTGGAATTCGTTGGGCTCACGTCCTTGGGGCCAGTGAAAATGGCAGACCGCATGCTGGTCCGCCAAGCCGAAGCGCCAACTCCTGGAAAGCCGGGACTTCTCAAGGTCTCCAAATTTGGTCCGGTAGCAGGAGAAGTGGAGGCCACCGTAGAGCAACACGGCTCCGAGGTAGAGGTCATCTGGCGCCAAAGCCTCCAGCCAGCCTGGTTACCCCGCTGGCTCAGACCCCTGGGAACTGTTGTTGCACGGGCCGGCTACAGCATTGGGTTACGTAAACTGCTGACCTGAAAAGAGCTGTGCCGAGATGGCCCCGGTTGTAGCCGTAAAAGAAGGCAAGGGAGTCTAAACTTCAGCGCTTCCAGCCTGCACACAAGATTTTGTGATTGTGTATAGGGGCAAAGTGCAGAGGGGTGCTCAACACCCTCATATTATGAAAATGAATAGGGAGCCACCATGCAGCTCGAAAACAAGGTCATAGTCGTCACCGGTGGAGCTTCCGGAATTGGCGGCGCAATTTCCCGGGTACTGGTGGCCCGCGGTGCCAAGGTTGTGGCAGTTGATATCAACGCGGACGCTGGAGAGTCCCTGACCAAGGACCTCGGCGCTAACGTGCGGTTCCTGCTCGGTGATGTCAGCGAGCAGGACGTTGCCACGAACGCCATGGAAATGGCCACATCAAGCTTCGGCGGGCTGGACGGGCTGGTCAACAACGCCCATGCATCACGGCAAGCCATGTTCAATGAACTGACCGAAGAGCAGTGGGACCTCTCCTTCAACACAGGTTTCCGCGCTACCCGCCAGTTCATGGCGGCCGCGTACCCACTTCTGGCCGTCAACGGCGGGTCCGTGGTGAATTTCGGTTCAGGCTCGGCCATCGTGGGGCAACAGACCCAGGCTGCCTACGCCTCCGCCAAGGAAGCCATCCGCGGGCTCTCACGGGTCACTGCCAACGAATGGGCTAAGGACAACATCCGTGTCAACGTTGTTTCCCCCATGGCATTGACCGCAGGGGTGAAGGCGTGGAGCGAGGCCTTCCCGAAAATGTACCAAGACTCGTTGGAGAAGGTGCCGTTGGGCCGTTTCGGTGATCCTGAAACGGATGTTGCACCCGTGGTGGCATTCCTGCTCTCCGACGATTCACGGTACATGACGGGGCAAACCCTGATGGCCGACGGCGGTGCGAACAAGCTCTACTAATTCCCGGCCGGCCCCTACAAAGTGGAAATGTGAGCACCGGGACAGGGGCCGGCGGCCGCGGCGCCCTAGCCGGCGCCAAAGCCGACGCGGGAGTTAACCGAGCAACAAGTTGTCCCTGTCCATCAGGTATTGTGACGTGCACGCACTGAAAGCGCGTGCGGCACCGCACAACGCTGATCTCTCACTCTGGAGGACACTTGGAAGTTTGGCCTGGAAATGCCTACCCCTTGGGAGCCACCTTCGATGGAACGGGCACCAACTTTTCGCTCTTCAGTGAACGCGCCGAGAAAGTGATGCTGTGTCTTCTGGCCGAAGATTTGACGGAGACAGTCATCGAGATGGAGGAAGTGGACGGCCACGTTTGGCACTGCTACCTTCCTGAGGTGCAACCGGGCCAGCAGTATGGCTACCGAGTTCATGGACCGTACAGCCCTGGGCAGGGCCTGCGTTTTGACCCGAACAAGCTCCTCATGGACCCGTACGCAAAATCCATCCATGGTCAGATTGACTGGGATCCTTCCTTGTTCTCCTACCAGTTCGATGATCCGGACGCGCGGCAAGAAGAAGATTCAGCACCGCATGCCATGTACAGCGTGGTCATCAACCCATTTTTTAGTTGGGACGGGGACCGCCAGCTGCGCATCCCGTACCACGAGAGTGTTATCTACGAAGCCCACGTTAAGGGCCTCACTGCGCTCCAGAGTGAAATACCCGAGGAGCAGCGCGGCACCTATGCCGGCGTTGCCCATCCGGTGATGCTGGACCATTATCGAAAACTTGGCGTCACCGCCGTCGAACTCATGCCCGTCCATCAATTTGTCAACGATGGCACGTTGATGGAGAAGGGCCTCAGCAACTATTGGGGCTACAACAGCATCGGCTTCTTTGCCCCGCAGAACACCTACAGTTCCTCGGGTGAGCACGGCGGCCAGGTCCAAGAATTCAAGGCCATGGTCCGCGACCTTCACAAAGCGGGGATCGAAGTCATTCTCGATGTGGTTTACAACCACACCGCAGAAGGCAACCATTTGGGGCCTACCTTGTCCTTCAAGGGCATCGACAACGCGGCGTACTACCGTCTCGTTGAAGATGAACCCCAGTACTACATGGACTACACCGGTACAGGAAATTCGCTGAACGTCCGGCATCCCCACTCCTTGCAGCTCATCATGGACTCCTTGCGCTACTGGGTGCTGGAAATGCATGTGGATGGCTTCCGTTTCGATTTGGCGTCCACCTTGGCGCGTGAATTCTATGCCGTGGACAAGCTTTCCACCTTCTTTGAAATGATCCAGCAGGATCCGGTTATTTCGCAGGTGAAACTCATTGCCGAACCTTGGGATGTGGGCCCTGGCGGTTACCAAGTGGGTAACTTCCCGCCGCAATGGACCGAATGGAACGGCAAATATCGGGACACTGTGCGAGATTTCTGGCGGGGGGAACCGGCAACCCTTGCCGAATTCGCGTCCCGGCTGACCGGATCTGCGGACCTGTATGAAAATTCCGGACGCCGCCCCGTGGCCTCCATCAACTTCGTCACAGCTCACGACGGATTCACGCTGCGGGATCTGGTCTCCTACAACGAGAAGCACAACGAAGCCAACGGCGAAGACAATAACGACGGCGAATCGCACAACCGCTCGTGGAACTGTGGGGTTGAAGGCCCCACAGATGACCCTGCTGTGCTGACCCTGCGCGCACGCCAGCAACGCAATATCATCACCACGCTGCTGCTCTCTCAAGGCGTTCCGATGATTGTGCACGGGGATGAACTAGGCCGTACCCAGCAAGGTAACAACAACACCTACTGTCAGGATTCCGAGCTCAGCTGGGTGCATTGGGATGCTGTGGACCAGCCCTTGGTGGAGTTTACGGCCAAGGTGAACCAGATCCGCTCCGACCATCCCGTTTTCCGGCGCCGCGGCTTCTTTGACGGACGGCCGGTTGTGCGCGGAGAAGGCGAAGCTCTCCCGGACATCGTCTGGATCAGGCCGGACGGGGCGGATATGCGCCCCGAAGACTGGGACAGTGGATTTGGCCGCTGCGTGGGCGTCTTCTACAACGGAGAAGGCATCAGGGAACAAGACAGCCGCGGACGCCGCATCACTGACAAGAGCTTTTTGCTTTTGTTCAATGCCGATGACCAAGCCCTGAACTTCCAACTCCCCCCTAAGGAATATTCTCCGTCATGGGAGATTCTGGTGGACACTGCAGGAGGCGCCGATAAAGAGCTTCCCGATGCTGGCGCAACCGTTGAATTGGCGGCAAAGTCCACGATGGTCCTGCGCGCCTATTCCGGCCCAGAAGAACTGGTTGACTACTCCGCCGCAGCGTCTTTGGCTGCCATGACCCCGGACACCACGGACGAACCCGAAGGTGACACCCCAGCCGAAGGAGCTGTGTGATGAGAGTCCCCTCTTCCACATACCGGCTGCAACTGAACGCCGACTTCACCTTGGTTGATGCGGCCAACACCGTGCCATACCTGAAGTTGCTGGGCGTGGATTGGGTGTACCTCTCCCCCATTCTGACGGCGGAAAAGGGCTCAACTCACGGGTACGACGTCACGGATACCTCCACCATTGATGCCGACCGTGGCGGTCCGGAGGGGCTGATGGCTCTCTCCCAGGCGGCGCGCGAGGCGGGTCTTGGCGTGCTGGTGGACATTGTGCCCAATCACATGGGAGTAGCAACACCCAAGGCGAACCCCTGGTGGTGGTCCCTCCTGAAAGAGGGCCAGGACTCGCCGTGGGCCAGCGCGTTCGACGTCGACTGGGCGGCAGGAGCGGGGCGGATCCGCATCCCCATTCTTGAAGATGATCAAGATGTTGAGGTCCTTGAGATCAAAGATGGCGAGCTCTGCTATTACGAGCACCGCTTCCCGCTAGCACAGGGCACGTTCTCGGAGGGCCAGACAGCGGCCCAGGTTCATGAGCGGCAGCACTACGAGCTGATCGGGTGGCGCCGGGCAGACTTTGACTTGAACTACCGCAGGTTCTTCGCCGTGAACTCGCTGGCCGGTCTGCGTGTAGAGGACCCGGAGATTTTTGCCCAGTCCCACCAAGAGATTTTGCGCTGGTTTGATGAGGATCTGGTGGATGGGCTGCGCATCGACCATCCCGACGGTTTGGCTGATCCGGAAGGTTACTTGCACCGGCTCAGAGAGGGAATTGGCGGCAGGTATGTGCTGGTGGAGAAAATCCTCGAGCCGGGCGAGGATCTTCTCCAAAGTTTCGATTGCGAGGGCACCACGGGCTACGACGCCTTGGCGGACATAGACCGGGTGTTCATTGACAACACCGGGCAGCCGGGCATCAATGCTGTCAGTGCCACGCTGCGCGGCGGTCCAATACCGGACTACGAGGAGACCATCCACGGCACCAAGCGGCGGGTCACGGATGGAATATTGCACTCGGAAATGCTGCGGTTGGCCCGGCTGGTGCCGGAGAACACCAGATTGGGTGTTGAGCACTGGGCTGATGCACTCTCTGAAATCATTGCCTGCTTCCCCATCTACCGGACGTACCTGCCAGAGGGTGCGCAGATTTTGCAGGCGGCGTGCGCCGAGGCTGCCCGCAGGCGCCCCGACCTCCAGGATGCGGTGGGGATCCTTTTGCCGCTGCTGCTGGAGGTGGGCCCGGACCACGGCGCTGAGCTGGGCCGTCGCTTCCAACAAACCTCCGGTATGGTCATGGCCAAAGGGGTGGAGGACACCGCCTTCTTCCGCCACAACCGCTTGGGCACTTTGACGGAGGTGGGGGCGGACCCCACGGAGTTCGCCATCCCACCGGCAGAATTCCACGCCCGGATGCGCCGCCGTCAGGAGCGGATCCCGCTATCTATGACCACGTTGAGCACCCATGACACCAAACGCAGCGAGGATACCCGGGCCAGGATTTCTGTTTTGGCGGAACTGCCGGCTGTGTGGGGGCAGTTTGTGCAGCGCATGCAGGCCTTGGCTCCGCTGCCTGACGGACCGCTGGCCAATTTGCTGTGGCAGGCCATAGCCGGTGTCTGGCCGGCGGACCGCGGCAGGCTTCACGCTTACGCTGAAAAGGCAGCCCGTGAAGCCGGGAAATCAACCGATTGGGCCCACCCGAAGGAGAGCTTCGAAGAGCGGTTGGCGGAGGTGGTTGATGCTGCCTTCGACAACCCGCAGGCGCACCGCGAGCTGGAGACGCTGGTTTCCCTGTTGGAGCCCTATGGGGCATCCAATTCTCTCTCCGCAAAAATTGTTCAGCTCACCATGCCCGGCGTTCCGGATGTCTATCAGGGTACCGAGCTGTGGGACCGTTCCCTCACGGACCCGGACAACCGCCGGCCCGTCGATTTCCGTGCACGCCAGCGGATGCTGGAGCAGCTGGACGAAGGCTCGCTGCCGGCGTCGGCCGCTGGGGAGCAAACAAAGCTGCTGGTGACCTCGCGTGCGCTTCGGCTGCGCCGCAGTCACCCGCAACTGTTCGCCGGCTACACCCCCGTATATGCCCAAGGTCCGGCAGCGAAACACCTGCTGGCCTTCAGCCGCGATGGCGGTGACGGCCAAGGTGCGCTGACACTGGCAACCAGGCTTCCCCATGGGCTGAAACAAATGGGCGGCTGGCAAGAGACTTACATCCGCCTAGCCAGCACTATGTCTGATGAGCTGACGGGCCGCACCTTCACGGCAGGCGAGGTACCCGTAGGAGAGATCCTTTCCAGCCATCCCGTGGCCCTTCTGAAACCCGAGAGCCACCTCGAGCCGCTATCAAGTGGCCTGGCTCCGGACGCTACCCCCGTTTAATCCCTCAAGAGTGAAAAGGAGAGTGCCTTGACCCACCAGGGACCAGAGCGCGGACGCTTCGATGTGTGGGCTCCGGCCGCAGAAACTGTTATTCTGCGCGCTGACGGGACGGAACATGCCATGACGCGGTGCAGCGACGAGCCCGCCGGAGATGAGGGGTGGTGGACCTGTCCAGGTGCCCCCACGGGCGCTGAGGTGGATTACGGCTACCTGCTGGACGAGGACAGCACTCCCCTGCCGGATCCGCGCTCCCGCCGGCAGCCCAACGGTGTCCATTCCCTCTCGCGCACTTTCGATCCCACCGCTCACATGTGGAAGGACAGTCACTGGCACGGCCGGGAGCTGACCGGTGCGGTGATTTATGAACTGCACCTTGGCACCTTCACAGATGCGGGCACGTTGGATGCGGCAGCGCAGAAGCTGGATTACCTGACAGAGCTCGGCATTGACTTCATTGAACTGCTCCCGGTCAATGACTTTAACGGCACTCACAACTGGGGATACGACGGCGTGCTCTGGTATGCGGTCCATGAGGGCTATGGCGGCCCGGCTGCCTACCAGCGTTTCGTCGACGCGGCACACAGGGCGGGGATCGGCGTCATCCAGGACGTGGTGTACAACCATTTGGGTCCCAGTGGGAACTACCTTCCCCGTTTTGGTCCCTACCTCAAAGAGGGGGCCGGCAACTCTTGGGGCGATTGCGTGAATTTGGACGGACAGGGATCGGACACTGTCCGGAGCTACATTCTTCAAAACGCTGCCATGTGGCTGCGGGACTTCCATGTGGATGGCCTGCGGCTGGACGCCGTCCACGCGTTGGAGGATGAGCGGGCACGGCCCCTTCTTGAAGAGCTGGCAGAGATGTCCCAGGCCGTCTCTGCCGAGACCGGCCGGGCCGTGTCCATGATCGCAGAATCAGATCTCAACGATCCAAGGCTGCTGTATCCGCGATCGGAAAATGGCAACGGGCTGCGAGCGCAATGGTGTGATGACTTCCATCATGCCGTGCATGTCAATGTCAGCGGCGAGACCGCGGGTTACTACGCAGATTTTGATTCAGTGGGAGCGCTTGCCAAGGTATTACAGGAGGGCTTCTTTCACAACGGGAGCTACTCCAGTTTCCGTGGCCGCCATCACGGCCGGGAGATCAACAAAAAGATGGTGCATCCCTCCGCGTTGGTGGTGTGCAATCAGAATCATGACCAGATCGGCAACCGTGCTGCCGGCGATCGTTTGTCACAGACCCTGGAGTATGGGCAGCTAGCAATCGCCGCTGTGGCAACACTAGCTTCGCCCTTCACACCCATGCTGTTCATGGGGGAGGAATTTGGGGCCAGCACGCCGTGGCAATTCTTTACCTCCCATCCCGAACCGGAGCTGGCTGAAGCCACTGCGAGGGGTCGTTTGGAAGAGTTCGCGGCAATGGGATGGGACCCAATGGTGGTCCCCAACCCGCAAGACCCTGAGACGTTCACCCGATCCAAGCTCAAATGGTCAGAAGTCGCCCACGGCGATCATGCACGGCTTTTAGACTTGTACAAGAGGCTGATCTCTCTGCGGCGATCCACCCCCGAACTTAGCCAGCCGGACTTTGCTGCCACCTCGGTCCTCTTTGAAGAGGACGCGAAGTGGCTGGTATTGCGCAGGGGCGGGATCAGTGTGGCCCTGAATTTTTCCGCCAAAATGGTGGACGTGCCTGTCCATGGACAGCATCTACTGTTAGCCACTGACGGCGGGACCCAGCTAACTGGTGCTGGTTCCGAGGCCGCGTTGACATTGTCAGGTTATAGCGCGGCCATCGTAGCGGATCGCTAAGTTGATTTTGCCGTTAGAAGGAGCCCCCGTGGACATGCGTTTGGAATTGGTTCCGCTGCCTTCAACGGATGTTGAGCGCAGCAAAGCGTTCTACATTGATCAAGTGGGTTTCAAACTAGATCATGACATTGAGCCCGGCAACGGCATGCGCGTGGTCCAGCTGACACCCCCAGGATCAGCGTGCTCCATTGTTATTGGCGTGGGCATCAGCGATCCCACAGCAGCACCAGTCCATGGCTTGCATTTAGTGGTGGATGATCTTGACACCATCCGCCGGACACTTCTTGGCACCGGGGTAGAGGTGTCCGAGGTCAGCGATATGGGCGGGGGCGTCCGTTACGCCTACTTCAGCGATCCCGACGGGAATTCCTGGGCTCTACAACAGATCTCCCGTTGACACGCCAGGTGCTACCCAGCGGTTTATATGGACCCCGCCGGATCCAGTAAGCCGTCTGAAACTTGGTTGAGAGTTACATGCTGGCTGTAGTCACCCCACGGTTGGATGAGGATGCGCGGCAGATAGAGCTCTTGACGTGTCCGCTTCCTACCACTTGAGGAAGTGGTGATGGCGCAATGCTCCCGCACCCGCAGGGTCTGCCGCAATTTATCCAGTTCCTAGGACACATTGATGATCCTCACCTCTAGGATCATGAACTGGATTCACTTATGCTGTTTCGATGATGTTCGTTGAGGCCCAAGGCCTGACCAAGATCTACACGCCTAAAGGGGCACCACCGGTCCGTGCGCTCGACGGGCTTGATCTTTCCGTGCCCCAGGGCTCTGTTACTGCACTGCTGGGACCCAACGGTGCAGGCAAGACCACCACAGTTAAAGTGCTGACAACGCTGATCACGCCGAGCAGCGGGAGCGCCTGCATTGATGGAATTGATGTCCTGAAGCATCCTGGCAGCATCCGCCCCCTCATCGGAGTATCCGGTCAATACGCGGCTGTTGACGAGAACCTGACAGGCTTCGAGAATCTGGATATGGTGGGCCGGCTCTACCACTTGGGCGCCAAGGCATCACGCCAGCGTGCGCATGAGCTCATCGAACTATTCGATTTATCGGATGCGGCTAACCGCCCGGTTAAGGGCTTCTCCGGAGGGATGCGCCGGCGCATTGACCTTGCCGGTGCGCTGGTAACTCGTCCCAAGGTGTTGTTTCTGGACGAGCCCACAACAGGACTTGATCCACGCAGCAGACTGGGAATGTGGGATGTGATCACCACCCTTGTAGGGGAGGGCACAACCGTTTTGTTGACCACCCAATATTTGGAGGAAGCGGACAGGCTGGCTGACAGCATCTGCGTCATTGATGATGGCAAGGTAATTGCCCGCGGCACCGCGAACGAGCTCAAAGCCTCCTTTGGCGGACAGCGCCTGGAACTGAACCTTGTCACTGCAGGCGACAGCGCTACAGTGGCCCAGATACTGGCGCGTGTTGGGGATGCTGAGCCGGCAGTGTCAGCTGATGGCCATGAACTGAGCGTGAGCGCACAAGACGCCCCCGCCGCATTACAAGAGGTGTTAGCGGAGCTCGAATCCCGCGGCATCAAGCTCTATGATGCCGGGATGCGCCGTCCCACCCTGGACGATGTTTTCCTTCGGTTGACCGGGCATGGTGCCGAGGACCATGTTGCTAAGGACGGGGGTTCCTGATGAGCGCCACGAACAGCTCAGAGCCACCAGCCCCCACAGTGGCTGTGCGGTGGGCGCGTTGGTTCACGGATGGGTGGATCACCACCCGGCGCAACCTCATTAAAATCAAGCGGGTCCCCGATGTGCTGGTGTTCACCACGTTGCAGCCCATCATGTTCGTATTGTTGTTCACTTACATTTATGCCGGGGTCATCGATATTCCGGGCAGCAGCTACAAAGAGTTCATCATGGCAGGAATTTTCGCCCAAACCGTTGTTTTCGGTTCAACATTTTCCGGATCCGCGATGGCCCAGGATCTTCGTGACGGCATCATTGACAGGTTCCGGACACTGCCTATGAGCCCTTCAGCGGTGCTCATAGGACGCACCAACGGCGATCTTCTCATCAATGCCATCTCCATGGTGGTGATGATGGCGACTGGCTTGATAGTGGGTTGGAGAGTGCGCTCCAGCTTTCTGGAAGGCGCCGCCGCCGTGGCACTGCTCTTGCTGTTTGCTTACGCCTTGTCATGGATGATGGCATACCTTGGGATGCTGGTCAGGAGCCCGGAAGTCATCAACAATGTCTCATTCCTGGTCTTGTTTCCGCTCACCTTCATTTCCAACGCCTTTGTGCCGAGTGCAACGCTGCCCACACCTCTTCGGGTCTTCGCCGAGCTCAACCCAGTCTCGGCGTTGGTACAGGCAGCACGGCAACTCTTTGGAAATGTGCCACCTGGTTCACCCGTGTCAGATGTCTGGACCCAACAACACTCCATAGCTACAGTGCTCATTGGCATTGTCATAGTCCTGTCAATCTTCGTTCCGCTGTCCGTCAACCGATTCAAGAACATCAGCTCACGCTAAGAGGCTGTTCTCGCCAGCGTGGGAGTACGCCGCGTTTCGGGCGGGAAGCTGTGCCCCACCACTGGTAAAAAACCTTCCCTGGAAATGACTATGAGACGGAGCCCTTCATTATGCTGGAACAACAGAGCCTCCAACACTTATTCATCGAGGGAATTGCACCATCCCCGCCGCTTGAACCGCCCCGCCACCCGCACGATCAACGAAGAGTAAGAGACCATGACTGACTTGATTATTGGTTCGCGGACCGACGTTTCCGATTCCGGCGTTTCCCTGCGGGCTGAGCGGTTCAACAGGCACACTTTTTGGTGCGGGCAGAGCGGCTCAGGGAAAACCTATGCCTTGGGTGTGGTGTTGGAACAGCTTCTCCTGCACACAGAGCTGCCGTTGCTGATTCTGGATCCGAACGCTGACTTCACCCGGCTAAATGAAGTTCGCAGCGATGCGGACACGGAAGAAGCTAGGGCATTGGCAGAAATTCCCGTGCGGATCTTGCATTCCACCAGCACTGACGGAGAGCAAGTGCGTGCACGGTTCACCGATCTCTCCGTTGCCTCAAAGGCTGCAGTGCTCCAGCTGGACCCCATCGCCGATGCAGAGGAATTCAATGTACTGCTGCACATCGATGTGGATCCCAAAACGTTTAACAACGAAAGTTTCATCACTGGGCTGCGAGCCAGCAACGATCCCGGCAAACTGAAACTGGCCAACCGGATCGAGAATTTGCAGGTTCTGGAGTGGGATCTGTGGTCAAGGGGCGTAGAAGCCATCACGGACGTCATTGACGAGGCGCACAACGTCTGCTTCCCCACGCCGTCCACTCCGGTAGAACGGGCACTGACCGAACAGCTTGTCCAAATAGCGGCGGAGGGGCGCAAGTTTGGATTGTGGCTATTTCTCTCCACACAGCGCCCCACTAATATCCACCCCAACGTTCCCTCCCAATGTGACAACGTGGGGCTCATGCGCATTAACTCACCGAGGGACTTGGTGGAGCTTGCCGAATCGTTTGGCTTCATTTCCGAGGAGGTGCTGAACCAGGCACAGGACTTCCGCCAGGGCCAATGCCTCTTTGCCGGAGGATTTGTTGACGGAACGGTACTGGCCCAGATGCGCACACGAATTACTGCCGAGGGCGGCTCAGATGTTCAGGTGCCAGTTCCACGCAGCAGCACGTGATTGGCGGATCTTTTTCTTCGTAATAAATCCTCCGACCACCGTAATCTTAACCATCTTCCTTGCACTGCTTGCGGATCCCCGCCAGCAACAATGACTGAGCCAGCACGGTGCTTTTGAAGTCACCAGACACCTCGTCAACGAAGCACTGAGAGCAGGACATACAAATATCAGAGCTCCCGTGCCAGCGAATCCCTGCTGGTTTCAATGAGAGTTCATGCCTCTGCCCCGCGCTTGTAAAAAAGCCTGCAGTTGTACCGCCATATGACTGCTAAATCGCAGTTGCAAGGCGCTTGACGCTCTGCTACATTCATCAATGTCAGCGTGGCCTCTAGCGCGCAGACTCCGGATTTGGGGGAGCCTCATCTTGGATTTTTGGTGCTCAGCGTCTCCTCCGTGGTGGACGTTTGGCAAACGACCTCAAGGAGCCTCCCTTTGGATCATCCAAACGGTCTGTTGCGCGCCCTGAGGGGATCGGGATCACGGCTCGGTATCCGCGCTATTGCGGCCGTGCTCTCTTTGGTGGTGTTCAGCGGGTGGGGATTGAGCGCTGCCTCATTACCGGCCACGGCAAGTATGCTCGCCACGCCAGTGGATCCTGCTTTCCCGCTTGGGGCCTCGGACGATCTGGCCGAGCTTGAACCGTCCTCCTCAATCATGACGCCCACCCCTGCACCTACTCAGGCCGCATCAGAACCAGCCCTTACCGAGGACCCAACTGCGGACGAGCCTCAGCCATCCACCTCCGGCATGGGCCCCGCGCTCCTTCCTGTCTCCCCGCTTAACTCACCTGGCTCAAACCAGGATAAAGGATTGAGTAATGAGGGATCAGAGGCCGAATCGGGCCGGGCACCGCCCGTGGCATCAGCTGGATCCAAAGACTTCCGCACCACTGCCAGTTTTCTTGCCGCAGGCTTCTCTGAGGCGCCCCGTCAAGTGTGGACCGAGTCCTTCGAGCAGGGTCTAACGAACACAGCCAGCGGGCTAACCGCCTACTCCGCGGGGCGATACACCGGCTCGGCAGGTTGGATCAACCCAACCAGCTGCACGGGAGTTCTGCTAAATTACATCTCGCCGTACCCGAACCCGTCGTTTTGTCCCACGCAAGCACTCCAGACACGCGGCCAATCGTCACTCGCTGCACGCGAGGCCCGCCGCATGGCCGATGTTCTTGGCCAGGTAGCCGCAGGCGTTAAGGGCTCTACGTCATCGCAATCACCCACCAACGGTTCCACAGCCAGCACCCAGACTAACCATGCACTCATCGCACTTCCTTACGGCGCAGTCACGGGCGGTACGACAGTATTGCAGTCCACTGCGGGAATTGGCATAACCGCCCCTGACTCCAGGTACTACGCGCTGGGGATGAATACCATCGGAACGCAATGCGGGAACAACAACGCATCGCTCTCGCTGAACCTGGTCTCGGGCACGACTACCCTCCTGTCCGGATTCCCGACTGCTGTGGTTCCCTGCACGACCACCGGCAACGTGTTTTATACATCCCCTGCCCTTCCCACGCTCGCCACAGTCAATAACATCGCTGACCCTGCATTCTCGGCCTCCGTCCGCGCCGCGAGCAACACCGGTTCCAAGGCAGCACTTCTGACGCCCGCGCAGATTTCTGCCGCCCAGGTGGAGCTCGTAAACACCGTGACGGGTTCTGGTAGCGGGTTTGGTGTTGATAATCTCCGGGTTCTCGATGTCACCCCCGCCCTTGATGCCTCCTTCGAGGTAGCAGGTGCCACCTCGACAGTACCCACCAGCCTTACCTACTCCATCACCAATACCACGGATCTGCTCGCGAAAACTGACTGGGGATTCTCCACCGCACTCCCCCCGGGACTCTCGGTGGCACCGAACCCCACGGTTGCGGGAACGTGCACCAACGCGGCCGGAACCCCGTTCAAAGTCACGGCCACGGCGGGAACGGCTAGCATCTCGGCGGTCGGTGGAGACCTTGTAGCGGGTGCAACCTCCTGCACCATTTCAGTGGCCGTGGTGGCAGCAAGTTCTGGAACTTACACCAGCGGAACAGTGACCCCAGCGGGACTCATCAGCTCACCACCCGATAGCCTCAGCGTCGCCGCCGCGACCACCATCACAGTCCGAAAGAACCTGCCGTCACGCACAACCGCGACGGATCAGTTCACCCTGACACTGCGCATGGGAACGAGCAAGCTCGCGGAAGCTACAACCACGGGCGCCGCCACCGGGATCCAGGCCTCGCAGATCAGCCGCTCCGTTGTGCAGCCCGGCTCAACCTACACAATTCACGAAGCACCACTGTCCGGCGCAGGCCTTGGCTATTCCAATGGCTACGAGTGCATCCGGGCCGGGACCGTGATCGCCTCCGGACCAGGAGCCGCGGGCACCATCACTGTTCCCGACGAAGAAGGTGCTGAAATTATCTGCACCTTCACCAACACCACGCAAACCCCACGCCTCTTCTGTGACACCAACCACTTTTATTCCATAAACGCCACAGGCGTTTTGGAACAAGGCGATATCGTTTCCGGAAGTGTCGTTCCGGTAGGCACGTGGCCGGGTGTAACCGCCTCCAACGCCCTCGGCATAGGCCAAAACGGAAATCTCGCCTACGCACTGGACCGATCCTCCGATGCGAGCGATGTGTCCTCGATTCTTAAATGGACTCCAGGCGCCGGGTTCCAAAAGCTGGCAAACACCTCCTACACAACCATGGCGGGCGGGTCTCAGATCAATGGCAGCATCGTTGCCGGTGCGATTGATTTAGCAAGCGGCCGCTATCTCTTTGGCGCCTTCGCTAACTCCCAGTTCTACCTCTGGAGCTTCACCGAAACAAACCCGGCCGCCACCCGGTTCGCCTACGTGGGCGCGTTCCCCACAGGAGCAGCCCCGAACGGCAACGGTGATATGGCATTCGATGCCGGCGGCAACTTGTATGTGGTTGGCGCTGCCACAGCAAACTCCACCAGTAGCGCAACAATCTACACGGTGACGGCCGAGACGATCGCCGCAGCCTCGGGCGGCACACTGGCCGTCAATACCTCGGCTACCAGACCGTTTGTAGGGACAGAGGCGGCCTTCACTAACGTCAACGGCATCGCGTTCTCGCCGCGCGGCACCGTCTACCTGTCCAATGCGAGCAACGCCTATGAATTCGATGCCACAACCTGGACCCGCGTCAACGGCACCGAACGCATTGCTATCAACTCCGTGGACCTTGCGGGCTGCTCCTCCCCGCCAACAATCACTGTGCAAAAGAACGTGGTGGGGCGCCAAGTTGCGAAAGACCAGTTCACGCTGACGGCATCGGCAGGATCACCACTGTCAGTGTTCGCCACGGCAACCACAACCGGATCCGCCACCGGCCGCCAAAACGCGCAGATCGGCCCCTTTCCCACCCAAATTGGCACTACTATTACGATCTCCGAAACCATGGCCGCCGGCTCCACTTCCGCAATCAATGCCTATACAACCATCTATGAATGCTGGGCTGACGGGGTGAGGCTGAGTTCAGGTACCACCACAACTGGCGCCGTTACCATGCCAAATAAGCTCAGCTCGAACGTGAACTGCACATACTTCAACTCTCCTGCACCAGTCACCAGTGTGCGGATCACGAAGACTATCCGGGACTTCTCAGGCCTCACTCGCCCCGGGGTCGACTGGAGCTTAGGCACAACAGCTACTGCAACTACGGGCACAGCGACTGCCCTGCCGAGCGAGTCGCTTAGACAACAAAGCAATGCTGCAGGCCAAGCCAACTGGACAGTGCTGTTCGGTTCGGCAGCTTCACGGGCAACAGTAGTTGTCTCGGAAGTCCAGCAGGAGGGCTTCGCCTTCGTCAGTGGCTCGTGCACGGTGAACGGCGCAACCCGGCCCGTCACCTTCACCCAAGTCGGTTCCATCATCAGTGCCAGCGTCACCGCAATAGCTCCCGCGTCGGCTCTGGAATGCACCATCATCAACCGGCCAACGGCGTCCCTGACACTCGTAAAAGCAGTTACTTTCGGTTCCGCGCTGACAACAGACTGGACCCTTAGCGCCGTCGGACCCGCCGGAGCGCTTCCAGGACCCGCTGGACGATCAGGCACGGCTGCAGCCTCGGGAGTTCCGGTCACTCCCGGTGTTACCTATCGTTTGACTGAAGCTGGTGGTCCGCTCACCTACGTCCAAACTGGCATCTGGCAATGCCGCACGGGGACGGGTGTGCCAGTCGAGACCACACCCGCAGGAGATCTCATCCCGCTAGCCAGTGCCACAATCACGTGCACCGTGACGAACGCAACGGCCTCCATCACGTTGCTCAATCGGGTTCAAAACCCCCAACCAGGCTTCCAAGCTCCGGATTGGAAACTTACCGCTACCCCGGCCCCGCTTACGGGTGGGCCCTTGCCAACAGAGATCCGGCCCGGCGCCGATTATGTCAGTTCAGGCAACCCAGCGAACACCTTCGACGTCAGACCAGGCCACAACTACACGCTGACAGAAGCGGCAACCGATCCGTCCCGGCGCCTTGCGTACCAGGAAATCCGTCTCGAACAATTGACAGGGTCAACGTGGACCCCTGTCTCTGCACGCACAATTTCAGCTCCGGCTCCCGGTCAGGCTGCGGTCTACCGCTTCGTCAACGCGCCGGTGGAACCCACCACATTGCCGTTGACCGGCGGCACCAGTGCCGACGCGTTCTACATAGGAGGGGGATCGCTGTTAGTTCTGGCATTCACCTTCTTGTTGTGGCACCGGCGTCAACGAATGCGGGGCGCCTTCTGATGATGTAAGCATCTTCCCCGGCCAGCTAAGTTTCCTACTTTTACTCGTTCTCTTTGCGCTTCCTTTTAGAATCCGCACTTCACCCATAGGAGTTACCTCGTGTCCATTTCCATCCTTGGCCGGCTGACCGCCGTTGCCGGCGTGCTTGCGCTGAGCGCAGCGGCTGCCCTGGTCACCGTTGCGCCAGCGTCAGCACTCACGCAGTCGGGCAATATTGATCCGACGATCGCCCGAACCCTGACCATCCACAAGTCAGCGCTAGGACCCCAGAACGGTCAACAAATCGGCACCGGACAGGAAGTCACCGTTCCCGGCACGCCACTCTCAGGCGCGACTTTCACCGCAGCACTCGTTCAGGGAGTTGACCTGACCACACCAGAAGGTTGGACCGCGGTCTCCGCCCTCACTCCCGCCACGGCCGCCTCACGTGTGACTGTTAGCGACACATTCACGGCTACCACCGGGACCAATGGTGTAGCAGTATTCAACAGCGGTGACACCATGCCGCTCGGTCTCTACCTCGTGACAGAAACCGTGTTGCCAGTCGAGGCAACTAACCCAGCCGCACCGTTCCTTGTCACACTGCCTTTCCCCACAGGGCCAGGTGGCGCACCGGCAAACCAGTGGGTTTACGACGTGCACGTCTACCCCAAGAACGCTGTCACGGATCTGACGAAGACGCGCATCCCGGCGGCGGCCAATTCAGTAGAGGCGCGCAATCCCGACCTCATCCGTTGGGCTATCAAAGCCGGCATACCAACCCTCGCCTCCGGCGACAGCGTTGAGACGTTCAGTCTCACTGACACTCTTCCTGTTGAACTCAGCTACCTTGCAACCGGGCCCACCGGAGTTGCCCCAACAAGTGTGCGGGTGGAGAACGCAGCCGGCATAGCCCAGAACTTCGCCGACGGCACTGATTACAACCTCGGATACGAGGAGGCCACACGCAACCTCACCGCCACGTTCACCCCTGCCGGCCTCACCCGTCTAGCCTCCTTGCCCGGTGGAGCAGTGACGCTCACCGTGCTGACCCGGGCCGTGACCATCCCCGCAAGTGGAATCATCACCAACACTGCAACCAGCGTTGTGAACGGCGCCAGCGAGACAGTCACCGGCAACACGCCGATCGGCCAGCTCACCGTGTTCGCATTCCAGAGCGAGAACAACGTGCGCACTCCGCTCGCGGGCGCCGTATACCAGGTGTTCCTCAACCAGAACGACGCCAACCTCGGCCAGAACGCGGTCTTCATCAACGGCATCCAAAACTGGACTACCGGCGCGAACGGCATTGTCGAAATCCCCATCATCACACCGGGCAACTACTATGTCCGTGAACTCACCCCGCCGGCCGGATTCCAGCTGCCAACGCCCAGCCAGGTGCAAACACAGGTTGTCGCTGGCCCGAGCTCAACCACCGCTCCGGTACAGAACTACGTCGAATTCAAGCACGACCAAGTTCCGGCCTTTGCACTGCCTCTCACCGGTGGTGACGGCGCCCTATGGTTCACCGTCGGTGGTATTGGACTCATCGCAATTGCCCTCGGCACCGCGGTCATCGCTGCACGTCGTCGTGCCGCTCTGACATCCGTAATCGCGTAATATAGCACTATGAAGCAGAGGGCGGGGCGTCAGAAAGATGCCCTGCCCTCTCCTGATTTAAACGAAGCACTCAGCAGTGCCGCTATTGCCCCTCCCCCAATAGTTCCGACGCGGCGCGAGCTGCGTAGGCAGCGGCGTTGGCGACTTTCGGCACTACCCCTGCTGGTTGCGCTGGCGGTCACTGCCGGATCCGCACTGCTGCTCTATCCAGCCGCAGCCGCTTGGTTCACCGCCGTCGAGCAGTCACAGGAAATCGACAAACTCACCCGAGGCATCAACGACCTCGGCGCCGAGACCTTGCGCGAGAGACTCACCGAGGCACGCGCCTACAATCAGGGCTTGAGCGGGGGTGGCGCAGCCATCGCGGCAAACGAACGGTTGCCGCTCGCGAACGAGATTCCCTCCGACGTGGAGCGAAAGTACCTCTCCATACTTCGGGGCGATTCCGAGGGCTTGATGGCGCGCATCAGAATCCCCTCTATCAAAGTTGACCTGCCGATATACCACGGCACAAGCGAGACAGTCCTTGAACACGGCATCGGTCACCTCGAGGGCACAGCGTTGCCTGTGGGCGGACCGTCCACACACTCCGTTGTCACCGGGCATAGAGGCCTTGCAACTTCGGAACTTTTCACGAACCTCAACAAGGTTGTGGTCAATGACACTTTCACAATCGAGGTCTTCGGTGAAGTTCTCACGTACCGTGTCGCTGAAACCATCGTCGTGGCTCCGGAAGACACAGAGAGCCTCTTCATTCAGCCCGGCAAAGACCTGATAACTCTCGTCACCTGCACCCCCCTCGGGATCAACAGTCACCGCATCTTGGTGACGGGTGAACGCATCATTCCCACCCCACAGACGGACCTGGACGCATCGGGTAAGACCCCCGACGTGCCCGGTTTTCCTTGGTGGATGTTCATTGCCGGCGGCGTGGTCCTGAGCGCAGGGACGTACGTGTGGGTATCGGGACGGCCACGTAAAAATCTCAATGTGATGTAAGTGGTGGGAATCCCCACGTGGCCTGAGTAAGTCCTCTGTGCTGAGCCATTAGAGAACCGTTCCTCTGTTCCATGAGGGAATACACCGCAGTCTTAGCTGGTTGTCGCCCCTATGAACCATGACAACTCAGCGAATACTCAAGTATCAGCCACCATCGATCTGTTAGATCTTGGAACGGTCCATCGCCTAGGGTTCGGTGCCATGCGCATTGTCGGGGACGGGGTTTGGGGTGAGCCTGCAGACCGGGACGCCGCGATCGCCGTCGTACGCCGTGCCGTGGAACTTGGGGTCGATTTCATTGACACTGCTGATTCGTACGGGCCCAATATCAGCGAAGAAATCCTGGCCGAGGCGTTGCATCCGTACAAAGATGGCCTGAAGATCGCCACCAAGGTGGGCTTTGCCCGCACAGGACCCGACGTGTGGGTTCCCGTGGGCCGCGCCGAATACCTGCGCCAGCAAACCGAGCTGAGCCTGCGCAAGCTCAAGGTGGATTCCTTGGATCTGCTCCAGTTGCACCGGATCGATCCGAAGGTGGATCAAGAAGAGCAATTCACGGTTCTGCGCGAGCTGCAGCAGGAGGGCAAGGTCAAGGCGCTGGGACTCTCTCAGGTCAGCGTGGCCCAGCTCGAGGAAGCGGGAAAGTATTTCACCGTCTCCACCGTGCAGAACCGCTATAACCTTACGGACCGCAGTTCCGAGGACGTGTTGAACTACGCCGAGCAGAACGGCATTGGCTTCATCCCTTGGGCCCCCATTTCCGCTGGTGAGCTGGCACGCCCCGGCGGAGCTCTGGCAGAGGCTGCGAAGCGGCTCGGGGCCACAACCTCGCAGGTGGCTTTGGTATGGCTGTTGCGCCGCTCCCCCGTCATGATGCCCATTCCCGGCACCAGCTCCGTGAAACACCTGGAAGAAAACCTGGGCGCGGCCGGCGTGGTTCTTGATGACGCTACGTACGCCGAACTCGAAGCTGCGCACTGACCGCTTCCCACCGCAACAACAAAACAACACTATCCGCTGACCTAAGAAAAGGGCCGGCAGACCAGGAGCAAAAACATGGCTAACGTACTGATGGTTGTTTCCGCCGCAGATTCCCTCACCATGAGGGACGGCAGCGAACACCCCACCGGCTACTGGGCAGAGGAGCTTGTGGTTTCACACAAGACCCTGCTCGACGCCGGCCACACAGTTCACATCGCAACTCCGGGAGGCGTGAAGCCCACGGTGGATCAGGTGAGTCTCTTGGACGATCCGGCAGGGGGCAAGGAACGGGCAGATGGTTTCCGCGATTACATCGCTTCGATAGATGCTGAGCTGAGTGCCCCGCTGGTGCTGGCCGAGGTGAACGCCGAGAGCTACGACGCCGTCGTGATGCCCGGTGGGCACGGACCCATGACTGATCTCTACAAGGACACAGATTTGGGGCAGCTGCTGATTGCGGCCAACACCGCCGGGGCGATCATTGCCCCGTTCTGCCACGGTCCGGCAGGTTTGCTAAGTGCTGTGGATACCGACGGGAAGTTCGCGTTCGAAGGGCGCCGCCTGACGGTCTTCACCAATGAGGAAGAACTCAATGGCGGCACTGGGCCCAACACTCCCTGGTTCGTGGAAGATGCCCTGCAGGAAAAGGGCGCCATCATCGAGAACGCCGGCGCCTGGAGCTCCCATGTGGTCCGTGACGGCAACCTCATCACCGGACAAAACCCACAGTCCAGCGAGGACGTCGCAAAAGAAGTCATCAAAGCCCTCCAGCAGTAGCAGCTGATCGCAGACGGGCCCAGGCACTCTGGGTCCGTCTGGGGCAAAGCCCCTTGGCGAGTTCAGTCACATCGCGGCACGTCACACTCGCAGGAAAACGTGCCTGGGTTGTGACCGAAGGCTTGTCAAGAGGCCATCCACCCATTATCTTGAACGGTGACCGTGCAATCCATAGCTGAAATAAAGGGAACCACTCCCCTCAACCACGGAGAAAATTATGACCACCGAGAACAATGAAAATCCCGAAGAAATCCAAACCTCGCATCAGGCTCCTGAACAGTCTGGGGCTGCGGATCGTGAAGACCCGGCTGATGCGCCAGTAGATTTGCCTTCTGCGGAAGCTCCCATCACTGACGAAAATTCCGGTCCAACTCGTGTTGATCGCGAGTCATTTTCTTCTGAACCCGACCAAGACGCCACCGGCGGCGAAGAGTAACACTGGAAAGCACTGGCCAATTTGCATTCTAGCGCGGGTTGCCAGCCAGCGTGGGTAGCGGACGGATGTGAGTCAGCGAATATTGGCCCGGTGGCCGGTGTTGACCGCGATTTATTGGGCGCTCCCGGTTGTCAGTAGCTCAAGAACAGCGCTGTCTCGTTGGCGCTTCGGCGCAGCAACTTTGCCCTGTTCAAACAGCGCAATAACACGAGGATTGACGTAGGATTCTTTGGCTATGGTGGGGGTGTTGTGCAGCCATACGGACGCGTCCCGAATAGCTGCTGTGACAGCGTCAGGGGATGAGGCGCCCAAACGATGGGAGCGAGCCAGCGAAACTGCAGCAACCGCCGTACCTTGCCAAGTTCGGAAATCCTTGGCGGTGAAGCCGCTACCCACTATTCTGCCCAGATACGCGTTAACATCTGAATCGGAGACGGAGTGCCACTGTTTGCGGCGCCCATTCTTGACCGGAAAACACAACGCGGGACCTTGGCGCGGGTTGGCTGGCATGGTGGTGAAGTACTCCCCCAGCAACGAGTCCGATAGTTGCACGTCCCATGCACCGGCTGACTTACCCCGGAACACCAGCCGGATCTCGGAGCCTTGGACGCTAACGTGCCGCCGCTGCAATGTTGTGGCGCCAAAGGAACCGTTTTCATCGGCATAGGCGGCCCCGCCTATCCGCAACCCGGCACTGTCAATGAGACGCACCGCTGCTGCGAGCGTCCGCCGCTTGGCGTCGTCTTGTTGTTGGAGGTCCCGTGTCACCGTCCGGCGCATGCTGGGCAGACGCTGGGCGAAGGCTAGCGAACGGATGAACTTCTCATCATCACGGAGTTCTCGCCAGCGGGGATGATAAATGTACTGGGTGCGGCCTGCGGCGTCCACCCCGGTAGCTTGAATATGCGCCCGTGAATCTGACGCGATCCAAACCTGCTGCCACGCGGGCGGGACAGCTAGCGCATCAATACGGTTGATTAACTTTTCAGAGCGGATTCTTCGTCCATTTGCCGAAACATAGCTAAATCCACGGCCTGCGATCTTGCGAGATATCCCTCCAGATCCAGGTTCTACTCGGAGCAATTGTGCAGTCATTATTTTCTCCCCCTTTGCGGACCTTCTAGGACTTTTGATAACCCTATTATTGTGAACTGTTCATTGCCTAGAGCCTGTGCTCTGCGAGCAGCTTGTCCAGGGCGTCTCTTGCCCCGGTGACCCGGCGTTGACGTTGACATTGGCGTTGACATTGGCGTTGACGCAATTGTGCCCCGCACTGCAAGCAGTGCGGGGCACAATAAGTTCTTTGCACCGGCAGCTTCCAGAGCCCAGTGTCAAGAGGCAGAGTGTCAGGCGGCAGAGTGCCAAGAGACAGTGACTAGTTGCTCAGAGCTCAGCTCAGATGCTCTACTCCGACGATGTGGCCGAACCTTCGGCTGTGGCGCCACCTTCGTCGGTCCAGTCCTGACCTAGTCCGTCATTGAGCGCGGGATCCGATTCGACGTCTTTTGGCTCGGGGGTCTGCGCCACTTCAGACGCTTCTTTTCCTACTTCAGGTTCACCAGCGCTATCCTCCATCAGCTTTTTGTCAACGCGGGGGCTCTGGGTGGGGTCAAAGTTCTCTGTGTTTGACATGGTGTTGCTCCTATTTTCGATGTGTAGGCTGTTGTTCCGCTGAGTTCTACTTTTTCTTCGTCTTCGCCGCGGCGGACTTCTCCGTGTGCGTCTCAGCGTTGAGGAGTGTCCCACCGGAATTTTCCAGGTGCGCGCGCATGAACCACTGGAACAACTCCAGCTTCGCGGTCTGCCCAATCAGCATGTCCTCAGTGATGGGATCAAGTTTTCCAATAACAGAGATGGCGTCGCGGTGGCTGGAGACCACACCTTCATAGACAACGTCCAGAGCGGCCAAATGCTCCATAGTGGAGGCTCGTCCAAGCGCGTAATCGTTCCAGTCCCGATCTCTCACCAACGCTCCGGGTAAACCGTTAGGCGAATCGCCCAGAGTGGCAATACGTTCCGCTGTCTCGTCAATCATCGCCCGGACCAGTTCAATCTGAGGGTCAAGCATGGTGTGAACACCAATGAAATCCCTACCCACCACATTCCAGTGCGCATGCTTCAATGTCAGTTGGAGATTATTCAAGGCGTGGAGCCGTCCTTGCAGGGTGGCTGCCACTTGGTGACCGTCCGCAAGGGATAGGCCAGGGACCGTAAATTTCGCTGTGGAAGTTGTCTTGGAAACCATGGAAACTCCTCTCAAAGCGGCCGCTCTCAAACGGCCGGTGTAGTTCTTACGGTAACGATTCGATCACAAGAACGCCAGCCCAGCGGGGCACCGGCCCGGCGCACTAGCTGCTTAGCTGCTGTATGAAATCCGGCTCAGAACATTATTGGAATGAATCCAGCCACAGTACACAGGATTGCCACAGACACGAGTATCCAGCCGATGATCAAAAAAGGGTTATCGTTTCGGGGCGGCTCCAGCCCCCACCGGACAGGGTGGCAATGATCGTAATGGATCTCGATTCGGGTGCCAACATCCACTCCTTGGGTCTCGCCGTGATCGTGCAAGGAGACGTGCGGCATGTCTTCACTGTCAATCCAGCGGAAGCCTTTATATCCGCCGGCCTCGAACACCTCGGCAGTGGTGTTGATCCATTGGCAACGGCGGTTGGCCACAATCCAGCCCACAATAACTAGTGGAATGCCGAGTACAAAACCCACCCACGACATCACTTCCAGCATCGGGCCAAAAGCGTCTGCGGGTCCGTTCATGCTCTGATCTTACGCGGAAGGTAGGTGCTGTACTGGAAAACCGGCTGTGCGGGAGCGTTGCGTTTAAAAAAGGATGACATCCGCTGTTGGCGCCGAGAGCGGACTTTAGCAGGTTCGCCGCACTACTGAGAGCAGAGAAGGGCACGATGGAATCAAAGCCTGCGCGGTCAAGGCAATGAGCGTCTATTGTGTGCGGGCGAAAATGAACCACTGAAAGCATCTCCCCCAGGACTAAAGCGCAGGTCAGACCACTTACGTACGTGAGCTCCAGCGATCATCCGGCGGGGGGTCCGTTCAGCGCTACTGTGGCTGGCGTAGAGTCCGTTTTGATATTGCACGCATAAGAATTTTGCGGATCTCGTCGAACCAGAGCACAGCCGATCCGAGTGCCACGCATGCGGCCCAGTGAGTGAGATCCATGGACGCAGTTCCGAAAGCCAATTGAAGGATCGGGACTTGGACAACAAGGATCTGAAGCGCCACGCTGAGTGTTATGGCACCCCAGAGCCACTTATTCGCGAACAGCATCCGGAACGCGCTGGTCGTCTCCGAACGGGCGTTCAACGCGTTAAACAGTTGGGCGAATACTAAGGTGGTAAAACCGGCCGTGCGTGCAACGGTGAGCGTGTCATTACCCTCGACGAGACCTCCTGGCAGGAAAAGATCGATGGTAAACAGCGTTGCCAATGCCATCACCAGCCCAATGGAGAGGATCCCGCCCCACATACGCGCGTCGATGGTCCGGTCGGTTAGTTTGCGCGGCTTCCGCGCCATCACGTCGTCAACCTCAGGGTCGAGTCCCATCGCAAGGGCGGGAGTTGAGTCGGTGATCAGATTGATCCACAGGATCTGGGTTGCGATCAGCGGCAGGACCAGCGCATCGCTACTGGCGTCAGTGAGTCCAAGGACACCGGCGAAAATAACGCCCAGAAAAACCGTGAGCACCTCGCCGAGATTTGATGAGAGCAGGTAACGGAGGAATTTTTTGATGTTTTCGAAGATCACCCGTCCTTGACGAACCGCCGCCACGATGGTGGCAAAGTTATCGTCGGCGAGGATCATGCGCGCGGCACCCTTGGTGACTTCGGTTCCGGTGATTCCCATCGCGACGCCAATGTCCGCAGACTTGATTGCGGGGGCGTCGTTGACACCGTCACCGGTCATCGACACGATTTGCTGATCGGCCTGCAGGGCGTCGACAAGGCGAAGCTTATGCTGGGGCGAAACGCGCGCGTACACGGATATCTCGCGTGTGAGATTGCGTAGGTCGCGGTCGTTGAGAGTGTCTATTTCAGCTCCGGTCACTGCACGTGCCGAGGGTTCGATAATTCCGAGCTCGGCTGCAATCCTTGCCGCAGTCGTTGGATGGTCACCAGTGATCATAATGACGCGGATACCCGCGCGGTGCGCTTCGGAGATCGCCTTGGCAGCTTCAGGTCTGGGCGGATCAACAATTCCAACAAAACCTGCGTAGACGAGGTCCTTTTCAAACGACGGGTCGACGGCGGTTGCTGAGACTGCGGTGTCGAGCACCCGATAGGCCACACCAAGGGTGCGGAACGCCTGCGCCGACAGTGCCTCAATCTCATCGAGCGCCTCTTGCCGGAGAGTCTCGGTCAGGGGGACTGTGCTCTCACCTACCTGAAGCCGGGTGCAGCGGCCCATCAGCACATCGGGGGCACCCTTGCTTAGCAGCAAAAGAGCCCCATCGGCCTGGTCCTGATGCACAGTTGACATCAGCTTCCGCTCCGAGGTGAAGGGAATTTCCGCCTGCCGTTCGAAGTGAACCACCCGCTCCATGGTGCCCTCAAGCTTGCGAGCCGCCACAAGGAACGCAGCCTCGGTCGGATCACCCTGAATGTGCCACTCGCCGTTATCTTCAGAGAGCTGGGCATTGTTTGCAAGGGATCCTGCGCTGAGCACCAGCTGCACCTCAGCGCGGAGGTCCCCGGATAGCTCCTCACCAAGGCTGAGTACCGAACCTCTGGGGCGGTACCCGGCACCAGTGAGGCTAGCCCGTCCCGATGCGGTGACCACGCGTTGGATCGTCATCTCATTACGTGTCAATGTACCTGTCTTATCGGTGCAGATCACCGACGCCGAGCCGAGCGCCTCAACTGCGCTGAGCTGTTTCACGACCGCATTGCGCTTTGCCATGCGCTGAACGCCAATCGCGAGTATCACCGAAAGCAGCGCAGGGAGCCCCTCTGGCACTGCAGCCACCGCGAGTGAGACCCCCAGCAGCAATACTCCAACGAGATCGCTCGGAGCCGAGATGCCCTCAACCAGAACCACGGTGAGCATGACCACGAGAGCGACTATCACGACGATGATGCCGAGCAACTTGCCGATGCGGTTGATCTCAACTTGCAGTGGCGTTGGTTCTTCAACGGTTGCGTCAACCATTCCGGCGATCGCCCCGACCTCCGTCGACATCCCAACCGCCGTAACAGCCGCACGCCCAACGCCCTGGGCAACGGATGTGCCTTTGTAGACCATGTTCGCCCGATCACCGAGCGATGCCGGCCCCATCAGGGTCGCCGGGTCCTTGAATACCGCTTCACTTTCTCCCGTCAGGGAGGCCTCTTGGATATGTAAAGAACTCGCCGTCAGTATCCGGGCATCGGCTCCCACCGCGTCTCCTTCGCCCAGGACAAGTACATCTCCTCGCACCAGATCTGCGGACGGAACGGTCCTGAGTTCACCGCCCCTCCAAACCGTTGATGTTGCGGCAGTCATCCTACTCAGCGCGGCCACGGCGTCTTCGGCCTTGGCTTGCTGTGTATAGCCAAGGATGGCGTTGAGAACGATGATCGTGGCGATCACGACGGCGTCGACGGGCACACCCTCGGCACCTTCCACGACCCAGACGACCAGCGAGATCGCGACCGCTGCGAGCAGCAGATAAATCAACGCATCCTGAAACTGGGCTATGACTTTCCGCCAGGCTGGCACCGGGGCTTTGCCACGCAAGTCGTTGGGACCGTCCGCTAGGAGCCTCCGGGCAGCTTCTTCCTCGGAAAGTCCTGTCCTCGGGTCCACGCCCACACCAGCCGCCACCGCTTCAGCGTCGAGAAGGAACGCATCGTCCGGTGGCATCGGTACGGTGAGGAAGTCTGGCATTCCATCCCCTTGCATCCTGAAGCGTTGTCTTTGCATATTGGCGAGCTAACTAGAATTCGAGCGTATGTCCTGCACGCAGCACCACTGTATCCTCTTCCCTCACCTTCAGGGTTGTGTTCTCTTTCGGAACCCGTCAGCGCAACAAAGTGGTGCCTGTATGGCAGTGCGAAAAATTTTCGGAGTGTGCTCGCGCTGACTTGAATCGGGACCTCTGATGCCAGAGCCTTGCAAGTAACCTGGCCACCTGGCCCAGACCCGCCCCAGACGCTGCCCTGCCAGACCCGAGACGCGCACTGTGGATCCCGCAGACGCGTGGCGCCCCAAAAACTAGGCAACCACTAAAAGCGTCATACCCTGCCAAACTCCCTCCATTCAACATCTTCTACGCATAAGACCGTTCGATGCCAGCGGATGTCATTCCGGTTGCGCGCAGGGCGCATACTGCGCGTTCCACTCAGCAAATAGGGCCATAGGCTTTTTTCTGGCGAGCAGACGCGCGGCGGGCCTACCCACCTCCAATGGGCGCCGTCCGGATGCGCACAGGTCGGTCAAGTTCCGGCCACATCTGGTTGGTTTTTCACAACATTCCGTACCTTAAACACCCTCAGCAGGTGGACACTGACCCTCCTCGGGTGGGCACCAGTGAAGCTAGGCCAGCGCTTGCGCTGTGGCGGAATAGGTGCGGACGGCAGGATCGCCGAACGGCAGGACGGCAGGACGTGATCCTCGATCATGCGGAAGTTGAAGGTGGGCGAGAACTCAAGGCTCAGAGAGCTTACGCCGGCCAACATCGGAAAAGTCCTCGGGGTAAGCGGCGCCACGGTGTACCCAACTTCCGTGGATAATACGCCGGGGCCGTGGGCGGTGAAGGAGGCCCAGATGCTGCTTTAGCAAACGTGTCGCCATGATCTGCAAGTTGCCTCACTATCTTCAATCACAGTGCACAGGCGCTGGCACAGACGTTTCGAAGCAGTCTTTTGGTAGTGAAAGAAAACCACACTTTCAAACGATCAATCGAAATGGGCACCTTTTTAGATTCGAGGGTCTGCGGCGTTCGCGTGCAAGGTGCGTGGGCTAGTGTCAGGTATAGGCATACTCCCGCGAAACGCATTCCGGAGGAAAATACCACTGACGAGCTCCATGCGGTCCTGGCAATGTCTGATTCCCCGTCCAGGCACCTTTGGATCGCACACCGATAATCGGCTATGACCTTCACCGGAAATCACTTCCGCCAGAGTTCCCATCGTCCTTCAGAGGAGAAAATGATGAAGATCCAAGAAAATGATACTTTTCCGATTCCAGCACAGGGCCCGCTCACCGCTGAGCAGCTGCAGCGTCTGGATGCTTGGTGGCGAGCGGCGAACTACCTCTCTGTCGGCCAGATTTATCTGCTGGATAACCCGTTGCTGCGGGAGCCATTGACACTGGAGCACATCAAACCGCGCTTGTTGGGCCACTGGGGAACAACGCCGGGGCTGAACCTGATCTACGCGCACCTGAACCGTGTCATCAAGGCCGGGGACCTGAACGCCATCTACGTGACGGGACCAGGACACGGCGGTCCAGGGCTGGTGGCCAACGCCTACCTCGACGGAACCTACAGCGAGGTCTATCCAGACATCAGCACCAACGAGGAGGGGCTTCGACGTCTGTTTCGCCAGTTCTCCTTCCCGGGCGGGATCCCCAGTCATGTAGCACCGGAGACCCCAGGGTCCATCCATGAAGGCGGAGAGCTGGGGTATTCGTTGATGCATGCCTACGGTGCGGCCTTTGACAATCCAGATCTCTTGGTGGCCTGCGTTATTGGGGATGGGGAAGCGGAGACCGGACCGCTGGCTGCCAGCTGGCACTCCAACAAGTTCTTAGATCCGGTCCATGACGGTGCGGTGCTGCCGATCCTGCACCTTAATGGTTACAAAATCGCCAACCCCACCGTTTTGGCGCGCATCCCCGATGAGGAACTGATGGCCCTGATGAAGGGGTATGGGCACCAGCCGTATCTAGTCAGCGGTGACGATCCTGAGCAGGTGCATCAGCAGTTCGCCGCGGTTCTGGATCACGTTGTAGCCGAGATCGATCGCATCCAGCACGATGCCCGGCACGGTGCCGTGACGCAACGGCCTCGCTGGCCGATGATTGTGTTACGCACCCCCAAGGGATGGACCGGACCTAAGGTAGTGGACGGGCTGCCTACCGAAGGCACATGGCGCTCCCACCAGGTGCCACTGTCCGGCCTCCAGGACAACCCGGAACACCTGCGTCAGCTCCAAGACTGGCTGGCCTCCTACCATCCGGAGGAACTCTTCGACGCCGAGGGTGCGTTGCGGCCCGAGCTGGCCGATCTTGCCCCTAAAGGTGTCCGCAGGATGAGTGCAAACCCGGTAACAAATGGTGGTCTGGTCCTGGAACCACTCCACCTACCGGACTACCGCGACTACGCCGTCGCGCTTGAATCGCCGGGGACAACCGTCGCAGAGGCAACCCGGGTCTTGGGCACCTACCTGCGTGAAGTCATCGCCAACAACCCCTCCACGTTCCGCCTGATGGGACCCGATGAAACAGCCAGCAACCGGCTCGGCGCCGTCTTCGAGGCCACCAACCGCGTCTGGCAAGGAGAAACGTTACCCACAGACGAGGGCCTAGCCCGGTCAGGGCGGGTGATGGAAGTCCTTTCTGAGCACCTGTGCCAGGGCTGGCTAGAAGGCTATCTACTCACTGGACGGCACGGCATGTTCTCCTGCTACGAGGCGTTCATCCATATTGTGGACTCAATGGTGAATCAACACGCCAAGTGGCTCAAAGTCGCCAACGAAATCCCGTGGCGAATGCCGATTGCCTCATTGAACTACTTACTGACTTCCCACGTTTGGCGCCAAGACCACAACGGGTTCTCCCACCAAGACCCAGGCTTCATAGACCACCTGATCAACAAGAAATCCGAAATTGTCCGCGTCTACCTGCCCCCGGACGCCAACACGCTGCTCTCGGTGGCAGATCATTGCCTGCGCAGCCGCAACTACATCAACCTCATCGTTGCCGGCAAGCAGCCGGCACTGTCCTACCTCACGATGGACGAAGCGGAACTGCACTGTCAGCGCGGGCTGGGCATCTGGGATTGGGCAGGCAACGAAACCCTTGCCACTGGTCCAGGAACGGGCCCTGCCGGGGTGATACCCGATGTGGTCATGGCGTGTGCCGGGGATGTTCCAACCCTGGAAACGCTTGCCGCCGTAGACCTGCTGCGCCAACACTTGCCGGAGTTGACTGTCCGGGTGGTCAACGTGGTGGACCTGATGCGTTTACAGCCGGAGACTGAGCACCCGCACGGGCTCCCGGAGGCAGAGTTTGACGCTGTCTTTACTGTCACTGCGCCAGTGATCTTTGCTTACCACGGCTATCCTGCACTGATCCACCGTCTGACCTACAGCAGGAATAACCACCAAAATTTCCATGTACGCGGTTTCCGTGAGGAGGGCACCACTACCACTCCGTTCGATATTGTCATGCTCAACAGTCTGGATCGATTCCACCTGGTGATGGACGCCATCGACAGAGTCCCGGGCTTGGCCGAACGGGCGGCCGGGCTGCGTCAGCGGATGGTTGATGAACGTGTCCGCGCCCGCGCTTGGACCCGGGCCTACGGAGAGGACGATCCGGCCATCAGCGGCTGGAGTTGGCCCCATGCCCAGACTGCTGCGCCGGCGGTGGATGGCTCCTAATGCACCGAGGGAACTTGCACCGCCTGCCGCCGGCACCAGAGCCTGAGCATGGGCATGGGAGCGCCGGTAGTGTCTGCGGCTATGCAGCGGTCATTTTCGACATGGACGGTGTGGTCACTGACACCGCCGGGGTCCATGCGGCGGCGTGGAAGGCGCTCTTCGATCAGGTCCTTCCTCGGATCGATGACACGCAAGTACCCTTTGACGCGGAGCAGGACTACCGTGCCTTCGTTGATGGGCGGTCCCGGGAGGACGGGGTGAGAACGTTCCTGGCCTCCCGGGGGATTAGCCTGCCTGAGGGCAGTGCTGAGGATACGCCCGAGCATCTCACTGTCAACGGATTGGCTACCCGCAAGCAGGATTTCTTCGCCGCCGAGCTGAGCGAGGGTGGGGTGACGGTCTTTCCTGATGCGATGAAGCTGCTGCAGGACCTGGCCGCGGGGCAGGTGCCCGTTGCGCTGGTGACCTCAAGTCGCAACAGCGCAGGGGTCCTTGATGCCGCCGGGATTACAGACCTATTCCCTGTCCGGGTCGACGGCACGGATGCATTGGTGCTTTCCCTGCCAGGTAAACCAGATCCTGCCATGTTCTTGGAGGCCGCCCGCCGCCTCCAGGTGGCACCGGCCGATGCCGCGGTGATCGAGGACGCCGCGGCCGGGGTCAAGGCAGCCGTCGTCGGCGGCTTCGCCCTGGTAGTGGGAGTGGACCGCACCGGCACCGGTGAGCAGCTGGCCGCCGCTGGTGCGGACGTGGTGGTCCGGGACCTAACCGGCCTACAGTCTGGACTTGCCGGTGCTGCAGCGGACCCGGATGCTTCCTGGAGCGGGGGCGCCAAGACAGGCACTCCAGGGGTGTGGAACCTCGTTTATGACAAGTTTGATCCAGAGCAAGAAAGCACACGGGAGGCGCTGTGCACCCTGGGTAACGGGTATTGGGCCACCCGCGGTTCAGTGCCGGGTAGCACGGCGGATGGCGTGCACTACCCGGGGACTTACTTGGCCGGTATCTACAACCGGCTCATCAGTGACGTGGCCGGTCGGAAGGTCGAAACCGAGCACCTGGTCAACGCCCCTGACTGGTCCTTCCTGACCGCCCGGCCGCAGGACGGGCCCGTCCTCCGTCCAGGCATTGCGGAGATGCTCAGCCACCACCAAGACCTGGATCTGCGCAGTGGGGTGCTGACCCGTATCAACTGCTACCGTGATGCAGCTGGACGGAAAACCCGGATCACCTCCCGGCAGTTTCATTCTTTGGATGACCCACACTTGGCGGCCTTGGAAGTTACCCTCGAGGCCGAGAACTGGTCAGGCGAAGTGGTCGTTGAATCGGTAGTTAATGGCGCCGTGGCCAACCGCAACGTGAGGGCCGACTTTGTTCTTGCCCATGAGCATCTGGTCCCGTCCGGGTCTGTGGTACCGGACGCTGAAACGGTGATCTACGAGGCTGCAACCAGCCAGTCCGGTATCAAGATCGCCACTGCTACGCGCACGCGAATCGGAGCCGACGGCGGCGCCACCCACCGCCGGTTGATCCAAGAGTCAGCGCGCGCCGGGCACCAGATCACGCTGCGCCTAGCACGTGGAATACCAGTAACAATTGAGAAGATTGCCGCGGTAGCGACCTCTAGAGACCGGGCTGTCTCCACTGCTGCGCTCGACGCCGGTCACAGGATCGACCGGGCTCCGGGGTTTGGGGTTCTGCTGGTCGCCCACGCCAGCAAGTGGGAGGAGCTGTGGAACCGGTTTGGAATCCAGCTGCAGACCAGACCCAGGCAGTCGTTGGCCCTGAACCTGCACGTTTTTCACGTGTTGCAGACCGTCGCTGCCGCCAGTCCTGACTTGGATGCTGGTCTTCCTGCCCGGGGCCTGCATGGGGAGGGCTACCGCGGTCACGTTTTTTGGGACGAGCTATTTGTCTACCCGATGCTGACTCTCCGGCGGCCGGAGCTGACCCGAGCACTGCTGCTTTACCGGTTCCGTCGCCTGGACTCTGCCCGGGACGCTGCCCGTGCCGAAGGCCTTGCCGGAGCGATGTTCCCCTGGCAGTCCGGCAGCGACGGCCGCGAGGAAACACCGGCAGAACTCTTCAACCCCCGTAATAGAACGTGGATGCCGGACAACTCTCACCGGCAACGTCACGTCGGCCTGGCGGTGGCCTACAGTGTCTGGCAGTACTACCAGGCCACCGCCGATCTAGGCTTCCTCACCGACTACGGGGCAGAGATTCTCGTGGAGGTGGCCCGGTTGTTCGCCTCCCTTGCCGTCCATGATCTAGGTGATGACCGTTTTGACATCAGCGCAGTGATGGGCCCGGACGAATACCATGATGGCTATCCTGATGCCCCAGGACAGGGACTGCGCAACAACGCCTACACCAATGTGCTGGCCGCGTGGGTATTGGCACGTGCCGCCGAGACGGTGCAGCTGCTGGCTGGCCATGATTGTGACCTTTTCCAGCACCGGCTCGGCGTGGAGCCAGAGGAAGTTGCGCACTGGGAAAGGATCAGCCGGCGGTTGCGCATCCCCTTTCATGAAGGAGTGATCAGTCAATTCGAGGGCTACGAGCATCTGCAGGAATTCGACTGGGACACCTACCGGAGCCGTTACACGAACATCGGCCGGCTGGATTTGATCTTGCAGGCCGAGGGTGACACCACTAACCGGTACAAGCTCTCCAAACAGGCAGATGTCTTGATGCTGTTCTACCTTTTTTCCGCTGAGGAACTACGCGAAATTTTTCTCCGCCTGGGATATCCGCTGCCGCCGGATCTCATCCCGGCGACGGTCCGCTACTATCTGGCCCGTACCAGCCACGGCTCGACCCTGAGTAGGCTCGCCCACGGCTGGGTGTTGGCCCGTACCAACCGTGCCCGGTCTTGGTCACTGTTTGAACAGGCCTTGGAAGCGGACCTGGCAGACACTCAGGGTGGAGCCACCCGAGAAGGTATCCACCTCGGGGCCATGGCCGGGACCGCTGACATGGTGATGCGCTGTTATGCCGGTGTGGAAACTCGGCAGGACGCTCTCTGGCTGCACCCGGTCCTTCCCACCGAACTGACTGCGGTCTCGTTCCAGCTCAGCTACCGAGGTCAACCTGTCAGCATATGCCTAACCCACGACCTGCTGAGCCTGCGGCTAGCTCCATGTGCCGCCGATGCCATCGATGTCTGTGTCCAGGACACCCGGAAAACTCTTCGCCCCGGACAGATTTGGGACGTGATTTTAAGGCCTGTAGCTGCGCGTACCTGGCCCCGCTCTCCCAACGGCCACGGAACGTCGAGCATTGGAGGATGACGCGGTGGCTGGCTGGCAGGGCACCTCCGCATGACGCTGAACTGCGAAGCCATCCAACACAACCGCATTCCGTGGACTAGCCTCAGACGAGTCGCCTGAGGCCGAGCCCGTTGCGTTTGAACACCAAAGCCATTTGAACGCGAATAGACGGGGCTGAAACCGTCCCCGTCACTGCCAAAAGCCCCGTAAATCCGTACTTTTGGTCTTCTAAAACTCCAGGGCCTCCTGTCAGATTCGTACCGACGCCCCCGGCTTGCTGATCAGCGGTCAATACAAACCTGGCCCGCGGGAATTGTGGGATAAACCGCAAATTTCACGGAACGGATCGTCAGCGCACCGACGCGGGATTTTGCTGACCGTCACACCTGACGCTGATCTTGAGCACCTTTCTGCCCTCGATCGCATCGGGTCGGATAGGTGTGACGGCGACGCCACTAAAACGTGGCTTGATTCGCGGGACGGTTCACGATTTGCTGCCAGCTTTACGAGGTGGCCGACAAGACTAGATGGCTTCGTAGCCTGACTCAGGTCGGGCCGCCCAATCGGCCGATCGGAGGCAGCCCAGGCAGTTTGTCGACGGTTGCCAGGATTCGCAGCACGTCGTGTGCCGCTTGTCGGTTTGACTCTTCGAGCTGCAGCCATCCGTGGTGCGTCGGAGACTCAAGCGCAGAAAACAGGGCGTTGAACCTCTGCCTATCAGAGCCCTGACGCGCCTCGACGATGGCGTAGGGATCTTTGATACATGCGCACAGCACGGCTGCGTCGTCCAAGTGCCGGCCGCGGTCCCGTGAATCCGTCATGTAGGCAGCACCTTTAAGAACGAGGGCGCCGTGCAGGTTGGGGATGCTCAGCCGCGTCTGGCCACCGTCATCGCCTGTGATCATCACGTTTACCGTGCGCTGGAGAGCCTGGGTACCGCCCTCGATCTGGAACGGCTCCCTGCCGGCCATCTTCGTGATGTTCCGCGGTGCCGTGTGGTCTGCGATCATGACGTCGACCTGCTGCTTACCGCGAAGGAAGCGGTGGGCTGGTGCGCCCTTGTCTATGGAGTGTTCGATCTCGTAGCCCAGGGCGCCGAGTGCCTGTTGCATCTTGGGAGCAGTGGTCGCCTCTGTCTCGATGTGCAGCACCATGTCCACGTCCGTGGTGGCTCGGCTAACGGGCAGACCAGCTGCTGTTGCGTGTAGCTGAACCATGAGTCCGCCGACAAGAGTCCACTGTTCTGAGGGGATCGCGGCGGCCAACTCCATGCATTGTGGCCAAGGTGACGTCCACCCTCGGACCGGTGTCTCAACAGTCCAGGTTTCGCGGTCAACCACGATTTACTTCTTTCCACTGTGTGAGGATTTCCTTGAGCATTTTCTCGCCGGCAGCCCTCTCCCGGGAGTTCAGTGATTCCATCAGGTCCACGGCAATGGCGGCATCTGGGGTGCCGGACCCCTCGAAGCCGTACCTAACATCGACGACGTGCATGATGATATTCCCGGCAGGGTCCTCCACCAAAGAGAGGCCGTTGACAATCATCGGCGCCCTGATTGTGTCGAGGTAGCCTTCCAGAACATCAGTCCGTCCGGCGGCCAGCCCGAAGCGTTCCGCAACCATTGAATCGTTCAGGGCAGTAGTTCCGGTAGGCAGGAAGTAATCTGCAGCGCGGGAAATGCCAGAAGGTGCAATGCGGTAGCGCTTCACCTGGTCTTTGGTGCCTACAGCGGCGGCCAGTTCGTCAGTGTCCATTATTTTGAGGCGTTGCTTGAGTCGGTAGCGGGCCGTCGCGTCAATCCAGCGCGGAATTCCGCCTTCGATGATGTTGAGCGCGGCCCAAGCCGTCGCGGCATTCCAGCTGCGCCCCTTCAGGGTGCGCCGGTTTTTGTACCGCTGGACTGAGGCGCTATCGATAAGAATCGAGCGTCCAGCCCGGCCAGCGACAAGCAGACCTCCACTCTTCAAGAGCTTATGGACCATAGCCCGTGTGGCCACCAGCTCTTGGGCAGCTTCCTCTGTAGTCATCCACGATTGAACCATAGGCATAATGGTATACCAGCATGAACCATTATGAATAGATGTATTGGTGCATAACGATCTACCAATACGCTCATACCTAAGCGAGGCAGTCGCGCAGTCATGGGCGGCACCATAGAACGGAAGTATGAACGCATGCCTCCTCCACGCCACCACACATCAAGAAAACGTTCCCAGAGTGGTCGCCTCTCAGAACAAGAGACGTAGATCGGAGCTTTCATCCCCGTGGCACCAAGGCCAGGCTATCCACCCGATCAGACCCAGTCAAAATACGTTGTCACCGCGATCAGGCACTTCATTCGAACCGAAACAGCTGGCGTTGGAGGATCGGAATTCCAACCGTGCGCAAACACCAACGAAATCTATAACCGCAAGTCAGAGCATGTTGAGCACTAAAAAACGATCGTCAGTTATCAAAACTTATGAACCCCGCTGTCCTACCAAAGGGCCATTTGGGTCTGTCAATAGGGTGTTTTGGCGTTTTCCTGCATGGCCCGATTGCAACAACGAGTGATACTAAATACTCTCCACTTTGCGCTGATAAGGATGAGTTTTGTATGACGTGGTGGAAACTCCCGGCCTGGCCGCTGAACGTCGTCGAGCAGAGTCAATCAGACGCCAAGGCTGCGCTTCTCATTCTACTCTTAATTCATCCTGCGGTTCCCGGGTGATCTCTCAGTCTCGGATGAATATCCTTTGAAGCGGCACCTATCCAAAGACTGTTCTCAACTGTAAAAGGTCGCTGTCGTTGGTGTCAGCGATCCTGTGGCGGGCAGCTCCAGCCGAGGAAGCAATGCCTGCAAGACGGGATCGGATTCAGGTTTTCGCACTTTGTCACGACAGAATGGTGTTGTGAGTGACGACACTTCTAAGTTGCCGGAACAGGATCCGCTGCCAGGCCTCAACACTGGCCGAGAACCTGCACTGGCCCGTGAGCTGGCAGAGCTGCGGCTGGACAACGCCCGGCTTCGTAAACTGCTGGAGCTGAGTGAGGAGCAAGCCGCGGCGGCCCATGCCGACCAGCCGGTGTTCGCCGCGACCATGCCGTCCGGCCCGGTAACCATGCACTCCACGCCGGAAACCAAGGTCCTGTTCTTTGAGAGCCTGTTTCGCTGCCGCAACGACGTGTACGCAACGCGTTGGGAAAACACCCAGGACGGGCGATCGGGCTGGGTACCCGCCGTCGTCGGTGGCTGGCACAAGGGAAAGCCACGCGACAGCGCCTCCTTCCTCAAGCTCACACCTGCCGTCGTCGCAGACCATCTGACTGGCGCAAAACACATCGGCCTATACCCGCTCACTGAAAAGGACACCTGCTGGTGGATCGCAGCGGATTTTGACGGCAGCGCAGCCATGATGGACGCATTGGCCTACGTCAAGGCCGCCCGGTTCCGAGGCATTCCCGCCGCACTCGAAATTTCCCAGTCGGGCCGTGGCGCGCACGTGTGGATCTTCTTCACGGAGGCCGCTCCCGCAGCATCGGCCCGGCAACTGGGCACGGGCCTCATCCATGAGGCCATGGGACTGCGGGGCAGCATGAGCCTGTCCAGCTACGACAGGCTGTTCCCTTCGCAAGACGCGCACACAGGAAAGGGCATGGGGAACCTGATCGCGGCCCCGCTGAACGGAAAGCGGCGTAACAACGACGGCACCACCCTGTTTTTGGACACCACCACGTTGGAGCCCTTCGAGGACCAGTGGGCGTACCTCTCCAGCCTGGACCGGCTCACGCCGTCGGCCATGAACGGCCACATCCGACGCCTGCCCTCAGTTCGATTGGGCAAGGACGTGCGTCAGCTTGAATTGCCACCGTCGTCCAAAATTGTTCCCCGTCCGGCCATGGTCGTGCAAGCAACGTTCGACTCGCGCCTGACCATCCGAGCCATTGACCTCGGCCCGGCCATGATCTCCGCCATCAAACATGCCGCGTCCATGGCCAACCCCGATTTCTACGACCGCCAACGGCAGCGGCGATCCACCTGGAACATTCCCCGCTACCTGCGCTTTTACGACGAGACCCTCGAAGGGGACCTCATCATTCCGCGAGGCTTGCTGTCCTTGTTGCAGGGGTTGGTGAAGTCCGCCGGCAGCACGCTACGCGTCGACGATCAGCGAGCAGCGGGCACCCCGGAGGACCTTGAATTCCTTGGCGAACTGCGTCCCGAACAGAAACAGGCGATGCATGCCATCGAAAACATCGAGCACGGCATCCTCGTCGCTCCACCAGGCGCCGGCAAAACGGTCATTGCCTGCGCAGCGATAGCCCACCGTGGCGTTTCCACGCTGATCCTGGTCGATCGGAAAGCGTTGGCAGACCAGTGGCGGAAGCGAGTCCAAGAACTGATGGGAGAAATACCCGGCCAGATCGGCGGCGGTAGGGCTAAGACCACCGGAAGGATCGACGTCGCTCTTCTTCCCACGCTGGCCCGCCGCGACAACGTGGCCGAGTTGACGGCTGGCTACGGCTTTGTGATCGCTGATGAGTGCCATCATGTGCCGGCTGCGGCTTTTAGCCATGTTATGAATCAGATGCCGGCCAAGCATTGGCTCGGCCTGACGGCAACGCCCTACCGGCGCGACAAGCTCGATGCGTTGATGTATCACCAGCTCGGCGATGTGGTCCACACGATCACTGCGACGCCGGACCAGCAGCTGCCTCGCCACGAGTTCGAGATCCCCTCCCCCGCTTTAGCACTGGAGCTGCATCGCACCAAGTACGCCTATGCTGGCGACGCCGATCCCAGCGTGCCCGGCGGCATCGCCAAAATCTACCGGGACCTCGTGGCCGATGATGAGCGGCTGCAGCAGATTTACGACGACGTCATGGCCACTTACGCGGCCAACTCACGTATCTTGCTGCTCACCACATGGAAGGCACATTTGGAACAATTCCGCGTCAAGTTTGTCGAGGCCGGCTTGTCGCCGGTGATCCTTTCCGGTGGGATGAAGAAGGCCGAGACGCGCACGGCTGTGGAACTGATAGAAGCAGCCGATCCGGATAAACCACTGCTGGTGTTGGGAACGGGAGCGTTCATTGGCGAAGGCTTTGACGCGCCCAAACTGGACACACTATTTCTTGCTGCACCGATCTCTTTCAAGGGACGCCTTGTCCAATACGCGGGGCGCGTCACACGGCCATTTCCCGGCAAGAACCGTGCCACAGTCCATGACTACCACGACGAGCTCACCCCCGTCCTGGCAGCTTCACTTTCCCGGCGGGCTCCCGGCTACGTCTCACTCGGCTTCCCGGACCCCCGGCGAATGTGACATTGCAGGTTGGTGAGTCAAATCAAGGCCCAACCTTCCATTCCTACTCGGCGGCTTATTAAATTACCCAAGACTGAATCTCGTTTCATGATTTCACAATGATACTGAGCCGAGTACGATTGTGTAATGATCCTTGGAGTGCACGACGTAGCGAAGCGAATGGGCGTCCGCCCGGAGCGGGTACTCAAACTCATTCATGACGGACGCCTGGAAGCTCAAAAAGTGGGCAGCCGTTGGGTTATCGACGAGAGTGCCCTCGCCAGCAAAGTATGGGTCAAATCTCCCGGGCGACCCATGTCAGCCAAGAACGCCATGGTCCTAGCCCAAGCCATAGAAGGCAAAGAGCCTTCTGATCTGAGCGCCGTCGAGAAACTTCGCCTGCAGAAACATATCAGGAACCTCCTTGTCCACAGTGACCCAAAAAGCCAACTTCAGTCATGGTTTGCAGCCCGGGCGCCAGTGCTGAGCTTCTCGGTCAGTGACTCTGACATCTCCGAGCTGCGGGAAGACCCCAGGATCAAGCTTTCAGGCATCTCCGACCCGAGGGCCGGGCTGCTGCCAGGCAACGAACTCGAAGCCTACATTTCAAAAAGCGAGCTCGGCCGGCTCCGATCAGAATGGTTTCTTGTGCCCGCAAACAACCGCCAGAAAGCCAACGTCATCCTGCACGTCCTCGACAAACTCCCCGCAGAGATTCCAGCACTGTTTGCCGCCATGGACTTGGCCGAATACCCAGGACCCCGCGAACAATCAGCCGCCAATTCCATCATCAGGAGCGTCCTCAATGGCAATTAGACTTCCAGCAATGCTTCCCGAACAAGAAGAATCATGGCGCGCCATCTTCGAAATCTACGAAGCACTCCCCCTTGGCTGGGTTCTTGTAGGAGGCCAATCGGTATACCTTCACGCAGTCGAGCGCGGCGCGACAACACCTCGACCTACCAAGGATGCAGATTTTGCACTGGACATCCGCACCTACCCCCACCACCTCAACACATTCACAGCAACGCTCCTTCAGCTGGGATTCACCTCAGCAGGGGAATCACTGACGGGCCACCAACACCGATGGCTACGAGAGAAGGCAGTCGTCGACGTACTCATCCCTCGCTTCACGGGAGAACGCAGCGAGAACCGCCCGGGCGCTACCGGAGGAACCACGATCGCAGCCCCTGCCGTCCAACAGGCTATCGATCAGAGCGAAGTCGTAGAAGTTGAAGCCGGCGAGTCAGTCGGCAAAGTGAACCGCCCCTCGCTCATGGGAACCCTTATCGGAAAAGCCGCCGCCCTAGCAATCATGGACGACCCCGGCCGCGAACGACACGTCACCGACTTCCTTACTCTGGCTACGGTAGTAACCGCGCGCGACCTTCGCGGCTACCACTACCAGCCAGCTTCCCGGAACCACATGGCCAACATGCTAGGAAACCTGGCGACCAAGCCAGAGTGGATGGCACTGCTACCCGAAGCAAAAGACGGAGTCGAACGACTGAAAATGTCACTGCAAGACTGAATCCGGGCATAACAAAGCACTCTCCAACCACGCGTTCCGCGGTGACATCCGGTGTAATAGCAGGCAACTGACACGTACGTTCAGGCCCAATTATTCTCAACTTCACAGCACGCCACTTGACGACGATAGGTGGCAGGCACGTAGCCACAATTCCTATCGACCTCACCCAAATGAGCGCCTCAGCGCCGAAGACCGCTCCTCATCAGGATTTCCCACTTGAATGAGTTACCCCACCGCGGGCTCCGTCCGGCGCCCACGGCGCAACGCATCAGCCCATGTCAGAGCAACATTCAACCGCCGGGAACCACCGAGCATTCGAACCGTTATTGCTTCATGCGATAGACGGGTGAAATCATGCGATCCAGTTCAAGCTGAAAACTATCGCCGCAGGTCAGAGGCATGTTCAGCACCGCACACTTATCAGGTGTTATCAACGTTTATATCCCCGCTTGCGAAGCGTCGATCCATTCGGTGTTGCCAATAAGTCGTTTTGGCCTGTCCCTGCATGATGTGATTGCAATAATGCAAGATACTAAATAGTCGCTGTTGCGTGTTCAAAAGTATGAGTTTTGTATGACGTGGTGGGAACTTCCGCCTGACCGATGGACAACCCGAGCATAGCCAATCAGCCCCAAATGCTGTATCGCTCATTTTACTCTTGATTCATCATATTCAGCTCGCAAGCCGCAATGTTCACGGATCCGTTCGTTGTTGCACCGACGCTGGTACTGACTTGTTGGCACACTACACGCTGATCCTGGCCGCGTTGCGACCGTCAATCGGAACTGTTTTATGGCCCGACGGTCACCCTTGACCCCCTGCCAGCACGGCGGGCCGCCCAAGCCATCGCCGAGCTCTGCGAACACCTCCAGCATCCCATAGAGATAACCAAGAACCAGCCGCACCCTGCGCTACATCATCAGAACCCGCGGCTGGCACCCCACACCAGTTACCTCACCGGTCAAAAGACCTGGTCCTTAGTAAGAATGTGTACAGTGCCCTGAGGGAGCACGGGTCATCAACGTGGACTTTCAATACAAACTGGGGCTATCACCACGCTCGGGCGAAGAATGTCTCTAGGGTTTCCGGTGTACATCCCGGTGAGTCTTCACTGGCGGGCGGCCCTTCGATGACAAATTGTGCATTTTCGTTCGACCAGAGATTTTCGCCAGGGACACCTGCAGGCGCAACGCACTTAACGCCGTCGGGAAGCTGCACCCAGTCAGGGGCCATCCGTACGAGGCAATGGCGGCCATTCGATTGTCACTGTGACCTCATTCCCCCGCCGATGACTCATTGACTATGCTGTAACTTCTTGCGGGTAGTATGCCCTCAATGCTTGCGCGATTAGCGTCACGTGTTCGGCCGCGGTGATCTTTTCGATGGTTACGTAAAAGTACTTCCCGTCCCTCGTTGCAGGTTCACGGATGATTGGTCCAACCAGATGATCCGAACCTGACCGGGCACCCAGTGCTTCTACCAAAGCTGCGTGGATGCCGCCAGCCATCTGCTCAGGCGTAGAGCCGGGGGTGATTCCGTTCTTGAGCTCGACTACCAGCCGCAAGCCCTTGGCCCGGATGGATAGAAGCCCCAATCGCCTCCCCTTCTGGATCAACCGTACGGTCCACTCCAGCGGATTCGTCTGGGCGGCAAATGCGTCGTCCCTGCCGCTGAACTCCCGCTCAAACTGGAAGGCCAAGTCAACCAACCACGGTGAACTCTTGCTCAGGGCGTTGGTTCGTCGCTGTGCGGAGTCGAAGGTTCTTGCATAGGGGCTTTTGGTCATGGTCCCGGCGGCAATACTGGTGATGGTTGACTGGCTAAACGTTTTGTTGAAGGCTTCTGCAGAGAATTCAGTTCCGACTGTAAACGCCTGTTTCAATTCTTCCAAGAACCGCTCCAGCAGGGCAATTTCACTTTCTGGAATTCCCCAGTTGAGGAACTTTCCGTCGTCGTCTCCTTCAAATACCCGGATGAATTCTTCAGCAGGGTCGGAAGTGATGTTCTTTTCTCCCAACGCGCTGTAAGCCTCCGGAAACGCGGTCTGCAGGCACAGCACACCAAAGAGGTGCAGGTACGCATCAGCCTGTGTCCCGTTCTCGGCTTGCCCAGAACCCGTGGAATCCAGAATTGATATGAGAAGCATGAAGGTGTTCAGGAGCCTCTTGGTGGAACGCGGGTTTGAGCCCACTGAAACTTCGGACAGCTGGAGGTAGGTCGCCATCTTTTCCGGCCCAGCATCTATCCCTGCACGCTTAAGTCCCTGCTGGAAAAACTTGGTCATTTCATACCGCGCAACGGGCATGTGGAAGGGCACCTGAATGATCTTGTCAAAGAAGGAACGGGCCTTCCGCTCAGAGACATCCTTGCCATACTTTTCCTGCACGCCCATCTTGACAACGTCGAAGTCGATGGCCAGCACAAAGACACAATCGGGCACATCTAGGAAGACCTTGATGGCTTCCATTACCTCAATGGCTCGGCCTGGGGCAAGCCTGTCTAGGTCATCAATAAAGACCACAAGTCGTTGCCCGGACTCTTTGACAGCCGCCGCAAACTCCTCACGCAGGGAGGACAACACTGCTACGCCGTCGAGCTCTTCAGGCTCCTGTCCTTGGCTTACCATGTCTGTTCCGGTCGCCACGGCCGCACGAACCGCTGTGCCAGCTATGCCGCCACCCACCAGTTCTGCCGCGGCGGGGATGAGATTGATGGCGTAAAGTTTCCCCATTTTCCTAATTGAACTAAGGAAAGGCGCGAACTTTTTTGCCTCCTCCCCCGTTGTTCCCTTGGTCATCCCGTCCGCGATCACCTTGAGCATGCTAATGGCAAGATTCTCACCAAGATCAAATTGCGAGTATTGCCATGTATTGAAGAAGATGGTTTTGATGCGCGAACTCGGATCATCGAGTTTCCGCTTGATCTGGAGCATGGCACTGGTTTTGCCGGTTCCCCAGCTGCCCTGAACAGCAACGGTCATGGGCGACGGGCATTTGTTGATGAATTTGACCAGTCCGTTGATATACGAGGAAATGGACAATAAATCTTCCTCGGCAGGCACATCATCAAAACCATACGCTTCAAGCACCAAAGTCATTCATTCCCCCATAGTTGCAGTCTTCTGCAGCACCAAATTTTTGCTTGGCCACGGCAACGAATATAGCACTCTTGAGCGGACGCCCGTACCCCCAGTTACCGGGCAGATTTGCGGTAGAACGCGGCCAGCTTCGGACCGCTGCTGCTATTCAGGTCATGCAGTGCGCCTGCCTCTGAGGCGAAGATTCCAAGTAGCGGGACGAAAGACACCGTGGCTTCCTCTTGCATACATGCAATTCGTAAGGATTGGTGAAACTTTACGGCCTAGGGAATGACAAGGCGGTGTCAACTAAACCTTGGTCAGACCCTACGCTTCCCAGAAGATTCTGAGGGAAGGGGCTTCGAAGTCAGCGAGTTGAATGATCAGCGTCATAAGCGTCAAGAACAGTTTGTATTGGGGATGTTAAACGCGGCTAGCTACTCGTCTGCCATCAACCCAGTTGCACAAACACGCCCGGTAGCCCTTCCCCCTGCAAGACTTGGTGCGTTCCCATCAGGGTGGGTTCTGTCGCTGTGGAACGACTTAGAGAATTTCCGAGCGAATCTTCCTTGGACCCCGATTAGCGTTCAATCCTGTTCCACTACTACCGAGACCCCTACGTCGTGCCTTGCTTCCGGATGCACCCGAGAACCGTTCAACCGCCAGACCATTTTTCTGGGGCGAATGTTTAGATGCCGACCAAGACATTGATGGGCGCAGCCTCGGCAGCTTCTACACCGGTGTCAGAGACCCTGCAGTTCCACCATACCCCCATTCAATGGTGGCGGGCCGGAGCTGGTCGGGCCAGTTAGTTCATGAGGTTTCGTTGATCTCACTGAGCTTTCCGGCCCAGTCTCGCTTCCATTTTGCACCGGCTGAGTCGCGGAATGTGAGACTAACGACGAGGCCCTTTGTTGCGGGCTTACCGTCCCAAGCAACCCAATCGCCCGGAGACTCTAACGGTGCGCCCGTCATCGTGCCGGCAAGGCTGATTCTCTCACCCTCTCGGATCTGGTCGAGCACATAACCAGGGCTATAAAGCGTTTCCTGCTTGTCCTTTGCGCCAGCCGATTGTGCCGGTGCCACAGCCATACTCACCCACCGATGAATCTCAGCCGTCGGCGTCGAGCTCGTGTCATTAGGCTTGGCTTCTATCAGGCAAGTCACATCGTAGACAGGACCAGCATTGCCGTTTCGAACGTAGATATCCATGGCTGTTCCATCAAAGGCAAGCCAGGCTGATACATTGTCGGCTTCTTCCTGATGACGGGCGGTCTTGGCCAAAGCCAGTTGTGTTGTTGCAGCTTCGAGCTGTCCCTTAGTTGATAGCCAGGTGAGCAAGGCAAAGATGGCCGCGATTATGGCACCAGCCAGCAGTCCGAAGGTTCCTATGGCCAGCCAAAAGGTCCAGTCTGCGGTTCTTTCGGTAGCTACGGCGCTGCGGAGAGCAATCTGGTCTGGGTCGGTTGCTAATAGAAGGCAGCCTTTGAGAATTGTCATCATGAGAATAACTACAACACATAAAATTCAGGCGTTTGCACGTAAGGTCATAAAGCTTCGTCCTGCCCACACGGCCGCAACACGGCTCCCTATACTTCTGCTCGCACTCCTGTCTTTCGCTGCCTAAGGGGAAGCTTGAACTGTTGATGTATGCGTTCTGGCGCGTAATCAAAGACCTACGCAGGACTTTGGTACTGCCGTCTTTAATGTGTGATGTCAGGACATAGTTCCCATATGAGTTATGTGCTTGTCTCTAGTACGTGCTTTTGACCAGAGTGGAGGCGGCTATGGTGCTGGTCTGGCATCTGGTGACGGGCTGCTGCGCCTAAAAGCTTGTGGGGCGCGGCATGGGGATCCAGGACGTGGTCCCTGGGACTTGCATAAGAAGCGAAATCAAAAAAAGAAACACCCCAGTCCGAAGACCGAGGTGTCACTATTTCGTCCCCACAACAAGTGGGAACTATGACCCGAGACATCACAGGATGGAAACACAGAGCATTCGAACCGAAACAGCCCGCTCCTATCGCTCAGAATTACAAACGCACCGAACTAACAACGATAACTATCACCGCAGCTCAGAGCATGTCGAGTTCTCAATACCTCTCGATAGTTATCAACATTTAATAGCCCCGCTTGCCGATCATGGGTCGATATCGAGCTGCCATTAGGCCGTTTAGGCCTATTCATTCGTGACTTGCTTGCAACAATGCAAGATACTAAATAATGGCTAGTCTGCCTTCAAAAGTATGAGTTTTGAGTGACGTGGTGGGAACTGTCATCAAACTGGTGAACATCTTCGTTCATGAACCGTAAATCGTCCTACTTTGCTTTCCATTTTACTCCTGATTCATCGCGGGCAGTCTTCACGCCGCCTCACTCGCCGAAAGGGTGCCCAAGACCCCGATGCGTACATTGGCTAATTGGCACAATTCACGCTGGTCATGGACGTTTTGTAACCGTCGAAAACGTCACTGAGGGATACCCGCGACGCCAGCGATAAGACGCGTCGGTGACTGTTTCAACCTCTGCGCTATAGACACCGAACAGCACATCCTGCGCCGACCGATTTAGTTGATCACCTCCAAGTGACTACGCCGAGCGCAGTTCCCCCAGCCTTTTCACTTCAAGCTCGAGCATGTTGACCTTTGTTGTCAACTCCTGGATGAGAAAGAGCAATTGGTTGCTATCAGGTGCCCCTTCCTGGACAGCCTGACGAGAGGAGCCGCTTTTCTTGGCGCGAGGAGTTACAGAAACCCTGCGAGCCTTTAGTTCATCTCTGAGATTCTCAGTTACCGACACCAGTCCACCGTTTTGTTCGATAAATTCAGACATCGCGGGGATGAGAACTTCGGCGTCCCACAAAAGGCGAACGAAGGGAATACCCTTCCCATCGAGATCAGGTTGCTCACGGGCCAGCCCCATCTCCAATGCAGGTGCCGCACCAGGGCCTTCTGCGTCGCGAAGGCCCATAAATCGTAGGCAGAGGCCGACCTCATTCGAATTCCAGCCAAACCGTATACCCAAGTCAGTCATGACCAGCCAAGACTCCGAGACGTGACTACTTCCATCAACCATTCCTTTTCCTTTCCTTAAACACCGATGAGGTCCCTCTCAACTTATCCGAGCACACCGACATTCCTCCGGGTAGTGGCAGGTAGGACTGTGAATCAGCAGCCCTCTATACGCAGAATCATGCTTGCCATGCGATCCCTTGTCCAGTGACATCAGATGATTGATCCCAGGCGCATCTATCTGAAATACCGCGTTAAACCTGTCATTTGCACAAGGTCATTTGGTCCCCAACCGCGACAATATCTCAGCCGGAGAGCATCCTCTTGGCCTTGAAGGAGCCCAATTTCTGGGATACCACCCCTACTCGCTTCTCAGATAGAGCTGCGGACGCGGGCATGGCCAACTTTGCAGGATGCGGGCAGCTAGACGCAAGCTTCTTCCCTTCCCTCCGGGAAGAGCGATGAAGAATGAAAAGAGCTCCCTCGTGGCCATACCTGATGACGGAGACAAAACATCTAGCTCCAACCAAGGTGATGAAAGGCCAGGCGGCAACCTCAACAGCTAGGACCAACCTAGATTGGCTTGCGGAAGAGTGGATCCCCCTTGCTACAGGAATTCCTTTGCTCTTTCGACGGGACTGCCCCGGGTTTCGCTGACTCTTTAATTCAAACCTTGGGCCGACCCAGCAGAACAACAGAAGTCCAAGAATGTGGCACCAACAGCAAACCGGGCCGCAGGGCATTCGAACCGATACTGCCGCATGGGATAGTCAGTCGATATTGTCCGCTCCAACGAATCTGAAAACTATCGCCGCAGGTCAGCGGTATATTTGGCCCCTAACACCTCCTGACAGTTTTCAGCGCTTATACCCCCGTTGTCGTCTCGATCGCCTATTTCGACTTTTCAAAAGCCATTCCTGGCCCTCATTACCGCGGCAGGAGCATGACAATGCATGCTGCTGAGGAGTCGCCACTTGTCGTCCAATTTAATGCGTTTCTAATGAGTCGGTTACATTCATCGGCCGTTTGAGCCCAAAACCCGTCTGAAGGTCACGGCTTGGATGCTGGCAAAGACTTTTTGTTCTAATCCCGTGTTTTCGAACTCTCAGAAACAGACATACGGATCATCGTGCGATCTGATTTGGCGCAACTGATTCGCGACTGCACTACGGTCCCAAAGTGGAATACTGACTCACGGCTGACACCAAGAGTCAGCTGAACATTCCGCAATGCGCCGTGGGTGCAACTCGTGCGGCGCGCCCGCACGAGTCCACTTTTTCTCTGAGGAAATTCGCGGATCGTCTACAACCAATGGGTGCTGGCGCCATGACGGCGCATCAACGCATGGCGAGCTCGAATGCGAGTGGGTCTAACCGTACGGACGCGAGTCCTTGGTGTATCGCACCTAGCCCGACGGCCTCGCTGCCGAGCGGGGACGCAATGAGCGTCGGCGCTGGACCGTGACTCAAATCCTTCAGGTGCAGGGCGGCGTCGTCGAGTATGCCAGCGGCGGCAGGGGCAACAGCACCTCCGATAATGATGCGTTCTGCGTCCAATATCCCGCCGACTACCACGCAGACACGGGCCAGCAAGAACGCCAAGCGCGCTGTGATGGCAAGAGCTTCGGCGTCACCGGCCCGCGCTGCGGCGAAAACGTCTTCAGCTTCGAATGCCTTCTCGAGAGCTGTGCTCGCCAACGCCCCGGATGCACGAGCCTCTTCAGCCCAGGTTCGGGCGAGCCGCGCGAGCCCGTCGGCGGAGCCTACACCGTCGACGTAGTCCAGCAAATGTAGTTCCCCCGCACCACCGTGTGCGCCTCGAACCAGCGCCCCATCTGCGATGATACCGGCACCAAACCGCTCACCGGCCAGTAGGCACACAAATGACGACGCCCCAACACCAGCACCCACGGCACCCTCGGCGATCGCAGCGAGGTTCGCATCGTTTTCCACGATGACCTTCCAGCCGCGCCGCGCGAACTTCTCGGCGAATCCTGGGTTCATCCGCGCCCAGAAACCATCAGCACCCTGGGGCGAGGCGCCGATAACGTCAGTCGGCGCTGGCACTCCGAGCACAATGATCAGTACTGCATCCACCCTCACACCTGCGGTCGCGAGGGCCGCATCGACGGTCGTTTCAGTCAATGCCAACCGATTGTCTGCAGTGTCTAGCACTGCACCGATTTCGCGACTCTCGCGGGCGAGTTCGGTGCCGCGCAGATCAGTAACACGGGCCGTAACTCTGTGTTCACCGGAGTCAACACCAACGAGCGCGCCTGCACCGGGACGGAAGGCATAGCGCCGCGCTGGCCGACCCAGACTGTACTGGCCAGCCGTGCGGGCATCCGCGAGCTCCTGCAACCAACCACGCTCAACGAGATCGGCACACACGCTCAGCACGGTTGAGCGAGTGAGCCCAGTTTCTTCTATAGCGTCACTAGCGGTGAAAGCGTCAGCTTCCCAAGCGTATTGAAGCAGTCGACCGGCATTGAGAGTACGTACGAGGTGAGGGGACACTGCCGGAGAAATCTGCTGCATGCTCTTGACCATATCGAGGATAAGGGGATATTGTCGAGAACACTAAATCTAGTACCTAAATTTAGTATTGCAGTTACCACTCCACGCCCTCAACCTCGCTCGCATCGGCATCCGCGCGCACCACAACACACAGGAGACAACGACGTGTTCTTGCAATCCCCTCTGCCGCGCGAGCTGACGCGCAGATCCCTGCTCCTTGGAGCGGGGTCGATCGGCCTCGGACTCGGCCTCGGCGCGTGCTCGAGCCCCCGCTCGGGCGGCACCACTGAGATCACTTTCTTCCAATCCAAGCCCGAAGTTATCGGCTACTTCGATGATCTGATCGAGCAGTTCCATGCCTCGCAGGACCGGGTTCGTGTGGTGCATGACTTTTCATCGAACCTGTCGGCAGGCTTCGTGCGCAACAATCCGCCAGACGTCGGCTGCATCAACTACAACTTCGAGATCGCCCGGTTCGTGGACCGCGGCGCTCTGAGCGACCTCTCAGACCTGCCGGCCGCGAAGCGAATCAATCCAGCCCTACAACCGATTATCGATCAGACCGCGAGCTACCCCGATCGGACGAGTGTTCTGCCGTACTCACTCATGGTCGCCGCTGTTCTCTACAACCGCGAGATTTTCGCCGATCTTGGCCTCAGTGTACCCACCACTTGGACGGAGTTCCTCGCGGTTTGCGATAGCCTCACGGCCGCCGGGATCACTCCGATCTACAGCACATTCAAAGACCCCTGGACCATCGCACAGGGCCTGTTTGATTACTCCGTAGGGGGTTCGGTAGACCTCGAGGAGTTCTTCACCCAGTTGAAGAAGCAGGGTACCGATGTCGGACTGAACTCCGCCGCCTCGTTCGAAAAGGACTTCTCCAAGCCCTTGGAACAGATGCTTGCCATCGCAAAGTATTCGCAGCCAAACGCCGCAAGCCGTGGCTATGGCGACGGGAACCTCGACTTTTCAAAAGGCAACGCTGCAATGTATTTCCAAGGCCCTTGGGCCCTGAGCGAGATAGCGAAAACCGCGCCAGACTTGGACGTAGGCGCCTTCCCACTGCCGATGACCGAGGACCCCGACGAGCGCCGGGTGCGGGTCAACGTAGACCTCGCCCTCTGGATCCCGGAGGCCTCACGCAAGAAGGAAGCAGCACGAGAGTTCGTGTCGTTCCTCATGCAGCCAGAAATCATCGATGCCTACAACGCCGACAACAACGCCTTCGGTGTAACGACGGACGCACCAGCTGTTAGTCAGCCCACTCTTGTTGAGCTGCAGAAATTCTACGACAAGGCCTCGTTCTCGCTCGGTGCATCGCAGCTACTGCCGCAGAATATACCGCTTCAAAATTATGTACAGGGCATCGTGCTGGGCTCCGATCCTGATAACACGCTGCGCACCATCGACGCCGACTGGGCACGTCTGGCCTTTCGGTCCTGACCGAGCACCCCAAGAACTTCTCCCTCTCAGTCTGATAAACCCACTGTTCACGAAAGGTCACTCATGGCCATCTCGACCCCCACCCTCCCGGAGGCACGCGGAGTTGCGTCGTCGACGGCGCAAGTGTCGGGTACGACGAAGCGCAAACGCCGCGTCGATCCAATGTTTCATCTTTTCCTGCTGCCGACACTCATCCTCTTCACGCTCGCAATCACACTTCCGGCCGGCATGGGTATCTTCTACAGCTTCACTGACTCCATCGGTTTCGGCGAGTGGTCGTTCGTTGGCCTCACTAACTACGCCGCGATGCTGACCGACCCGGCAATTCTGACCTCGTACTGGTTTACCATCGGATTCGCGTTGGTTACCGTTATTACTGTCAATGTCATCGCTTTCCTGCTCGCTATCACCCTTACCTCAAGGATCAGAGGCAAGATCGCGCTGCGAGCCGTGTTCGTGCTCCCGATGGTCGTGTCAGGCATCATCATCGCGTTCGTGTTCAACTTTTTGTTCTCTAACTCGCTTCCTGCCTTCGCCGAATCAATCGGATTTACACCACTGGCAAGCAGCGTGTTGTCCAACCCCGATCTTGCCTGGATTGCGATTGTGGTGGTCACAGCTTGGCAAGCCGTACCATCGGCGCTGCTCATCTACATCGCGGGAGTCTTGTCAGTGCCTGGTGACGTCTATGAAGCCGCCTCGCTCGACGGGGCCTCCCCGTGGAAGCAGCTGCGCCTGATCACGTTGCCGCTCGTGGCGGGCTACGTCTTGATCAACCTCGTGATCGGTTTCAAGAATTTCCTCAATACCTACGACATCATCGTTGGTTTGACTGACGGCGGTCCTGGCACTTCCACCCGCAGCGTTGCCATGACCATCTTCTCCGGCTTCTCCAGTGGTGACTACGCCTACCAGATGGCCAACGCCACGGTCTTCTTCCTCATCGCGCTCGTGATCGCACTCATTCAACTGCGTATCACGCGCGGAAAGGCGACATTCTGATGACCAACCAAGTACCCAACTCACCCGCCCTACAGGGCAGCCCCGGCGCCGAACATGAGAACACGATTCCTGGCATTGGCAACTCTCGCAACACCGAACTCGGATCCACCACTACCCGGCGGCGGATAGGGCGCCGCCGACCCGGCCTACTTTTGACCATCGTGCTGATCGTGTGCTCGCTTACCGTCATCGCTCCGCTGTTCGTGAGCGTCACTATGGCGTTCAAAACGGGTGCACAGTCAGTCGACGGCAATGCATTCTCCTTGCCGGCTCCTTTCAGCTTGGAGGGTTTCACCACAGCATGGACCCTCACCAACTTCCCACGCGGCTTCACCATATCGTTGGTAGTAACCGCGATCACCGTGGTTGGCACAATCATATTGAGCGCCCTCGCGGCATTCGCTATCGCACGCAATTGGGACCGCAAATTTTTCCGCTGGTCTTTTTTCTATCTTCTCGCCGCAATGTTTTTGCCATTCCCGGTACTCGCGCTTTCACAGGTCAAGCTCACCGGAATAGTCGGCCTTGATAATCCAATCGGTGTAGCTATCCTGCACGTCATGTTCCAGCTATCGTTCAGCGTCATGCTGTTCACCGCGTTCCTTCGCTCTTTGCCACAAGAACTCGAAGAAAGCGCACGGATTGATGGCGCGTCAACGTGGCAGGTGTTCTGGCAATTGGTATTTCCGCTGCTGGCGCCCATGAGTGCAACGGTCGGCATTTTCGCTTTCCTCGTCTCATGGAACGACTTCATGATGCCCTCGCTCATCACCTCCGATGCCGCCATGCAGACACTGCCAGTCCTGCAAAAGATCTTCCAAACCCAGTTCAGCAATAACTACAACGTCGCCTTCGCGTCCTACCTTATGGCGATGGCACCCGCAATCCTGGTCTACCTGTTCACGCAACGTTGGGTGATGTCTGGCGTTACCCAAGGCGCAATCAAGTAGACGCATTTACCCACGTGCACCTTTCCCTCAGCTACCACCTGAACACCATCAACAATAAAAGGACACCATGACCGAGATACTCCATGCCCTACCCGCCACCTCACAGCCCCTGGATGAAGCCACTTGGTGGCGTCAGGCCGCTGTTTACCAGATCTACCCTCGCAGCTTCTACGATGCGAACGCTGACGGACTCGGCGACATCAAAGGCATCACCACCAAGGTTCCCTATCTGACGGAACTGGGTGTGGACGCCGTCTGGCTCAGCCCCTTCTACCCCTCCGAACTAGCCGACGGCGGCTACGACGTGGCCGACTACCGCAACGTTGATCCCAGGCTGGGTACCCTGGCTGACTTTGACCAGATGACAGCAGCCTTGCACGCCGCTGGCATCAAGCTCATCGTGGATATCGTCCCGAACCACTCCTCCGACCAGCACGCATGGTTCCAAGAAGCACTTGCAGCTGACAAGGGCTCCCCCGCCCGGGCACGCTACATCTTCCGTGACGGCCAAGGGGTCAACGGCGAGCTCCCACCCTCCGATTGGGTCTCAGTCTTCGGCGGACCCGCCTGGACCCAGGTTGATGACGGTCAGTGGTACCTGCATCTATTCGCCTCCGAGCAACCCGACTTCAACTGGGACAACCGGGAGATCCGCGACGATTTCCTCAAGACACTGCGCTTCTGGTCAGACCGAGGTGTTGATGGCTTCCGCATCGACGTGGCACACGCGTTGATGAAGGACCTGAGTGAACCACTGCCGTCCCAGGCCCAAATTCTCGAACTCGAGAAGCTGAACAACGGCACAAATCCATTGTGGGACCGCGACGACGTCCACGAAATTTATGCCGAATGGCGGGCCCTGTTCAACGAATACAACCCCCCACGCACCGCAGTCGCTGAAGCATGGGTGGACCAGTCCCGCCGCGCCCGTTACGCCTCCACCGAAGGCTTGGGCCAGGCGTTCAACTTTGACCTGCTCATGGCAGATTTTGACGCAGAATCCTTCGCCTCGATCGTAACGAAAAATCTGGCTGAATCCGCCGCCACCGGAGCATCCTCCACTTGGGTATTCTCCAACCACGACGTGGTCCGCCACGCCACCCGTTACGGGCTACCGAACCTGCCAGATCCAGAAAAGACCCAAGACGGCAAGGACTGGATCCTGGCAGGCGGAGCTGAGACGGAGCTCAACCGCGACCTCGGCCTGCGTCGCGCCCGCGCAGCAACCCTCTTCATGCTGGCCCTGCCCGGTTCTGCTTACCTGTATCAGGGAGAGGAACTGGGCCTGCATGAAGTGGCTGATGTCCCCGACGCCGACCGGCAGGACCCCGCGTTCTTCCGCAACACGGGTATTGAAAAGGGCAGAGACGGCTGCCGCGTACCATTGCCCTGGACCAGCTCAGAGACATCGTTTGGCTTCAGCAACTCCCAGCCACACCTGCCACAGCCTTCATGGTTTGCCCAACACGCCGTGTCCGTCCAAGACTCACATGAGGGTTCCACCCTGAACTTGTACCGCAACGCCCTGGCCCTGCGTCGATCACTACAAACAACCGAGGAACTGATCTGGCTGACCCATCCCGACCCTGACGTACTGCACTTCCATCGCCCCAACGGCTGGAGGGTCCTCACTAACTTCGGCACCACCGCCGTCGAACTTCCCGAAGGGACAGTAGCTCTAAGCAGCGTACCGTTGGAAGGCCGAATGCTGCCGGCAGACGCCACGGCCTGGCTCGTCTAAAACCGCCAACTCATCAGCTACGCACTGCCGCTCACCCAAAATCTGCGCGAGCGGCAGTGCACGTTACCCATCCAATGAAGAACTGCGTCAAGGAACGGAACACCCATGGAGAAAACTAACCACAACACTCTCCGGATCGGTATTGATATTGGCGGCACGGCCATCAAATATGGTGTTGTAGATACGTCTACAGGGATCCTCGTCAGCCCGATTGCACAGCAGCCTACACCCCAGCCAGCCACCCCCACTGCCATTGCTAATACCCTGCGCGCTGTGATGACGGATATTCAATCCTGGGAAACCGCTCCATCACCACTGACTGCCGCTGGAGTCGCTTTCCCTGCCATCATTCGCCAGGGAACAGTATGCTCAGCGGCCAACATCAGCGATGAATGGATTGGCCTCAACGTGGAGCGTCTCCTAAGCACGGCACTCCAACGACCAGCCAAAGTCCTCAACGACGCTGATGCCGCAGGCCTAGCAGAATCGAGTCATGGCGCAGGAAAGGGACAGCGCGGGATGGTCCTAGTCCTCACCCTAGGCACAGGCATTGGTTCGGCACTGGTGGTCGACGGGAACCTTGTGCCCAACCTTGAGCTGGGACACCTGCAGTTGAATGGGCTCAAGGCCGAAACCACAACCTCAGCCCTCGCTCGCGAAAAAGAAGGACTGAGCTGGAACGAATACTCCTCACGCCTCCAGCAATATCTATCGCATGCAGAGTATTTGTTCTCCCCCGATCTGATCATCATAGGCGGCGGAATCTCAGTCCGGCATGGAGAATTTCTACCGCAGATACGTCTAACCACGCCCATCGTCCCAGCACACTTGCACAATTCTGCTGGTGTCATTGGTGCGGCACAGACTGTTGGCTGAAATTGCCGAGATCCGGCGTCTAGAAAGTGACGACCTTTCATACCTGATCGCCCCACACCTGCTAACTAAAGCCCCGTCCAAGCGAATGCAACCCGCGAAGACGAATTTCGCGCTGCCTCTGGCCACGTCAGAGCCTTTGCTTCATCCAACCTGATGATCGCTGGCCCGGCGTTGACCAGCCCCACCGTGCGAATGAACGATCTAGGCCAAGCTGACTCCTTTCGGCGCCAACTGAGCAACGCGCCCCAAAACCAGGGCCGCATTCAGTGGGCTGAGAACCCTGGACATTCAGGACGGCTCCTAGAGCTTAGATCATCCTTGAGCGTGGGCTTCCCAGGGTGAAGGCAGGCCTGGTTTAACGAGCCGCCGGGGGCGCCACTGAACCGCGGATGACCACGGGGCACTCCATCATGATGGGTTCACCATGCTCGGTACTGATCCCCCGGTCAAGATCCTGGCACAAGAGCTCGATGGCTTTCTCACCCATTTCGCTGTGGGGCAGCGCCACCGTTGTAAGACCGGGCACTGCTGTTCTGGCGAGTGGCTCGTCGTCGTCATAGCCCACGATACTCACGTCTTGAGGGATCCGGAGCCCCAGCTGGCCACAGGCAAGCAAGACCCCCATCGCGACGCGGTCATTGGCGCACACAATGCCCGTTGGTTGGAACACGCCTCTCGTGGGCTTAGCACCGGTGTTGAACAAGCGCATGGCGGCGTGGAATCCATCATTGATCTCCCAGCCTGTCACGGTCGTTGCGGCAGGTGGTAGGCCCGCGGCGGACAGGGCCTCAGTAACACCCTGCGTGCGGCGTTCGGTTGCTATCAGTTCACCGCTGCCGGAGAGGTAAGCGATCTGGCGGTGCCCGGCGTTGAGCAGTGTTTGGACTGCAGTCCGACCGCCGGAGACCTCATCGGGAATGATGGATCGAAAGGTGCCGGCAGGATCAAAACAGTTCGCAAGCACAGATGGCACGCTGCCCATGGCTGAATGTGGAGAATGCGCCCGCAGACTCATGGTGGCAAAGACCATGGCGTCGACTTGGCGGTTAAGAAGGGTGAGGAACGCTTTGTCTTCGCGGATCTCGTCACCTTGCGTGTCAATAACGAGCAGCAGATAGCCAGCAGCAAAGGCTGCATTGTTGGCGCCTTGGAGCAACTTGCCGGCAAAAGCACCTCCGGCAATTGAGTCCGTGACTACGCCTATCGTGTGGGTGCGCTGGCTCTGCAGGGAACGTGCCACGGCATTTGGTGTGTAGTTGAGTTCCTTGGCCGCCGCCAGAATCCTTTTCTGCTTGTCCTTGGCGATGTTACCGTCGGCCCGACCGTTGAGAACAAAGCTGACAGCGCTGCGGGATACTTGTGCGCGGTCCGCAACATCTTGAGACGTGGCCTTTCTTGCCATGGCAATTCCTAACTCGTGTGAGGTCATCGTAACCCATTGAAGGATACTCAGCAGCGCTTCCCGTGTATGCAACCAGGGGTCACAGTCTTGCCCAAGTCTGTGCTGCAAAATATGATCGTACACAGTCTGGCCGATTGGCCGGCCAGATCGATGATCTCCAATCAATGGTTTGTAAAATTCACTGCGGCGTTTGCATGGAGTTCGTGAAGGATAACCGTATCCCTACCGGTGAAGATTCGTCTCTGGCATACCTCATATACCCTCCGAAATAGGAGTGTTCGCGGATTCCGTACAAGGAATCACTGGGAATGTCACGGCTGAGGGACCACCCTCAGCAAAACGGATCATCAATAGCGATCTCAGGAAAGCCTTCTCCGCTGACCAAGCGCCAGAAATCCCCCAACGAGCCCTCTGCCGCGGCACCTACAGCAACTCTCGCCCGTGAGTAGGGCATCAACTGCGCCACTGTCACCAGTATTTTCGCCCAAGGCTCCTGGTTGTCTTCTTCGGAGGTGTCCGTCCCCTCAAATCCGCAGTCCCGTTTGGCTCAGCCCTAGACCGCTATTTCATGACTGTGTGAGCACGTGCAATCTTTGCTGCGCGACTTGGACGGCCGCAGCCAAAGCGAGCGTGGCCGAGCGTATTAAAGCACCGTTATTGTGGCCCGACGGTCCAGGACGGTGATGCGTCCGCCTACCACGGTGAACACCTTGGACGGGCTCTTCATCGAGCCGAAAGCGGTGTTCTGTTTCAAGACAGGTAAGCGCTCGAGCATCTTCTGCTCGATGACAAGAACGCCAGCTGTCAAGATAATCGGGTCGGGTCCGGTTCCTGCTTGGCCCCTGTAGTTATGAGAATGACCTCGGCATCGCTTACCAGTCCAACTTCACCGCCGCCTGCGAAGGGCCAATCTTGGACGAACGGCGTGCCGTTGGCCAAGGTCGATTATTGGGTCTCGACCTTGGCCGTAGCGATCTCGTGCAACCCCACGTTGCGCTCCAAACGGCGGACGGTGCGGCCTGACAAAGTGAGCTGTCGACGCCGGCAATATTGGGTTTGGTGTAGCGGACGCGAGTCGTTTCTCTAGCAAACCCGATCTATTTCTGCCTCATGGTTTACTTCTCGTTGTATTGCTGCCCTCTGGCGGTTTTGTTGCGATGCGCGCTGGGGCTGCTACAAGCTCAGGCGGTGGACCGCGACCCGGGTGGATTCAGCGGCGTGGATCTCGAACCGGGACGTTGCCGTGGGATAGACCCGCTCCGTGGCGGGGGCTGCGTTTGTGCCAAATATCTCGATGAGGGAGCCATCCACTAAAATCTGTCCGGCATCCACGGAGGCCACAACAGTCTGCGTCTCGCCGTCGACAATGACGAGCTCCGCAGTGCCGGCAGTGACTACTTCAAACGCACGTTCGTCGACGGGCACGTCTGCACCGCCCTCGTCGTCGTACAAGACGCCCGCACGCAGGCTGGCCACCTCTGCCACGGGCTCGGAGATAAGTACGCCGTTGCGAAAGGAGAGCTGACGGGCGTAGGTAAGCACGCCGGCCCACCCTGCCGCATGGACGTCGGCCTCGGGCCGGGACTTTTCCCAGCTCCAGCCCCACATCAGTGTGCGCGGCTCCGCCGTCGTGGCGGCCACGACCTGTGGGGCGTAGAAGGCGGCACCCGAGTCCACGAAGCCACCAGCGGTGGGGAGGAACTTGAGCCCGGCACCGCCCTCGCTAAGCTCGCCGGAGAGGTAGATCACTCGGTCTAGTGCGTGGTCGTCGCGGTTCCATAGTGAGAGCATCAGGATCCACTGCTCATCGACTTCGAAAAGTTGGGGGCATTCCCATATTTCGGCAGGGGCCCAGTCTTGGGCAATGCCGGCACCGCCCGTGACCAGCGGCCCCAAGTATTCCCACTTGGTCATGCTGTGGCAGCGGTAGAGCAGGATCGCTGGGGTCCCGTCCTCATAGCCGGCACCCTGAATGGCGTATTGACTGCCGTTGAACGTGAATAGGAAAGGGTCGCGCACATCTCCGATGCCTGGCTCATCCGGCATACCTAGAATCCCCTGGGATTCCTGCTTCCACTTCTGGAGCGTCCTGTCAGACGTGGCTGTCATGACCTGTGAATCGTGCTCACTTTCGGCAATACCCGTGTAGAAGGCCGTAGGCACCCCTCCATCCAAGGCCACGACGCCGGACCATGCACCTGCCGCGTCGGCCGCACCCTCGCGGGGGTACAGCGCGATGGGTTGCTGGGTCCAACGGACCAAATCGGTCGAGGTGGCATGGCCCCAGTGAACGTTTCCGTGAATAGGAGCGTCCGGGTTGAATTGGAAGAACAAATGGTGGACGCCGTCCACCTTGATGCAGCCGTTGGGGTCGTTGATCCAGCCCTGGTCCGGGCGGCCGTGCAATGCCGGGAAGGCGGGGTCGATGTTACTCACAGGTATATCTCCTTGATGGTGGGGTGGTATTTTGCGACAGAAGGATGTCACTTGTTAATTCCTGCTGTCAGACCTTCACGCAGGTAGCGTTGGCCAAAGAGGAAGACGACCAAAGCCGGAATCATGGACAGCACCACGCCGGCAAGAACTGTGGCGACAGATCCTGTTCCCATGTTGCCCTGCAATGAGACAAGCCCCAGCGGCATGGTGAAGTTCTCTTCACTGATGGTCATGATGAGGGGTCGGAAGAATTCATTCCAGTGGAAGTTGAAGGCGAGGATGCCCACAATGGCCAGCCCCGGCCAGGCCAGCGGCAGGTAAACGGAACGGAACGTGCGGAAGGGGGATGCGCCGTCGATCGCTGCAGCCTCAGCCAGCTCACCGGGCAGGCCCATGAAGAACTGGCGCATGAGGAAGGTACCAAATGCGGTCGGTATGGCTGGCAGAATCAGCGCCAGCAGGGTGTCTGAAAGACCCATTCCACGGATCAGCATGAATACGGGAACAATCGTGACCTGCACGGGGACCATCATGGTTGCCAGCACCAGACTGAACAGTAAACCGCGGCCTTTGAAGTCGATACGGGCAAACACATAGCCGGCCAGTGCCGCAGTGAACATCTGTCCCGCTGCGATGATTCCGGTGACAAGTGCGGAGTTCCAGATCAGCAGCCACATGTTGACCTGTTGGAACACATCCGTGTAGGAGCTGAAGTCTAAGCCGCCGGAGAAGATGGAGCCACCGGCGCCCAATGATTCGGTGGGTGGACGCATGGAGGTCAATACAGTCCACACGACGGGGCCAAGTGTCACGAACGTGGCGACAACGAGGATGGCGACGCGTCCAGCGGTGCGTCCGGAGACACGGCCCTTCCTGCTCGGAGCCGGTGTTGTTCCACGGCCGCGGGCAGCGGTACTTTCGTTCTCGGTAAGAGTAGTCATGGCACTGTCCTAGTTGTAGTGCACGAAGCGTCGTGAGAGGCGGAATTGGACGGCTGTCACCAGCATGATGAGCAGCGTCAGCACGATGCCGATGGCAAAGGCACGGCCGAAGTCCAGCTGCTTGAAAGCCGTTTCATAAATGACCATGACGGCGGTGCGGGTGGAGTCCCCGGGACCCCCTCGGGTGATGACATACGGTTGGTCAAAGATTTGCAATGCCGAGATGATGGCCATGACGCTCGCAACCAGCAGGGTTGGGCTCAGCAGCGGAAGTGTTATGTTCTTGAACTGCTTCCAGCCGGTGGCACCGTCAATGGAGGACGCTTCATACATCTCGACGGGGATGGAGCTCAGGCCGCCAATGATGAGCAGAAAGGTGAAACCGAAGTTCTGCCACACGTACACCAGGATGATCACCACCATGGCCCCTGCCTGGGATGTCAGCCAGGGCACTGCGGGGATGCCTACCAACCCAATGATCTGGTTGACCAGACCAAAGTTCTGATTGAACAGGTAAGACATGATGATGGACACGCTGGCGGCTGAGAGAACGAGCGGGAAGAAGAACGCTGAACGAAAGAAAGTACGCAGCCAGCTCGGCATCTTTGACTGGATCAGAACTGCCAGCCCGATGGATACCGTCAGCTGTAAGCTCACGGCCACCGCTACGAAGCCGATCGTGTTCAGGAATGCTCTGCGGATGGTGGGGTCTGCACCGATGGAAACGAAGTTGTCCACACCAACGAATTCCGGTGTGCTGATGATGTCCCAGCGGAAGAACGCCAGCGTCAGTGAGGCGACGATGGGGACCAACGTGAAGATCGTAATGCCAATGATGGTCGGTGCCAAAAAGAGCGCGGCGAGACGTCTGCCACCCTTTTCCTTTCCACGGCCTTTTGCATTGGGCACTTGCTGCAACGCAATAGCCGGGGATGATTTGACTGTGGTTGACATTAGTTTCTCCTCAGCGCCAGCTCGAGGTCACGCTGCAGCGTGGACATGGCGGGTTTAATATTGGCTGCGGATCCGGTCACGGCACCCAGGACATTCTTGATCAGTGCACTTTCAACCGCGGCTTGCTGAGGCGGGGCCGGAATGGGCCCGGAACTGGGAAACTCGTCCAATGTGTCGTAGAAGACCTTCCAGTGGGCTGGCCCCTTACCCGCATACAGGGCCTCGTTCACCATGGACCGTCGGGTCGGGGTCGTGGTGGGCAATGGCATGGCCAATTCCATGGCTTCTTTGGTGGCGCAGAACTTGATCCATTCCCAGGCCTCGTCCTTGCGGGTGGAGGTCTTCATGATGGCATAGCCGGCCGCACCGAATTGGTGCCGCTGGGTGCGCCACTTGGGGAAGAACTGCACGTCGAAGGCATCTTCTGCCATACCAGCCTCATGCAGCCCCTCGACCCAATAGCCGCCTGCAGGAGTTGTGCCAATGAGTCCGGAAGCGAACTGCGCCACCAGCTCGTTGCCGCCGCCTTGGGCCGGGCTGGTACCCAGGCCTTCAGCCACCAAGGTACGCAAGAATTCGAAGCTCTCCGCAACACGCGGGTCCTCGGCGTTGGGTTCCAGCCATTGATAGCCTCCGGAGCGCATGCCGCGAGTGGGATCGTTCGCGTAGAACTTGTCCCAAAACCAACTGCCGCCGGTACTGCGGGTTTCCTTCAGGAAGCTCGTGTCATTGACGTACAGCCACGGCACCACTCCTCCGAAGAGCCTGTTGGTCCAGTAATACGGAACAAACTGCTTACCACCGGTTTTCTTCATGGCCGTTAGTGAATTGTAGAAGTCGTCGTGCGTCCAGTGGTCCCCCGGACGCGCCAAGCCTGCCTTTTCAAACGCTCCCGTGTTCATGTACATGTTGGCGCTGTTGAAATCCATCGGGAGTTGGAACAAGCTGCCCTGATACATGAACGCTTCAATCAACGAAGGATGCACATCATCGAAGTAGTCCTGTATTTCTTGCTGGTCCCGCTGTACGAACGCGTCCAGCGGTTCGGCCAGCCGCTCCGCAAACAGCTGTGCACCTTCGGTCGCCACCAACACCACATCCGGGGAGGTCCCTGCCGCAACCATGGTGAGGATCTTCGCAAAGAAGTCCCCCCAGTCAGCACCTTGGATAGCCTGGATCCTGACTTTGATGTTTGGGTTGGCTGCCGAAAACGCCTTCACCAAATTGACTCGACTCGCAGCATCTTGGGCATTGCCAAGGATGGCAACATTGAGGGATTCCGATCCTCTTCCGGGGATGTCAGCCCCAGTCAGTCGGGGCCAGCTTGCCCCGACGGCACCGACCGCTCCAACACCTAGCAAACTCAATGCCAGTCGTCTTGATACGTCACTCATGTTGCCTCCCTGCAACTACCTAACTCGTGTTAGGAAGCATGACAGGGGAACCTAACACGTGTCAAGAGTGAGTCACATCTCAATTTTTTGGTTACCGCCAATCAGCCGGCCATTCCAACCGATATTGCTTCGTCGGATAAGCGGTCTAAATTCTCCGACCCAATACATCCAGGAAACTATCGCCGCAGGTCAGCGACATATTCGATGCCGGACAGTCATCAAGAGTTTTCAACGTTTGTCACCCCGCTGTCGACGTTATCGACCAATTCGAGTTGTCAAAACCCCTTCCTGGCTTTCGTTGTCGCGACACGTGCATGACAATGGATGGTACTGAAGAGTCGACAATTGTCACTCAATTTAATGCGTTTCTAATGAGTCGGTCGGATTCCATTCTTGTGAGGAATCCGTTGCCTCCCGCCTCTGAATAATCTATCTGTCCAGCCAGTTATGAATGGTTGGCCATCGCCGATTGTTAGCGGGCTTGAGTTCCGTGGCAACTTCAACAACGAGAATATGATTTACATTCTTATTCTGCCCCCAAGCTATGTTCCATTCAAGGTTTAGTCTGCAGAGAACGACTGACCTTCTCATTTGCCCGGACCCAGGCAGCAACTTCAACCGAACGCAGTTCAATGAGATCCAGAATCTGCTCCAGTTCGGCGCTGAGGTTTCTGGCGAAAATCGGTTCGTGATGAGCCATGCGATTCCGCAGCTTTCTGATGACTTCCAGATCCGAGTAGATTCGAGCTCGGAGGTCCGAGTCAGCTGTCGCTGTCGAGTTAGGGAACAGCGAGAGTATATGGCCATCCCAAAGACGTGCATCGAACCTTTGCGTGAACATCTTTTGCCAAAACACGAACTTCAGTTCGGCAACGACTTTGCCAGTCGTGGTTTCTCTGGAGCGGACTGACACTAGTTCACTGCGTGGATTGAACCCACGTTGTGGAGACGGGAGACTGAATTCAAAGCTGTGATTCCATGGCCATCTGGTCCCATATACCGATTCCAGTGCATCAGCTACCACGTTCCTAGTCGAGACCTCGGCAAAGTGCATTGGTAACATGAGCGACGACGCTGCGGCCGCATTCCACAGATAGAGCTGCACCGCAGTGTCGGAATCACCACTGCACGCTGCGAGGTAGGTTGAAAGCCTTGGAACGGACAGGACAGCCTGCATCTCAGTCAGGGTGGGTGATGATCCTGAAGTTGCGGAAGGCATAACTCAACCGTACTATGGTTGTACGAGCTGTTGGACTAGTGGGCTTCGGCCTCCCCCATCAGACAATTGAATTCTGGAAGGACCCGTCACTTGGCGGGTCCTTCTTTTGTCGCCGTCACCCCGCATTGGGAGTTCAGGCCTTTACGGTTGACTGTCCGGAATCAACTCTCGGGCAGCTCATCGTCCGCCGTGGCGGCGAGGTCACCTGTGTTGCGGCTAGTCGGTTCGGAAGCCGCGGACAGCCTTTTGTCGTGCCTTGACGAGGGCTTCTTTGAGCAACGGCTCATAGATCTCTACGCCACGTCGGCCCAAACGGGCGATGTCGTCGTCTTTGAAAGTAGCGAGGTCGCGAAGGTTGTCGAGGGTAGCTGCATACCGTTCGTGCTCCTCGCCTGAGAAGGAGCCGGCTTCAAGGGTGCCGAGGAGGTCGTCGGTCTCTGGGCTGAGGGGCCGAAGCATCGTCGAGAGGGTTTCCAGCGGATAGCGGTAACCGAATTGAAACTGGAGAGCGCCGAGGAGGTCATGGATGGAGATGTTGAATGTGGATTCGCTGACCGTTTTGCGGATCCAGTCGGCGTCTTTTCCTGCGATGACCCAAAAGAGTTCGCCTGCTATTTCGGTGTCTGTGACTTGCTGCCAGAGCTCGCTCCGTTCAGCGGGTGTGAGGAGCCGGACCGGCTCTTTCCATTGCCCGAGGTCCCGGTGGCTACTGCGCGTCGGGGCCGTGGCGTGCATGGTAAAGACTTCGATGAAGATCTTTGGTGACGCCTTTGCGAGCGTATTTAACGCTTGGGTGTGGATGTGTTCATGTCTGCTGTTCTCAGGCACGGTGTAGGACTTCATGGCGTTGAGCCAGTCGGGGTCATCCGGCATGGGGTCGTTGTCGTAGAACCATTCGGCAGCCCAGAGCGCTGCCGCGGTCCCGCGAACTCGATCGTTTGGGTGCGTGAAGAGCGCATGTCTAGTCGGTTCGGGGGCTTCTTTGAGTACGAATGCTGACTCGAGTTGCTGGACGTCGCGGGGAGCTAGTTGGTCAACGACCTTTTGAACAAGGGCCGGGTTCGTCGAATCTTCGATGACTGCGCTGATGATTCCGTGTCGGCTGTTCGGGTCCGCGAGTAGTTGGTCGGCGATCTCGGGGGTGAGTTGGTTGGTGCGGACGCATACGTCGATGAGCGGTGTTGTTGATCCTGCAAGGCCATGGTCGATGGCCGCGGTGAGCCACTTGGTTGGTTCCGGGTTCGGCTGGTAAGCGAGACGTCTGAATACTTGCCAGATCCCGGTGGTTGCGTGGCTGGCGGTTGCTAGCTCCGGCTCGTGGGCGGTCAACCACCCCATAAGCACTTCAGGAGCCTGTTGTTTATACCAGGCGAGAGCCGTGTCCAGTGCAGCTTCTTTGCGGCGTCTGTTCTCCTCGTAGCCGGTCACACGCTCGTGTTCATTTGTAAGGGCTGCGAACAGTTTGTCAGGTTCATCGAGTCGGATATTGAGCGTTTTTGCCGTCTTGTTGAATCGGGCACGGGCGCCAGGTGTGACGACGAATGGAGCAAGGGTGTTCGCAATGCTTGCCGCAATGCGTTTGCCGGCGCGCACTTGGGTGCTATTGGCTTTGCCACCGAACGGGAGGGCCCAACCGTTCGCGATCCGCACCCATTGGTCGAGCAGATCGATTAGCTCGAGTTGAATCACAGGACTTAAATCGGGGAGACGCGGTGCGAATGTGGGCTGGATGGCGCCGTACAACTTTTCCATATGGGGAGCGGCCCAAGTGAACGACTGGAACACAACCTGGTTCACGACCTCAGGGCTCATGTAGTTGCCGTCAAACGTCGGTGTGAGCACTTCGCAGGTGAATGCTGCCCAGATACTGTCGGTCAGTTCGGCGTCGGGAACAGACTGGAGAGCTTCGACGAGTTCCATGAGATCAGCGAGCTGGGGTTGGTCGCCGTTGCGCGCGTCTCGGACTTCTTGGACGAGTTTCCTAACCACCGGCTTGATGTCATGTCCTGTAGATTCAAGCGCCGAGAGCGTTTTGACGAAGATATCAACGACACCGGAGACTTGGCGTTTCACGGCATCAGCGACGCGTGCGGCTAGCAGCTTGGCTTCATTCTCGAGGGTTGCGGAATACCCGTTATTGAGTGCTGTAGTGACGCAGGCTCGATGGATTTCTACGACGGCTTTCGCTTGTTCAGGGCCGAGCTGACCGAAGCTTCGTAAGAGTTCGACGTCCTTCTTGGTATTGGGCAGCACGGCGATAAGTTCGCTCGTGGTCGGCACTCTTGGGCGAGTTGCGCCAAGGAGTTTCGTGTAGATCTGGGTCTGCATGATGTCGGCAGCTAGTTCAGGGAATGTATCTTGGACATCACGCAGTCGCACAGGTGAGGCTGCCCCGGAGAAATAAACCTCGGAGGCAACGCTGGCGGCGATGAGTCGCGGTTGGACCCGGTAGGTCTGGGTGTGCTCGATTTGTTCGGACTCATAGTTGTAGAGCTTGTGGTCCTGAACATCGATGAGACCGGCGATCGCGACAGAACTTATAAGGCGCATCAGGTCAGGCTGCCGGATCTCGAGGAGGCCGGCCAGGCGGCGCAGCTGGTCATCGCTGACCTGGCCAAGCAGTGCCAAAGTGCCAAGCACATAGACTGCATCTGCCGATGCGTTGGACCTGCGCAGGAAGGCGAAAATGTGGCCTCGCAGTGCGTTACCCGTCATTACGGAATCCCAGTCACCGTCGCGTACGAGCAAGTCGGCAAGGTTCAACGCCCAAGCTGGGCACCCGTCTGCTTGTGTAAGGAGATGCACGATCACCGAAAGTCTGGTGATGCCGTGTTCGCGGAGCAACGCTCCAAGTTCCTCGCGGGTGAGGAGGTCGACCTCCAGCTGGATTGAATTTGGGAGATGGTCCGAGACCTGGTCTCTTTCGTGCGGCCAGCACGTTGCGACGATGCGGTAGTTCAGTTTCTCCGCGTCGCGCAGTTGTATGAGCAGGTCAACGTCTTGGGGTCGTGTACCTGAGTCGTCGACCACGACCAGTGCAGGCCTAGCTTCGATGAGGTCGTCAAGAAGTCGTTCCGGCGTAGGATGCTGTTCGAGGAACAGGGCGCCGTCCAGTTTGCTGGCTACGTGGCTCTTTCCGACGCCTGGAACTCCGAATAAGATCACGTCGGAGTCAGACTCGTCAATGTCGGTGATGAGGGCGTCACGTCCGATGGACGACAGTTGTTGTTCGTCAGGGCGAGCTCCACGGGGTTGGCGCGAAAAGCTGAACGGTCCCCCTTCAATGTTGAGGATTTTGCGTCGCCAGTCGGGGTTCTCTCGGAACTGGTTCGCGAACCATGCTCGATCGTAGACCTGCACGAGTTCGCCGTCGAACTCTTTAGCAATACCTCTGAGCTTCTCGCGCTTCGACCTGTTCGCTTCGGCGAGGTTGACCACGACGACGCGCTGGACGGGGACTTGGTTCTTCCGCATCGACCGTAGGCTGTCTCGCAGGCTCCTTTGCGCGCCGCTCCAACTCCGAGAGGACGTGATGATGAGACCGGTTGTCCGCGAGCCTTCAGTGATCTCAGCGTCAAGCCCGAAGTCCGTACCTCCCGTGATCGGTACAAGCCCGGGGTGTATAGGACTGAGTAAGGAGGTCGCACAGTCTTCAAAATCGTGAGGATTGATCCGTGCACGCATATCGGATAGGCGTTGGTCGATACGGTCGAGCAAGTTCACCTCAACCAACTCCGCGCTGACCCGCATTTGAAGTTGTCCTCACGTCGGGCCCGGCCACCAGTTCCTCTCCCAGCCAAGGGAATAGAGCGTCAGTAAGGGCAGCCGATGTCGGCGGGCGCAGGTGGTGCAGGAACATGCGGGGTCTCCATACATCTCATAGGAGTGATGTGCTGTGGTCGTGCCAATGTACGACACACGTCCAGCCTATGTGGCCCCCAGCATGGTTTGTGTACCTCAGCCATTTACGTCCATGCACCAAGCACCAAGCACAATGCTGCAGATGATGACGGCAGGTTCAGGCCCGATATGAGTCCTTGCCAATTGTTCGCTTGCATATGGCAGAATTCAACGAATGAGCCAAATGGACGATATGGAGGCAATGTACGCGCGTGGATACAGAGAAGCCGAAGGTGGCATCTGCTTAATCCATATCTTGGAACCATTCATCGTGGCTGATCTAGAGTCCCAATCCGTCGACGGCAAGTGCCAGATCTGCTCAGAAGTATCTTCAGCGGCAAACCCAATCGTGGAATTTCAGGCCGTCCAGTCCATCGTCATGGAGCTCATAACAAGCCACTACCAGCCCGAAACTGACTCCGGGGCCATTTGGGATGGTCAACGCTACGGACCAGAGGTTTACGACCCCCCAGACATCACATATGACTTCTGTACCGATGTTTTCCAAAGCGAAGTTGAAGACGAAATTATTGAGCTTCTAGTGGAGGCGTTCGTTGTCGATGAATGGACGACGTCAGATTCCGAGTCCTTGGAGACAGCTCAATTCGGATGGGAACAGTTCGTTTCGGATGTCCGGTTCGAGTCCCGATTCGTCTTTCTACGTGAGTTCTCGCTCGACTCCGTTGGCGCTCCGCACAGATCGGCGGATTTCCTGTGGTCACTTCTTCCCTATGTCGACGATCCAAGTCTTTCGCTAGTTACTGAGATTCCGGCGGAAACGGCGTTTTACCGAGGTCGGCTGGTCAAGGACAGATGGTCGACACTTGCGGGGGCCAAAGCGCTGGGCCCTGCTCCTGCTGAGAAAGCTTCGCCCAACCGGATGAGCCCCGAAGGCGTCCCCATGTTCTACGGATCGGCTACACCTGAGACCGCCATCCGAGAAATCGCGGCGCATGGAACTCTCGAATTTGCGCGGATTGGCGCATTTCGAAACCGCCGGGCTCTCACCGTTCTAGACCTCACAAAGCTGCCAGTGTTGCCAAGTCTCTTCGACAAGAGTCAGCGAAGAACCCACGGCGTAGCGCGGTTCTTCAAACAATTCACGGAAAATGTTACCGAACCAGTTCGACCCGATGGACGCGCACACCTCCACTACGTTCCTACACAGGTAGTGACAGAATTCTTCCGATGGGTTCCCAAGACGAAGATTGACGGCATCAAGCTACCTAGCGCCCAAGATCAATCTGAAACGTTCGTACTTTTTCTGACGGCCGACCATGTCTCAGATTTCGAAAATGTTGAGCTCGATGGCGCCCCAAAGATCGGCGTAAATCCGGGAATCGACAAGTCGCGGAAGCCCTTTATCAATCTCACGGAATTGCCCGTAGTAACTCCGCTACTGACTCTGAAAAGCGAAGAAGTTCACACCTACAAGGTCCTCCGCCACATCGAGGTCGAGCGCGTTGAACCTGGGACAACGCCATTCAACTAAGGCATTCTTTCGGCACGACCGATTCCGGCTGACGCCTCAGACAAACTTGCGCGGCGAATTACCCGGCTATTGTGTATCCGGTTAGCTCAGGTTCGCCGGGTGGTGCCGGGCCCTTGTGCCATTACGGAATCAAACACCTCTCGAATCGAGAATTTGCAACGGCTGCTCCTGGAGGTCTCCACCGTGGACTTCCAGCACAGCTGGATGCTAATAACCTGCCTATCTGTGTAATGCCAGAAACCATGCCATTGAACAAGCCGATGAACTCCAGTGGCCAGGCTGGCCCTGGACGCTTCCACTGCACCAAGTCAGGCACTTGTCATAGGGTCTGGATATGACAAACGAGAATGCACCCGAAAATATCTACCCCTGGGTGACTGATGAGCTGCTGCCCGTAGCTATGCGGTTGGCGCGCGTCGATCAACTTGCCTACGAAGCGGGGGCGTTAGCCACACACTGGTCAAGGCGCGCACCGCTGACGATCAAGCAGGTACGGCGCGACGGAATGAACCACCTCATCGCCGAAGCGGTGAGTCCGATACCGCCACTTGCAGCGCTTCTTTTCAGCGAGACCATCAACCATCTGCGTGCAGCCATCGACAATGCGCTGCTGATCAAGCTGGAGAGCATCTGTGCGGAGCCGTTGACCGAAGCCCAAATCAAGAGCGTGGCTTTTCCTATCCACACAGACTCTGACAAGCTCGCAGAGTGGACCAAGGCTTCACGCAAAAAGGGCCCCAAAGAGCTGACCGAAGGATCATTGGCGGACACCATCCTGAAGCTCCAGCCGCTCAATGACAAGGAGTCATCAGCGCCGATCTACTCGCAACTCATGGCACTAGGATTCGACTCCGCAACACGGGGCGAGCATCCATTGTTGCTGCTCCAGGCCTATTCCAACGCGGACAAACATCGCCAGCTTCGGCTGGCGGCTGCGGGCGCTTTCGTGATGGACGCCAATGGGGACTTTGCGATGAGCTTGGACACTGCACTGGAAGCAGGACAGACGCTACATTCGCTCCCTGTCGGAGCCCGCGCAATCATCGACACGTACCCCTATGTCGCCATCCAGAGAGCGACATCCGGAGAATGGGCCGGAATAGGAAAAGAACTGAATGCCCTCCAGCGTTACGTCGCTGACACTGCCATTCCCATGATCATGACTGGGCTCGCCCACCCAAAGGGGCTACCACCACAAATAGACCTCGACGACAATGTCCAGGACCTGCGCCAGCGACTGAACGAGGGGCAATGGACATACGCCCACGAACGCATTGGGGAGCTCGCACTGTCGCTGCGAACTGAGGAAGATTTCGTGTAGCCGTCCTGCGGCTCAAAAGCCAACCGTTGCCACGAACCGACGAAACGAGCTCCAGCTCAAACCGCCAAGGTTTTCACCCACCCCCCGGACGCTTCCGACCTGCAATAACGAAACAGGCAACGTAGAATATTCAGTGGCGTCTTGTAACACATGCATTTTGCGACACTTCGGTTTTGCGACACCTTGACTGCTTCGGGAGCGACAAACGGGTGTCTTTTTTGTCGTTAGGGAATGCACGTAGACCGATCCCTCAACGCGCGATCACGCATCGTTGGGGAACGGAAGACCGATCTCATAATTAAGCTGCGGCAGCCCTGCATTGCTTCGCCGCAGATTCTCCTGAATGTGCGCCATGCGCTCGGGCCAGTCTTTCCCGTCCGTCGCCCCGCCTGTCAGATGAAGATTTAGTTGGCGAACGAGATCGTTCGCCGCGTCTAGGTCGGGCTGAACTACCCGGTAGAACTCAATGTTGAACCAGTCGAAGAGTGCCACCATGCCCGCCTCGTAAGGATCGACAATGCTGATCAGACGAACTGAATTTCGACTCTTCAGATAAGCCCGTGAACCGGCGTTCCACCCCTTCCACTCGACTAGTCCATCACTATCCAATCCGACCTCAGTCGTTTGAGTGTCAGGGGTAATCCGGCCGCTGAAATGCCAAGGGGCGGACCGGTAATGAAGCATGTAGTTCCGCAAGTCCCGAAGCACAGTCACCCCCTCGATTGCTCGAACGAGCATTGACTGCTTGTTGTAGCTCTCTTCGAACGGGTTTCCAAGCGTTTTGGCAACGCGACGCGCCACGTCGATGACTGTTCCCATGGCCGCCAAGTACGCGCTTAGCGTACTGTCCAGGGCGCCCACATACTGCTCACGAGCGTCCAGCGGGGGGATGTTTCGCATCAACTCGTTTTGCATGTTCTCGTCAGTTTCGCCGTGATGAAGCAGTGCTCGAAGCTCGACCGACCGCTGGTACCAGGGTCTAAAGGTCCGTTGAACATCGGCCATCAATTGGTCGGCCTTCTTGCCCGGATGGTTCTTCAGCGACAACTGTAGGCGCTCGTACTCTGCCCTGTGGGCCTCTTGCTCGTCGGTCGAAGTCATGCCCCAATTATGCCGCAGCATACGAAATGGCTTGTGGGAACACAATCTGCGGTAGTGATTTCATGAGAGCAAGGTCTCGCCCCTAGAGAACACCTCGACCCAGTCGATCAGCTCAGGCTTTGAAGCGCATCTCGGTGGCGGTCGACCGAGTAGTCAATCGCAACACTTGGCGACTCCTTGAATCGGGATCAGGTGCCCAATTGCCGGTCGACCAGCGTGCGACCTCGCCGCGGTCGGGGTGCCGCATCAGCACAGTTGTTGGAATGACCGCTTACCCCGCACAGGTGCCCCATACTGGCGTCCTGCGGTTTCTCGTAACCCTAGGGAAATAGGCCGTCTCGACGGCTCGATATCCGGGCAGCGAGAACAGCAAGATTTTCCCTGACGCGCATACGATAATTCACCGTGAGCGATTCTCGTAACTATGTCTCGCAACCTTTTCGCAGAAGCTGTGCACTCACTGTTAGTTATGAGACACCTCTGCGCAGCCCTGGCAAAGCTGAACCGTGACGCCGCACACACACTCGCGGCGGCACTCCGCGAAACGGCCCCAGGCGGGGCTCCTGACTGCCGGGATTGTTGCGCGCCGCAGTGGATACCAGCGGGTAGTTCCTTTGCCTGACGACGGGGCCTGGTCAGACGGGACAACGTCAAAGGACGCCCCCGCAAGGGCCAAGCCCGATACGGTCCGGGAATCAATTTAATGAGTTTTTAATGAGCTCTGCCAGAATGTCGCAGCTCGAGGCCACTCCCCCACAGCAAAGCCGCAGGTCAGCGGCATGTACCCCACGCTAATGACCATTTCCAACCGACGACCGTTGTATTCGAAGGGGACAACCGTCTGGGCGCCGTCCGGAAGGACACCGCTGGCATTGAGCAGCGACCTGCACCGCCCAATTCCCTGTTATTCCGCGCATCTTGGATGCCCGCCGGCCGTTTGCGAAGGCCGTGCAACTCAGGGATTCGGACCGACGAGGGTTCCGTTCTAAGACACCCACCGCGTTGAAACACACCCTAAAACGGCCAAAAATCCCCGCAATTCCAGGATCTTTGAGCAGTTCCGACAACTACCGACCACCAATGGGCCTCCTATGGGATTCGAACCCATGACCCCCGCTTTAGAAAAACAGGTTTATTAAAGCTTGTCAAGACCCCATTTTGACCTTTGTTCTAGATGGGGAAACACAACAACGGAAGGTACTAAATAGTCCTCAGTTTCCGTTCATTCTGGAGGGTTTATGGCGCGTCGGTCGGAACTGCAGCACCGGTGTGGCGCCATGCGGATTGCCGTCACGCTTCTTAGCGCCACATGGAGCTGTCATGGTTACTTCCAGATCGTTACCGAGCGCGCCGCATTTGCATCGGCGGCATCGCCAGATTCGAAAGGATCGCCCTTTGATACGACGCTTTCTGACGCCCCCATTGGCTTTGGGCCATCGGGATCTAGCCTAAGGGTCTCGGCTTTTTCGACGATTTTTGGTGATGCGAACATGTTCGTATATCCAGCCATCATCCCAGAGCCTCCGATGTTCACCGTTTTTGTGCGGAAAGTCTGAGCTAGGGTTATTCGCGCGGCCACTTCAACAGCGACTACGGTGATCTTGATTCTTTTGATGCCGCCAAGGTCTTCGCCGGTGTCAGGATCCTTGATGCCAATACTGCTTGGGTCAAGGATGTTGAAGTACATGCCTCTAGTGATGCCGTGTTCGGCTCCGCGATTCAGGATCAGTTCACGATCGCTGACAATCTCCGCTACTTTTCCGGTGATCTTTTCAAGCTCAGTCGACATTCTCTGTACTTCCTTCTTCTACTAGGTGTTTGAAGCGGCGCAATCCGGCGTTACGTCGCTCCACCATTCGTTCCACAACGCCGGGTGAGACGACATTCCAGTCCTCGACGGCTCGGGCGACGTATTCGTCGTGTTGTATCAGCCGGTCTTGGGCGGCAACTAGCTGAATACTTCGGATGCCCGTGTTTGATGTAGTCGCAGCCTCGGATATGAGAGCCTGGGCGTGTGCGACATTATTCTTCATGTCGAACAGGCCTTGCACAGAAGAATACGCAGTCTCGTCATGGTTGATTGGTTTAGGATCCGGCGAAAGAACCAAACCAATGATGGCGCTTGCCACGATGAAAATGCCGTTTAACGTGCCAACGATCCATTTGGGCAGACCAACGACGTTGACGACGATTGCCGCCGCTATGACGACTGCCGCTATCGCGATGCCGATCCAGAACTTCTTGTCTAGATTGAGCACCGAGTTGCGGAAGACGATCCGTGATCTGTCTTGTTTAGGATGGGTAGGTTCGGTGGGCACAATAAGATCATCTCATGTCAGCAAATCTGTTTAGCCAAGATGGGATCAGTTGCCGGACCATTGGCCTGGTGCTCCCTTACACAGTTATCTTTTCTTCCCTGATCCGGGTGATCCTGCCGGCATAATGCTGGTGATCTTGGTTGTTCGTCGCGCATATTTGCTGATCGTCGGGACCGGTGGCATGTCACTAAATACCCAGTCAGGGGTGACCGTCCGAATTGTCCGGCGAATAGTCCAGAGTTCAATCGAATTTGCGCCTTTGGGGGTGTTCAGGTCAGCGTTGACTGCATCAATAAGCCTACGAGCGAAGTCCCAAAACACTTTTCCCTGAGGTTGTGAGAGCAACATCAGCATGGCTGATTCCCGGTATCTTGGCAGTCGCTCTCCAATCGACTCCGCCGCGTAATCTTGGTTTATGGCAGCTTCGATTTGTCGTGCTGTCGGCTTGCTGTAGTTGAGGGATTGATGGCGTAGGAACATCAATAGGCTTTTGAGTCTGTCTACATCTTCAATGAATTCGGCTTTATCCTCGGAATTCATCCACCCTGATTTTGCTATCATATTCTTGGTGGTGATGAGGTTATCAAGTTGCGTCTCGACCCTCCAAGCGGGGATCGATTGAGTGGCCTTAATGGTGGACCTGATTGAAGCACACACCTTTTCGTGCCCCGTCACGCGCTCAGAGATCGGGTCCCAGAGCTCGTTATAATCTTCCCATGACAGTTTCTTGTCAATTCCCATATTTCCGACCCCAGTTCTCTACGCCGACCAATGACCTCATGCTAGCCAATACCTCTGACAAGGTTGTCAGCACCGACGGACTTCCACTTCGTTTTCCATTTCTGCCCAGATGCGTTGGTTGAGAAAGATTGTTCGGTTTGTTGTGGTGCCGCCGGGGATGTACTCGATACCGCAAAAGGTGGTGTTGTTGATGACGGATGCTGTTAAGCGTCGCAGTGGATGACCGTGGTGCCGGTGAGGTGCTGGCCATGATGTGTGTCTGTTCGAGTGTTTTGGGTTCGGTACTGCTCCAATGCCGAGAAACATCGCCTCCTCGCAGTTCGTTCTCAGGCCTGATCATGACTCGAAATTGCGCCTATTGGTGAGCGCAGCCCAGACGCGATTCATGGATGCCATCCCACCGTTTACCACCGAAATGGCCAAGTACCCGTCAGCATGCTTTCAGCCCAATCTGCCAAGCACACCTTGGACAGACCCACGGCTATGACCTTGAAGGAGAGCCTCACAAGGTAAGTCACAGCTGATGATACAGATATCTTGCAAGCTAACGGGTGTTGGCTCCGTAGAGTTTGAGCACGGCTTTTGGATCGCGATCCCCAACATGAATTTCTTGTTCAGGAACGACAGCGATGAGGTCGCTCGACACTCCTAGGTCGCGGCGCATGAGTCAATACAGATCACCGGGCCCCCTGCCGCTGACGATGTAGCTGAACTTGCCCGCAATGATCTGCGGGCCAACGGCAACACCTTGGATGTCGCCGGGAACATCACCATCACCGGGAACGCTAAGATCAATCCCGACATTTAGCACCACAAGAGCCCGCCCCACCACATCACCGTCGTGGGGCGGGCTCTCTGCGTGATTAGAAGTTAGGGCTCGACACCAACCACAAGAACCCACTCTTCATGCAACTGGTCTTCGTCTAGATCCCCCGTGAAGATCCATCTGTTTCCGGCTAGCAAAGACTTGCATCTGACGATTTATCGCCCCGCAGAAGATGCGCCCGTCCAGAGCCTGCCCCGTGGCGTAGCTTGCCGCACCCGCGTTTCCGCTCATGGCAGCTCCGCCTCAGCCTGCCCACCCAACGACAACAACCACTTCAAATCATCCGCCATTGACAGCCACCATTACAGCAATAACAGATGCAACCGCAGCCACTGCGCCGACTACCATCGCGCCAGCCATCAACGCGATGCTCCAGTTCGACCGATTCCGGTCCCCCTTGGCCCTTGCATCATCGTTCTTAGCGCGCACGTCTTCGCGGGCCTGTGTCGCCTGTTCCTGGTCCCGCAGCGCATCAAGAGTCGCCTGCTGCACGTCAAGAGCTCCTTCCTGGGCCTCGATCAGGCGTCCCAGTTGTCCCTCCTGTCGGCGCGCCGATTCCAACTCTGGCCGCGCAAACACAACGTCTGGTACTTGGTACGCCGACGGGGATTGCTTTGCCGCAGAGGCGACCTCCTTCGCGGCCGCGGCCGGCGCGTGCAGCGGCTCCACCATGCGCCTAACGGCGTCCAGCTTGGCGATGGCCTGATCGTAGGCGGAGGGCTTGATGAGTGGGCCGTTGACTTGATCCATCACCCGGTCGAACCTAGTTGTGGCATCGCCGCCGGCTGGCCCGTTAACCTGCCGGAGTGCCCGGCTCAACCGGTCCGAGTCCTGTTGGTGCTTGGCCGCTGCAGTTGGCGGGTCGGGGATCTCTACAGGCTTCTCTGGTGTTTCGTCAGTCGTCATGGTTCAAGCCTAGTCAGGCGCACCCACACTCCTATGCTGTTTTTTGCCGAACATGTTGGCGAGGACGTGATGGAGAGCCGGTGGCCGGGCGGGCGCACCTTCGGGCACCTTTCGTGGTGACGTCGACGCATGTTTAATGGTGGGTTCTGTGTTGGCCCACCACGTAATGCCGTGAGGCACCAAGCAAAGGAAGTACGATGGCAAAACAATCCAGCCCCAGGGGCGTACCGGCCGAAGCACAACCCTCCGGTTGGCGGTGTGCGGAGCCCAATTTTGTCCTGCCAGTCCGTCAGGACAAGGACTGCGAAGACGACTGAGGTGTGTCAATGATCTGGGACAGTTCGTTAGTTTCTTTTTACTTAGGCAGCTACGAGTTGTTGCTGGTTTTGGGTGTTGAAGTTGGCCATCGCTGTTGCCGGCGGTAGACCGTCATTGTGGGTGTGGGGCCTCCATCGGTTGTACAAGACCTCAATATATCGCATCGTCGCCCGCCTGGCGTCTTGTCGGGTTTCGAAGCTGTAGTGGTGGTAGAACTCGTTCTTCAGGGACGAGAACGCCGACTCTGCCACGGCGTTGTCCCAGAAGTGGCCGGCTTCTCCCATCGATGGGCGGATGCTGTTGCCAGTGCACCAAGCACCGAGTTCTCGGGATGTATATTGCGTGCCACGATCGCTGTTAAGCCGAATTCGGCTTAATTCCGATCGGGGCGCGCAGTACACCTCCGGCGACTTCCAAAAATGGTGTGCTGGAAACAATGTCACGCAGTCCATGGGAGAGGTCGGGGTCTGCTGGGGCTGTCGTCGAAGAGTCGTTTTTCTCGCATTTGAAGACCGAGATGTACCACCACGATTTCCCCAACCACATGGCCGCACGTACCGCCGTAATGGAGTACATCGAGTCCTGGTACAATCGGCGCAGGCCCCATGCTAACAACCAGGGACTGCCACCTGCGAAGGCCTTGGCGGAATACCAGAACAAAAATCAAACCGTACAAGCAGCAGCGTAAGAAGAAAAATCAATCAAACTGTCTCAGAAACTTGACGGCCGCAATCCATACTCTCATTGACTTCGCCGCTTTTGTCACCTCGAGCGAGGCAGAGGGGAGCGAACTATCAACCACCGACGTAGTCGTCAACGCGGCATACATCCTCGCATTCGTTGCATACGGACTATTCATGATGCGATCGGCTCAGCGGCTCTGGAATGACTCGCCGCACAAAGACCCAACGCCACGGATTGGCCCAAGCACGGAACACACTGCGTAAGCTGACACCTCGGTGGTGCGGAATTTGGAAGTATCTGCCTATGGGACAAAAGGACGCTAACATCAGTCTCCGGTGAGACCCGGATTCAGCTTTCCTCATGAAGGCTTCCATTGCCGCTGTTCCCCGCAAGCGCATTTGAACTCCGATGAGAGATGATAAGGAGCCCCTAGGCGCAGGACAGTGACCACGTGGATGATTCTTGGAACCTGTCCAGACGAGTTAGGAACATACCCGGTGAAACACAAAAAAGATTGCTCACCTCAATGTCACGACTCCCGAGACCACATCCACACGATCGATCCCGCCACTAGGCCCAGCCCCGCGCCCATGGCGAGGCCTGGAACGCCGGCAAAGACGAGCCCCAGCCCAGCACCCATGGTGAGCCCTATGCCGGGCATAGAATCCATTAAGCTTCGGTAGCCTGGTTGCTTTCTTTCTTCCGTACTCATCATTCACCGACCATACCCCTGGGGTACGCGTTTAGCGATAGGCGGTCCCTATTACTGGTCTTAACCGAAATCATGTGCTGTGGTTTTCAATCCTCAGTGCCGTCCCCTGACACATTTAACTGTGGAAAAGGGAGCCAGCGGGTTGGGGTGTCCCGATTAATGATCGAAGTCGCGTTCGGGCTGAGAGGTCAAGCCGGCGAACTGCGACCAAAGCCCGTCCTGGCCATCTCCCCGACACGGCGTGGTTAGGTCTCCAGGATTGCGGCGGAGACGCATTTGCAGGACAGACAAGGAGGGTCAGTGAAAGCTCACGTGGTTTGTCTTGGAATGCCAGGGTCCTGAGTGAATAAGCGAAAAGCTGTAGTTCCGGTTATCGGCAGAGTTGTCAATTCGGAGGTAGCCTACTCGACGCAACGGGAGGCATGCCGCAGGACGCGGGCGGCCTACAGCATGTAGCTAAATGATGAGCGCTACCGACAGACAAGTAAGCACAATGCCGGTGAGCCCAGGGGAAGTGCCCGTTAACTGCCGAAGTCCTTGAGGGTAGTGCTGTGCTTCCTTCGGCGCTTGTCATCTTCTGCAAAAACCTCGGCCATCGCCACACCGATCCCACCACCGAGCGCTATGCCGATACCGATGTTGCCCGTCGCGATCCCCAACATCGTTCCGACTGCGAGTCCAACGGCGAATCCGGCGCCCCACTTTCCAAACACTTTCCGGTTGCGGTTATCTATGCTGTTCGAATCCTGTGTCATTTTTCTCCCTGTGCCTATGCGCTGGTGCGCTTGTGTGGCATGGAACTGCCGATTCGCCAGAGTCTTGCTCCCACGATGAAGGTGCCAATGATGATGACTGCCGGGACGATGAGCAATGCCCCCTGGCTGGTCCATCCGATACCGATCCCATCTGCGTTCGAGGATGCCGAGACATCGACGAACAAGTACCGTGCGTGTGCCTCGGCGATCCCACTATTCTTGACCGCAGCAAGCAGACCCGCAGCAAAGGATAGTAAGAGACCACAGTAAACAAAGAGGACCACGCCGACAGCGATAATCCCGATGGACCATAAGGGACGAAGCGTTCCTTCTTTAGCCCAACGCGCTGCGAGGGCAGCGGGCGGGCCGAGGGCACGGACTGTAACACTGATGTCTCGCGGGTCTGCGAGAAGTTCTTTGCGCAGTGAACTGATAGCAGTTTTACGTTCCTTGATTCGCAGGAATCCTTCGAGGTGCCATTCGAAGCGGGCTAGATAAATGGACATCCGCCAGCGCTCACGCAGCGAGCGTCGAGACGTATCCAGGGTGCGTGGGCTATCCCTCACGAGCTCTCTCCTTCCTGACTGAAAACATTACTCATGGTGCCTTCACTGTACGTCTGAAGCACGGCAGTAGCGATACATGCCATGTAGTCCCCTATTTGCATTCGCTTCGCTGAGGTTGGTACTTCAGATGCTGGCATGCTCCACGACTCCACCTGATCATGTTGGGGCGTATCGCTTGATCCGACTCCCGCCAATCTGAAACGAATCGTACAGTTCCAACGGGTGGCCAAGACATTCTTCACGAAAGGGTCGAAGGTTCGGTCATGTTGCCTCAGCGGAACATCTCCCAGGCAAAGCTCCAAAACCATCATTTTGCGTCCAGCTGCCCCGACTGCCGACCGGCTTGCGGGCGCTCGTTCTGGTCAATCACAGGGTCTGGAGCTCGGCTATTTCGAAACGGAAGAATTCGCCCTTGTGCCAGCCGTCAGTGCCGAATTTGCAGCCGAGACGACCGGAGCTGGGTATGGTCAGCCAGACGAACGTGCGATGACCGGTGATCTCACCGCCGAATAGGTGCCAGTCGAACGTTCCGGAGTTGTCCGGATCGACCCAGCGGTCAAAGACCAGAGATCGGATGCGGCCATCCGGATGAAGGTTGTTGTTGACGTCCACGGACGTGTCTCCGATGGGGAGATGGACTGAGATACGGCAACCACCGTATGACTTTGAGCCGGCGGGTTCTAGCGATCGTTGCGACTACGCCTGGAATTCAAGATCGAGAGTGTTCACCGAAGGTCAGCATCAAAGTAGCAGCCAGCAAGTCGCTATTCTTTCCTCATACTGGATGATCGTTGCATAGCATAGGCGGCGTCTTGAAGAGCTTGGGGCATGAGATGGCCGTAGATAGATTCGGCCGTGCTCGTAGAAGCATGACCCAATCTGCGGGAAATGGTGAAGAGCGGTACGCGGTCGTGAATCGGCCAGGACGGGTTCGTGTGTCTGAGATCGTGGATACGCGGTGTCTTCTTCAAGTCAGCAGTCTGGACTGTCTTCAATGCTGGTAACCACGCCGTCTGCCAATACACACTTTGAGTGCTCCGCCCACCATCACCGTTGGCCGTGAACAGCAAGTCGCTCTCTTGTCTGCCTGATGTCGCGATCGGCTTCGGGGGACCTTCGACTCTATTACCGGCACCAAGGGGCTGCTAGCCTCGTGAGTCAGCGCCCGCCCGAGCCTCGAACCGGCGTTCAACCTGTACGCCCGCCATGGGACGCACCTCGATCCCTCATCGAAAGCTCATCATGACTCCACGACGACCGAGCACCGCGCCCGTCCTCGCGCAAGTCCGATCATCGACTCGGCCAGGGACCTACCTAAACCTCGCGTTGATCGCGTTCGCGTTATTGGGCCTGGAGTTGGCGTTCCTGATCGTCGAGCCGTTATTCCCCTTCACCGTAGGCAGCATCGAAGCAGCGGTAGCGCACCGGATGCTCACGAGTGTCGCCTGGGTCAGCGGCTCGATCGCTCTTGTGATGTGGGCACGCAACCGCACCGATCTCAATCAGATTGGACCCTCGCGCCCACGAGCCAGTGCCGCGAGGTGGTCGGTGATCGCAGTCCTCGTCCTCATCACGTTGGCTGGGCAGTGGGTGCTTCGGGGTGGCATCCTGCCACCGGTTGCGGAGTATGCGGCACTGTTGGACCGCTTCGGGGATGCGGGCACGCTGGCCTGGCTTGTGCAGGTCGCCTACTACATCGCCGAGCTCGGACCGATCCTCTTGATCATCCGGTTCGGGCAGCGCGCCGGCGAGCTCTGGTTGCACAACCTTCAGATCCCCTGGGGCGGCATCACTCTCGCCATGAACTGGGGATTTGTGCACTTCCTGACTCAGGATGCAGCTACGGGCGTGTACGGCATCGTGCTGTCCCTGGTGATGGGAACCATCTATATCTTGACGGGTCGAAGACCGATCTTCGCCGCCCCGATCATCGCGGTTCTTTTCATCATCTGAGGCACGGCTCTCGCTCGGGGCCCCTCAGCCCTGTCCAAGGAGCACAGCAGTGAGAACTCACCCGCCGAGCCTCACTCCGCGGCAAGAACCCTTGGGTGGGCCGCGCGGCCGCCATGCAGTAACAACCACTGCCGCCCCTGCGCGGTCCCGTTACGGCTGCCTGGTGCAACGCATATACGAGGCGTTCAACATCCCCGATAACATCCATGAGTACATTCACTGATGGATCCCCTTCGGCCCGACCAAGACACCGTCGCAAGCCGCGCCGTGAGCAGCTGGAACCCTATTCCGATTGTTCCCGATGAACGGGTCAACCCCGCGCCTCGCGGACGTCGATCAGCAGCACCGAAAGGAATCATCAAGCGTCGTGCCAAGCGCGGAGGACCGCCTCGATCACGGCGGCGCCGTTGTCGCCGTTCGTGAGCACGACTAGGGCCACGTCGTCCGCCGGGTCGACTAGCAGCTGAGCGTGGAAGCCCCGATTGACTCCCGGATGACCCGCGGTCGTCGTCCCGTCGTGCTCGTATAGCTCGACACCCAGGCCATACTGTCCGTTGGTTCCGTCGGCGGCGGTGCGCATACGTTCTGCGCGTGCGTCGTCTGAACTCAGCCAGGCGGCGAACCGGCCGAGATCGTCCGCGGTGGTGCACAGCCCGGCCGCGGCCAGTTCGGGGTACCGGTAGTGAACAGTCAGTTCACCTTGGGTGTCGTGGCCAGCAGCCCAGGCCGAACCGGCGCCCGCGTCCTGGGTGCAGGCGTAGCCGGTGGAATCCATACCAATCGGTGTAAAGACGTACCGTCTGGCCAGTTCCGCGAAGGGCTCGCCGGTGGCGTCCTCGGCCACCAATTGCGCAAGTGTGTATCCGCCGCCGGAGTACGCATAGGAGCCTGACGGTTGCTTCTGGGTGACGGCAGTGCCCGTCGTAGCCCCGTTGAGAGACTCGGCAGTCGTTGGGAGCGGCCGCCCTGGGTCCAGGCCGAGGTAGCCCCGCTGGCCGATACCGGCCGTGTGGCTGAGCAGCCGACGCACCGTCACTCCGTCGGCGTCGGGCCAGTCGCTGGGGATTCTCCAGCTGCGCAGCAGCGATCTGACGGGAGCGTCGAGATCCAGCACGCCGTCATCGGCAAGGCCCAGCAAGGTCGCCGCCGCGATCGGCTTCGAGATCGAGCCCACTTGGAAGACCGTCGAGGCCGTGACAGCCTCACCACCCGGCACTGCCACGCCATACCCCTGGCTCCACACCACGGCACCGTCCTCGATCACTGCCACCGCCGCGCCGGGCGCCCGCTCTGCTGCAAGTACTCCGGGGACCGCCGAATCAATCGCGGCGGTGGTCGTGGACAGCTCAGCCGCACGGGACAGCGACATGTCCACGCCATTGTGGACCACCATCACCACCCAGACAGTGGCGATACCAATGAGTAGCGCAGCCACCCACGCAGCGAAGCGCCTCTTCCCAGTCACGCGTTTCGTACTCATCATCACTATCCCCTCTTTAGTCTGAGGTCTGCGGTGCACCACTCGACTGGCCAACGGTAGTTGGCGCAGCTTAGGGGCAGCGCCTCGATTGACCAGCGAGGGACGATCATGTCCGACCCGAACCAAGCCGCCAGAACAGCGCCCGAGACGGCCACAAATACATTGCCGGGTGCACCGCAGACGTGTGCCGGTGCACGCAAACTTGCGCGGCTGCTACCACTTTTCTGAGTGCTCGCTGGGTTCACGCTCGGTGCGGGCCTCGGATAGACAATCACCGGGGCGGTCAATTCGGCACAAGCGGCCGCCGCGGAGGAAGCCGCCATCGAAGCCCCTGAGAAGGCGAAGTCTTCGCTCGTCGTTGACGCTGCCCGCAAGTGCGGAATCAGGTCCGTAGTCTCTCCTGGCCTCGAACGCTTCGAGAACCCCAGGACAATGCCACTGCCGGCACGATCCCCAGCAGGGCAAGAACGAGGATCAGCTCCAACGCGCCAAGCCCAAAGTAGACGCTCTGCAGCCAGGAATAGCCAACAATGGCCAGTTCGATATAGATCCATATCAGCATTCCGAAACCGGCAATCGCCGCCATCAGCAGCGCCCAATTCCGTCGTACGAGTAAGGACACCGCGGCGACCAACTGGGTTCCGCCGACGATAACACCCAAGATGAGTCCGGGGACCAGAAAGGTCGAGAACGGAGTGCCAGCCAGATGTGCCAACGGGACCCCCGCTCCGTTGAAGACAATCGCCAGCACGGCGCCACCGAATGCCGAAACGGCACCGAAAATAAGAAGTACGACGAGTGCGCTCGAAAATATCCTGCTGGAAATCGGGAGCCTCACGATTAACGACCTTCCTATGGTTTCTGGCTCTGGGCCATATGTGAGTGGTTAGAGATAGTTCGTGGCGGTGGTCCCAATATGAATCATTGAGAAGAGAGTTGCCGGAATAAGCGACGGATAACTCTCCAGATAGAGCCCCACACAGATGAAATAGGCAGAAGGCAGGACCGCCATCATCACCAGAAATGGGCAGAGTCGCCAACAGGGCGGCCGGGGGCCGTCACAGTACCGGCCGGCGAGGGCGGCCGAAGTTGAGCCATTCCATTGAACCTCGCGGAGGCAATCAGCTGCACGGTTCCTCCAGCTGATTGTGGAACCCGCCGACCAAGACGCTGGCGAACATCGCGTTGAGCTACGCATCTCGACACCTACCCGGCTTTTCTGGACAGGATGGATTTCAACGGGACCTTTTTTGTGTAGGAGATGGATCCGTACTGGAAAATGCTGACGGCCAGCCGGAGCATGGCTGCAGCGCAGATGAACAGGATGGCGATGACGATGACGGACTCAATGATCCCCAGCGTGCCAAGCCCGTTGCGGATGAGAGCCGTGGTCGGTGCAGTGAATGGGAAGTAGGTGAAGATCTGCACGATGACCGTATGGGGGTCCGAGACGACCAAGCCGACGACATAGAACGGCACGAAGATTAGTGCCATCATGACGCCAATAAAACTGCCAGCCTCTTTCGCGGTGGGCATGGCCGCCCCTACGGCAACCAGGGTGGTGGTGTACAGGGAGAAGCCGCCGAGCATGATCAAGAACCCCACGGTCATGCGCACCGGGTCAAAGACCAGTTGTGTGAGATCCAAGGACGGCAGGTTCAACTGGTCACGAAAGAACACGTAACCGATGACGACAGGCAGGGCGAAGACAAGGGCTTGCAGCAGTCCGATCATGAACAAGGTGATGACCTTGCCGGTAATCAGGGTTGTTGGTTTCAGTGTTGTGAGGATCATTTCCGTGACGCGGTTTTCCTTCTCCTCGAGCGTCGAATTAACCATCTGTCCTGCAAGCAGCATGATCAGCCCGTAGAAGACCAAGATGAAGAGCAGAGGTGGGACTACAGAATTGAGGCCCCCGGCCTCGGTGAATCCTTGATAGGTCGTGACGTTGATTGTCGCGGGATGTTGGGCAATGCTGGCCAGTTGGGGTGAGCCGATCTTTTCCTGCACGGAATGGCTGAGCATCTCCTGCGCGACGGCGGCGTATTTTCCATTCTCGAAGATCCCCTGATCAACTGCATAGACTTGGATGGGTTCCGTGGCCGGATCCGCGGGGAAAACAAAGTAGGCATCAGTTGTTCCCGCCTTGACGGCGTCAATGCCTTGGCCGGGACTGCTGGCTTGAACGGCGCCGAACATGGTTGCGCTCTGGTCCGTGACAAGGCCAGAATCATCCGTGTAGGTGATGCTGAACTGGGCGCTCTTCTGGGCGTCGCTGGTGCTGCTGGTGGTGGTGTTGCTGATGACGGTCAGCACGAGAATCACGGCAATGGCTGCCGGGAAGGCCAGGGTCCCCAGCCAGAACTGTTTCCTGCTGATGGTCCGGAGGAATTCAAAGGAGATCACGGTGCCCAGATTGTGCTGTGGCATGGTCAAACTCCCGCCATTTCGCGTTGGTATGCAACGTTCTGGTCCCCGTAGATCCTTATGAAGATATCGTCCAGGGAAACCTTGGTGACGGTGAAGCCGCGAACGCACACTCCGGCGTCCAGCAGCCCACGCAAAATGAGGGACTCATCTTTATCACCGACCAGGGCCAGTTCCGCATAGTTCTTTTGTTCCAGCTCCACCGAATAGTGTGGTGACACTGGGATCTGGCCGGAGTATTTGAGCCGCACCATCCTTCCGCCGTAGCGGTTCTGCACCTCATCGATGGTGCCGTAGGCCTCGGCCGTACCATTTTTCAGTAAAAGAACACGGTCGCACAGCCGTTCGACCTCTTCCATCTGGTGAGTGATCATGACGACGGTGGCCCCGGCCTTCTTCTGGTCGGCGATGATGTCCATGAGCAGGCGCCGGTTGACCGGGTCAAAGCCCTTGGTGGGTTCATCCAGAATCAGCAGTTCCGGATCGTTCATGATCGTTACCCCCAGCTGGATCTTTTGCTGTTGGCCGCCAGACAGCTTGTCGAGTCGGAGCTTGGCCTTGTCCGCTAGGGCCACGCGTTCCAAGTAGTCAAGGGACCAGCCCCTTGCCGTGCGACGGTCCATTCCCTTGAGTCGGCCGAAATACGTCATTATCTCGATGACCGGTTCTTTCTTGTAAAGGCCACGTTCTTCCGGCAGGTAGCCCAGACGGCTGCCGTCCTCAGGGCTGAATGGTCTGCCATTGATATGCAGTATCCCGGAGGTGGGCTGATAGATGCCCAACAGTGCGCGAACCGTCGTGGTCTTGCCGGAACCGTTGCTGCCCAGGAACCCGAAAGTCTCACCCCGCCGGACATCAAAGGACAAATCGCTGATAACCCTGTTATCCCCGAAGTCCATCCTGAACCTGTCAATGTGCACGAGCGCTTCGTCCATGGTTCACCCCGTTCTGCTGTAGTGGTGTTTTTCGTGCCCGCAACATTTAGGCCACCTGGGCCGAAGCCGGGACAGCCGTGACAGCAGCTCCGACCTTCGCGAGGCGATTCCGCAAGAACAGAATGTAAGGGATCATCACGACCGCGATGATCCCCACCGTCACGGAATCCCACAGCACGGAGTGAGCGGTAATCGTGCCGCTGATGTTAAACAAGATATGGAAGGCAACGCCAGGCATGATGCTTCCGGTGAGCGCCACGCAGTATGCCAGCGCGATACCGATGAGCACTGCCGCGACCACCTGCAGGGCCTGGTCGGTGAGCGAGTACCCGCGCAAGAGGTTGACGATGTGGCCGAGGCCGAAGGTGACTCCCGAAATGAGGATCGCGCGAGTGAGGTTGCCGCGCCTCCTCAGTGCCTGGAGCAAGAAGCCGCGGAACAGGAGCTCCTCGATGAATCCGACGGCCGCCATTAGGAGAATCGCGTACAGGATGATTTGCAGGTCCAGGTCGGGCGCGATTCCCTTGGCGTACTCCAGAAAGGCGATCGCGAAGAGAGGGAGGTAGAAGAGCACGGGAGGCAGTGTGCCGGGCGGCACGGACCGGACTCCGTAGAACGCGAGACGGCCACCCACCCGTAGGTAGATGATGAGCACGGCCGACAGCGCAACGAGCACGATGCTCGTCAGCTCGGGAAACTGCACCATTTCCCCGAGGAAGTCGCCGATGTTGACGGCGACAATGTAGATCGCAATCCAGATCAACGCGTGCCAGATGGGCTTGGTGTCCTGCAGCTTGCGCATGTGACTCCTTCAATGGTGACCCGCAATTGCAGGTCTTGGTCAAAATCGGTCTCTTGAACGGAAAATGGGAGCCGCTCGGGTATACGTCGAGAGATTTCACGGCAGCTTGTGGAACCGCCGACGAGCCGCCATATCCTGTCAGCGAATCGTTCCGAGACGATTCAACAAGTGCAGCTTAGGAGTGATCAGCGCTTCCGAAACAGCACCGGGTACACGGCAACGGACAACACCCCTGCGATCACACCTGCAGTAGTGCCGACAGCCCAGGAATCAGTAATCCAGTGGGCAACCCCTATGACTACGGTGGTTCCTCCCACAACCGCGGCAATGAATGCGAATATCCGCATTGGGGTGTTTTGACGTCGAGGCACGGACGTCACGCTACGGCCCTCTTCCCCACACTGACGCCAGTGTAAGTTGTGGCAACGTCGGCTACCTGTCGATGTTGGGTTTCGGCGGTCATTTGGATGCGCGAGTGACTGGCTGCGTTGGCTGTCATACTAGGTGCCTTCCGTTGGCGTGCTGGGTGTCTCGCCTTCATGCGATGCATCCTCCTCCCAGTACAGGTCCACTATCGGTAATCAGATAGAGGCAAAGGTCCCCCCATGACGGTCTTCGATGAAGAGACCACTCATGGTTGGCGGTTGCCACGTCTCATTCGTGACTTACGACCAGGCTGGCAGGAAAGGTGAGGCGTACGACGGCCTCCCTTTGCGGCGCCATAGACATGGGCACCCACCCCGTAAACCGGAAGGCGACCGTGACCGTCAGTCACAACCACCTCACGATTACGGCCCAATGGCGCGGCGATGAGGCGCAATGTAAGCCACGCGTTCGTTGAGTTGGCGGCTTTGGTGGCGGAGCCTCTTATCATCGAACGGGTGGTATCCAGCACAGCAACGGGCCGGCCTAGCCCGCGCGAATATTGCCCACGTCTGGTGGCTCGGGTTTGAATCCAAGGCGTCCACGCGTGGCCAGTGTGAGGCAAATCGCGGAAGCGATATAGACCCCGAGGATCACAAGATCGATCGAGTCGGCCAGACCTCCGCCGTTGGAATCTTCCGGCGCGACGGCGAGGGTCAACAGGTTCTGTGCCGGTGTGAAGCTGGCGTGCAGCAGGAGACAGACAAGAACACTGCCGCTGCGGTTGTAGAGCCACGTGTAAAAGAAGGCGAGAATCAGCGGCACGACGAACCCAGCTGGACCATAGAGCGGAATGTGCCAGACGCCCCAGGCCAGGCCGAGGAACAACGTAGACACGAGGGGAGAACGTCGAGCCTGCAACCGTGGGAGAGCGAAGCCTCGCCATCCGGGTTCCTCGAAGCCACCTCCCACCGTCGCGACCAGCAGGAACGTGCCGAGATAGCTCGGGGCAACGCCCAACAGTAAGGCGAAATCGAGTTCGTGGCCGAGAGCGAACAGAACCAGGTTGATCACGGCAAATATGACGGCGGGAAGCAACAGGGCAATGACGTAGTAGCCCGGGGACACCCGCCACACCAGCAGGGAGCGCAGCCATTCGCGCACGGAGGTCCCAGAAAGACGAGTGATCACGAGGGCAGAAAGGAACGGGCCTAATCCGCCCAGGAGAAACACGACCCGTCCTCCACCCAGGGCGGCGACGCCCCAGAGAGACCAAGAGATCGCGTAGGTCAGCACGAAAAAAGACAGGATCTGGTGAACTGCGATCCAACCCCGCAGCCTCCCGTTCCCCAAAGCACCCCGGTCCAAGCTCACCTCAGACAGCCTCTAATGTGAGTTGTGTTGCCTTGTTCGCCGAACGCCCCTCTGACCCGCCAGCCGGAGGCACCTGCCGGTTCGATGCCCGGCAGTGCCAGACCGATGATCACTCCGGAAACGGGTCGAGAGAGTACCGAGTCAGTCACGGTAGAAGTCCTTTGAACGAAGGCTGAACCACCCGGCATTCGGATGGCCACTTCCACTCTCCCGCGCCCAAACGGGCTCACATAGAGGCGAAAGACCCGCGAGTGCTGTGCAGCCGCCAACTGGTATCGCATTGGTCGATGGATTCTAGCGGCGGGCCTCAGCAAGTGCGTTGACCCGGGCTCGGATCCGCCCCAGGATCTCGACGGCCAGACAACCTCCGACCGAGGCGATCATCGTTACTTGCAGCAGTGGCGGCGGAGGCACTGCAAGGTTAAAGAAGTCTCTCGTCAGGGGAATCGTCAACAGTCCGAAAAGCACTACGTACATGGCTGCCACGATGGCGACACGCGTCAGGTTCAGTGGTCGGGCTACTACAACGAGTATCCAGAGCGCGATGAGTGAGAGGGTGATCACAGATGCACTCTGTACGTCCTGGGTGGAGAAACCATCGACAAAAGTCGTATACGTCTTCACCGCCACAATGCTGGCAGTGAGGATGAGTCCCGCCGGAATCGCAAAAGAGAGAGACCGTTTCAGGAATCCTTGACGGTAGCGGCGGTTGTTGGCCATCAGTGCGAGGAAGAAGGCCGGGATTCCGATGGTCAGTCCGTCGGTCACGGAGAGCTGGCGGGGCAGGAAAGGGAAGCCCCAGATCAGTGCGCCGAAGAACACTGATATAGCAACGGCGTATGCGGTTTTGCTCAGGTACAGCATGGAGACGCGTTCGATGTTGGCGATCACCAGGCGACCCTCAGCCACGACGCTGGGGAGCCGGTCGAATCGCCCGTCAAGCAACACCAGCCTGGACACCGCCTTGGTGGCTGCGGCCGCCGTGTTCATGGCAATTCCTATGTCGGCGTGTTTCAGCGCCAGTGCATCGTTCACGCCGTCGCCGGTCATGGCGACCACGTGACCGCGTCTCTGGAGCGCCTGAACCATTTGCTTCTTCTGTGTCGGGGTCACCCGGCCGAACACCTGCTGCTGGTCCATTACGTCGGACAGTTGCTCGGGGTCGGCGGGGAGCCTTCGGGCGTCATAGCCTTCTTCGACGTGAATGCCAACCTCCCGTGCCACGGATGCCACCGTCTGAGGGTCGTCGCCAGAGATGATACGCACTCCCACGCCCTGGTCGTGGAAGTACGAGAGTGTGCGAGCCGCGTCGGGGCGCACCTTTTCGCGGAAGGTTAGCAACAGCACCGGCGACAACCCGGGCGGGAGTCTGGTGCCGACTTCATCGCTGGCCGCAGCACCCGTTGCGAAACCGGGCCCGGCGGCGGCATCCGTTGCATTCATCTCGGGACTGTGTGCAAGCACGAGCGTTCTCATGCCGGCCTGGGCCAGTGCGTTCGCTTGGGTCAGCACGGCGGAGACCGACCCACAAGGTGACATAGGCCGCGGTTCGGGGTCCAGAACAATTTCGGGCGCGCCCAACACCCAAGTTCCCGGGGCGACTGCGTCGGGGCCGAACTCGACTGCGCTCCACTTGCGCTCGGACGAGAATGGGATGGCGGCGATGGCCTGAAGGGTTTTGGTGGCTGGGAACTCTTCGGTGAGGCACCGGGCCGTCGCGTTTGCGTTGGGATCGGCCCCGAACCAGCCTAGGCTTTGCCGCCACCCGGGTTCTTGGTCAGTTCCCCACCTGGACGAAGCGGCGAGGGGGTGCACGGCGTCGAACATGATAGCCCCCTCAGTGAGTGTTCCTGTTTTGTCCAGGCAGATGATGTCTACGCGGGCGAGCACCTCCACTGCGGCTAGTTCCTGGATGAGCACCTTCTGCCGGGCCAGCCGTACGCCGCTGACAGCGAAGGCGACGCTTGTCATGAGGACCAGGCCTAGCGGAACCATGGCGATGATGCTCGCTACGGCGCCGACTGCCGCGGTTCGCCAGCTCCCGTTACTGATGGCCAGTTGCCACCCGCCTGAAGCCTGCATTTGGCCGTTTGCGACGATGAGCATGATGGGCAAGAGCGCCCAGGTGATCCACCGCAGCACTCGGTTGAGTCCATTGCGAATCTCAGAATTGACCAGCGAAAACCGCTTGGCCTCGGCCGTTAGGCGGCTGGCAAAGGACTCGGCACCAACGCACGTGACCCGGACCCTGCCATTTCCGGCAACGACACTTGATCCAGAGAGCACGCTGTCGCCTGGGGACTTCAGCACTGGATCCGCCTCGCCAGTGAGCAGCGACTCGTCGATCTCGAGGCTCTCGCCGTCGAGCATCGTGGCGTCGGCCGACACCTGGTCCCCGGCACGAAGTACAAGGATGTCGTCCTGCACCACGGCTTCCACAGCAATGTCCTGTACGGTGTCGTCTCGAAGCACCCGGGCGTTCGGGGTGTTGATCACGGCGAGCCGGTCGAGTGCTCGCTTGGCGCGGTATTCCTGCACCACCCCGATCACTGCGTTGCCGACGGCGGAGAATCCGAACAGCGCATCTCGCCACTGGCCCAGGACGAGGAGCAATATGAAGCTCCCGGCCACTATCGCGTTGAACAGCGTGAGTACGTTCGCGCGAACGATGTCCCACAGACTTCGGCTGGAGGCCTGTGAGATCCGGTTCGTCAGCCCAGCCGTTTTCCGGTGGGCTACCTGTTCACTGGACAGGCCCCGGTGCGCTGGTCGGCGTTCGACAGCATTGGCTCCCCTATTCACCACAGGTCAGGCCGAAGCTTCAACATGATTGAACCCTACAGGAGTGGCACAGCTCGGGCCCTGCAGCTTATCTGCCAAGGGGAGACCGCTCAAGCGCTGGAAATTCAGACAGCCAGCGACTCAAGGTCTAAGAACTCCTGCGCCAGTATTTCTCCCAGCACGGCCACGTCGGGGCACGCGTCCGGGTCCGCGGCGATCGTCACTGCAAGCTCGCCAGCATAGCTGAGCACCACGAATGACACCGTGATGTTGCCGGTTGGCACGCTCAGCGGCAAGATGCCGGTAATCGGACAGCCAAACAGCGCCTGCCCGATCTCAGTGCCGCGTATCGTGCTCGCAAAAGTATGGATCAGCCGCTGGGAAGTGATGAACCTCCGGTATAGCCCCACTCGCGCTAACAGCCGGAACAGCGGGCTGAGCACGGCAGTCGAAGCCCCGGGTGGCTTCTGCTTGGCGGCGCGCGTTAGCTCGGCGACCGCATTGAGCCGAGTAACCGGGTCACCCACGGCCGGGATGGTCAGCGGGATCACACCACTATGGTTGCCGAGGTTCCCGCGACTGTCCTGGCGGCGGTCTGAAAACGGCACGGAAATGACGATCTCATCAACATGCTCTCCACGCCGTTCCAAGAGACGCTGCAGCGCACTGGCGACGGATGTAAGCACGACGTCGTTCACCGTGGCACCGTGGAGGCGGGCAACCCGGTGAACCATGTTGACCTCGGCCCTAACGATAACAAAGGTGCGTCCGGGTCCCGTCGGCCTATTGAGCGATGTGGGTGCCGCCCTTACCCTGACCGCCGGGTATAGTTCGGCCGCCGCGTTACCGATCCGGCGCAGTGCCGCAGGGAGCCGACGGAGTGAACAGATGCGTCCCAACGCGGCATCGACGGCCAGCTGTGTTCTCGACGGGCCCGGTCGCGGAAACCCGGAGTCGGCCACCTCTGGTGTAAACCTCATCAGGGTTCCCCTCCCCTGTGTGACGGGATTCTCCCCCGCACCATCGACGAGTCCCGCCAGGACCGCCAACCCTCCGATCCCATCGGCGAGCACGTGGTGGAAGACCAGAATCAGGGCTGCCTCCCCCGGTGCAGTGTCTGTAACAAGCGTTGCCGCCCAGAGCGGGCGATCACGGGGCAACCGGCGTCCGATCAGCTCGGCCGCTATTCCCAGCACCACCGACTCACCCCCGGGAGCTGGGCACGGGAGCGTGGTCACGTGGTTGGCGATCTTGAACGAGGGCTCATCAATCCAGACCGGCCGGCCGCACCCGAATGGCGTGTTCACCAGACATTGACGAAGCTGTGGGACCGACGTGATGCGCTGGGCAAGGAGGTCGAACGCCCACGCCGGTTCTAGACCGTGCCCTGCATGGAGAAGCAGCACTGCGCCGATTTGCTGAGGAGTCGACCCGCGCTCGGACACCAGCGACATGAGATCGTCGGTGGTAGCCCGGAAGATCGACTCGGCCTGGTTCATGCACCAACCGTACATCTGAACACTTATCCCGAGGATGGTCGCACCCAACGGATCAAAGGAAGCATTCCTACTCAAACCCACTTGGCATGGAATGACCAATCAGGAAATTGGTGGTTCAACGATGCTACCGAGAAGCCTGTCACTGAGCAACTGCAGCAGGAACACGCCATATCAGACGAGTTCCATTGCCATCTGTACTTTCGAGCTCAAGAGTCCCGTGGAGTAATGCTGCACGTTGGCCCATATTGGCAAGACCACTGCGATGCTCCGGAGTCCCCAGACCAACTCCGTCGTCGTCAATAATGAGCGTCACGTGCTCCACGTTCACATCGACAGAGACCTCGATAGCCCCGGCATCGGAATGTCGAACAGCGTTGCTTAGCCCTTCGGATAGGACCGCCAGAAGATGCTTGGCCGTCTCATCCGAAATCTCAGAGTCGATGGGGCCAGCCAAATTCAACCGCGGTGCGAAAGCAAGTGGTTTGGCAGCGTTGCGAACGGCTCTTAAGATCAAGTCGCTGAGCAGCTCTGTTTCCCCGGAACTGACTCGCAATGAATAGATGGTGTTACGCAGATCCCGAATGGTCTCGTCGAGTTCTGTGGTGACGGCCCGGATGCGCTTGGACGCCGTCTTGTCTGTAATAAACCGCTGCAGGCTCTGGATACTCAGACCTGCGGCAAAGAGCCGCTGGATGACGACGTCGTGCAGGTCCCTAGCAATCCGATCCCGGTCTGTGAAGATCATGATCTGTTCGCGCAATCGGTGAGTCCTAGCCAATTCCAAGGCCAAAGCAACATGGGAGCCAAAAATGGCGCTCATCTCCACTACTACCTTGGAATAGCTGCCAGATCCTTGACTCCGGGCCAAGATCAACAAGCCTTGATTCTCGCCTTGGGGCCCCAAAGCAATGACAATGATGGGCCCAAACGCTGTCCCGTCCTCGGCACCGAGCAGATCAGTAGCGTCATCGAACACCGTAGGCACACCCGTCCGCAATACCTCCGCGATTGCCGGCGAATCCAAAGCCAACGAGCGGCCAACCAAGAGGGGCGCTCGCTCGCCAGCGGCGGCGGCAACATATAATTCAGGCCCTCCGTCTGAGGAGACCCCGATCATCGTCAGAGTAGAATCCGACTCCATCAAAGCGGTGGTAGCAATCATATCCAGACTGCTTTCAGTGATGTTGCGTTCATCATCCATCATCTTGCCAGTGACATCCATGCACGCTTCCAGCCAACGCGAACGGTGCCTAGCATCCGCAAACAAGCGCGCATTTTCAATGGCGACCCCTGCCGCGGCGGCCAGTGCCACCGCCAGTTCCTCATCCTCAGCAGTAAAGTCTTTACCCCCATCCTTTTCAGTCAGATACAGGTTCCCAAAGACCTTTCCCCTGACACGTACAGGGACCCCCAGAAAGGTCACCATGGGTGGATGGTCTTCCGGGAACCCATAAGAAGAGGGGTGCTCATGCAAATCGTGCAGGCGCAACGGGTGCGGGTCGCTGGTCAGCAGTCCCAGAACGCCGTGCCCGGTGGGCAAGGGACCGATCTTGCGGGTGAGTTCCTCGTCTATACCAACAGTAATGAAATGACTCAGTGATTGGTCTTCACCGATAACACCCAGGGCCGCGTAACGGGCATTCAGAAGTGTGCAGGCAGATTTCACAACCCTCTCCAAAACCGCATCCAGACTGAGGTCTTCTGATACGGAAACTACGGCGGCCAGCAAGCCGCGCATCCTTTCCTGTATGGAGAGCAACTCTCCCGCCCGGTCTACAAACTCCCGCAGCAAGTCCTCAATCCGGATCGTGGCTGCGTTTGGCAACAATGGAACAGTCTCATGCGCATCAGATTCGCTCATAGACCCACCTTCGAATGAACATCGGATATCGGTCATCGTGCCAAAGCCCCCAAATCCAGGGCATTATTGACAGCCTACGCCCGATACCAGCATTCCTGCCGTTAACGTGAGTCAACACAGCACTATTGAGGTATCCCAAGCCGGGGACTTTGTACCCTATGCTCCAGAGGATCAGGGGCCTAGTGTCGATCTCATGACTACTAGGACGCCACCATCAGGTACCGCGCCGGTGATTGAGCTTCTATCCGAGGCTCAATGCTGGGAAATGCTCAGAGGACAAGTAATCGGACGACTTGCTGTTGTCGTTGAGGACCATCCCGACATTTTTCCCATCAACTACGCCGTCGGCAATGGTTCACTAGTCTTCAGAACAGCGGAAGGCACTAAACTGTACGGCTCAACGAGCAACACCCCTGTTGCCTTTGAGATTGATGGTTATGAGCCTAAGTCAGAAGAGGCGTGGAGTGTAGTACTTCGGGGCACGGTCATGGCTATCCGTGCCGGCGCTGAGCTTGCCGCAGCAGAAAAGCTCACACTTGAGCCGTGGCAAGGCGGCACCAAGAATCACCTGATGCAGATCATGCCACTGAACATCAGTGGCCGGAGATTCCACGTTACCAAGCCCGACATTTGGAGAACACCGTTGGCTGATGCACGGCGTGCCTCTTTTCAGTAGCCCCCTGTTTGACAAGCCGCCCCAATAGTAAGGACACGTAATGAAAGCACTCGTCTACAACGGGCCAGGACACATCAGCTGGGACGAGGTCCCTGATCCGGTAATCCGCCACACTACCGATGCCATAGTTCGCGTCGATACAACGACTATTTGCGGCACGGATCTTCATATTCTCAAAGGCGATGTTCCTGCAGTGCAAAAGGGGCGCATTCTGGGCCACGAAGGAGTCGGCACGATCATTGAGCTTGGCTCATCCGTCAGCAACTTTGCGGTGGGCGACCGTGTCATCATCTCGTGCATTAAGTCATGCGGCCACTGCACCAACTGCCGAACCGGCTTATACTCCCACTGCCTTGGGGACGAAGGGGAATCTGGCATTGGCTGGATCTTCGGCCACCTCATCGATGGGACCCAGGCAGAGTATGTCCGCGTGCCCTATGCGGACAATTCCCTGTACAAGTTGACTGCCAACGTCAGCGACGATCAAGGGGTCATGCTTTCAGACATCTTGCCGACAGGATTTGAAATAGGTGTACAGGCCGGTCATGTCACCCCAGGAGACGTCGTGGCAGTGATTGGTGCCGGACCTGTGGGTCTTGCCTCCATTGCCACAGCTGGCCTCTACGGCGCAGCGACAATCATCGCCATAGATCTGGATGAAAACCGACTCAACCAGGCACGCGATTTCGGTGCCACCAACATCGTGGTGTCCGGCTCCCCCGGCTGGGAGGCTGAAGTACTGGCCCTTACCGACGGTGCCGGCGTCGATGTGTCAATCGAGGCCGTAGGCATCCCACGAACACTCACCATGGCACTGAAGCTGGTCCGTCCGGGCGGCCGCGTGGCCAACGTCGGGGTCCACGGGCAAGATGTCACACTCGAAATGGCGGAGTTGTGGATTCGAAACATCACCATCAGCATGGGACTGGTCAATGCCAACACCACCCCCATGCTCCTCAGGCTCGTGGCCCAAGGAAAAATCCCTGCCGACAAACTGGCTACGCACCACTTCACCTTTGACCAGTTCCTCGACGCGTACGACACCTTTTCCCGCGCTTCTGAAACCAAGGCTCTCAAAGTCATCCTTAGTCGTACTACCAACACGGGCACTGCCATCTAGTCAACACGGTGCCTCGTTGGGGAATCGGTCGCGTAGTCTATGCCCAGCCTCGAGCCGCTGGGCCCATAGAGGATCAGCAGCTGGTTGTCGATGCGAAGCCCTTGGTTGGTTCGTCCAGAATGAGCAGTCCGGGTCGTTGATCTACGCTACCCCTCACTCGAATTCATTTCCCCCACATGTCGCAGTACTTTGCATGGTGTCCTTTCGGTACTGGCGGATTCTCTATACTCTGCGTAGTCCGAACAGCTAGTCTGATGAAGCCTGCTGTCAGCGTCCTGGCAGGTCTTCAATTTCCGGAGAAAGTGGTTTTTCACATGGGGTTAGATAATTCAGAAGCGCCCGGCGAATCGCCGGGGAATGGTTCGAGCGACGGCACCCCTCCCATTCAGGGGCTCAGCTATCCTCTGCAACTGGCCTCAGCCGTGATGTTTGTAGCCGAGCTCGATCGCTCTGTGGCCTTCTACCGGGAATTCCTGGACTGGGATGTCACGGTCCACAATGAGTCCGTGGCCCTGCTGGTCAGCCCGGACGGCTACCAGTTGTATCTGCGCACCAGGGGCAGGCGTGCTCAGCACCCGGTGGGCACTATTGGTGTCCAATACCTGGCCTGGACGGCCCGGAATGTTGCAGATTTGAGACGATGTGAGCAGATGCTCCGGAAGTACTCCACACAAGTCACCTGCCAAACTGTCGACGGTTTCACCTTGATCGAGGGGTACGGTCCTGACCATGTTCCGGTGATGGTCACCTATCCGGGGCCAGCGCAGGCACCACGGCATGAAATCCTGCAACGAATATATGGCTGGTAACCAATTACTCGAGAGTAGAGCTTGCCGCAGTTGGCAACGTTGAGGACGTGCTGCCCTGATCTGAGGCAACCTTACTCGGGTTCCTCTTAGGGCAGCATGCGCAGACCAAGCATCCCGTTGAGCTATCAGCCGGGCAAACTAGGCGGCGCACATTCATGCATTTTTCCCCGCCACCAATATTTCCGTTCGAGAGCGCAAACAACAATTCCGGCTGGCCCAGCAGTTCAGTCGCTACGCCCTAATGCCCGATCACGATTAGCCAAGCAGTTCGGCCAAGTCAGAGACGACGATGCTGGCTCCATGGTCCATCAGGGCCTGAGGCTGCCCGGCCCGGTCCACCCCGATGACCTGGCCAAAACCGCCGGCCCGGCCCGCCTCCACACCGACCAACGCATCCTCAAAGACCGCACACTCGCCCGGGTTCATTCCCAATGCCCGAGCAGCTGCCAAAAACATGTCCGGGGCAGGCTTGCCCAGCAGGTTCTCGTGACGGGCCGTTAGCCCGTCGATACGTCGGTCAAAGAGGTCTTCAATCTTTGCTGCGGCCTGCACCGCTTGGCAGTTGGTGCTGGAGGACACGACCGCGCAGCGCAGACCCGCCCGGCGCACCGCATGCACATACCGCACCGACTCTTCAAAAACCTCAACGCCGTCTTCGTTCATCCGCCGCAGCATCATCTCATTCTTGGCGTTGCCAAGCCCATGCACGGTCGCGGTGCCGACACTGTCGCGTGGGCCGCCATCCGGTAATATGATGCCCCGCGAGGCCAAGAATGACCGGGTGCCGTCGTCGCGGGATTTGCCATCAACGTATCTGGCATAGTCGGCACCAGCATCAAAGGCCACGAAAGGTGCACCGGTGTGGCGGGCACACTGGTACAAGTAGACATCGAACATTTCCTTCCACGCCGCTGCATGTACGGTGGCCGTCTTGGTAAGTACGCCGTCCAAGTCGAACAGGCACGCACGCAGACCCCTGTTCAAACCCACGGAGACCGGATCGACCAGCCCGGCCCCTCCCGCGTTACCAGGACCCTGACCAAATGTGATGATCATGGCTGGATCCAGGCCCGCCCGGTGTCCGCGATGACGGCTGCCGGGCAGCAAGAACGGGCCGCCGCAAGCTGTCTCACTGAACACCTAGCAGCGGTCCGACGAATCCGCAGCGGCCCCGGGCCTCCCACCACGCCCGCGTCCGTCTTTGCACGAACAAGAACTTCTCCTGGGCGCCCCTCAAAGGCTTCCGACGTGATCATCAAGGCCTGGCCCGCTCGGAAATCAGTCCCGAGCCGGGCGACTCCAGTCTCCGCCCATTGCTGCGAGGCCAGCGATCCGTCCGAGCCGTCGACCCTGACTGCGATCCTCTTCCCGTGGAAACTCTTCCTCACGCGGTACAAGTGAGTTCGTCCCGCCTGCGCAGTGTTGCCGTCCGCAGTCATTGTCCTGTTCCTTCCATAAAGAGATTTTTGGTGGCGCAGGCATGGATGGGTGGGGTTACCGGAGGCGCAGGTGACCGACTTTCACACCGAGGATCGTATCTACATACCACCCCTATATGCAGCCATCGTCAAGACAAGGCACCCAGCTACTCGGAGAGGAACAGCGAGTAACCCGAATTGCCAAAACAGCTGTGTTGTACCTGCTTCCAAGCGCAAGAACGGGGAACGCCTTCGAATTTGTCTGGTTGCCAGTGGTTGTCGGCGCACAGAATCCTCAGGACTATCGAGGTCTTTCTTGAAATCATCGCCGGCACCGGCACCGTGGCGGTATTTCGAGCTTGGTGACTCTCGCTTCCACCTTCCCTGTCTGGCGAACCCCCACATGGGAGGGCCCTACCATTCCCGAAAAATGGGAACTGTGGACACAAGGGTTGCCCCACGGCTGATGGGAGCAGGGACTACCCTTTCGTGACTGTACCGGTCGGAATGCAGGTTGGCGCGATTGCCACAGTGACACACCAATAACGAATCAGCACATTCCCGGCGCGGATCGTGTGCTGGGGCTGGCCAGCCTATGTGCCCTGCTGGCCAAGATCAGGGGCACCACAGCAGTCATCATGGCCACGCCTGTGATCGATGCCAGCCCGAGAGCATCTCACGACAAGATCGCGACACCAAACTGCTGACAATGCCGAAGAGGCCGTCCGAGCGACATGAGTAGCCTCAGCCGACCCTGTGCAGTGATCGAGTCAGCGGGGACCTTCGCCTCTAGTGCTGCCAGGTCTGGACCCGCACAGTGGTAAGCAACGAAAGCGGTGTGATGACATGACTAACAACTCGGTAATTGAGAGTAAGAACCCGCCCTCGGGCAACGCGCGACAAGGAGGAGGTGCAGGCGCAATTGTTGCCTTAGTACTGGGTATACTGCTTGCGCTGCTCGGTGTCGGCGGGATCGTCGGCGGCGTTGCCTCAGCAGTGGTCAATTCCCAGCAGAGTACGGACGGCTATTTCAATTCCCCGACGCGTGGGCTCTCTACCAATTCCTACGCGCTCTCCTCTCCCCCGGCCCAAATCGGGGTCGACAAGGTTCCCTTTGACCTTGGCAGCATCCGGTTTGACGCCACTTCCACTGCCCCCGGCGGCGAAGTGTTCATCGGTATTGGCCCAAAGGTTGACGTGGAGAACTATCTAAGGGGTGTACATACAACCGAAATCACGGGTATCGAAACTTCCCCGTTTCGGGTGAGCTACGCTGACAGCCCTGGCTCGGCACTACCAACGCCACCGGCGGCGCAGAGCTTTTGGGCTGAATCCTCTTCCGGCGCAGGTCCGCAGCAAATCACCATGGACCTACGCGGTGGCGATTGGGTCATGGTGGTCATGAACTCCGATGCCACCGCTGGGGTCAGTGTGAACATGCAGGCCGGATTCCACTCGGAGTTGCTTGGTGCCCTCACACCAGCCTTGTTGATTTCAGGCATAATCTTCCTGATCATTGGGGCGGGATTGATCGTCGTAGCTGCCATCGGCTTAGGCCGGCGAGTCCCGTCAGCCAAGCCAGGAACGTTTGGGCCACGAACCGAGGAACAGGACAATTTCGGTCCCGTGCCCGTCGAGGAGACGCTGAATCTCGACAAGAACGACGGCGTGACCCCCGCCGGGATTCTTCCGGTGCGTCACTATCCCGCAAGACTTTCCGGGCAGCTGGACCCCCAACTGTCCCGAGGGCTCTGGCTGGTCAAATGGCTCTTGGTAATCCCCCATTTGTTTATTTTGTTTTTCCTGTGGTTCGCCGTCTTGATCAGCACGATCATTGCCGGGTTCGCCATCCTCTTTACCGGGCGTTATCCACGGGCTCTGTTCAACTTCAGCGTTGGTGTCCTGCGATGGAACTGGAGAGTTACTTTCTACTCCTACTCGGCCTTAGCCACCGATAAGTACCCACCATTCACTTTGGCGTCGACCGATTATCCCGCCGACTTCGAGGTCGACTACCCCCAGCGGCTCTCCCACGGACTCGTCCTGGTCAAATGGTGGCTGTTGGCCCTACCTCACCTGCTGATAGTTGCCCTATTCACCAGCGCAGCGTGGTCGGCTTGGAGTCAGGGGGACCATTGGTCATCGGACTACTCCCGTGCAGCCGGGTTCTCCTTGCTTGGCATTCTGGTACTCATCGCCGCCCTCATGCTCCTGTTCACTGGCCGATACCAACTCCCACTCTTTGACCTGATCATGGGAATCAACCGCTGGATCTACCGTGTAGCCACCTACACACTCCTACTGCGGGACGAGTATCCGCCGTTCAGACTGGATCAAGGGCCAGACGAACCAGCCCGCATCGAACACCAACGAATAGTTCACCAATGATGGGAGCTATCCATGAGCAACCATTTTGAACGCTACGCCGAGGTCGCGGAAATCTTGGCACGGCATGGTTTCGGCTCCCTGGCCACAAGAATGGGGTTGGGACGGTTGCACCTTCTGCCAGGAACGTGGCCAGTTGACGATCTTTCAAATCCAGAGCGGTTGAGACGGGCATTGGAAGAGCTTGGACCGACGTTCATCAAACTTGGGCAGGTACTTTCCACCCGGCCAGATATCCTTCCGTCAGACTTCCTCACCGAACTATCCAGACTTCAAACCGAGACACCCCAAGTACCTCCAGAGATCATCCGTTCCCTCATCGAGCAGGAGCTCGGGGCAACACCCGAAGAGCTTTTCAGTACTTTTAGTGACGTTCCACTGGCAAGTGCCTCTATTGGCCAGGCACATGCAGCAACACTGCATGACGGCACCGCAGTCGTGATCAAGGTTCGCCGCCCAGGAGTCGTCGCCCAAGTCCAAGAGGACCTAGAGATTCTGACGAACCTCGCCCACCAAGCAAGTCGAAACTGGGCGGCAGTGGCAGATTACAACCTTGAGGCGATCGCCAGTGGGTTTGCCGCAACACTTCGCGCGGAACTCGATTACCTACAGGAAGGCCGAAACGCGGAACGTTTCGCCAAGAATTTTGCCAATGATCCAAGCATCCATATTCCGAGAATCTTTTGGCCCACCACCACGTCCCGGGTACTGACAATAGAACGAATCTATGGACTAAAGATCGACGACGACGAGGTCCTAGGCATGCCGGCCGCCGACAGGAACCGCTTGGCTGACCTGGCAGCAAAGGCCGCAGTCAAAATGATCTTTGAGGACGGCTTTTTTCATGCAGATCCACACCCAGGTAATCTTTTTGTTGAATCAACTGCTCGCATAGGATTGATCGATTTTGGCATGGTGGGTGAGGTGAGCCAAGAGCTAAGGGGCCGGCTCGGGAACTTGTTGATGGCATTTAACGTCAATGACCCGGATCGAATCGGCCGTGCACTGCTCGAACTTTCCGTCAACCGTCCCGTCGCAGATCGTGACCACCTAAGGCAAGACGTTTTACGCTTCATGGAGCAATATCAAGGACGTCAACTAGGCCAAATCGAAATCTCGCCCCTGATCAGGCAAATACTGGCCATTCTGCGCAATCACCATGTTCAACTCCCGAGCGAAATCGCCATGCTGACGAAAATGATCTTCATGACCGAAGGAATGGGGGCGCGACTGAATCCGAACTTCAACCTCGGGACAGTGATTAAGCCCTATGCCCGCAAGATGACCTTCGAACGGGCAATTCCCCGCAATCTCATCCGCAACCTGTCTCAATGGGGGTTGGAGGCCGCGGACCTGGGCGCCAATCTTCCCGACAAGATACGGCGATTACTTGACGTTCTTGACGACGGCGTCGAGGTCCACTTGCGGTCAGAGGAATTGGTCCCGCTGGTGAGCCGAGCTGAACGAATCGGCAACCGTCTGGTCGCAGGGATGATAGTTGCGGCATTTGTTCGAGGGATCGGCGAGCTTACAGCGGCAGATCAGGAACGACTGCGGACATGGCAAAACGCCCTCGTTGCCGGCGGCTCTGGTGTCGTGACGGCCCTAGGCAGTTACCTAGTCTGGACCGCCCGGCGACGGAAGTGACACTGACTACCGTTTGAGCTCCTAAGGTTCCGCTATCACTTCAGTCCCGGCCGCTGAGCACCGCACGTCGGGATGTGAATTCAGCTTCATCAATCTCACCCTCAGCGAAACGCTCATTCAGAATGGCCTGAGCATCCGCCCTCCAAGGTGTGTGTCCAGCTGCTGGTCGCCCCACCTGCTGACGAAGCGCCACGAGGAGAGCGGCAGCTGCCACTCCCCCGAGAAATAAAGTCTGCAGTCCCAACACACCAAAGGCCACAGCGAACCATCCGTTCCCATACATGCCATACATCATGGCCACACCCCTCTTCTTGACAGAGACCGTTTCTCTTTCTTGATCGAGACTACGGTTGCCCAGCAAGACGCAGCAGGGTCTAAAGTCACTTTGACCTCGCTTTTCGCAACAAGAACTAAAGAGCGAAACATCCACCCGAGGTTCGGGTCCTTGTACCCTGTTCCATGGAAACCCCGAGCCATAACGTCATGGGTATGACAAACAGCAATGTGGTGCCAATGCCAGAGATTCTTGACCCCCAGCAATGCTGGAGCCTCCTTCACCAAACGTCGATTGGACGATTGGCTTTCACTGTTGAGGGGCGTCCTGATGTGCTTCCCGTGAACTACAAGGTGGACCAAGAGACAATATTCTTCCGAACAGGGAATGGAACAAAATTCAGCGCCTTGGAGGGTAGTTCCTACGTTGCTTTGGAGGCCGATGCCGTGAGCGCGGAATTCGGCACAGCTTGGAGTGTGGTCATCAAGGGCCGTGCTGTGCTAGCCCGCTCCACGAACGCCAACCTTGAAACAATCAGCCGAGCCCTTTTCCCTTGGCAAGGCGTAGAAAAGCAGCACTTGATCCATATTGTTCCTGAAACGGTAACGGGCAGGCGCTACACCCTGACGGCTCCGATGTCGTGGAGGATTTCCCTCGAAGACGCAATCCGGGCCGGACTCGAATAGCACCCGATGGGCGGCTACATCAGGTCTTTGGACTCTATTGGCACTGTGCCAGCCCACCTAGGCTCGATCATATGACGAACAATCCAGCCCCAGCCAGTGCCCCCACGGCCGAACTACCTGTCCACGAGTGCTGGGCAATGCTTCGTGGTGTTTCCGTCGGAAGACTGGCCCTCTGGGTCACCGATCATCCCGATATTTTCCCCATCAACTACACAGTTGACCACGGCACGCTCGTCTTTCGTACGGGCCCAGGAACCAAACTTGCTGCAGCACTAGGAGAAGCTCCTGTGGCTATGGAAGCTGACGGAGTCGACGCCACCAGCGGCGTCGCCTGGAGCGTTGTCGTGAAAGGCATTGCAGCACTTATAGATTCAACCGAAGACGTCCTAGACAGTTTCTCGCTGATGCTCTTCCCCTGGCAATCGGGATGCAAAGACACGTTCGTCCGTATCACTCCAACCCTGATCACGGGACGCAAGTTCAAGGTGGCCCCTCCGACACAGTGGTGGACCACTCAAGCAGATTCCCCCCACGCTTCGCCTGAGTGAAATTGTTTGAAACATTCGACTTTGCCAGATACCCACATCCCCCTCTGAAAGGCCTCAAAGCCATGGAACAGATCACTATTATCGGCAGCGGAAATATGGCCAAGGCCATCGCCGTTCGCATGCTCAAGGCTCGGCACTCCGTGCAGATCTTGGGACGCAACGGGGAAAAGACCCGCGAGCTCGTTGAGATTCTCGGAGCAGGAGCACAGGGCGGCGGGGAAGGTGCCGTCATTGAAGGCGGCATTGTTTTCCTTGCGGTCCCCTTTGAGGAGGCCAAAAAATCGGTGATTTTCTACGGCGAGGCGCTGGCAGGAAAGGTAGTTGTGGATATCAGTAACCCAGTGGATTTGGCCACCTTCGACCAGCTCCTGACTCCCGCTGGAACTTCAGCGGCCGAAGAGATCGTCCGTCATACGAGCGCTGAGGCGTTCGTGGTCAAAGCGTTCAACACCTGCTTTGCCAAGCCGCTGGAGTCGGGATCAGTTTCCGGGGTACCACTGGATGTCTTCATCGCTGGCGACTCTGAACAGGCAAAGGTTAGGGTCAGCGCCGTTGTTGCAGCCGCGGGACTTCGCCCCATTGATGTCGGACCACTGCGCCGGGCACGCGACCTCGAGGCCATGATGCTCTTGATCATGGGTTTGCAAGTCAGCCCGGAACACAAGAACTTCAACTGGGACACCTCATTGAATCTTCTCCCGTAAAAACTCCACAAACACAGCCGTCCCCTAGGCGAACTGGAAAGCGGCCATGACCATAATTCGCAACCACCTCATGATTACTGCCACGCTGGTGGTGGGGTGCGTGGTGCTGCTATTGCTGGCCGTGGGGCAGGCTGACGGCGCGCAATTACTCGCGAGTGTTTTTGCTGGCGCTGCCGCCGTCTCGCGAGGAGCCTCCATGATCCGCGACATGGTCCACGGGCGCTGGGGTGTTGACTTGCTGGCCGTCACGGCGATTGTCAGCACCATCGTCGTCGGAGAATACCTCGCGGCCCTCATCGTTGTACTGATGCTCTCCGGAGGGGCAGCCTTAGAAAAGTACGCGTCAGGTAGAGCCCGAGCGGAACTCTCCGCACTGCTGGACCGTGCCCCTCAAACCGCACATCGCGAAGCTGAGGGTGGGTCCCTAGAAGATATTGCCGTCACCGAAGTGGCGGTCGGAGACGTCCTAATCGTGCGCCCTGCGGAGGTCGTTCCGGTCGATGGTCGACTGTTGTCTTCATCTGCATCATTTGATGAATCAGCCATCACCGGAGAAAGCCTGCCCGTCGAAGTACAGCGGGGCGGAGGCATCCTCAGTGGATCGATGAACGGGCCGGAGGCTACCCGGATGGAAGCCACCGCCACTGTGGATGATTCCCAATACAGTCGCATTGTGGCACTGGTGCAGGACGCTTCCACTAGCCGGGCACCCGTGGTCCGTCTGGCTGACCGTTATGCGGTGCCGTTTACCCTGCTTGCCTTAGCCATCGCAGGTGTTGCTTGGTTGCTCAGCGGCGATGCCCTGCGTTTCGCCGAAGTACTCGTTGTCGCGACGCCGTGTCCGCTACTTATTGCAGCTCCTGTTGCCTTTTTGGGCGGCATGAGCCGGTCCGCGCGAAATGGGATCATTGTCAAAAATGGCGGCACGCTCGAACAACTTGCCCGCGTCAAAACAGCGGTCTTTGACAAAACCGGAACCCTCACCCAGGGCCATCCCACGCTCGAGGAAGTAAGAGTCTCACCCGCGAATCAGGGTTTTCCCGACGCTAAGGAGCTCCTGGCCCTGGCAGCCTCTGCCGAACAGTATTCAGCCCATGTTTTAGCTTCATCAGTGGTCAACTCCGCACTGAATCGCGGGCTGGAACTTTCTCGCCCCAAGGAAGCTTCTGAACATGCCACCGATGGGGTCAGCGCCCTCGTCGGGGAACACTGGGTGGTGGTTGGCAAACGATCCTTTGTTTCACAAACCGCCGGACGGATCCCGGATCAGGAGCCAACAGGCGGCCAGCTCGCAGTTTATGTGGGTGTCGATTCTCGCTACGCGGGAGCACTGATCATGAGCGATCCACTGAGGGAGAACGCGGTGGAGACGCTTGCAGAACTGCGTCGTTTGGGCGTGAAACAAACCCTGATGGTGACCGGTGATGCCCAGGCGACGGCACAGCATATAGCCATCCAAGCGGGGATCACCGAGGTGCGGGCCGAGTGTCGGCCATCAGATAAAGTCTCGATCGTGCAGAATCTGATTCCAAAACCGGTCATGATGGTCGGCGACGGCATCAATGATGCCCCCGTGTTGGCCGTAGCGGACGTAGGCGTCGCCATGGGGGCCAAAGGGTCCACTGCAGCAAGTTAATCTGCCGATGTGGTGATCATGGTGGACGACTTATCGAGGGTCTGCAGAGCAGTCCTCATCGGCAAGGATACGACCCGAATTGCCGTCCAGAGTATCTGGATAGGAATAGTACTGAGCCTTGGATTAATGGTGTTTGCCGCCGGCGGGTTGATCCCAGCCGTTGCTGGGGCCCTTAGCCAGGAACTGGTGGATCTGGCTACGATTTTAAATGCGCTTCGGACGCTCAAATGGAAAGAACGTCTCCCGGTTGCCGAAAGCAAAGGGTTGCAGCATGGGCCCTCCCACGTCATGGTGCAGAGATGACGCTGACGAACGAGAGGACTTTGTGCCCTTGTTAATCAATGATGCACACGAAAGACTGGCAGGACTAATACAAGAGAAATGCGGGATGCCATTGCCGAAGGGCGATCCCCTAAGCGGAAATTAGGACCAAGGAGGGGAACGAGAAACATGGATGGACTAGTTGCCTCCGATACAGACGAGACAAGCGCGCTCATGGAGCCGATCACCGTTTTTATACTCGATGACCACGAACTTGTGAGGCGGGGACTCAAAGAACTACTTGAAGGTGAGGGGTTCAAAGTCATCGGCTCCACGGGTTCCGCGTTGGAGGCAGCGCGCCGGATTCCGGCCTTGCATCCAGACGTTTCAGTGTTGGACGCACGTCTACCTGATGGGACGGGTATTGAGGTATGCCGTGATGTTAGGTCAGTGGATCCTTCCCTGCGATGCCTGATCCTGACTAGTTACGACGATGAACAAGCCCTGCGTGGTGCTGTCCTAGCCGGAGCTGCCGGGTATGTTTTGAAGGAAATCGATGGCACGGACCTGCTAACATCCCTGCGTCGTACCGCCAAGGGCGAATCACTTTTCAATCCGGACATCATGGAGAAAGTGGTTCAAGGTCTTGCCGAACCTGAACGGGTGGATCCACGCATCACTTCTCTCACCCCCCAAGAAGCACGCGTGCTCAAACTCATTGGGCGTGGATTGACCAACCGGGAAATTGGCAGTGAAATGTTTCTTGCCGAGAAGACAGTCAAGAACTACGTCTCCTCACTTCTGGCCAAGCTGGGATTTGAACGACGCACACAAGCCGCCATCTTCATCACCGACAAGGGCTGGATGTCCCCGCCAAAGCATTATTGAGGATCGGTGATAGGAATATCGGGCCAATTCCAACACCAAAGAGCGACCAGCCAAGAGGGGAACTCGCTCGCCAGCCACCACCGCAACATACAATTCAGGTCCCATGGCCCGAAAGAGACACCGATCATCAGCAGCAGCAAAGCCTTCACTCCCATCCTTTCAGTCAGAAACAGGTTCCCAAAGACCTTCGCCCCTTTCCCGTATAGGGACACAAGCACGGTCACCATGAGCGGATGGTGTTCCGGGAATGCGTCGTAGATCCGAGGACTTCGGTGCCGTCTGTGCCGGACATAATTGCATCCAGTCGGTCGAGGGATCCAATCAAGGCTCTTCCACCAGTTGACGTAACGAAGTCCGCTGCTGCTCTCACTTTGGGGCCGATGGATCCCTCAGGGTAGTCGTTACTGTCGATGTCCTCAGTTTTGAGGGTTTTGAGGATTTTTTGGGAGGGTGTCCCAAAGTTTGTCATGATGCCACGCACATCGGTCAGGATGACCAACATGTCGGCGGCAACGTCGACGGCTACCCTCGCCGCAACGTAGTCTTTGTCAACAATCCCCTCGATCCCCCGGAAGCCCGGCCCCTCGGGAACAACCGCGATGCCACCTCCGCCACCCAGGACAACCGTTGCGCCTGCGTCTAGCATTCTGACGGCGTTTGCGCTCTCAAGAATGCGGACAGGGAGAGGCGAAGCTACCACCCGGCGCCATCCGGATCCGTCGGTCGCGACGGTCCAACCGCATGTTTTCGCCAGGGAATGAGCACGTTTTTCGTCGTAGACGGAGCCGACGAACTTGGTGGGGACCGACAGCCGCGGATCCGTGGGGTCGACAAGAGTTCGCGAGACAAGAACGACGACGTCTTTGTCCAAACCCGCATTCCCCAATGCTTGCTGTAGCCAGAAGCCGATGAGCCCCTGGCTTTCGGCAACCATGTCCCACAGCGGGTAGGGGGTGCTCAGCGAGCGATCGTCGCCGTTCTCCAGTGCCAGCAAACCAACCTGCGGACCATTGCCGTGAACAATCACTACCTGCTGTTCTGCGGCAAGTCTCACCAAGGCCGGGGCTGCTTCTGCGAGCCTAATGACTTGGGTCTTCGCATCGGGAATCTCCCCTCGGCGGAGGAGGGCGTTACCGCCGATCGCAAGTACGATCCGCATGCCCTAGAAGCTCTTTGGAAGTGTCGGCAAATGAGCGGGCGGGGCCACGCCGTCGTCACTGTCTTGAACCTCAGGGTTGTTTGCGTTGTCCGGTCGAGTCAAAACAATGGGACAGGGCACATGTAAAAGCAGGTCTTGTGTGGTTGAACCCATGAGTGCGCGTTGTACGGCTCCCCTGCCACGGTTTCCCACCACGAGCATCACGGCAGTCTGCCCGGCATTGATCAAGGCCCTCGCCGGCACATCATCGTGCTCGTATCGTTCACATACTGTTAGATGAATATGGCGGGCACGTAGTGCGGCCACGGTAGATTCCAGAATCATGCGCCCCGCTGTTTCACCCTGCATGACGATAGTGGGACCGAGCGCACTGTTGCCTAACCACCCCGCAACAGCAGATGAAACGTAGATGACAGTCAGTTCTTGTTCTGTGCTTGCAGCTTCACTAGCAGCAAAATAGGCAGCGGCCGTGGACTGGGGGGAACCATCAATACCTACGACAACTCCGGCATTCACGGCGCTCTGGCGCGCGGGGATGACTGCCACGGGACATTGCCCGATCATGGCGAGCTGCAAATTGACCGCACCAAATCCCTCACCATGCGCATCGGCTGTTCTGTCGGTCCCGACCACAACCATTGCGGAACCAGAAGAAACCTCAGCCAGCACTTGGGCAGGTTCCCCGAAATGGAGGCTGGTATGCACGTCCACGGCAGGTGCAAACTCGCGCGCTCTGCTAGCTTCACTATGCAACAAGCCCTCGAGAACATCTCGCACACTTTGGTATTCAATGCGCCCGGGAGAGACCAAATAATCCGGGACGGAGTGAACCAACTGAAGGGAAAGCTTTAGCCGCCGGGCCCGCCGTGCGGCCCACTCGAGCGCTGCCCTGCTAGAGGGTGAGCCATCCACACCCACGACAATCTGCGGTGCTACAACCATGGGTCATCGACCTTTCTACGTCCGCACAAAGTTACGTTGTCCGGACTATCCCGTAGGAGTCTGCCCGCCCCTGCTCCACGTCGGTTGGGCGTGGCTCCGTGACTCCGAGTTGTGTTCCATTGTGGACTGCCGCCGGATCCGTTGCAGCCTTCGCTGACGCAGTTTCACGGGCCAAGAAAGCTCCTAGCTCACTGATGGTGCTCATCAGTGGGGCTGGAAAGACAACTGTCGTGTTCTTATCAACGCCCAACTCCACCAGTGTTTGGAGATTTCGCAGTTGAAGAGCCAAGGGGTGAGCCATCATGGTGTCCGAAGCCTCACCCAGCGCCGCAGCAGCCAACGACTCACCCTCCGCGGCAATGATCTTCGCTCTCTTTTCCCGCTCGGCTTCTGCCTGGCGAGCCATGGCACGCTTCATGCTCTCCGGAAGCTGGATGTCTTTAAGTTCCACCAGCGTCACCTCAACACCCCATTCCAAGGTTGTTTTGTCCAAAATTTCCCGGATACCTGAGTTGATGACATCAGTCTCGGAGAGCGTTTCATCGAGAGTGTGCTGGCCGACTACTTTTCGCAGCGTGGTCTGGGCAATTTGGTCGATTGCCGAGTAGACGTTTTCGATGGCCACAACAGACTTCACAGCATCCACCACACGAAAATAGGCGACGGCCGAAATATCGACACTGACGTTGTCACGGGTAATGATGCCCTGGGACTGGATTGGCATAGTGATGATGCGCATCGAGATTTTGGGCATCCTATCGATCACCGGGATGATCACAGCCAGGCCAGGACTCTTGACGCCTATGACTCGACCCAGCCGGAAGACCACTCCCATCTCGTACTGATTCACCACATGGATGGCCAGTGCTGCCGCAAGTAATAGCACAACAACGATGACCACAATGCTAACGACGAGAAATGTCATGGCGAATCCTTAGAGATGCACAAGGCTCGTGAAGAATCACGAGCTACCTTCAACGCTAGATCCCGCTGCTTGTTCAGTGGAGGGTCCAAAGACCCTAAATTTCGCCCGGCACTGACCTTCAGATCCGGCCGATGCGATGGGTGAGGGAGGACAATGAACGCCAAGCACGACGGCGACCGCTGTCACCAGGGTCTCGGTAAAGGGCTACTCGCAAGACTCCTCCATCGCTGAAGTTGGGTCTGTTCCGAAAGGACTGAGAACCGGGCACTATCCAGATTTAATTACGTAATACCGTGCATTCTCCCGACGCCAGCAACAAGGACAAGCTGTCTCCCGGCGCAAGGGTTCGCTGGACATTTTCGACTCGGACCTTGATAGGTTCGGCCCGTCCAGCGGCCAGGTGCAAGGCGATGCTGTCGGAGGTGATGTGAACTTTGATAGCTTGGCCGCGGAAGTAGAGCCGAAAAGTGACTGCTGACAGCTCGAGTGGCAGGAGTGGATGCAGCCACAAAGTGTCGTGGCGGGTTTCCACCCCGCCGTAGCACCGAAGCACCATGTCAGATGTTCCAGCCATGGCGCCCAGATGCACGCCCTCGTGCGTCGTTCCACCCGGAGTATCCGCGATATCGCATTCCAAGACTCTCGTGAATAGCGACCAGGATTGTTCCCGGTCGCTGCGTGCCAGCACCCAGCTGTGCGCCAGCCTACTCAACGTGGAACCATGACTCGTCCGGGACAGGTAGTAGCTGACGGTCTGAGGAACAATCTCTGGCGCTAAGGGGTACCCCAGCCTGTGGAACACTCCCCTTAGCTCTTCTGCGGATAATAAGTAGAACAACATCAATACGTCTGCTTGCTTGGAGAGCTTGTACCCGTTGGTAGTGTCCCCCTCGGCCTGGAGGATCAAATCGAGCCGGCCAATGTCACCATAGCGGGCACGGTACAGGGGCCAATCAAACTCCTTCAACGCTTCGTAACCCTCAAATTGGCTGATCACGCCATCGGCGTGGAACAGCACCCGCAGCCGCCTGCTGACTCGGTCCCAGTGGGCAAGTTCGGCCGCAGTTAACCCCATGCGACGGCGTAGTTCCCCACCATCGCCGGCGGACACCAACGCGACTGCCTCGGCACTCTTGGCCAAAACCCACGACGAAAGAACATTCGTGTAGGCATTGTTACGCAAACCCTCACCAGGATGGTTGGGATAACCGTCGTGGAACTCGTCGGGGCCCATGACACCGCTGATACTGAACCTGTCATCGGTCGGATCATGTTTTGCCATCGCGGCGAAACAGCGAGAAACCTCAACGAGGAGCTCCGTACCGTACCGTACAAGAAACTCGAGATCACCGCTTGCCTGATAGTACTGCCACACACTATAGGCCACCGCCAAGCCAACGTGACGTTGCCGGTGGGAGTTGTCCGGCATCCATTGCTGGTCCCGGACGTTAAAAAGTGCCGTGGGTGTTTCCTCCTGGCCATCACTGCCGCTTTGCCAAGGAAACAGCGCCCCTTCCAGCCTTTCGGATCGGGCCGCAGCTCGCGCCGCACCCAGCCGGCGATACCTGTACAGCAACAGCGACCTGGTGATATCCGGACGTCGCAGGGTCAGCATGGGATAAATGAAAAGTTCGTCCCAAAAAATGTGCCCGCGATATCCCTCACCGGACAAACCCCGGGCTGGCACCCCGGCGTCCAGATCTGTTCCGACTGTCCCAACGCACGCCAACACATGGAAGGTGTTCACGTTGAGTGTCTGGCTGTGGCGCCGCCCAGAGCTCAGTTGGATGTTGAACCTGTCCCACAGATCGTCCCAGGCACGCACATGTGCGTCCAGCAGTGTCGCTTTTTCCGGCGCGTCGCGAATACCCTGACTTGCGCTCAGTGCCGCCGTCGACAGCGCACGATCACGTGAGGTTGCCACCGCCACTGTCTTTCCAATAGTGACGGCTCGGCCCCGTTCAAGAGGAAGTGTTATCGCGTAACCCGACCGTCCGGCCTCGGTCGTTTTCCTATACCTGCCACACATTTTGTCGCCGGCGTCGTCGAACAGGAGAGTACGCATGGCCATGGCGATGCTGATACCTGATTGATTGGTTCGCGATTCCCAGAGGACCGTTTCCTCGTCGAGGATGCTCCCGCCCATCGGCGTCAAGTGATCAGCGACAAGATGACTGTCTCCGGCCGAGTTCCGGTTCGCTACCGTCCCGTTGACAGCGGAAACAACGGCAACCTCTCCTGACCAGTCTTCGGCTACCACCGTGGTTTCAAGGGATCCCAAGTGGGTGTGCGCCAAGGACAGGAACACCCTGGAGTCGATGCGCGTTGTCCGTCCATGTGAGTCCCGGTAGCGGTTGGTACGCGTCAGTATCCCGTGGCGCAGATCCAGTTCCTGCCGATGGCTGAGCATTTCCGCCGCTCCGGGATGCAGGATAGGCCCATGCTCGGGCGCAATGCTCAGAAATGTCCAGTCAGGGGCATTGACCATATGTTCCGACTCATCTCTGCGTCCTACGAAATCGGTAACGACTCGGTTATAGACCCCGGCAAAGTACGTACCCGGATAGTGCGTCTCGTCCGCCACGCTGCCCGGGGCGGCGCCGCGCGTGGCCCAGTAGCCGTTGCCAACAGCACAGAGGGTCTCGCGGCGCCCTTCATCTGCCGGATCAAAATCGTTGTAGACCAACACCCACGGATCTATCATTTTCTTCAGGCGTTCTCGCTCGATGTGTGTAGTCCAAGGGGTAGCGTGCGGCGGCGTGCTCATGGTGAACCAAGGAGATCCGGAACGCTGAATCGGGCGGCCCGGCGGTGAACGTGGTGGGCGAGCCCACGCCGCCGAACGGTAGGTGCGCGTTGGACGGGGCGGGAGAAGAACCATCCCTTGGCAACTTCAACGAGCACCAAATAGACCACTGTCATGGCTAAGAGGGCCAGAAAGAACGGGACGGGCAGCGGGTCAAATCCCAGTATGGCGCCAACGGGTGAAAGCGGAAGATAGATACCAACGGCCACCACGCCTAGGGATGCCCACAGGAGTCCGGCGGAGGGCCGGCTGCGCAGAAACGGCACGCGGCGGGTTCTGATGGCAAAGATGATGAGTGTTTGGGTGGCTATGGATTCAATAAACCAACCAGCCCGGAACTCCCCGGGAGCAGCGTTGAAGACAAACAGCATCAGGCCAAAGGTGGCAAAGTCGAACAGTGAGCTGATGGGGCCGAACAGGAGCATGAAACGGCGAATGAATGCGATATCCCAATGTGAGGGAGCCTGCAGCTGTTCCTTATCGACGCGGTCCCCGGGGATGGCCAGTTGCCCGGTGTCATAGAGCAAGTTGTTGAGCAGGATTTGTCCCGGCAGCATGGGCAGAAAACTCAAAACCACTGAAGCTGTGGCGGCGCTGAACATATTGCCGAAATTACTTGAGGTCCCCATCAGGACGTACTTGATGGTGTTGGCAAAGATTCGACGCCCTTCCCTGACCCCTTCAGCCAAAACGCCCAGGTCCTTATCCATCAGGACAATGTCCGCAGCATCCTTGGCCACGTCCGTGGCGCTCTCCACGGAGATGCCAACATCAGCATGGTGCAAGGCCAGTGCGTCGTTGACGCCGTCACCGAGAAAGCCGACGGCACGACCTTGTTGGCGCAGTTCCTTGATGATCCTTGCCTTTTGTTCCGGCGAGACGCGCGCAAAAATGCTCGTTTTCGTCACCGCAGTCCCGAGTTCGGCATCGCTCAAGTCATCGATCTGGACCCCGGTGAGCGTTCCCCCAGAGACCAACCCCAGATCCCTGCATACTTTCTCGGCAACCTTGGCGTTGTCACCTGTCGCAATTTTGACAGTGATGCCCAGAGCCGCCAGCTCCTCCAACGATTCTTTGGCATTGGCCTTGGCCTTATCCAAAAACACGAGGAAGCCATCCAACGTCAGCCCCCGCTCATCGGCGGGTTCTATTGCACTCATACCCACCACCGGACGTGAGGCCACAGCGATAACCCGCGCTCCGGCGTCGTACTGTCCATCCAAGAGCGACTGCGCATGAGGCGGGATGTCTCTGCACAAGGCCATGACATCCTCGGGCGAACCCTTGGTGATGATCTGCTGGTGTCCGTTGGCATCTGTCACCAAAACGCTGGTCATGCGACGTTGGTGGTCAAAAGGAATGATATCGAGCCGCTTTTCGCTGCCAGGGACAAAGTCACGCGCCTCGGATGCAACCCAGAGCGCAGCATCCAGAGGGTTCGCACCCACGGTGGTGACGGCCCCATGCGAGTAGTCGGCCTCCGTTGATATAAGCCCCAAGGCAAAAAGTTCGGCCTTCGACACCTCCAAACGGACAGGCAGTGCGGAGGTAAAACTGATGTGCCCTTCAGTCAAGGTACCAGTTTTGTCCGTGACCAGCACGTCCATGTCCCCCAAATCCTCAATGCAAACCAGCCGCTTGACCAGCACTTTCCTCTTGGCCAGTGCCCGGGTACCAGCGGCTAGACAGGTACTCACGACGGCGGGCAGCAGCTGGGGCGTGATGCCCACGGCGATCGCTAGGGAGAACAGCAGCGACTCCAGCAAGGGGCGGCCCAGAAGCAGGTTGGCGACGAAGATCAGGGTGGTTAGCACAACTGCCACCTGCAAAAGCAGGAAAGAGAATCGTTTCAGGCCCTGCTGGAATTCCGTTTGCGGCTGACGTTCCCCCAAGCCCAAAGCGATCTTGCCGAACTCGGCACGACCGCCGGTGGCGACAACGACGCCGGTGCAACTACCAGCCTGAACAACAGTGCCCATAAAGAGGCAGCACGACATCTCGCCCAACGCGACCTCTCCCAGAATGGGTGCGGGGTCCTTATCCACAGGAAGGGACTCCCCCGTGAGAATGCTTTCATCACACAAGAGATTCTTCGCATCGAGCAATCTGATGTCCGCCGGGATAATCGCTCCCAACGCCAAACGGACCACATCACCGGGTACTAGATTCACCACGTCGATTTGGCAGGCGGTGCCGTCCCGAAGGACAACAACCGTGTGCGTGACGCGTGAATGAAGAGCCTCGGCAGCGCGTTCGGCGCGAAATTCATTGCTGAACCCCAAACCAACACTCACCAGCAAAATGACGGCAATGACTATCGAATTCGTCGCGTCCCCGAGAAAGAGAGACAGACCGGCCGTGACAATCAAAAGGATCAAGATTGGACTGCGAAGTTGCCGCCCCAGCACCAGCCATGGGCTGGCCTTGTGAGTACGCAAGGCATTGGGGCCAACTGCGGCCAAGCGCCGGGCAGCCTCGCCGCCGCTAAGGCCACTGTCCGTTGACTGAAGATCACTGAGAACTTGTTCAACCGTTTGGTGGATGGTGCTGGCGATGAATCGCTGCGTGAAGTTAGGTGCCTCAGCTGCTACGGACAGGCTCATCGGTGTCCTCATAGCTCGCACCCACAGCCACCGGCACCTTCTGAGCCTCCTTGGAACTGTGAACGACGAGCACCGGGCAGCTTGCATGTTCCGCACAAGCCGAACTGACGGAGCCCAACAACATCCCCGCGAATCCTCCATGGCCACGGGAGCCGACAATAAGCATCTGGGCCGACTTGCTGTATTCCATCAAGACTTGGGCAGGCCTGCCGCGGACGCACTCGGCGCTAAATCCATCGGGCGCGTTGTCGCCAAAAGCCTCCTGGGCGGCGTCCTTGAGTATCTTCTGTGCATCCTCGTCCGGATCCCAGTCGGGGACTATGTACGAACCAAAAACGGTGTCCATATGCCAGGCCGTGACCGCGGTGATGGTTGCATTGAATGCGCGTGCCATCGTTTGGGCCCATTTGAGCGCCAGCACTGACTCAGGAGATCCGTCAACGCCTACCACTATTCGCGAACCCGTGAGCGTTGTCTCTTGTTCCATGGCTTCAACCAGCTTTCTTTCCATTCGCGTTAGCTTCCTGCAGCTCATGCCACAAGATGCCACCGGGTCCGCTCGTATGCCGACCCGGTCCTTCCATTTCAATGATCAACGCACGGGCACAGACCTGCACAGGGCCAAAAGTCCCTAACCATCGAGTCCGCACAGTGACACTCTTAAGATCACGGGCGTGTTATTTCTGCGTCGGTGAGTCAATCATTTATGCCCGGACCATTTGGGCCGAGACCCAACCAATGAGCACACGGAGTGAACCTTGAAGAGCCAGCTGAACCAAAGCAGCACTAAAGCGCAGAACCTTCCCGATTCCACAGAGGAGCCGGAAGAGTTTGAGCTCCTCAACCGATATTGGGATGCTGCCAACTATCTGACAGTGGCGCAGATCTACCTTCAAGAGAATGCCCTGTTGCGTTCCCCCCTCACGGCGGAACTGATCAAACCACGGTTACTGGGTCATTGGGGAACCAGTCCCGGCCTGTCCCTGATCTATGTTCATTTGAACCGGCTCATTCGCAATACTGGGGCTCGAATCCTCTTCGTGGCAGGTCCCGGACATGGCGGTCCAGCCGTGATTGCAAACCTCTATTTGGAGGGGACCTACTCCGAAATCTATCCCCGCGTCAGCCAGGACGCGGAGGGCCTCCGGCGCCTGATCCGGCAGTTCTCCACCCCTGGAGGCATCCCCAGCCATGTTGGTCCACCGACCCCTGGTTCCATCCACGAAGGCGGTGAACTGGGCTATTCACTGGCCCACGCCACAGGAGTCGCCATGGACAACCCGGAGCTTATCGTGGCCTGCGTTGTTGGCGATGGGGAAGCCGAAACGGGCCCGCTGGAGGGTGCTTGGAAGGCTCCTGCTTTCCTCAACCCGAGCCGGGATGGAGCAGTGCTGCCGATCCTTCACCTCAACGGTTACAAGATCTCCGGCCCCACTGTCCTTGGCCGTCAGTCAGACGAGCAGGTTGTGGCGTTGCTGTGCGCGCACGGTTGGGACCCCGCAGTCGTCTCCGGCACCGATCCCGACGTCGTCCATGTTGACCTTGCCCGCGCACTGGACAACGCTCACGCCCGCATTCTCCAGATCCAGCAGCAGGCGCGCCACGACGGCGCCAACGGACCCGCACACTGGCCGGCGATCATCCTGCGCACGCCCAAAGGCTGGACCGGGCCCGGCGTTGTCGACGGTATCCAGGTCGAAGGGACGTTCCGCGCCCATCAGGTCCCGTTGGCCAAGGTTCGTGAAAACCCTGCCCATCTGGCCCAGCTTGAGGCCTGGCTGCGCTCCTACAAACCCGAAACACTCTTTGACGCTGACGGCCAACTTCTGCCAGAACTAGCTGCCCTCGCCCCACAAGGAGACTTGCGCATGGGCGCCAATCCTTGGGCCAACGGCGGCACGAATATGACCCCATTACCTCTGCGGCCCCTTGAAAACTACGCCCTTGACGTGCCCGCCCCTGGGTCCATCAAACACGAAACCACCAGACCCTTGGGTGAAATGCTCAGGGACATCTACACTGACACCTCCCACGATCCCCGTTTTCGGCTTTTCAGCCCGGACGAGACCAACAGCAATCGGCTGGGCGCCGTCTTCGAGGTCACAGACAGGTGCCAGATGGAGCCGATCCGGGACGGTGATGACCATCTGTCCCCGGATGGCCGCGTCATGGAAGTCCTCTCCGAGCACCTTTGCCAAGGCTGGCTCGAGGGCTACGTCCTCACCGGACGGCATGGGCTCTTTGCCACCTATGAGGCGTTTGCCATGGTGAGCGCCTCCATGACCATCCAACATGCCAAATGGTTACAGCATGCTCGCGAACTGGCGTGGCGAAACCCCGTGCCCAGCCTCAACATTTTGCTCACCTCAACATGTTGGCGCAATGACCACAACGGTTTCAGCCATCAAGGACCGGGTCTGATCGACACCGTCCTCTCGCTCTCCGGTTCTGTCGTCCGGGTCTACCTTCCACCAGATTCCAACACCTTGTTGGCCGTAGCCGAACATGTCCTGCTCAGTAAGGATTACGTGAATTTGGTGGTGGTGGACAAGCAGGCCCACCCTCAGTATTTAAACCTCGACGACGCCCTCCGACACGCCGCTGCTGGTGCCTCGATCTGGCACTGGGCTGGAAATGACGACACTCCCAGCGGAGAAATTACCCACCGGAGCGCCTTGTTTGGCACCGAATCCTCTATCACCACACCAGACGAGCCAGTGGGTGCGAGCCAACCGGACATTGTCATGGCCTGCGCCGGCGACGTCCCAACTGAGGAAACTTTGGCCGCTTCCTGGCTGCTCCAACACTATGTCCCAGAACTGCGAGTGCGGGTGGTCAATGTGATGGACGTGCTCGTGTTGCCTCCACGGGACGCGCACCCTCATGGGCTCTCCGACGTCGACTTTGAAACGCTTTTCACCCCTGACCGCGAGGTAATTGTGGCCTGGCATGGGTATGCCCGTGCCTTCCATCAATTACTGCATGGCCGCTTGAACCCGGGCCGATTCCATGTTCGTGGTTACAGCGAACAAGGCACCACGACAACACCGTTCGACATGGTGGTGCTCAATAAGATGAGCCGATATCATTTGGCGTTGGAAGCCCTGCGCCGGGTAAGCGGTCACTTTGACGGAGCACAGGAGTTGGCCGACCACTGCCAACAGATGCTGGCGAAACATGACACCTACATTCACGAGCATCTGGAAGACCTGCCGGAGATTCGCGACTGGGTCTGGACACCGCCGGAGGACCGAAAGGCAGAATCATGAGCACCCTAAAAGAACCAGTCACCATCATCGTGGGAGTCGACGGATCAGAATCCTCCATTGCAGCGCTGCGGGAGGCCGTGAGGTTGGCGAGACCCCTCGGCGCACAGGTCAAGGCCTTAACCTGCTGGAACTACCCCAGCGCCTATACTGTGCCCTACGCCTTAGGAAACTTTGGCTTTAAAGAGGCCGCACAGAAAATACTCGATGGGGCCGTTGAGAGCGCGTTTGGCTTGGACTGGCCAAGGAATCTCACAACTCAGCTGGTTCAAGGATCAGCCCGGCCAACCCTCATTGAAGCCAGCAGGGATGCCGCGCTTCTGGTTCTGGGGCGGCGCGGATTTGGTGGATTCAAGGGATTGCTGATGGGGTCGGTCAGCTCGGCATGCACTGCGCACGCTCATTGCCCGGTCATGATTGTGCACACAGCTGATGAGCAAGGGGGCACTGTGTGAGCTGATGCTATCGCTCTAGGTCAGCGAAGGAACCCACTTTGCGCAGTCATGTTGCACCCATTCTCTTCAGGTCTCCTCTGCAACGGCTGCCGTCGTTACGGCTGCCCCCGCCGTGACGAAGAGGGGCCGGTACAGGAAGTACGCGAAAACTGATCCCGCGCTGGCAAGTGCCGCCATGCCAGCAGAACGTAACCACCAAGATTCCCGTACGCCAGCTTGCAGGACCACAAGGACCGTCGAAGCAGGCCTAGGCCGACGCACAGTGCGACCGGAGCGACTATACCCGAATCGTAGAACTTAACCACCCAAAAGGTCACCGGGGTGGCGAGGTAGACGGCCCCGGCCGGTTGTTCACTCATCGCGTCGATCAGTGTCCGCAGGTGGAGCCCGAGGACAACAAACACCGCCATGACCACCAGCAGGATGCCGCTGCCCCCTCCTAAGCCGTCCATACATCGGATGAAGATTCTTGGGCACTGCCTAGTTCCAACCAAGGGGCCACCCCCGCTGCGAGCAGAAACATAGCTAGCAACAAAGGGAAGACCTGCTCAACGTTTCCTGGTAACTGCAGGTATTCATTGCCTAGGATCAGCTGGGCATAGGTGTACACCGAAAAAAGTGCCGGCGCTAGTGCCAGTACCGGCGCGGCAGAACGCCCACGCCATGCCAGGGCGCCAACCACCAGGCAAACAGGGGCGACGACGACCAGCGCCGCCAGATCCCCACCGCGGATCTGATTGAGGCCCGAACTCGAAGTTCGGAAATGGATCTGGTTAAGCATGAGTGGACCCAAGATGCCATCGGTGATGATCAGTGCTGCGAGCAGCATCAGGCTGATGCCCAAGATTCGATTGCTTCTCATATCCCGAACCTACCCCCGAGCATTACTCGGAAATAGAGCCAAACGTCCCCTGGACAGGGGCGTTAGACCCTAGCGGAAAGCAACAGGGGCAGCAATTCTTGAAGGAGACCCAGCACCATTCGCCACCTTATGAGAGGCCATCAAGATGGGCATCGTCGTCGTCTATGAATCCATGTTTGGCAACACCCGCAGAATCGCTCTGGCCATTGCCGAAGGGCTAGCACCCTTTGGACTCGTGGTAACGGCAAACGTCAACGACTCGCGAGCCAAGGAAGCCACACGTTCCGCCAACTTGCTTGTTCTCGGCGGACCCACCCATGTGCATGGCATGACAAGGCCCTCCTCACGCGAAGAGGCAACAACCTGGGCCAACGACAAATCAAAGAACTTGACCCTCGAACCGCTGGCCCGTGGGACAGGAGTACGCGAATGGATCAAAGACCTCGACCTCGTACCTGCCCTCTCGGCGGCCTTCGACACCCGAGTGGACATGGTGCAGATCCTCACAGGAGCAGCCTCAGGGCACATCGAGCACGCTCTCACGAAACGAGGATCACGCGCAGTTATTTCGCCAGAGAGCTTTCTAGTGTCCAAAGACAACACTCTTAAGGACAGTGAGCTGACCCGGGCTCGTAACTGGGGCACCAGCGTCGGCAAAGCCATGGAACAGTTCATCCACCACTGAGCCACGCCGGACGTTCAAGAGTCCCAGTTACATCTTGATTCTCTGTTCCTAGCTGAACTAAGAGGGCTACGCTCAGGACCATGGACACTTCATCTGAAGACCAACACTTTCCCGCAGCTGACATTGGAGCCGGAGGAACACAATCAAGCTTCCGTGCCGAACTGGACAGCAAGCACTACACCGCCGTCGATGAAGACTGGGCTGGCGGTGTTCCTGCCCAATATGGTTTGGCTCCACGGGTTCGGATCAGTCACAGCAAGTGGTTCAACCTGCTGTGGCTGATCCCCATCGGATTGTTGCTCCTGATCGTCGGCATTGCCGTCGCCAAGGGAATTCGTGAACTCCCTGCCGTGGCGGACTTCATGCACCGCTACCCGGGCACCTCGGAACTGCCGGAGAACGCACCGGCAGGGTTTCCGGCGTGGCTGGGCTGGCAGCACTTCCTGAACCTGTTCCTGATGATTTTCATCATTCGATCCGGGGTGACCATTATGGCCGATCACCCCCGTCTCTACTGGACCAGGCACTCCACACCGGGCAAAGACTGGTTCCGCATCCAAAAACCAGTGCCAACCGATCCTCTCTACACCGCCAAGCAGGACTCAATCACGCTGCCCAACGGCGTAGGGCTTCCCGGGCGGCGCCACTCCATCGGTCTGGCACGCTGGTGGCACTTGGGAATCGACACACTGTGGCTGCTCAACGGCATAATCTTCTACATCCTGATCTTCAGCACAGGCCAATGGATGAGACTGGTACCGCTGAGTTGGGACGTCTTCCCGAACTCCCTCTCCGTTGCCATCCAGTACCTTTCCCTGGACTGGCCGCTGGAAACGGGCTGGGTCAACTACAACGGCCTGCAGTTGATCGCCTACTTCATCACCGTGTTCATTGCCGCACCGGCCGCCCTGGTCACCGGGCTGGGGATGTCTCCCGCACTTTCCACCCGGTTCCGTGCCATCAGCACCGTCTTCAGCATCCAGGTTGCCCGTTCACTGCACTTCCTGGTGCTCTGCTGGTTCATCTTGTTCATCATCATCCATATAACGCTGGTGCTGACCACAGGGGCCCTGCGCAACCTCAACCACATGTACGCCTCCCAGGACAACGAGTCCTGGACGGGCTTCTGGATTTTCGCAGCCTCCATGGTCGTCGTGATCGTTGCCTGGGTGGCAGCCACACCCTTTACCTACCGGCACCCGCGGGTTGTCCAGAAAGTTGGCTTCGCCCTGATCGGCCCGGCCCAGCGCCTTTTCGAGCACATCGATTCCAAACCCGGCCAGTACACGGAGAAGGATATTTCCCCGTACTTCTGGCACAACGGAAAATACCCTGAAACCGAGGAATACAAACAGCTCGAAACCGGCAACTTCATCGACTACAAACTGCGCATCAACGGTCTCGTCGAGAACCCCGTGGAGCTGGACCTCAACGAGTTGCGGGCACTGCCCCACCATGAACAGATCACCCAGCACTTCTGCATCCAGGGCTGGTCGGGTGTCGCAAAATGGGGCGGCATCTCCATGCAGACGATCCTCGACATCGCCAAGCCCAGGCCGGAGGCCAAATGGGTGATCTTCTACTCCTTCGCCGCTGGCCCGGACGGAGGAATCTACTACGACGCCCAGCCCATTGAGCAGATGAGCTACAAGCTGACCATGCTGGCGTACGACATGAACGACGAAACGCTCTCGTTCGGCCACGGCGCACCGCTCCGGCTCCGCAACGAGACCCAGCTCGGATTCAAACTCGTCAAGTGGATCAAGGGCATCGAATTCGTCGAGAACTTCGACGACGTCGGCGGCGGACTGGGCGGATACAACAACGATCACGAATTCTTCGGCTACCGCCAATCCATCTAAGTCCATGAATGCAGCCGCCCGGGCTGGACCTGTTCAGCACTGCGCAGCTGCAAGATGCGGCCGTGGACACCTGTTCCGGCGTCAGAGGCTACGGCGGCCTCATAGCCTTCGACCAACCCACTTTGGGGAGGAGATCCCGGGAACGTTCCAAGGGGGAGTCCAGGGTACGCCCACATGACGACCTCGTTACCCCGGGGCTCACCGCCAATTTCGACGGCGATCGAGCCGGTGCCAGCAGTGGCGACGCGCCAAAAGCTGTCTGTCTGTTAATGGCGGGGTAGGAACCATTGGCATCCAGCAACGGAAGAAGGGCTTCTGCGGCGCGGTAATGCGAGTAGAGCGGGGTCTCGCGATGACGTTCTTGGAATCGACAAAGCCGGCACCAAGCACCGAATGACTCTGGCGCCTGCTCGCGGCCACGACACTCACCGTATGCGATTTAGCGGCTAACTCCCGCACCCGAGACTGCAACGCCACTCTACCTAGCGCTTTTTGAGTGGCGAAGTAGTCCACACGGACGCTCCCCGTGCAACAATATCCCCATGACTGCTCGACTCTACGATCTCACTTCGTCATGGACGTTCCCAAACACTCAGCAGGAAGTCTGGGATGTGATTGCCGATCCGAGCATGGCCTGGCCAAACTGGTGGCCGGGTTGCACTTTGGCTAAACCGCTGGAGCGGGAATCAAACACCGGCGCATCAGCTGAAGAGCTGCTTCTTGCAACCACTGCCACCCTGAATTTCAAGGCCTCACTCGGGTACACACTGTCAGTTTCCTACCATCCGACCATTGTCGACAGCCCACGTGAAGTCATCTTTGACGCAGGTGGAGACCTTGCTGGCAAAGGCCGCGTTGTCCTCTCAGCACCAGACAGCGGACAGACCCAAATGGATATTGAATGGCGGGTGAGGCCCACCAACCGCTGGATGACTCTGCTCAGCCCCGTTGCCGCACCCGCGTTCACCTACGCCCACGCAGCCCTCATGAAGCGTGGTGAAACGGGCCTCAGAGAATATTTGGCACGACAGAGCAATAGGAAATAACAAGTAAATTTGAGCCCCGCCCCTGTTCAGCCGCCGTACACGGATTTAGCATGAATTACAGAGCGAATCGACACAGTCGCTGAAACTAGTCGAGGGGTCTACGCATGAACGTTTGCGAGCACCATGCTGCGAAGTTCGCCGACACGGCCAGCAATATCGCGGCCAAGCAGGCGTCATGGACGAGTCCCGCGAGCCAACACGCCCTATCGCCTAGAAGTCAGCAATGTGGCAACGGAAAGTGTTTGAGCGAGAACCGAGTGAAGGCTCTGCTGTGAGCAACAGGAAGATCCGCCACGAAGCACGAGAAGCCAGCCGTCAGTTAGATCTCGGAGCCCACCCCGACCTTCACAGCATCCAGACATGGCTCGAGGCCAAAAATGGGCGGCCTATCACCATCGTTGAACTGCCCGCACTAAACGGGGAGGACCTCTGCGGAATGTACGTCTCCTACGAACATCTCGACGTCGTCGTGCATGCCCCGCCACGCTCAGCCTGGCAGCGGCAGCAAATCATCCTGCACGAGTTCTCCCATATGATCCTGAACCATCAGCTCACCGCCACGTCCCTAGAACTTGCACGCCTCCCAGGGTTCCCAGAAACCCCGTTGAAAGTGCTCGGCCGAACCAGTTTTGACGACGATGACGAAGCCACGGCAGAATACTTGGCCGACCTCCTGACCGCACGTATCCACGCCCGCCATCAGGATCCTCCCGATGACCCCTCGGGTTTCAAAAAGGTCTTTGGATAATGGAGTACGTACCGGCAGCAATGTTGTGGCTACTCACCCTCATCAGGATTCCCACGGCTACAGATACGGAACGGGCCTCCGTCCTGCGCGCCACATTCTTCGCCGCCCTCGCCTGCACACTATTCATTCCCGCCGTCTACAACACGGTAGATCCCCTCCTCGGCGGGCACAACCACGTCGGTCTACTTCTGGTCCTGACGATCATTGTCGGCTTCTGGCAATTCCACACCGCCACGATGCTTGCCGTTTTTACCGATCAAGCACGACGGCGCCACCACCTCGTGCGCGGACGACTGGGTTCCGCCGTGGCCAGCATCTGCGTCGTCGTCGGCTTCTTCGCTAGTCGTGTGGAGGAGACCAATCAAAACTTACCCATCGCCTACGGCAACCAGCCAGGCATGCAACTATTCCTCTGGGTAGGATCGGCATTCATCATCTGGGTCTGCGCCGACATCGCACTAAACTGCCTGAAATTCCTGCCCAGAATGCTGGGTAAATCTTTCAAGTCCGGAGTCATCTGCTTCGCGGCCGGATGCACTCTGATGGCCTTGGCACTGGGTAACCGACTAGCGCTGGGGCTCGTCGAAGAATCGCCCACCCATACTAGTCCCTTCATTGGGGGACTCAACTGGTCCTTTACAGTTCTCGAAAGTTTGGCCGTGTTCTTGGTCAGTGTCGGGCTGATGCTGCCTCGCTTCCGCGAATCTAAACACAATCTCCAACGCAGCATTCGATCCCGCTGGCTCATGGTGCTCTTGACTCCGGTCTGGCGCCGGAGCAGTACCGAGCGAAAATACCTTCTCCGAAACCGCTGGACCCCACTCCTTGACCCTGTCGCTGGCCACACCACGCCCCACCTTCACCGTCGTGTAATCGAGATCCGCGATTGTCAGCTACGCGGCATGAGCCTACTCCCCCGCGACCGCATACTCGTCAACCAGGCCGAACAACTCCTCCAAGGACACTGAAAGAGGCACCTCCCGTATACGGTCATGGATTTTTCACCCCTGCGAACCATGAAGGTGTGTAACTGGCATCTGCCGGCGGCACGTGTACGCGGAGGCATCATGGAAAAGCTCAGCATCAAAACCCCAGACGACTTCATTGCCCTCATGGGCCACAGTCTGGGATTCTGGCCCACCGAAAGCCTGGTCTGCGTCATCCTGGACGACAAACGCATCGGCGCCACACTCAGGGTCAACCTTCCGGCCCCCCACACCGATACCAAACACTTCGTTGACCAGGTAGTGCATCATGTCGGCACAGACCATCAGGCCACCGGCATCGTCTTCGGCATGTTCACCAACAAGACCTGGCCCCTAAACGAATCGCGTCCACACCAGGGCGTCGTGGAGGAGCTGACAGGCAGGCTCAGCCAACAGGGAGTGATCGTCCGTGACGGCTGGCTGATTGGAGAAACCACCTTCACCAACTACCTCCGTATGGGCACCGCCGACAGCACCAACTACCCACTGGACGGAGTGCTGTCCAGTGAGCTAAATGCAGAATTGGTCTTTCGCGGTTCCAGCATCGAGGCCTCTCCCGGGTTCCGCATCCCAGTGCTTGCTCGCCCGGCACTCAGCACCGAAATCATGCGGCACTGCTTCCGCATCGAAGCAATGAACCCACAAGCTGCCATCACCCGCGCGCGAATGCTCTGGAACACAATGCTCGACGGCGGCGGCGAACCTACCGACGACGAAGCCGCGGAACTCATCGCGAACCTAAAGTTCATCAGTGTCCGGGACCGGCTCCTCGCCGACATCCCAGGCATCGACGACAGCATGCGCGACTTACTCTTGGGACAAACCAAACAGAGTCCACACTGGAACCGCGTCGACCGTGCCTCCGAACTCCTATTCCAGCTCTACATGCGCACAGACGGCACCGATGCCGCGCCCGTACTCACGAGTCTGGGCGTCATCCAATGGTGGGAAGGCCACGGCAGCAAAGCGCACGAGTGCTTTCAGCGTGCCCTCGAAGCAGACCCCGAATACCGACTCGCCCAACTCACCGACCACCTCGTCCGCGAAGGAATTCTCTCCGATTGGGCCACAGACCGGCAGACCGCATACCAGCCACCCCACACCCGCGGCCCAGAAATTGGCGGTTTGGGCATGGCGTAGCCGGGTGGCCTCTGCCACGTAAAGAAATCGCAATTTCCGTATCCTCGGAAATCTGTTCTAGGTGGAGCCAGGCTCAATTCTTCAAATTCCGGAGGCGTCCGAAGCGGTCAGTGACAGTGTCCACGTCCGATTCTCGACACAATTATCGGAGAGCCAGGCATCACGTGGAGAATGAATCGAACCGCAGCACTTAGCAGAAAGGTAAACTTCGACCCTTCAGGTCGGGGTTGGCGATACTCCTTCCATCACATCGTGAGGCTGAAACTCTGAAAACCACAAGGAACTTAGGCTTAACCGGCTATAGTCGTATGAAATAGTGTGGCGAATCTAGAGCTCGTTTGTTCGAGAAAATGTAAGACAAGGGACCAATTTGACGCATGACATGGACTTTCGCCGTTCCAATCCGCAGCAATCTCCCCGCACTCAGGAATTCGGATATCTTTATCGGACCGCGGATACTCATGAACCCTAAGACACGTACCCTGTTTCAACGTCGGCAGGTATGGGAAATTCAAACTTTAGAGGATCCATCACTTGAATTGGTTGCGCTTGATCTGGAAACCACCGGATTCAGCCCTCGAATAAGTCGCGTCATTGAAGTTGCAGCAGTGAGGTTCAACCTCAATGGAGAAACGCTTGATTCCTATTCGAGCGTGGCGCTTCCTGACGGAGAATACGTGCACGCCGCTGAAGAAATACACGGCATCACCGAAGAAGAAGTACTAAATGCGCCACCCTTAGGCGATGTCCTAAATGATCTTCTAGAATTCATCGGCAATAGTCCAGTTGTCGTTCATAACCTAAAGTTTGAGGACCAGTTCCTTACAGCAGAATTGCTACATTACAACGTTCCCCTACCGAGAATCGACGGTATTTGCACGCTTCAAGCAGCGAAGCACGTCTTCCCAGGATTGCGAAAGTACAGCCTTGATGAGCTTGTCAAGCATCTCCAACTGGTCCGAGTAAACCCGTCACACCGCGCCCTACCGGATACACATGCATGTGTCGAGCTATTCTGTAATACAGTGAAGGTTTGGCGAGCCGATGGATGTTTGGTATCGGAGATAAAGTACGAGGAACCAACGCTACCGGGATTCGAAACGGCCCTGATTGGGGTCGAGATAAAAACTGCACGCCATCGTACCAGGAATACAGTTCCTTCACCCTCGGGAAAAAGTTCGACATTCCATAGGCCGAGCCACCCATCCAAGATGGTAGCGGCACCGACCGCAATAGATTTTCCAATGGCAAGCGCATCCAAGATGACAAGCGGCAGCCATGAACAGCCGTTGTTTCCCCAAATAGAGGCGTCAACAAAATTTGGGTTTCGCCCTACTTCTGAACAAACCAACATATTGGACGCTTTCCATCAGGGAGGTGACCTTAAGATTACGGCCGGTGCTGGCACTGGGAAGACCAGCATCCTTCGGCTGATCGCGGAATCGTCCAAATCAAATGGAACTTACGTCGCCTTCAACCGTGCAATTGCCATGGAGGCGCGGAAGTCTTTCCCTTCGAACATTTCTTCCTCCACCGCACATTCACTCGCTGTGCGCATGCTACGAGCGGATGGCAAGGGAGCCGTCATCGACAAGCTTTCCCGCCCGCGGATCCCGTTGCGACATGTGGCGGGATTTCTCGGTCTCAAAGGGCTGAGGTTGTCTGAGGTCCGCGGACAAGCCATTCATTTCGATGAACTGGACCTTGCCCGGGCAACACTGGACATGGTTCGCAACTTTTGCCAGAGTGCCGATGTGAGCATCGATCTCCGGCATGCCGAACCGATTCCCCAAGTCGACGCAGCCGGCGGGAACAAAAACAACAAGGTAATTGCAGACTATATTCTCCCATTCGCAAAGATGGCCTGGCGAGACATCACCGGGCCATCCGGCACTGGAATCGAGTTTGAACATCACCATTATCTGAAGCTTTGGGCCCTCAGCTCGCCCAAGATAGGCAGAGAAGGCGATATGTTGCTTATTGACGAAAGCCAGGACCTCAACCCCGCTCTGGTGTCTGTCGTTTCTTCCCAGAACCATTTGCAAAAGATCTACGTCGGTGATGCTAACCAAGCTATCTATGGATTTACCGGCGCCATCGACGCCCTCTCGACATTCGAGGCAGCGCATTCCCTCTCGCTGACACAGTCCTGGCGTTTTGGGGACCCCATAGCCCATCTAGCCAACGGTTGGCTGCAAGACCTCGGCTCAACCCTGCAGCTTTCTGGGAATCCGTCAAGGATATCGAAACTTACAGGAGATGAGGGATCTGACGCTGTTCTTTGCCGAATGAATGCGACCGCAGTCGCGGAAGTCATGCGCGCCTACGAACAACACCAAAGTGTTTCTCTCACCGGTGGCGGCGACGACGCACTGTGGTTCGTCCGAGACGTCCAAAAATTCAAAGACGGCCACCGACCAACACATCGAAACCTCTCAGCATTTTCAAAATGGACCGACGTCATCGAATACATCCAACACGCAGGCCAATCAGCCCACGAGATGAAGACTTGGGTGAGCTTGATCAATAGCTTCGGTGAGCAGTCGTTAGAGCATGCACTCACGACATTAAAACCCGAAAAGAGCGCACGGGTAACCGTCTCCACAGCTCACAAGGCTAAAGGTAGAGAGTGGGACACCGTTCGGATTGCGTCAGATTTCGCAATCAAACGCCATGCCGAAGTACCGACAGAAATCGATAGCGCCAAGTCCGTCCGGGCGGAACAAATGCTCGCTTACGTAGCGGTAACTAGAGCGCGCATAAAAATCAACCCAGGCGTGCTTAGCGATGGTCCACTGCCTGACCAAAAAACTGGATCAGCTCCAATAACGGTAACCTTGACGCCAGATCAACAAGAAGCTTTCACCGCACGACTGGGCATTGATTTCGAAACCTGGCTGTCCCAACAGACCTAGATCGAATTTGATCGCATACATTGCCGCCCACGGCAATATGACGACAGCAGTAGTCCCACTTTCGACCCACGTCCATGATCTAAATTGCAGCCTTACACGTCTGGCACCCAAGGGCTTACCCGAGGCGGGAAGTCCCACGGGCAGCAGTCATGAGTGAAGACGACCCCGCGACCATGAGTCTGTATGTCTACGCAAAAGTGCCCCCAATGTCACGTCCTTTTTGACCCGCGTCGGTCCACTCAGCTGTACTGTTCAGCCGAGTGCTCCGGGCGATACCGCGAGCGCCGTCGTCGAGATAAGCGACGTGCCACGGCGCGAGTAACTTCTCAAACGCTTGTCGCCGTGGAGCGTGCGGATGGGAACGCTCGCTTGCTGCTTGCTGAGAAGCGGCATGAGCGCAGCCTGCACTCCGAGACATCTCTGGTGGTGTCAAAGTTTCAGGAAACGGTCTTGGCCCGAGACAGAGTCATTGATGAGCAGCGAACTCGGCTCCAACTGTTGGGTGCCAAGTATTTTGATCAGTCCGGGCAGCTTGCTGAAGCCAAGGCCGAATGTGTCGAGTTGACGTTGGAAGTCTCGCGGATCTTGAAGGACCGGCATGCTGACGTGCAGGACCTAATGCAGATCGCGGTTCGCATGCTCCAACTCACCGACCATCTCGGTATCCCCCTCGACCGTCCGACGGCGGACATCTTTCGCCGCCGCGGCTGGAACACGAAAATCCCGGCAGGCTCACGGTGACTGTCTCCATCGCCCGCCTCACCGCTCACAGCGGGGTCAAGTACCTACTGAAGACCACCATGTCCGACGACGTCCCCCTCGCCTCGGGTGATGCGACCAGTTACTACATGAAAGCTGGCACCCCTCCCGGCAGGTGGCTCGGCCAAGGACTGGCCGGCATCAGTCGAAAGTCGTTGGATCCAGTGAGCTCACGTGATGCCAACGCAGTCTTCACTCATGCCGAACATCCTGAAACCCATGAGCCTCTGGGGCGCCATCATGGCCAAACGACAGTGGCCCAGCGCAATGGCGAGGAGGTTCAGCGCTATGCCGTTGCTGGTTTCGATCTAACCTTCAGCGTTCCTAAGTCTGTCTCGACGTTGTGGGCGCTGGCCCCACAAGCTGTCCAACGGCAGATCCTCGCCGCGCACCATGAATCCGTCAAAGAAGTCCTGGCATGGTTAGAAGAATCTGCCATTCATACTCGCACTGGAAGAGGCGGCGTCGCCCACGTCGGAACCATCGGTGCCGTCGCTGCGTCCTTTGACCACTGGGAATCTCGCGCCCGCGATCCTCAGCTCCACACGCACGTTGTCATCGCCAACAGGGCTCAAAGAATCACCGACCAAGCGTGGGGCACATTAGATTCGCGAACCCTCTATAGAGCCACTGTGGCCGCCAGCGTGCACTATAACGGGCTTCTCTTTGACCGGCTGCAAGACAGGCTGGGTGCAGTGTCCGGTTTTCGACCTCCGGCTGGTCATGACCGGAATCCGCGCCATGAGTTGGTCGGTGTGGATGATGCCTTAATTCAGGAGTTTTCCAGCCGTTCGCAGGGCATCAATACGGAGACTGATCGCTTGATTGCCGAGTGGGAGAATACCCACGGGTATACCCCGTCAGCCACCACCATCATTAAATTCCGTCAACAGGCGACTCTCTCCACCCGGCAAGCCAAAGAGACGAACCCCCAACCGCTGGACAGTCTTTCTGCGGGGTGGCGCGGCCGTGCCGAAAAGTTGGGTTTCGATCCAACACAAGTCCTGCGACACACCATCGATCGGTCCCATGAGAGGCCCGTCACCGTCGCCGACCTGACGGCTCCTTGGGTGACCGCTGCTGCGGCCGCATCACGGGAAGCGGTGGCCAGGCGGAGGGCCACGTGGAGCCGCTGGAACCTTCTGGCCGAGGCAGAACGCATCTGTGCCGAAATCCGCTGCGCCACCTGCGTCGACCGCCGCCACATGATCGACGCCGTGACCACCGAAGCGGAATCACAGTGCGTCGCCCTCAACGCTACAAGATCCCGCTCAACGCCGGGAATGACATCGCCTTCGCCGGCCACAGCGTGTTCGAATTCCCCGGGGCCCGCCTCTACACAGACGCAAATATTCTCGCCAACGAACAACTCATCATGGACACCAGCAAGAACGACGCCGGACCCTCCATCGCGCCCGACCTCGCCGACACCCTCCTCATCACAAACAGTGCTCACCCCGGCAGTCCAGTGCTAGCTGAGGACCAGGCCGCAGCAGCGCACGAGGTTCTTTGCAGCGGGAGGTTCCTGGACGCCGTCGTTGGTCCTGCAGGGTCGGGGAAAACCACCACCATGGCTGCGATCCGCCAGGGCTGGGAAAAGGTTCATGGGGCGGGCAGCGTGATTGGGCTTGCGCCGGCGGCTGCGAGCGCCGATGTCCTTGGGCGCAAGATGGGGCTGGCAGCGGAGAATGTCTCCAAGTGGCTTTATGAGTCCGTTGGTCAAGGTGCGGCCATACGGGCTGAACAGTTCCATGATCTCGAAGGCGCCGCGGCACCGCTGTCCTGGCAACGGACCAGGAGTGCCCAACGCATGGCTGGTCTGGCTATGCGTCAGCAACAATGGTGTTTCCGGCCAAACCAGTTAGTCATCATTGATGAGGCGTCGATGGTTTCCACTGCGCAGTTAGCTGCGCTGGTGCATCAGGCCCAGGACGCCGGTGCCAAGATTGCGTTGGTTGGAGACCCTGCCCAGCTGGATTCGATCGATGCAGGCGGGATCCTGGGTTGGCTGGACAGGAAAGGCCAGACGGTCCAGCTGACCAGCATTCGACGCTTCAACCACCTGTGGGAAGGGCCAGCGTCGTTGCTATTGCGTGCAGGTGATGTTGAGTCGATCCAGAGCTACGCCGCCCATGGTCGGTTGCGTCATGGCGACCACCCGGACATGATCGATCAGGCCTACGAGAGCTGGGCTGCAGATACCAGCAACGGCTTGGAGTCGATCTTGATCGCTCCTGACAATGACGCCGTGACGGCGTTGAATGAACGCGCGCATGCAGAACTCGTAGACCGGAGAGTGGTTGATGCGACACATGTGGTCCGCCTCAGCGACGGGCTCAGCGCGGGCCGTGGCGACACCGTCAATGCACGCAAGAACGATCGCCGCATCAAGGACGATGCCGGCGATTTCATCCGCAACGGCACCCTCATCAAAATTAGTTCCAAGCCAAGTCGCGACGGCGCCATCCATGGTCGCCGTCTGGATACGGGCCAACGCATTCGTTTGAGCTGTGAGTACCTGGCGGAGTCTGTGGAGCTGGGCTATGCGACCACGGCACACCGTTCCCAAGGCATTACCGTCGACACCAGCCACACCGTCCTCACACAGGGTTGCCTGACACGCGAGCTCTTCTATGTAGGCATGACACGAGGGCGGGATTGCAATACCGCGTACGTCTGCGAATCCGACATCGCACAGGACCATGTTGCCCTCGATGCCGCCGAGCCCACGTGGCAGGAGATCATCGCCGAAGTACTAGCCGCACAAGGTGCTGAACGAACGGCCCACGAAGTAGGAGAAGAAGAACGGGAAAGTAGCAACTCCCTGCACCAGCTCGCCGCTGAATACGACTACCTCGCGCAAATCGTTGCAGCCGACCAACTACGCGCCGCCGTCGAACGCACCCAACCAGGGCTTGCGGCCAGCCTCGAAGTATCCCCGTCGTGGGGCGCAGGAGTGGCTGCCTGGCGCAGCGCCGTGGCCGCTGAGCCCCTCGCCGCGGCAGCAACGCTGGACCATGCCATACGACGTCCTGGCGACACCAAGGACCTGATGGCAGTCATCCACGCGCGACTCCGCCAGATCGGGAACGCCAAGAATTCCGACGGCGACGAATGGCTGATTGAAGACCTCCATACCAACCGTGCCGACTTGGCGGAGATGGTCAAGCAAGTGCGCCACCTCGGCATTCGCCGGGTTCAAGAATTGAACGCTAAGGCAGCTGCCGGGACGGAACCGTGGACCCGGAAGCTGGCAGACACCATTCCTAGCATCATCTCGGTAGCCGATCGCAATACATTGATGGAACGCATTGCCATCTATAGAGATCGCTGGCTCATCGGCACCGATCCTGATCCATTGGGCCCTCCCCCGGCAGACTACGAATGGGAACGCGCCCGGAACCGGGAGCGCCTCAATGCCGAGCTGAAGCGACTACAGAGCATGCCCGCGAACACCGACGAATCAAGTGCCGCTCAAGTTGCTGTCCATGCCACTCTTACCAATGTCGGATGGGAAATTTAGAATGAAAGCGGAGGTGGTTCCGATGGAGGACAATCCGATGGTAAAGCCGGCGCTCAACAGCGCACCGCTCGTGGTGCTGACTACATTGACCGGCGTGGCTCTGCTGTATGTTGTCGCCATCATCGCTCTCGCATGGCTACCGGCCTTGAGTGTTTGGATCGTGCTTGCTGTAGTAGCCGTCGCTGCTGGACTGGTCACTTGGCGTTGGTCCCTGCGAATTCAGAAAAGGCGGCTGTGGCAAGAATTCGCCGACAGGCAATGGGAGTACTTGTCTCGCCTCAAGAATGAACACTCCACCACAACCGAAGTCACTGTTCTCGACTTCCAGGAGCTTCAGCCGACGGGAGTATGGGCCACGATCCGGTGGGAAAAGTTCGGCTACGTCCAACCAGCATGGATCGAACCGTGCAGCTTCTCTATCTGGCCGCAAACCGTTCTCCTTATCCGCCCTGACCCGACACAAATTCAGGTTGGGGCTCCATGGCCGGCAACATATCACCTCCGATCACAGGCATGCCTAGCGATTGCGCCGGCACTGGCCCGTATGTGAATCCCTCCGAAGTACCTTTGATCAAACGATGTAGCATGACGACCAAGCAAACAGATTCTCGGAGGAACATGGAAAACGACAATCTTGTCCTTGATACGTTAATTTTCCGCAACTGGCCTGTCATGGGTGTGGAGTCGTTGGCTTTCCGATTCGAGCCCGAAGACAGCCGGACAGGCATCTACGTTCTCTCATTCGCCAACGGTGACCGTTATGTCGGCAAAAGCCTGAATGTCGTGAATCGGTTCGCAAACCACCGGCGTCGATGGAGCGACATCACATATATAGCCTTCCGACCGTTCCAAGCGGCGGAACTCAACGCACGAGAACGCCAAGTTCTTGGAGCCGTTGAACGTATTAACTACAGGGTCCGCAATATAGACCTCGCCGGTCGAACCGGAGGAGGCGGCCTACTAGACATTGTCATGGAGGAAGAAGCCCAGAAAGAATGGCTAGCTTCAGCCATCCCAGAACCAACAGATTCGTCTCGGTATACGGTCGCATCACGCCGCGCGGGAGGTCTACCCCGATTCCAACACCTTCTGGGACGAACCGACGCCCAGGAACTGATCGAAGTAGCAGCCCGGTACATTGGCTCTGCCATCCCATGGCCCAGCCAAACAGAGGGACGATTCTGGGTTGTCAGCGCCATGGCTTCGACGGATAGAAGCAGCAACTGGCAGCGGCTAGTCAGCATCAGCGCGCAAAATGTCGAGGTACTGGTCATTGGCGAGGCCACAACAGTAATTGGACGGGGCATCGAAGGGTTCATAAACGTGGACAACGACGCTGCTGATATCGAACACTGGATTCAAAACCAAGGACTCGACGCCTACTCCGAGGCTGGTAGCTACGGCCCCGTTGGAAAGGTCTGTACCATCCACTTCACAGGAATTGCGGCGCTAAACAGGCTCCTCAGTGACGATAGCCCAGTGACCCGACCGGCCAAAGCCCTCGCTCTGAACCTCATGCGCAAAGGTCCTTCCATGTACACCCGGTTTCACAACGACCATCTAGCAGACGCAATCTTTAGCCGGATAGCGAATCAAAAATAGAATCTAGGGCCTCGTCTGACTTTTGACGCTGGACTTATGCGGAGGACTCATACGGACTTGCGGTATCAGGTCATGCGTCCCTTTCCGCCTATTCCTGTCAAGTCATCATTGAACGGAAGGAGGCCGCGGCTGATCCCAGACCCGATCAAATTCCTCGGCGACCAGAGGCCAGACAAGGCGAAGACCGTCCTCGATCGACATGACCTCAGTGGATAGTGGCGGGAATACAACGAAATCGTGTGGGATGACTCGACCTGCTTGGTCTTTTCTCCCCAACGGGTCAGGGAAGCGAAGCGCCACCTTGTTACTGACTTGACTCCAGGCTTCTGACCCATCTCCCACGCCAGAGAAGACGTTGTCGTATTCCGTAAGTGGATCTGGGAGCTGCCTGTCGCGAAGGAACCGGAAGCCCCAGGAACGCCCCCGTGTCGCCCAGATAATACTCACTTTTTGCTCCTAAGCAGGACGTCCTCGTCTTCGCCTTGCTTAAGATCCAACCGGAATCGAGTCAATGTTGCTGTCAGGTAGTCCTTCTTGGCAAGCGCGTCGGAGTGGGCGTCTGTGAGTTTCTCCGTTGCCATTTTGACAGCATCGTTCATCAATTCGGCGCCAACCACGGCAAATATCGCACCCAGCGGACCAGGCAGCTTGATTTTTCGTGAAACCCAAATGGCTGCCAAGGCTCCTGCTCCGCTCAGCAGAGACTGGACCACTTTCACAGGGAGTTGCTTCGCTTGGGCCCACCGCACATGTCTCTCGAATGGAAGCACGGACGCAATTGGAAGTACTAGGTCTAGGCCCACGCGCTTCGTCATCTCAATCTTGTCAATTCCGAACTCCGCTGATGAAAGAAGGACAAAGTCTTCCCCCACGGAAAGGGCGTCGTTTCCTTCTACAAGCCCCGCCAGCACCTCCCGCAATTCATCAAGCTCGCCACTGGCCTTCTCAATGAGAAGATCCCTGAATTTGTAGACGTCCAGATTCGGCAGGAGGTCCGACTTGGACAGTGCCATGATCCAAATACGGGGGAACTCAACGAGCGGCTTACCATCAGACATCAGGTCATCCCTCATTGACAGCAGGCCATTCTTGAAATTCCCAAGCAACAATTTGAGGTACCGCTCTTCCTCCCCTGCATTGTCCAGCAGCAACTGACCATCCACCATCATGAGGGCAACATCAGAACTCAGCAAGGACTTGAAGGTGTCAACCCTGCGTTGCGCCTCTTCCGGTCCACTGACGTCCTCCTGGAACCATTCCCCCGGGTAGTCGTGCCAGACGAGACGAAGGGCGTCGAACGACTTTCCCTTGGCAATCTTGGCGTTGGCTCCATCCTTCATTCTGATGGAGAACGAGTACGACGTGGCCAAGAACTTGTCGGCTGCAGGAAGCCTCGCCGAATCCCTCATGCCAAGGTAGTTCTGATGCAACCGATTGCCCTGACCTGTTTGGTCTGCAATGACGTGGAACAGATTCTTTTTGAGATTATTGGGCTCTTGTGCAGCGCCGTAAAACGAAGAAATCATGACGGTCTTGCCACTGCCGCTCTCACCAAAAACTGCGATGTGCTGCTCTAGGGCCCTGTTCAGTTGCATATGGGAAGCCTACACAAAAGGACTCTCCCACCCTGTCATTTCGCAACTTGCCGAGCGATGAAGTCGGTCTTGTTCCCGAACATCGCAAGTTGCCAGATTGAGATCCCTTGAATTCACGCCAGCAACTCGTGCGGATTTGCGTTCCACGTGCTGCACGCCTGTGACATTGTCATCCCGATGACAAGGCCCCAAGCTGCGGACAGGAAAGATCGCCTCCCGCCGACTCCAATTGGTCGGCAGCGTCCCCTGCGCTCACACCTCAATTTCCAGCGCCGGCAGCCCATCAACGATCCGATTCGTTTCCAGACTCACGGCGACAATTCGGCCGATCAAGTCGATGATGTACCGTGGCTGTTCATGCTCGCGGGACCAGTCGTTGGGATCGTTGACGATTCCGGAAGCCTTGTCAGTCTTCACCTGGTATCTCTCTAGAATCCAGTCTAGGCCCGACCTAGCGCCCAGCATGTAGCGCTGCGCCTCCACTGGCAAGCCTTCGAGGGTGACCTTGCTGTTGTACAAGATGCGGGTCTTGTCCCAGGCACCGGCCTTGCCGCCGTACTTCATCTTCTTCACCGCATACTTCTCATAGTCGTCGCCCACAGGCACGACGGAGGTCCCTACCTCCGTGAGCGGGAATGGCTCTTGCTCCTCGTAACCAATGTGTAGAGCTGAAAGATCCCGGCCCGCTTGTGAGAATGCCATGAACTTTTCCGCGCCCGGGACTTTGGGGATGCGCGGCAGCATCTTCTTCAAGTCTGCCGCAAATTCTGTGCGGTAGTCAGGCGAGTGCAGCAGCCCATAGACGTAGAAAAAGATGTCGTCTTTGCAGACCGCCGCACCATACGCTGTACGATAGTCTGCCAACGTCCCATCGGTAATGTTGTCCACCCGCTCCGAAGACGACGGCGCACCAGCGGCGGAGAACAAGTCGTCACCGACCGTCGGGGTTGTGTAGGTGTAACGAGGGAAGAATTGGCCTTGACCTGATCCCCAAAGTGACAGATCTGGAATCGCGTCCACCATCAACACCGAAAACGGCTTGTCATTACCGCTGCCAACGACATAGAATCCGTAGTTTTTGCTGTCTGGTTCAGGGAAGAGTCGGGTCATGATGGCTGGCCGGTGGATGAGATCGATCTGGCTTGTGACGTGCCGCTTGTTGAAAGGCCGATAGATCGATAACCGGCTGGGTTGAAGCTTTGCATCGATGAGCGTGCCGTCATCAAAACGCTTTTCCAACCCTGAAGTCCAGCTGATCAGTCGGGGATCTAAGCTGCGCTTTCCGTCGGTCAGTTGTTCGTTGAACGCTCGCGTTGTCATTTCAATATTCGCGTTGAGTTGGGCTTGAGAATCGTTGTACACCCACGCATCACGGTTGGTCTGGAGTCCGGCCGAGTATGCGTTAGCAACACCCGCCCCAGACCTCTTGTCGCCCAGGGGCTGAAAGGTGTCGAACACGTCGTCGCGTTGGTTGATCCAGTCACCCTCGGCGTTGGGAGTTATGGTGTCCCAGTCAAGGGTGCCGATGCTGGCGGCGTCGACGAGGGCGAGTTTTTCCTTGCGGTCCAGATAGTCGCCGATGTCCTTGTAGTGCAGGACCGCACCCGGAGTTGCACCGGGCTTCTTGACCAGGATGAGCACGGCGACAGTATTGCGACTGCCAGAGTCGAAGATCTTCCCGCCTTCTTTCCGGCTCTGTTCCCCAGCCGTACGCTGGTTTCCGCGGAGATTGTAGACATAAATGTCGTGGAATTCGCCCACGAGTGTTTTGCGCAGGCCATCTGCAGTGTTGCCGTCGATGTAGCCGCCGTTGGAAACGTAGGCAACGACTCCGCCGTCGGATGATTTCAGGATGCGATTGGACGCCCATCGGATAGCCCGAATGTAGGAGTCATATAGTGAGTTCTTGTTGGTAGCAGTCGACCGGTCTGCATACGTGGAGCGGATGGATTCATCCAGGGTGGGGTACTTCAGGTTCGCGTTATTGTCGTTGCCGCTGGACTGGCCCACGGAGTAGGGCGGATTGCCGATGATGACGCGGATGTCGAGTTTGTTCTGCGCAATCAGCCTGTCATTGTTAGAGGTGAACACGCGCTCGTCGAGAATGTCGCCGTCCTCCGACATTTGGAAGGTGTCTGTGAGGACCATGCCATCGAATGGTACATATGCCACGGTAGAGGCGTATGTACCAGCCTCAGTGGCCTGGTCTTCGATCATCCCGTGAAGCGTCGCTTCGATGTTGATCGCGGCGATGTAGTAGGCCATGAGCAGGATCTCGTTGGCGTGGAGTTCTTGGGTGTACTTGCGCAGAAGATCTTCAGGCTTGATCCGGCCGGACTGCAGCAGGCGAACCGTGAAGGTGCCGGTCCCAGCGAACGGGTCCAGGACGTGCACGCCAGGCGCGGACAGAGATGAGTTGAAGTCCTTGGCTAGTACATCGTCAACGGCGCGGATGATGAAGTCAACCACTTCCACCGGGGTGTAGACAATGCCCAGTGATTCGGCTGCGCGAGGGAAGGCAAGCTTGAAGAACCGCTCGTAGAGCTCGGTGATGATCTTCTGCTTACCTTCGGCGTTGGTGACGCCTTCGGCCCGCACCCGCACGGAACGGTAGAAGTCCTCAAGGTTTTGCACCTCGGAGTCGAGGTTGTACTGCTCAAGCACACTGATCATGGAGTCCATGACCTGAGAAACGGGGTTGTGTGCGGCGAAGGAATAACCGTCAAAAAGGGCCTCAAACACGGGCTTGGTAATCAGGTGTTGGGAGAGCATGTCGATGGCATCGGCTTCGGTGATGCCATCATTGAGGTTGCCGCGCAGTCCTTCGAGGAAAACGGTGAATTCTTCTCGGGCGCGTGGATCCGGACCATCCAAGATGCTGCGGATTCGGATCACGTGCCGGTCCGCAATCTCCTTCACATCGGTCGCCCAGGACTCCCAGTACCGCCGGTCGCCGACCTTGCGAACCATCCTGGCGAAGATCGCGTTGCGCCAGTCCTCTGCCCGCGCAAGGGCGAACAACGTCTCCTGGGTTCCCGCATTGTCGGGGCCGTTCTTCTCCCCGGCCGGGGCACCGCCGTCGTCCTTGTCAAAGGTGCCAGAGACTGCGATGACATCAATAACGTCATTGGCGTTTCGGTTCAGATCAAGCTTGTTGATCATCGCCTCGAAGCGATCATCGTGGGCACGCAGGGCCTGCAGTACGTCCCAGACAACCTTGTACTTCTTGTTGTCATTGAGTGCGGTCTCAGGATCTTGGGATGCCGGCACCGCGATGGGCAGGATGATGTACCCGTATTCCTTACCCTCGGCCTTGCGCATCACGCGCCCTACTGATTGCACGACGTCGACCTGGGAGTTACGCGGGTTCAGGAATAGCACTGCGTCCAGGGACGGAACGTCGACGCCTTCGGAGAGACACTTGACGTTGGAAAGGATGCGGCAAACGTTGCCGTCGGCCTGTTCCTTGAGCCAGTCCAGTTTCGCGGAGCGCTCAAGCACGTTGAAGGTGCCGTCCACGTGGCCAGCTTCCAACTTCAGGGCGTCCGCTGCCTCCTCATCGGCTGCGTTGACGAGGAGTTGTTTGCCGATCAGCTCAAACTCGTCGGCAAGCTTTTTGGATTCCTTGATATTGCGAGCAAAAGCGACGGCACGACGCATGGGGCTGACGTCGCCAATGTCGAGACGTTGGCCATTGACTCCGCGCTTGGAGAGCCCGTTCCAACAGCCCACGATGCGGGCGACGTCGTCGAGCTTGAGATCACCGTTTTCTTCAAACATGCCCTGAAAGGAGCGTGAAACGGCTTCTTCGTCCACTGCCAGGACCAGGACCTTGTAGTCAGCCAGGTGGCCCATTTCCACGGCCTTGCCGAAGCCTAGGTGGTGGAACTCCGGGCCGAACACTGCCTCGTCATCCATGGAATAGACAGCCACATTGTCCTCGGCAGCTTTGGCTTTGGACTCCTGGACGTATATGCGCGGCGTCGCCGTCATGTACAGGCGCTTGGCCGCCTTCAGGTACGTCTCATCGTGGACGCGAACAAAAGTAGAGTCGTCGTGGTCAGCCTCGGTGATGCCTGTGGTCCGGTGCGCCTCGTCGCAGAGGATCAAATCAAAATCGGCAAGACCCTGCTGCTGCGCCTGAGCGATCACGTCAATGGATTGGTAGGTGGAGAACACCACCGTCACCGCATCCTGGCCGGTGCTGATCCGGGCATGGTTCAACAACTTCACCGGATCCGTAGTGGCCGGGAACGCCAGGTCATGGACACTGACGTCCTCGTTCTCCTTGCGCCCCACCTTCGTATCAGAACAGACTGCGAGCGCCCTAATGGGCACTGTGGCCTGAGCGGTCCATTCGTTGAGAGTCTGTTGTAGCAGTGCGATGGAGGGGACGAGGAAGAGTACGGTCCCTCCGATGGGGACCTGCTCCTCGACGATCTTCAAGGAGGTGTACGTCTTACCCGTACCGCAGGCCATGATCAATTTGCCGCGGTCACCGGCTTGGAAGCCTGCGGCTACGTCGTCGATGGCTTCCCGCTGGTATTTTCGGGGTTCCTTTCGGTCCAGCTGGGTCATCTGCTCGGGCACATCGACGTCGAACTCGGCCCAGTCAATGGTGGATTCCGCCAAGTCTTGCAAGCGGAGCCGTGTCATTTCTTTGGACTGGCCCTCCAGCGCGTCCTCCGCGTGCTTGGACCATTTGTCGGTGGTGGAGACGACCATGCCGTAGGAGAAATCAATCTTTCCGGCAGCCGTGAAGAACGAGTCGATCTGCGCTTTCTGCAGCGTCGACATCGGATCATAAAACTTGCACTGGATGGCTGTTAGTTCACCCGTGTAGCGGTCCTTCGCGACAAGGTCGATCCCCGTATCCACTTTGCCGTCACGGCCAGGGTATTCCTGCCACATCCACACGTCTGAGAACTGGTCCGCGTACTTCGGCTCCAACTCCAAATAACGCTTGATCAGGCGCTCAAACTTGCTGCCCTTGTCCTTCTGGTCAATGGCAGTAAAGTACAAGCGGTCAAGAACATCTTCGAATGTTGCAAATCCCATGCAATCATCTTGCCGTATCTATGCGCATTCCCTTGAACTACCGGCTGATGTCACCTTGAGGCGTCGCCCATATCGCATATGCACCATCATTTTGTTCTCCAGAGCAGCAAGAAGTGAAATCGATCAACCCTCAACCGCGAGGCCACGGCCAGCTGCGCGGTTTTGCTGCGGCCCAGGCTCCGTGTGGATGGAAGTTTCATTTCGAGAAGTTTGATATATGGCTATCGGCTGCGGGTATCCCAGCCTGCCACCCAACCCCTGCGGGCTTGTCGTCTCCAGAACTGTCTTGGCAACCGACGTCACCCTGCCGAGCACGGACTTGGCAATGTCCACACGAGACATCGGTTTCCTCTCCAGGGTGCAGCGGAGTATCGAGTCAGCTTCTGCCTCCAATACTGCATCGGCCCACCCTGCTAAGTAGGCAGTCGATTGGGGTCCACGGTCGATGCCATGGGCGCGAAGAACCACGTAGGCGACGGATTCGGCCTCTATCTCGGCCAGACCCCGGTGTTCGGTACTGCTGCCGTACAGTGCGCCGATGGCGTCTCCGGGAACGTGCAGTGAGGCGTGGGCGAGTTCGTGGGCCAGCGTTGCGATGCGGTCTTCAACATCCAGCCAAGATCCAACGCTGATCAGACGACGAGAGTGGTCGGTATAGCCATCGGCCAGTCCCGCCTGCGCATCCGAAACGATAATGTTGTAACGGGCTTTTCTGGCCACTGCAGTGAGAGATTCCCACAGCCCGTTGTAGACATCAACATCGAGTGGCGTATCCTGCTGGCTCGGGATTGGGACAAGCAGCGGCTCCCCTTCAGTTTGGGAGACATCAAAGACTGCTTGTCCACGCCATCCAACGATGCGGGACCGATTTATCCCGTCGCCTGGTTCGGCCAGCGCCCGCTCGCCTTCTGCGGGGCCGTGCTCAGCTTCTTCTGTATTGGTGATTCGGGTTGTTCTCGGGGCGATGACGTAAAGTGCGCGTTCGCCTTTGATGACATAGCGGCCGTGACGTTCCCACTCCTTGTATCCGGCAACGAGAGCCGGCTGCACTGGTCCACGTTGGGCCATTTGCATCATGAGCAAGGCGACGTTGCCGCCTGAGTACCGCCACATGGTCGCGGAGGCGTCGAGAAGCCGATGCCACTGATTCGGATGATCGACAGCGTCGGCGAGCAACATGTAGAGCCCATCGGTAAGCTCTGCAACGCGCTGCTCGGGGCCCGGATGAGATGCTGGCGGTGCCATTCCATTTCCAGTGGTGGTGACCAGATGCGGTTTTACTGGTTCGGTTGATGAGTCCATGATGGCGCTCCTTGTACTAGGTCAGGAGTCCGACGTATCGGGTTCAGGATCTCGTTTTGCGGCTGGATCTCCCGACGACGGCGTGGCTGGTCCCGTGTTTGGCTGGCCCAGCTTGCTTGCCTGCATGCCCGGTCCATCGTTGGGCAGTTTGCGAACGGGAGGTTCCCTGTGTTGCTGCAGGCTCACACACCCGGCGGTGCGGGTTTGCTCCCGCAGCCGGCTGATACTGTGCTCGAGGCGTTCGTGGAAGCCCAAAGGGCCAAATCCGCCGTCGTCCTCGGTGTAGGAAGCCTGCTCAGCTCGCTGAAGCGCATACAGCTCTGCGACGATGTCCGAGTGCCGCCACCAGCAGTCCGGGATCACGGAGGTGGTCAGGTGGTAGCTTTCCACGAGCCAGCGAACCCACCGCCCCAGGTGTTCCCAGACGGCAACGGCTGTGCGGGGGTCCATGTCCCGCCACCGGTAGGTGATGGGGACTCTTTCGGAGCGCAGCCCGCGCGTTGAGCCGAAAAGCAGCGCGGCGAAGTTGTCTTCCGCACCGTTTTCAACGTCGTATTCGAAGGATTCGTCCTCGTCCATGGTCATGCCTCCTGTTGTTCTGCGGCCGTGACCGCTTGTTGTTCGTTTTGTCGTTTGAGATGGCCGGTCAGCAATTCGAGTTCGGTTTGCTCCTTGGAGCGACCGAGTTCTGCCGCGTCCTTTCGTTTGTGCCATTCGCGCAGGTCCAGCAGGATGGGCCTGCTGCGGCGGCCCAGCATGATGGCCGTTCCTGCTGGCAGCCTGCGGATCTCATGCAGCGGGATAACGGGCGACTCTCGGATTTGTTCTCCGTCTTGACGCCCCTGCGACGACCACGAACGGGTGTTGAACGTCAGCGTCCGTTCCCCAATCAGTCCGGCCAGTGCCCGGAGGTCACGTTCGTCTGAGCCGCCGCCGAAGATGACCTTGATGATGGCTGCGTCCCAGATAGTCGCCGCCTCATCCATGGACCAGCCCGAACGAGCTTGAGACAGGGACTGCAAAACCACAAGTGTGGAGATGCCGATGCCGCCTCCATCAGAGAGCGCTACAGGCAATCCAGGCCAGGGCGAGAGATTAGCGATCTCATCCAGGATCAGTGACAGCGGTGGATCTAGCCGCCCACCGGCCACCACAAAGGCCATTTCCCGGGCGGCATAGTCAATATCGTCAATCAGTGCCGACAAGTAGGGCCCTGCGGCGGCAGCTCCGCTCTTGGTGCCTATCAAGTACAGAGTGCCCCGTTGTTCAATGAAGGCCTTCGGGTCGAATTGTTCGCTGCTCCCTTTTGGGTCCAGAGCCGCGAGTACTTTCGGCGAGGACAGCGGGGCGGCTGCGGCTGTGACACCGATCCATGAGTTGGAGGTGTTGCGTGGGTCATCATCGATGATGCCCATGAGATCTGCCTGCCAACCCAGGGCGGCTTCCGGCCTGTCAAGCACAGCCAGCGCCTCCCTCGCAAGGACTGGGTTTGAGGCCCAGCGGCGAAAAGCCGATACACCCTCCCCTGACAGTGCAGCCGCGTGCAGTAAACATTGCAGCACTATCTGCGAGCGCTTTTGCCAGGCGACGTTCTCGCCTTTGAGTGCACTGTCAGCTGAGATGACCAGTGCGCGTCGGCTGGCGACATCAGGGTCTTGGCAGCCGCGCACGGGTGACCAGCGCAGTGTTGAGGGCAGCCCTGACATCCCCTGCGGGTCGAAGACAGTGACGGGGCGTCCGTTGGTGGCTCGGGCTCTCATGGTCACGACGAGGTTGTCGGCCCGGGTTGAAGTGGTGACAACGGCGCCGGGCGCGTCGAGAATGGCGTTGATGACGATGTAGAGGCCCTTGCCGGAGCGTGGGGCACCTTGGATGACGAGGGATTCTTCGGTAGAGACGTGGACTGTGACGCCGCGGGATTTTCCGATGGTCCAAGAGACTTCCTCCACTTTGGGGTCTTTCACACCGGGATGGGTGTAACGTCCACGCTTCAGGGCGGCCTTGGCACCGAACTCACGGGAAATTTCTGCCCTCCGTGCGACGCCGTCGCGGCTCAGAATGTCTTGACGGAGCCACGCGCCGGATTGACGCCAGGTACGCAACCCCAGAACACCCGCCAGCGTAGCCAACGCGACGACAATAAGCACGGGGGCAATGAGCAGCCACAGCTGTCCGGTGCGGATGCTGCAGGAACCGGTAATCGGCAGTATCCAACCCATGTGTCCGGTCAGGAATCCGGGAAGTGCTGCGGGGCTGAAATCCCAAGGTGCCGAGGTCCCACAGCTCGCGGAATACGCCAGATGCGCGGCCACTTGGATCAACAGACCAAGGACCACGTATATGGAGGTCGCGATCAGCCCGATGGAAACCAACGGATTACCGTCATCCAATCGCCGCGGCATCAGAGCATCCTCTCATCGGTGCCAAACACAGCCAGCTCGTCCGTGGTGACTTCGTTGGCGACAATGAACGACCGATTCCCGACCTTCCAGAGCCCCACACCCTTAGGCAAGTTCTCCACATGTTCGCACTCTGCCTCGGTCAGCCCCAGCGCTTCCTTGGTCAGCCGCATGGCGTCGTGCTTTTGCCGATAAATGACTCTGGTGTCGGCCTCCGTCAGCAGGCCAAGTGCCTTTTGCCGCAGGCCGCTGGTGCTGTCGCCAATCTCGTTCAGGTCGGCCACTTTGTGCATGATGAGCAGGTTCGCGATCCCGTAGCCGCGGGCCAGGCGCCACTGCTCGCTCATCTTCACCAACATGTAGGGGTCCGCCAGCATCCGCCAGCCTTCGTCATAGACCACGATCCGTTTGGCTCCGTCAGGATTCGTCACCGCAGCCTCCAACCACGTCGCACCGCACGCAGCTGCCAGGGACAGTGCCTGTTCCGAGGCGCCAATCAAGGCAGAAGTATCCATGACCATAATTGGGGCATCAGCATCGAACGCGACAGTGGACGGAGCATCAAACATGCCTTCCAGGTCCCCTGACACTGTTCTGCGCAGTGAATGTCCGACGCCGGTCCCTCCATTGGGTCCGACCAGTGCAGCTGTCGCTGGGGTTGGGTTGAGGAGGTATTCCAGCACCATGGGTAGCGTCGGGGTGCTGTTGGCTGCAACGGCATCCGTCAACGCCATATCCAGTGCCGTATGTTCCACCGGACTCAACGGGATGCCGGGTCGCATGAGTGAAACCAGAGCCACGAGCAGATGGCGACGGCGTTGCCGCACCACAGCCAGCCACTGCGCGTCCGTCAATGCAGAGGATCGCGGACCGGCGTCGAGCGGGTTGACTCTCGTGGGCCGGCCGGGGCCCACAGAAATGACTTTTCCACCTGGGATGGCATTGGCAACCGGCACCCACTCACCCTTGGGATCAGATGCCACCGCAGCCTTCCGGCCCAGGGTGATGGAGCGCGTCACCAGGGACTTGCCACACATGGACTTTCCGGTGCCTACGGTGCCGATGACAACGATGGACGGGCCACTGATGAAGCCTTTGTCGTACATGACCCACGGGTCGTAGCAAAACGCTCCCGAACCAAACAAGTCAGTCCCGATGTACGTCCCCTCAGGCCCGAGACCGGATTCCGTCAGGAATGGATAGGCCGCTGCCATGGTCATCGTCGAAGCCCGGTGCGGGGCCGGATGAACGCGGTGCGGACCCCATAAGGAAACGCTTCCCCGTTTTCCCCAATCCGGCATGACACCGCGGCCAGCATTCTCGGCTACTCGCTGTTCCCGTAGCTCACGCAAGGACAGCTTTGGTTCCATGGTCACGGAACGCTCGTTCCGACGTCGTACTTGTCGAGCTGCACGGTTCTCACCTGCAGGAGCAATGCTGACCGCTGCCACATGCTTACTCATTTCAATCCCCTTCCCAAGGGCAACGCCCCAGCAATAAACGCCGCCCACTGCTGCCCAGCCATCAACCGCAACTCCACAAAGGAACCAGAGGCGGCAGATTCAAGTTCCTGACGGCAGCGCGACAACTCATCCAGCGTGTCCGCTGTGACAGTTACATAGGCGGCCGGACGAACATCCCCATGACCGGCCACGATTTCATCCTCGCGTTGGGCCACTTCCTCCTCCTCAGCCCGCTGCTCCCGGGTCAACGGTCGATCCAGACGAGCGTTGATGCGGCGGCGAGTGTCATGGGCCTCCTGCGCCGATCGGATGTCCCGCAGCGCCTGATCCGTGGGAACCGCCCGGATGACTTGTGTAATGGCGTGGCGGAACTCCCCCACATAGATCAGCGGCTGCAGGAACCCTGGGTAAACCTGCTGCCGGGGCCATTCCGCGACCCAAAACGTTTGATGGAACCCGGAATCAGTGCGCAGATAGGTCCAATGCTCTTCAGTGGCCATGGGCCCCGGCGACACACGCACGATCCCCTTCCCAGTACTTGTTGCGGCAGCCCACCTCGCCACCGCCGCTGGGTCGAAGGAACCACGGACGACTGCTGTCACGGCCGCGCCCGAGAGCCACTCCGTCACAATCACACCGTGGGTCTTCAGCCCAGTGGTGAAAGCCTCGACCTCCGAACGCAGCACATGTTCCAGCCCGCCCAGCGATCCCCCGGCATCCTTGATCCGTCGTCTCGCCCTGGCTGTGTCCAACACGATGGTCAGGATGATCTCGTGACTCATGGAAGCGCCCGCAGCATCAATCAAGTCCAGATATGATCTGTCGCCCCACTGCGCATCGGCAATGCGTTCCGGCGGAACCGCACGCTGATAGTAGGCCCGCAAAGCACTCGAAGGGTAAGGGACCGTGTAGTCCTGAATGGCGATCCGGGCCACGGCTGGTCTACTAGCCATGGCGGCCTGCACCCGCGACCAGGATTGAACAGCATAGGACTTGTCGTCACTGTCCATCAGCGCAAACGATGTGGTGGTGCATCGCAGAGACACGATGGCTTCATGCCCCTGCCTATCAACAATGAATCCCTCGCCTGCCGCTGTGGCGCAGAGTTCCAGACTGCCCAAGCCGCCGGGCAATGCCATTGTTCCCACGCGACTTGGCTGCTCAGTGCTGGCCAGAAAACGGGTCTCTTTGATGACCGCACGTAGGAAGAAGACCGACGCGGTATAAGCCCACACTGGAAACGGAATACGCCCATAATGCAGCACACCAAACAGCATCATTCCCAGCCAGATCGGCGCTGTCAGAATGAGGACGAGCGGGCCCCCCAGGGCAGAGGCAATCGCCGCTATCAACATTCCTGCTGCGAACAGTGACAGCTGGTACCACTGCAAGCCCATAAACAAACCATGCCGTTCATGCCGAGGGAAGCGGACAGGTTGCAATACCCGAGTTTCTTCAGTCATGGCCTTCATCTCCATTTCGATACGTGTTGCTTGGTGGCCGCTTGCTTTGATCGACCGGGCGAGGACTATTTACCGGCGTTGAACTTGGTGGTTGCGGCCTCGGCCCGGATGTGGGAACCGGGCGGTTCACCGGCGGCGTAGCCGGTGACACGGTCGGGTTTGGCGTTGAGTTTGGCGGAGGGTTGCCTCCCGCATTCCCGGTACCACTCTGGCTTTTCCCCTGGTAGCGGGAAGTCGTTGGCGCTCTGCCCGTGCCTGTGGGCATAGGGTGCGATCGGCCTGTATCCCCTGGTGGCTCCGGCCCCTTGCCCGAGTCACCACCTCCACCTTTTGCAGCCGGACCAGGAGGCATGGGCCACGCCTGAGATGACGGCCGATGCTGACTGGGGGGTGGCTCCAGACGATGTCGGCGCAGGCTTCGGGCTCGCCGTCCCCGATTGGCCGCCAATCGTCGCAGCTTGTTGATGCAATGGAATCGAAGGGGTGCGGGACGCAACGGGTGCTGGCCCTTTGCTCCCAACCCCAGGCAAATGTATTTTGCCGCCAAATTGTCGGCCGAGTTGACGGCCGGTGAAGTTCCCTGCCCGACTGAAGACGTGACCACCGCCGGCCATTTGGGCAGCACCCGCAATTTCCCCACCAGCAAAACTGACAAGCTTCAACGCCATCAAGGGCGCGCCGCACGCCAGAACCATGCCTACAGCACCTGAAGCGAGGCCGCTAAACGAGGTCGAGTCGGCGAACAGCTTGACCGCGACTGCCAGCACAGTGGCCGCGAGTGGTTTGGCAATCAACAGCGCGACCACGGTTTCGCACCAAATTCTGGTCCACGACTTTGTCCGCTCCCAGGGCAGAAGCATGATGGCCACCGGCGCGACCGCCGCCAAGACAATCAAGGCAAACGACCGGAAGATCATTGAGCACATGAGGATAAACGCGAGAATCCAGACGACAAGTACAGCGATAGCAGTGACAACCACGGCCCCGCCAAGCCCACCTGCGGTTCCAGAACTGAGCGACACTACGTCCCATTCACGCCCGGAACCTGCCGGTGCCCGCTGGAACCCAAACAATCGCATAAATACCAGGTACGGGTCTTTACCAAGAGTTTCCAACAGGGCGGTTGACGCCGAGTCAGTGAAACTGGAGAGTTTGCTCATCAGGTTCGTCGCGAGGAAAACCAACGGGACCGCCAGTGCTCCACCAAGCAGTGCCCGGCCGATGCGACGGGGTTGTTGGCTCACCAAGCCGCCAATCAACTGCACGATCATGACCACAACCAACGGCGTCATCATAACGACGACCCACCAGTTGGTAAGTCCGCTGACAATGCCCCATTCAGATGCATCTATGTCTGAGACACCGAAGGCTCCGGAGATGAACGACCACATCCATGAGGCCATGCTTTCCAAAATCCCGGCAACATAGGACGTGACGGACGCAGCGAAATCATCGTTGGCTTGGGAAACAATGCCGCAGCCGGGCGGCCACCAGCCACCAGCACTGCACTCAACCATGGGCAACATGGCAAGGTCCTAGAATCCTAGGTTGAAGGCGTTCTGCGACCACAGAATGTAGCCGTTAATACCGCCCAGAATAGCCGCGACGGGACCTGTCCAGAGCAAAATCATGCCGCCGCCGGAGGCCAAGCGCGACGACTGACTGAGCTTTCCAGCCAGCAACATGGCAGCACCGATGATCGCCACAATGGCGATCACGATGAATGCGCCGACGAGGATTCCGCCGCCGATTTCTTTGAGAGATTCGAGGAACGGGAAGTTGGGGTTCGGGGTAATCCCGGGATCCACCGCTGCCAGATACAACATTGTGAACTCCATTCAATGGTTGTCCACGGGCGTGGACGCTATGTTCACTTGCATCATGGTTGCGGGGAGGGAAATCCCCATGACCAAGTGCCACTTGGGGATTATGACCGTCCTGCAGGTGCACTGAATTCGCTCAGGGTCTGAATCCCAGCTGAGAAGCCAGACTTGACTGGGGCGTGTCTCCTAATCGATTCTCGGTGATTGCCGTGCCCCAGATCAGTACGGCGTGCAAAACGATGGCAGACCTGTAGGTCAGCGCGAGCTTATCGTAGCGGGTGGCCAGCGACCGCCATTGCTTGAGGACGTTGAAGGTGCATTCGACCACGTTGCGCCGCTTGTAGGCGTCTCTGTCGTAGGTCACCGGACGCCCGCCGGACCTTCCCGTGCGCTTTCGGTTGGCTTTCTGGTCCTCGCGCTCGGGGATGACGCATTGGATGCCGCGCTCCCGCAGATATTGGCGGATGGCCCGGGATGAGTAGGCCTTGTCGGCCATCGCCCGATCGGGCCGGGTCCGGGACGCCCCGGGCCCGGCCTTCTTCACCTTCAGGGCTTCCATGAGGTTCTGGAACATCGGCGAATCCCTGCCCTGCCCGGCACCCAACAGGAACACCAGGGGCCGCCGGTTTCCGTCGACCAGCGCATGGATCTTGGTGGTCAGCCCGCCGCGGGACCGGCCAACCGCATGGTCCTGGGGCTCAACCAGCAGATTCTTGTAATTCGACAGGTCCCCCCGCGCTGCGGGCGAGGTTGGTGCCGTGCTGGGGGGCACGGTTCACCGTGGAATCCACCGACACCTCCCAGTTGATCAGGCCCTCCGCCTCTGCATGTCCCAGCAGCGCCGCCAGGACCGTGTCCCAGGTGCCGTCGCAGGCGTAGCGCCGGTGGCGCTTCCACACCGTCTTCCATGAACCAAAATGCTCGAGCATATCACGCCAAGGGATCCCGGCCCAGTACCGGTAAACGATGCCCTCGGTCACCAGCCGGTGGTCGTTGAAAGGGCGCCCCGCCTTGCCCGCGGAATCGGGCATCAACGGGGGCAATCAGCTCCCACTGGGCATCGGAGAAAACGGTGTAACGGGATTTCACCCGTCAATTATCCCCGGGAGCACCGTCGGCAATTTGGAGACTCACGCCCTAGGTCTGCCTCCAGCATCGCATCGACGACATTTGCCTCCTGCCGGTATCCGCCGACGCCGCCAAGGGCTTCTACCGCGTCGTGGAAGCCCCCTACGAAAAACGCCCCCTGGCGATCAGCTCGAACATCAACCCCCAGCGGGTTCGATGAGCTCATGCCCAAAACCATCGCCACCGTGGACCGGCTCATGCACCACGCACACCTCTGCTAAACCAGCGGTGAGTCCGTCCGCCTCATGCATAATTGGACACTATGACTAAGGCAAACAGAACAGACTCATCTAGCTCCAACGAATCGGGAGCCAAGAAGCTCTTCTCCAAGCCCCTGACATGGATTGTCCTCGTAAGCTGTCTCATACTTTGGTTCATCACCGGTGGCTTTCCGAAGGGTGAGTACGTTTGCGACGCAAGGTCTGGCTCGCAGGAGAGTCCAATCTCTGTATTCCACGTCGGTGGAGGAAAGATCAACGTCGTCAAGTACAAAGCCAACTCAAGCGTCCCAATTATGAAAGGTGTCAGCTACACTCACGGCAGGTTTGACCGGCATCTAAATCTCTACCTCGAAGACGCCTCGTACTACTGCCAGCTCCGCTAGACAGCTGTGACCGACGACGACAAACGCCAAGCGTCCCGGCTTTCGAGCAAGCGAACGAGCGACAGACCTTCGGCTTCGTCAGCAACGCGGGAGTAGTATGCCTTGTCGCCCATCACCGCATCGGGGCGGCTCCGTGCCCGGCCGCCACCTGGGCGTGGGACGTTGATCGTGTTAATCACGTGCTCGAACATGCGTGAGTCCGAGCCCTGGCCTGGCCCGATGACGAAGGCCAATTACTATTCAAACCTGCCCGCCATCAAACCGATGGAACGAGTCTAATAAACCTTCCACCAAACCCGGGGCTTGACAGCCAACGGCCTGCCCTTGCCATCGCAGGCGTGGTGAATCTTCGTGCTCAACCCGCCCCGGGGAGCGACCCACGCGTGATCAACAGGCTCAAGCCACGGTTTCTTGTAATTCGGAGGTTCCCGCTGTGGAGCGGGGGAAGGTTTGTCCCGTGCTGGTGGGCGCGATTGATCGTGGAGTCCACAGAAACAGTCCAGTCAATATCCCCCGTGGCGTCAACCTCGGCGAGCAACAGCTGATGGATCCGGTCCCAGATCCCGTCCGCAGCGAACCGGCGGTGACGTTTCCACACTGTCTGCCACGGCCCGAACTGCTCCGACAAGTCCCGCCATGCGATCCCACAACGGTAGCGGTAAGCAATGCCTTCTACGACCTGGCGGTGATTACGGAGCGGGCGCCCGCGTTGGCCGTCGGAACTAGGCAACAACGGTTCAACACGGGCCCATTGATCATCTGTAAAAACTTGAAAACGCGACACCTTCCAAGTTAGTCAACATACGACCTGCTTACTTAGGAGACACTCCCTAGTCCTCTACTGTGGACAGATGGACGCAATCCGTATTGATCCCGCCACGTGGCCCCACCGACGCGAAGTTGATCTCAACAGATTCATTTTTGCCATGAGAAATCCTCTGCCATTGCCTGACGGTTTTCGCTACGTCGGACCTGCAGCCGCTTTGGGAACAGGACTAAGCTCAGACGACATTAACTGGGTTTCACTACTGGTCCACCAAGTCGCGGCGGGCCCCACTCAAGAGCTACGAGCTGCCGAGGCAGTCGATCAAGTTGCTCAAATTGACGCAGTTCCGGCCTCCAGCACCAAAGGGCACGAAGTTGGTGCCGAGCTCCAAGCACTTTGGACAATTATCGAGGCCGTCACACCGAACGAAACGACAAGCACCCCAGATTCTGCCCTCACAGCGATCTCAAGGAGCTGGTCAGAGGACCCTCTAATGAGGGTCGTATACGTTATGCGGCAACTAGTTCGAGCGGAACGAGCGGGTATACAAGGCACCAGCACTATTCCCGCCTATGAACAGATAATGCAGCCTGTAGTCGCATTTAGAGCCATTGGGGAACAGCTAATGGCCGATAATCAACCCAGCGCAAGAGTACTAGCAACCTTGGAACCGGGCTGGGCTAACGTCAACCTAGTCGTACTTGAACACGGAAATATCCGTCTGGATGGCGTCCATGCTCGTCCCGAATCAAACCAACAAGATCCAGTCCTCTCAAAATGGTTGATCGACATTGAACTCGAGCTTCCAGGCATTCTGTGGCGGGAACGGATATCGGACGCTTCTCAACAGCTCTATGTGGAAGGCCGGTATGACTTGGCAGTGATCCTTTCAGCCACTGCCTCGGAAGTACTGATTGACGGACTACTTCAAATGCTCTGGTGGGAAATGAGCTTGACGGATGCGAATACCACCGCAGAGACAGTGGCAGCGGCATTTGATTCATCAAGTGACTCCGTCGCACGGATGAACAAGTTTCTAAATCCGATGCTTGGGGGCAACTGGTCCGCGTCAAATGGGCCTGTTCAACTATGGATTAGCCACACATGGAAACTACGTCACCGCTGCGTACACGGCGGCTACTACCCCAGCCATGAGGAAGCCGTAGCTGCGCTCAACTCTTCGAAAAAATTCTCCACGTTCTTGTTCGACCGACTGGCGGAGAAAAATACGACTTTCCCTCGTATTTGCATACATAGCTTGGCCAAATCGGGGCTATCTAGACGAGGTAAATGGAAAGGGAAGATCAAGTACTTCGCCGAAAATGATGCACAACAGGAAAAGGACTGGAGGTTCGCCATTAAGGAATTTCGAGACGAAGTCGCGAAGCGACGGCGCTAGCCAGCCATCCGCAGCCAGAACCTGATCCGCCAGGGTTAGGCCCGTCCAATGCCCGCTCATTCAAGTCGGGTCCCGAAAGCGGCGGGGTCATAGATCCTGACTTCAGGCCCGGAAACGATCTCCAGACCGAAAACTACCGGATGTAGAAACACTTCTGGGATGAGACCCCCAAGCTCTCGCTCGATACATAGCGCCCCCGACAACTAGAACTGAGATGATCTGGCCTGCTACCCAGATATCTGAATTTCGAAGTATGAGGTGCCAGGATTCCACGCTACGGGGTGTACCAACGTGCCAACGGCCGGGTTCAGTGCACTGTACATCATGCCGTTGCCAGCGTAGATGCCCACATGCCCCCAATGGTTCGGTCCATCGGGATTCTGAACCACTAGGTCGCCTGGCTGCGGATTCGTTGTGGGTGACCCCGCCGTCCACTGCTCCGTTCGTGGCAGCTGGATTCCCGCCTTCCCGTAAACCCACTGCACGTAGCCGGAACAGTCCCAGGCTTTGAAGGCAGTTCCACCCCAGACATATGTACCTCCGACTCCCTCCTGCGCGTATGCGATGATCGCACGTCGAAGTTGGCTCAAGTCGGCTGGCATTGTTGGTTGCGACGGCCTCGGACTGTTTGCAGTGCAGTTCGCCGGAACGGTTGATGATCCCAAGGCTTTCAGAATTGATTCTGCCTCGGCCTCCCATTGGGCGTACCTTTCTGGGAAAGCAGATCCTTGGACCGCTTGAGCTGCCGCGCCCTTGTCCATTTGATCCCAACCGTGAACATCGAGAAGCCCTCGCGGCGATCCATGGTTAGGCCCCTGTGGCCCGCCATAAAATGCTTCAGCGTTGTAGGCGGGTTGCATGAGTTCAGCAACGCTCCCCCATCCTGCCGAGGGGCGTTGTTGGGCGCTGCCGACGGAATCGTGGTCACTGCCCACGCCATCATGCGGATATTGCAGGGATTCGGAGACGGAGGAGTTGGCCAGCATTTGCATATTGGACTCTTGCAACGCCATCATCAACGCAATTACGATGCCGTTGTCTGGGATTGACCGGGCACGGCCCACTGCTATGTAGGCTTGGGCCACGGTCACCTGCGACTGGCTCAATGTGGTGGGCGCACTGTCAGGCACAGTGATCGTCACGGCCTGGCCCGAGCCGCCAGCAGCGACCGTTGTACACGCCGCCGTCGAGCTTTGAGCGCCGAATGCTATCAAGGCAATGGACCCGCAAAGCGCCATAACGCAGCACAGCACCATCGCAGAGAACGCCGCGCCTACTAATTTGAGGGCCGCACGTTTCTTGACTATGCCAAGGAGGAGCGCCGGGGCTGGCATCAGTAAACAATTCGCTCAGGCGCGGCGTAGAAAGCCACCATCTCGCAGCGGTCTGCCGGGGCAGATACGGCGGGCGGACAATTGACGACGACGCTAATCGGTGCGGTGTATTTGTTAACTCCAGACGTCGCATGCTCCACGACGCTCAAGGTCACGGTGCACACGTGCAATCCCACCCAGGGTGGAGGCTGCTGGACATATTGTGACAGCTGCCCGTCGCACGATGAGCTCACAGGCTGTGCAGTTCGATATCCTTTCGCTCCAGTCAGCGACGCATAGGCTGCCGCATTGGTCCCCGTCGCTTCAAACTGCTGCGCGAAGATGGTCAGAGGGTTTGACCCATCCGGCAGCAGATGCCACCAGCCGCGAAGCCTCCCGTACGTCTCCGAATACGTGGCCGTTCGTGTATCCAATGTGTAGATGTTGCGGGCAGCCACGTTGGCCAGCAGACGATAGTCCAAAGTTGAAGGCTCGCCAGCTGGCTCAGAGGATTGATCCGGGGGCGGGCTTGGCGTGGTCGTCGGTTCCACCGCGGTCGTCGTGGCCGTGGCCGTGGCCGTGGGGCTTGCGACCGCAGCCGGAACCGATGACACCGGAGTATTTGCAACGGGGGCGACTTCCGCGGGGCGGATTGAGAGCACGGCCGCAATCCCAGCGGCAACCACGACAGTCACCAGCAGCAGGATCCACGGCCGGCGTCGGCCTGTCCTGCCTCTGTGTACCGTCCATTTCAATTTCATGGCCACACCTCATTGGACTGAGGAACTACGCCTTGGACTCGACGTGGACCGTCGGGCTGATTGCCGTTTCAATGACAGCACCTTCGATCCCTGTCCCTGCCCGCAAAATTTCCTCGGCTGCCTGAACGAGGTTACGTGCCAGACCAACCTGCACCTTGACGTAGCGCACGCTGACACCAGCCTCCTGCGCGACCTCAGCAACCGCTGCAGCACGCACCTCGCCTAGTACTGCTGGCAGGACGATGCGCTCCGCGATGAGTTGGAGCATCGGATTTGAAAGTGATGCGACGGTAGCCTTACGCAGTGAGGCCAGGTCAACAACGATTTGTGGATCGACATCCAGGGCGCGACTCGTCGTCAGAGCCATCTGGCGAACTACGAAAACTGCCTGCCATCGCATGCCAGCGGACGCGTCATTGTTGGTTGCCGTGCATTGCGCCTTCCCGTCAGCAAGACTGGCAACGGCCAGATCCCAAGTGCGCTCGGGCACGTGTGCCTTGACGAACTGCAAAACGTCCGTGGCCCAGACATGATTGGTGACTTGGTCATCGAGGCGTGCCACCTGGACATCAATCTGGCTCTGGAACCCAGACTCGCATTGGTCGAACAGCGGCAGAGTCGACCTGGCTATGCTCCGGCGGATATGGTCGGCGCACAGGTTGCACGCGATCCCCTGAACCCAGGCATCAAACTTGACCCCAGGAAAGGCCCGGTAGCTGCTGTTCACCGTCCCCTCCCACGCTGCAACCCGAATGTCCTGCAAGACGTCGTTCACGTCGTCAAAGAAGCCATACCGGGCCAGATGAATCTTCACATAGGGACGCACGCCCTCGACGGCCCTCATCAGCTGGTCGATAGGGATGTCTGGTTCCGGCCGCCGGGCCAGGGACTGATCGACCGCCCCGTCGATAGGTACTTCATATGCTTCGTTGGTCCCGACCCATGATGATCACCGCTTCATGCGTTGACTGAATATCAAGCGCTACGTCATCAGACGTTGTGCAGAAGATCTTGGGGACACCGTTGGTGGCGGCAGGATCGTCCCGGCATATGCCGGGCCCCGCGAGTCGGTGCGAAATCAACGATTGCAGTCGACTCACTTCAAAAGGTCACAAGACTATTGTCAAGGCATCAAAGAGTTATTGTCAACGGAGTCTCTCTTACCCTGTGGACAACTATGAGGCAGAATGAAGCCATGCCCCGAATTACGCAGCCGATAGCCTCAGATTGGCCACACGACGTCGAGCTGGCGGTCGCCACCTTTGGTAATCGAGCGCGCACCGAGATCATCCGCTACCTATTGGAAAATGGGCCGAACGCACGCGGCGAAATCGTGGCCAACGTTGGCGCCAGCGAGGCAAGCGTCGCCAAGCACTTGATACTCCTTGAAGAAGCCGGCGCTGTTAGTGCAGACGTCGAACCAGGGCGCAGGCACGGGCGCGCACCGCGGTATTCAGTTAACCCTGAGCGCGTCAAAGCCCTTCTGGATGCCCAACTTCGGTACTTGACTGAACCGACTCGCTAGCACCGTCAGCCGTTGCGGTCATGCTGTGCTTCAGAAAATCGGTAATGGCATCGAGCGTTTCCGGTGCAACGTCGGCAAGTGTGCGCGCGGCAAAGGCCTGCACCCGCGAAACCCTCAGGGCTTTAACAAATTCAAGCCTTGCCTCAATGCTTCTGGGAAGCGCGTCGGAGCCCAAATCGAGCAGATACGACGAATCAACGTCAAACAACTCACAAATGGCTGTCAAAACCTTCTTATCAGTGACCAGAGCCCTCGTTCCGTCCTTCATGTAGAACCAACGGGCACGGGACATATTCACTCCTCGTTCAGCCAATTGATCTTGGACCTCACGGAAAGTCACGTCATAGCCACGCTTTTCTGCTGCAGCATCTAAAAGGAGGTTCAGGCGCCTAGAAAGGGCTATTTGAGGAGATGGCTGGTCTTGCGGTTTGCCGCTTCCAGCGCTCATGCCAGGCTCCTCACGATAGTGGCGTCGGCTCGCCGACTATCCCGTGCCGAATCGTCGTGTCCTCTCAAGTATTGTCTGTGCCTTCGAACCCCGCAAGGCAACGCCGTATCGCATTATCCAATTCGGGCAGGAGCACGGTCTCTGCGCTGGGTTCCAGCCACGGCACGCCATTAGGCGGGCCCGAGTTGGCAGCAAAAGCTCGGAGCCCGTCCTGGTTGAGCAACTGGTTCCGATCAAGATGGAAGCAAACTTCCTTAAGAACATCACGGAGAGCAGTGAGAAATTCGACTTGTTCCTTCGGATCCCTTGCCCAATAGCGGTTTCCGCGCATGGATTCCGCAGCACTGACAAAAGCTTCGACCTGTGGATGCTGGGTCATGTCATCAACCTTCCTTCTGAATTGGCCGGAATCGCCATGTCACGGCGGCGACTTATACGAAGTCATGGGGATTTGGAGCATTTACACCATGACCAAGTGAGAGTAAATTGTGCAGAGTAGACGGGTATACACCGTCCTGCAGGTAGCCTTCTGGGAGTGTTTTCCATGGAACCCTCAATCTTGATGAACCTGACCCGAAGCCGCATCTTACATATGCTGGTCACATATGGCCCTGCCCCCGCTCCTGACATATCCAACGCACTGTCCCTGACAAAGGACGTGGTCAATCGGGAACTTGAACAGCTAACGAGAGCTGGTTTTGTCCGGGCCAGCGAGGCAATCCCTAGTAATTTCAACTCAATCTATACCTCCGACGCACCCCAAATTCTCGAAGAGATGGCACAGGTGCGCTATTTATTGGGATTGGAGATCTGACCAGAACAGGCGCCACCTTCCCCCGGTCATGGAGAAAATCGCTTTCCTGACTATGAGTAGTTATCTAGTCGTACTTGCCGATGTTTGACTGTTGGCATCACCGAAGGGAAGGTACCGCGATGACCATCTACGCCCACCACAGCAGCCGCACCGATTCAGAAGCCTCTGAGTGGTTGTCCCCCAATGAGATCTGCCACGAACTTCAGATTCCGCTGCAGACCTTCTACCAATGGCGGGCAAAGGGCATCGGGCCACACGCCTACCGGATTGGTCGTCATTTGCGCGTCAGCAGAACAGACTTCGACGCGTGGCTCGCCCTCCGATCCGATCCGTGACGCCCGAGTCTGCGTTGTCGTGACATGAGCAGAAAACCACTTCCCCTCGGAGCTTGGGGATCAATCATCACCGATCGCACCGCGGCTAAGTCGTGGAGCGCACGTACCCACTACCGTGACTGGGATGGGAAGCTTAGGAAGGTAGAAGCTCGCGGCGCTTCTGCAGCAGATGCCCGCCGCAGCTTGCAGCAGAAACTTGTCGCCCGCCAAACTCCGAGAAATGGACTGGTGACTTCCACAAACAAGATCAATCAGCTCATTGAGGTGTTCCTCGTTGAGTTGGAAGGATCTGACAAGGCGTCGCGCACGAAGGACAAATACGCCTATTGCATCACGAAGTACATTGCCCCGGCGATTGGCTCAGTCCGGATTGGCGAGGCCTCCTCCGGCGTGATCGATCACTTCATTCGAAAAGTCGTCGAAGATGTGGGGCCTTCAACCGCAAGAAGCTGTGGGGCCGTGTTGTCGTGGATGTTCAAGGTGGCCTTGCGACACGACGCCGTCACCGTCAACCCTGTCATCGGGATATCGATCCCTCGGAACAAGAAAGCGAAGCCCCAAGGTCTCACCGCGGAACAGTATCAAGACCTGCGCAGCAAGCTCATCGATTGGGAACAGGCACCAGCCCTCGGCAGGCCGCGTACACACGAACTCCATGAGATCGCGGACTTCCTTATCCACACCGGACTCCGCCCTGGCGAGTTCTTTGCCCTCCACTGGGACGACGTCAAACTGGACGCAGCTCCGCCGACGGTATTTATCAATGCAACCGTCATCCGGACAAGCACGGGCGGCGTAAGGATTCAGGATCATCCGAAGTCCCGGCACGGCGTACGCCGAGTCACAGCCCCTGAATTTCTGGTGAAGCAGCTTCAGATCCGGCATGAACGCCAAAAGGAAAGCGGCTCACCGAATCCGATGAATTTGATCTTTCCATCGTCCACCGGAACCATTTGCGATCCGAACAACATCGGCAAGATCTGGCGCAAAGCCTCCGATGCCATCGGATATGAGTGGGTCACATTCAGGACACTCAGAAAATCTAGCGCAACTCTGATTGCCAGAACGATGGGACCCGAAGCCGCCGCATATCAGCTCGGCCATTCCAAGGTCTCGATGACCCAGGAGCACTACATTGAGGAGTACCAAGAAGCCTTAGACACCAGGGCAGTCATGGACGCGTTCAGCCCTAAGGAAGAGCCGCCACCGACCGATCCAAACGATGAAAAGTAACGAAAATCGAGACCCATTATGGCGTGTTTATGGCGTGTTAAGTTGAAAATGGCCCCTTTCGGGGCCATTCTCACATCCAAAATCCCTGTAAAACCGGGCTTTTTGGGCCCCCTATCAGATTCGAACTGATGACCCCCGCTTTACAAGAGCGGTGCTCTGGCCAGCTGAGCTAAGGAGGCAAACGCAATCAAGCGCTAGACAAGGCTACCGTACCGCTTCAGAAAAAAGAAAACCGGCCCTCCCCTGCAGTAATGCCGCAGAGAAGGGCCGCTTTTCACCGGCAAAAGAACTTACTTCTTCGCAGCCAGAATCCGCGTCATGAAGTCATCGAAGGTTTCCGGGGTCTGCCACTGCTGGCCATCCATGAACACCGTGGGTGTGCCATTGATGCCGTGAACGGAGGTCAATCCCGTGGTGTTGGCCATGAACGGGCGGAAGGTTTTCGCATCCACGCAGGAGCTGATGTCAGCGGCTCCTACCTCGGTTGCGTACTTCTTCAGCGTCGCATTATCCAAGCCTTTGCTGTTCTCAGCAGGCTGGTTGACAAAGAGAATGTCCAAGTACTTCTTGTAGCTGTTCGGTGAGGTATCGGCCACGCACGCTGCAGCAGCGCCTGAACGCGAGGAGTAGTTTGTACCGGAGGAGAGACGGTCCAAGAAACCCAGCGGACGGTACTCAACAGTGATTTTGCCGTCGTTGCGCAACGTGTCCAGCTTTTCGCCGTACGTCTTTTCGAACTCATTGCAGACCGGGCACAGGAAGTCTAGGTAAACCACGGTCTGGACCGGCTTGCCGGTCGCAGATGCCTCAATACCAATCTTGTCCAGATCAAATGCCTTCTCTGCTGGAGCCGTGGGAGCCGCGCCCAAGTTGTTGACGTCTACGGTTTTTTCCGTGGTGGTGGGGGCAACTACGGTGTCACCTTTACCGAGCGTGATGCCGCCATAGGCGTTCATATTCGCCGCCACCGGCCCGCTATCCGCTACCGGCTCATTAGCCTTCTGAGTGTTGATGACCACCAGCGCAATGATCACTATGATCACCACGGCCGCCGCCAAAACACCCCCACGGATCAGCCAGCCCTTGCGCTTTTCCGCCTTAATTTGGGCATCGCGAATAACCTTTGCCTGCTCGCGGGCCTGTGCTGTGCGCTCTGCTTTGCTCAACCGCGGTTCGTTTTTGGAGCTCATATTTCCTCAAGTCTTTGGGCATGAAAAAAGGCCGTGGTACGGCTAGATACGGATCATCCTATGGGACAAACCTTGGAGAAGACCGAAAACTGCCCTCGCTCCCCGAAAGCTTCCCGAAAGCTTCCCGAAACTTTCCCGAAAGCTCCTCACCAGCACCCCAAACCCACCCGAAAAACACTGTTCATGACGGTCCCAAACCCCTACAAGATAAGCTGGTAAAAACCGAGGGACCAATTATTGGGAGTTGTTCGTGTCACAAGAATCGTCCGCCAAGCCCGCCAAGCCCGCTAAGGCCACCGCTGATCCAGCCCACCCCGTTGCCCAGCCCGGCAGTTCAGACTTCATTGTTGTCTCCAACCGCCTCCCCGTGGACAGGGTTCCGCAAGAAGAGTCGGACGACGGCTGGCGGCGTTCCCCCGGCGGGCTCGTCACCGCTTTGGCTCCCGTCATGGCTACCCGTGAAGGTGCGTGGATCGGCTGGCATGGAGCTGCTGATGAGACTCTGGCACCGTTCCACCATGGCAACATGGACCTGTTCCCGGTCCCCCTCTCCGCGGATGAGGTGGAGCTCTATTACGAGGGCTTCTCCAATTCAACCCTCTGGCCGCTCTATCATGACGTGATTGCCACGCCCGAGTTCCACCGAACCTGGTGGGATACCTACCAGGTAGTCAACAAGCGCTTCGCCGAGGCAGCTGCGAGCGCAGCTGCACCCAACGCCACCGTCTGGGTGCAGGATTACCAGCTCCAGCTGGTCCCGCAGTATTTACGCGCTCTGCGCCCGGACCTGAGGATCGGCTTCTTCAATCACATCCCTTTCCCGTCACCGGAGATTTTTGCCCAGATGCCTTGGCGTAAGGCAATCCTGGAAGGCCTACTCGGCGCAGATCTGCTCGGTTTCCAGCGCCCCAATGACACCGCCAACTTCCTGCGCTCGGCCCGTCGTTTCCTCGGCGCCGGCGTCAAGGCCCGGCAGGTCCACGTAAATGACGCCTCCGGCCACTTCAGCCACATCTCCCGCGCAGAACCGTTCCCCATCTCCATTGATGTGGCCCAGATCCAGCAGCTTGCCAAGAACCCGGATGTCATTGCCCGCGCCAAGCAGATCCGCGAGGATTTGGGAAACCCCACAACAGTGCTTCTGGGCGTGGACCGGCTGGACTACACCAAGGGCATCACCCACCGCCTCAAGGCCTACGGCGAGCTCCTCGATGACGGCACTGTCCAGGTAGAAGACGCCGCCCTCATCCAGGTGGCCAGCCCCAGCCGTGAGCGCGTAGAAACCTACAAGCAGTTGCGCGAAGATGTTGAAGGCATGGTGGGCCGCATCAATGGCCAGCATGACACCATTCAAAACACGGCCATCCGCTATTTGCACCACAGCTACCCTGTGGAGGAAATGGTGGCCCTCTACCTCGCCGCAGACGTCATGCTGGTCACTGCTTTGCGCGACGGCATGAACCTGGTCGCCAAAGAATATGTTGCTGCTCGCGGCGATAACAGCGGAGCCTTGGTGCTGAGCGAGTTCACCGGTGCAGCCGATCAACTCAAGCAGGCCCTCCTGATCAATCCGCATGACATTGACGGCCTCAAAGCTGCCATCCTGCGCGCTGTTACGCTGCCCAAGGCCGAATCCAGCCGCCGGATGCGTTCCATGCGCCGGCAAATCCTCGCCCACGACGTCCAGCGCTGGAGTGAGGACTTCCTCTCCACACTGGCGCAGAAGGCAGTCCGCGATGACAGCTGATATCCCTTCACTTGGTATCACGGCAGAACTGCGGGCCGCACTGCAGACCCTGGCCCGCACCCCAGAGTTACTGTTAGCTCTGGACTTTGACGGCACCATGTCACCGCTCGTGGACCGTGCACAAGATGCCCGCCCACTCCCCCGCTCCGCCGCAGCCTTGGCCGCCTTCGCCGCACTGCCCCGCACGACGACGGCCCTGGTCTCCGGGCGCGCATTGGCCAGTTTGCGGCTGGTCGCGACCCCACCGCAGAGGACACTGTTGGTAGGCAGCCACGGCGCTGAGACCTGGCTGGGCCCAGACTCCCCCGCCGTGTCCCTGACAGCGGAACAGGAATCCGCGCTGGAAACGGCCCGCGCCGCCGTCGCCCGGGAAATTAGCCGCATCCCGGGCACGCTCGCGGAGAATAAGCCAGCTGGCGTGGTTCTGCACTACCGGCTGGCTGAAGAAGCCGCGGCACGGGCCGGCGTCGAACGCCTCATGGCGGAACTGACGCACACCCCGTCCCTGCACCTGAGCCACGGCAAAATGGTCTTAGAAATTTCCGTCATCAACGCCAACAAGGGCCAAAGCCTGGCCCTGCTGCGACAAGAAAACGGTGCCACCGCCATCTTCTTTGCTGGCGATGACGTCACTGACGAGCACGCCTTTGCCGCCCTGCGCCCCGGCGATCTGGGCATCAAGGTTGGCCCCGGCAACACACAGGCCCAATTTCGCATAGCGGCCCCGGCCTCACTCCCTGACGTTTTGGAGCTGCTGCTCGCAGAGCGCACGGCCTACCTGAGTCCTTAACGTGACCCCAGCCATAACTAAAATGTGTCATACTTCATAGATCAGTCCGCTCGCTGCTTCGGTAGTGTGCGGATTGTGCATGAAACAACCATTCACTTGAGGATCGTTCGGCACGTACCTGCCGATGAAGGGATTTATCACTGTGGCTACAGTAACTTTTGATAACGCAACACGCATTTACCCGGGCACCACCAAGCCCGCCGTTGACAAGCTCAACATTGACATCGCCGATGGCGAATTCCTCGTACTCGTTGGCCCCTCGGGCTGTGGCAAGTCCACCTCGCTGCGCATGCTCGCCGGCTTGGAAGACGTCAACGCAGGCCGCATCCTCATTGGCGACCGCGACGTCACTGACGTTCCGCCTAAGGACCGCGACATTGCCATGGTTTTCCAGAACTATGCTCTTTACCCGCACATGTCCGTGGCAGATAACATGGGCTTCGCCCTGAAGATTGCCGGCATTTCCAAGGAAGAGCGCGCCAAGCGTGTTCTGGAAGCCGCCAAGCTCCTTGACCTTGAGGCCTACCTGGACCGCAAGCCGAAGGCTCTCTCCGGTGGTCAGCGCCAGCGTGTTGCCATGGGCCGCGCCATTGTGCGTAACCCGCAGGTGTTCCTCATGGATGAGCCCCTCTCCAACTTGGATGCCAAGCTCCGCGTGCAGACCCGTACGCAGATCGCATCCTTGACCCGCCGCTTGGGCGTCACCACCGTCTACGTGACCCACGATCAGGTTGAGGCCATGACCATGGGTGACCGCGTTGCAGTGCTCAAGGACGGCTTGCTCATGCAGGTTGATACCCCGCGCAACCTCTACGATGCCCCGCAGAACGTGTTTGTTGCCGGCTTCATTGGCTCCCCCGCCATGAACCTGCTGGAACTGCCCGTTGTTGACGGCGGTGTGAAGTTCGGTGGATCAATTTACCCCGTACAGAGCGCCGTTTTGGGTGAAGCCGCAGGCAACACGGTCACCGTGGGTGTCCGTCCCGAAGACCTCGAGATTGTTGGCGCCGGTGAAGGCTTGGCTGTTGAGGCCGACGTCGTCGAGGAACTCGGTGCCGATGCTTACGTTTACGGACACGCCATCATCGACGGCAACGAGCGTGACATGGTGGTCCGTGTTGACGGTCGCCGCCCACCGATGAAGGGCGATACCATCCACGTCCGCCCGCAGGTTGGCCACGTGCACCTCTTCGATGCAACCTCAGGCGCCCGCTTGGGCGACAAGGCCATCTCGCGCGACTAGTAGTTCTTGAGGCGCGGTTGCCTGTTGGATTTCCAGCAGGCAACCGCGCCTCACCTTTTAAGAGAGAATTTGATCCATGACTGAACAACCAGGCGCCAAGTGGAACCACGAGCCCACCGACTTTGACCAGCGTGGCAAGCTACCCCGTATGAGCACACCTCCCGTGCCTGTCATGGGCTCCTTGAATATCACGGCTGCCAGCGCCGATCCGGGCCTGCTCGATCTGCCCTGGCACATTCGCTTGGAGGAATGGCCGGCCGCGAACCTTGCCGCACTCCCCCGCGGCATCTCGCGGCACGTGGTCCGCTTCGCCCATTTGGATGGCTCAGTCATTGCCATCAAGGAAACCTCCGAACACGTGGCCCGCCACGAATACCACATGCTGCGCAAGCTGGCCCGCCTGGATGTGCCCTGCGTGGAACCTGTTGCCGTCATCAGCGGACGCACCACACCCAGTGGCGCGCCCCTGGATCCCGTTCTCGTCACCCGGCACCTGAAGTTCTCCCTGCCCTACCGGGCCCTGTTCTCACAGAAGCTGCGCCGCGATACCCTCACCCGGCTCATTGACGCCCAGGCCCTGCTACTGGTCCGCCTGCACCTGGTGGGCTTCTACTGGGGTGATGTCTCCCTCTCCAATACGCTGTTCCGCCGCGACGCCGGAGCCTTTGCCGCGTACCTGGTGGATGCCGAAACCGGTGAACTCTACCCTGACCTGTCCACGGGCCAGCGCGAATACGATCTCGAAATTGCCCGGGTCAACATTGCCGGGGAGCTGATGGACTTGCTGGAAGGTGGGCTCATTGAGGAAAAAGTTGACCCAGTGGCCACCAGCGAGCTCATCATGGAAAGCTACCGCCGGCTCTGGGCCGAGCTCACCGAGAAGGAATCCTTCGAGCTGGAAGACCGCTGGCGCGTGGGCGCCCGCATCCGCCGCCTCAACGAACTCGGCTTTGACGTGGAAGAATACGCCATCAAAACCACTCCTGACGGCTCCACCATCCAGCTCCAACCCAAGGTGGTGGACGCCGGTCACCACCAGCGCCGTCTGCTGCGCCTAACAGGCATTGACGCTCAGGAGAACCAGGCCCGCCGGCTCCTCAACGACATGGACTCCTTCCGGGCAGATTCCGGTACCGCTGTGGATGAGGAACTTAGCGCGCACAACTGGGTCAGCACCATCTTCGAACCCATTGTTCGCTCCATCCCACGTGAGCTCGGAGGCAAATTAGAACCCGCCGAGGTTGTTCACGAAATATTGGAGCACCGCTGGTTTAAATCCAAGGATGAGGAACGCAATGTGCCCCTCGCCGAGGCCGTGCAATCGTATGTGGATAACATCCTGCGCTACCGCCGCGACGAAGACGCCATCATGCTCAGCACCGATACGGACACCATCAAAATGCTAGAAGGCGGAGTCCTCCCCGACGCCGCCTTCGAAGACTAACCCACCACCGCCGCCGCCACCAGACGCTCCCGCCACCTATCGCGGACGCTATCCCACCAATGGTCACTTTTTCGTCGACGCTAGTGCAGCAACGGCTACTTAAACAGCAACGCTGTCGCAATCATCAACCGTGAATGCGACAGCGTCCCGTTGTTTTCAGCCATTAGTGGGATAGGGTCCGGGAAAAACACGCCATTAGTGGGATAGGACCTGCCGTGGGTGCGGGGTCACGCCGGGATGGCTTTGCCTGGGTTGAGGATGCCCTGCGGATCGAACAGCGCCTTGATGTTGCGCTGGATTGCCAGTACCTCCGCCGACTGCTCCAACGCCAGCCACCGCAGCTTGTACTGCCCTATTCCGTGTTCGCCCGTGATGGTCCCACCCAGTTCCAGCGCCTTGTCAATGGATTCATCCAGGGCAGCGTTTAACGCGGCAATGCCGGCCGGTTCAAAGGTTGGCACAGAGAATGTGGGGTGCAGATTACCATCGCCAGCGTGCGCAATCACCTGCAAGTCCACCCCGTGCCTACGCGCCATTTCCTCCAGCGCCGTAATGTAGTGGACCAGCTGGGAGCGCGGCACTGCTACATCCTCACCCACCCGGTTCTCGGCATCTACGTCCAAGCCCCGGTTGTTGCGGCGCAGATCAACCAGGCGCCGCGCTTCTGCCGGGTCCTCACGGCTGATGGTCCCGCCCAGTGCCTCGAGAGCGGTAGCTGCCAAGGCCTCTTCCTGTTCAGCTGCCAACCCGTCGAACTGAATCAATAGCAGCGCTGTCCCACGGGTGGAGAGGTTGCTGCCATTGCGGAAGTCAAGCTCGGTCAGTGACGGTCCATCCAATAATTCCAGGATGCACGGCTGTACACGGGCCGTACCCAGTGCCAGCACGCCCGCAGCCGCAGCCTGCACCGATGGGAAGAACACTGCCAGCGTGCGCACAACGGTGGGCAGGTACTTCAACCGCACGGTAGCGCCCACCACAACGCCCAAGGTCCCCTCAGAGCCTACAAAAAGGCTGGTGAGGTCATACCCGGCAACACCCTTGAACGTGCGGTGTCCGGTCCGGATCAAAGTACCGTCGGCCAAAACAACATCCAGCGCCAGTACGGCGTCGCGGGTCACGCCGTACTTAGCGCAGCGCAGCCCGCCCGCGTTCGTGGCAATGTTGCCACCAATAGTGGAGATCTTGTAACTGGCAGGATCCGGGGCAAACATCAGCCCGTGCTCAGCAGCTACAGCGTTCAGGTCCCCGTTGATGACGCCAGGCTCCACCCGGGCAATCTCATCGGCTGCGTTAATCTCTAAAATCTTGTTCATGCGGGTCAGGTTCAGCACCACAGATCCCACAGTGGCATGCGCCCCGCCCGAGACCCCAGTTCCTGCGCCTCGAGTCACCAGCGGTACCGTGTACTCAGCTGCCAGCCGCACTATGGACTGCACCTCGGCAATGGTTTCAGCCCACACTACGGCAAGCGGTTCTTGGTAATCGGTGACAGGTCCCTGATCTATAGCGAACGTCTGCAAGTCCTCTTCCGCGACACTGATTTGATCCGGCCGCAGCACCTCCTCCAACGCGCTGGCAAACGGTGAGCTGAGGGTCATCTTCTGTACTGCCATGTCCTTGCAGACCTTCCTAAAAACAACTGTGTGTCCCTCCAGTCTAAGAGGAATACAGACAGGACACACGTTGGAGCGCTCCGCTTAGACAGCTGGCACCGTGACGCCACTTAGACGCCACACATAAGCGCCAGGACCCGCTAGATGCAACCGTTGCTCCGTGGCTGCAACTTCGCCCGTCCGGATCACTGGCGGGCCCTGCAGCGCCTGCACATCCTCCGAACTCAAACCCAGGTCCGCCACAGGCACCTCTGCCGCCGCCCGAACAGCCACCACGAGCAACGACTCTGTCGGCGACTCCCGCACAAAAGCCAGCACATCGCCATCGGCCATTAACCACCGCATGCCACCGTCCGCCACGGCCGCACTGGAGTGCCGCACCGCCGCCAGCGCGGCATAGGCGGCACGCAAATCCGTCACCACACGCGCCGGCTCATCCCACGGGATCGGGGTGCGCGAATCCTCTCCATTCCACCCCTCCAGCCCGTACTCATCCCCAGCGAAAACCACGGCAATCCCCGGCAGCAGCATGGACAACGTGGCCGCCACCAACGGCCCACCCGCAATCATGACACTGGCTGCTCGTGCGGTGTCATGGGTATTCAGAGCGTTCATTGTTGCCTTACGCACCGGCCAGCTGAAGGCGCTGGAGAGGTCCTTATGGGTGGCAAGCACGACGTCGGCACTTACCTTGGGCGGGCCCGGCAGCGGGGTGCCAAAAAAGTCAACGCGCGCGCTCGGGTTGCCCAGCCATTGCCAGATGGGCCGGGTGAAATTGGAGTAAGTCATGGCACCCTGCCAGCCGAAACCGTCAACGCCAGCGCCGGCGTCGGAGGTTTCCTCACCCAGGAGCAGGGCATACGGGTTGATCCCAAGAATCCTGTCCTGAATCAACGCGGCCACCTCCTTGTTAATGTTCACAGCGCCCAGCCTTCCGGTCATGTTGCCGACGTCAATGCGCCAGCCGTCAAGGTTGAAAGGAGGTTTGAGCCAATGCGCCACCACGGAGTCCTCGCCGGTGACGAACGCTTCCCGCAGCGCCTCTGATCCCCAGTTGAGTTTCGGGAGCGATTGCACACCCCACCAAGATTCATACGCGGTGTGGTCTTCGTTGAAATAGTAATAGCCGGCTTCAACACTGCTGGGGTCCGCCTGCGCCCTCTTGAACCACTCGTGAGCACCGCCGGTGTGATTGGAGGTCAGATCGCCCATGACCTTCATGCCACGGGCGTGAGCCGCCTCCACCAGGTTAATCAAAGCCTGATCCCCACCGAGCAAAGGATCCACGGCATGAAAGGTGGAGGCGTCATAGCGATGGTTGGAGCGCCCCGGGAAGAATGGTGTCAGGTAGACAATATCCACACCCAGCGCTTCGAGCTCGTCGAGCTTGCCGGTGACCCCGTCCAGATCGCCGCCGTAGAACTGCCTGCCAACGTCCGGGCCACTGCCTTGCACCGGGGTATCCCAGTCACAAGCCACGGCCCAGTCAGGGGTGGGCCGTGCGTCAGCTTTCGATGATCGGGCGAACCTGTCAGGGAAGACCTGATACATCACGGCATCGTGAGACCATGCCGGAGCGGCCTTGGCCGTGGTGACCCGGAAGTCGTTGTAATCGGAGGTGTCGCGATTGTGCAGGCCAGCATTATTCAGGTGCCAATAGCTGGGCCCGTCCTGCTCGCTGTTGCCCACCTCGTTGCCAGCAACCTGAATAACAAAGCGGTAGAGAGCCACAGGGTTCACGTGCAACATGCTGGCTTCCCACCAGACCCACCCGTCGCCCTCACCAATCACTGTGGCTTCGTCGTAACGGGGCTCGGCGTCCTGCACGCTGCGAACCCAAATGCGCTCTGCTTTACCCCAGCTCTGGGGCACCCGCAATCTTAAAGTGCAGCGTTCTCCAAGAGTGCCACCGCCTGTTACATACAGTGCGGACCCGTCGTGGTGCGGAGTCAATGAAATCATGTGTCAGTCTTCCCAATAGCTATCGATGCGCCCACCATATATCGAGGGGGCACGGACACCTGCACCCACATCGCGCATTACGCACCTGTGCGTATTTCCGCGGTTTTTGGGACGTCTTTGTGGTGTTAAACAAGTGGAGCCGCC
>NZ_JAUCEK010000008.1:0-244632 GCF_032458965.1 Arthrobacter sp. lap29
GGCCCAAATGACCGCACGGGAGTCGGGGAAGGGGTACCAAAGACGATCGGGTGGCTTCTGCAAGAACAGAAGCCACCTGATTACGCATGCGCTCAAAGAGTCATGTTCGCAAGGGCGCACACACAGCCATCAGTACGCTGGATTCGCCTGCTCACCCCAGATTCCTCTGCTTGCGCTGGCATTCGCCGGCTTGCGGTTGAACCGTCCTTGACTGGCGGAGTGAGTCTTACATACTTGAAGGCTAGTTCCTCACTTTGCGTGCTGCACCCGAGAGGCTATGGGCGTCCAAGGCGAACAGGTCCGTGGCGCCCGCTGTTGCGGCACCCAGCAGGCTGCCACTCTGGGGCAGGATTTGCTGGGCGTAGAAACGGGCCAATACCAACTGGTTGTCCGCCAGGCTGGCATCATCCGTCTTTGCCGCAGCAACGGCTGCCCGTGCCAGCATCCAGGCACTGGTGCACAGCCCCCACATTCGCAAGTAGGGTGTCGAGCCGGCCAGCACGGAATTGGGGTCGCCCTGCCCGGTCTTGAGCATCCAATGGGTTGCTCTCTCCAACTCACTGAACTGACGCTCTAATTCCTCCCGGATGCCGTCAAAGTCAGCGCCTGCGTTGGCCAGGTCCGTTTCCACTTCGCGCATGGTGGCAATGAACTCCAGAATGGAGGCGCCTCCTCGGACCCCCAGTTTGCGGCCAACGAGATCGGCCGCCTGAATGCCGTTGGTACCTTCGTAAATAGCGGCAATGCGGACGTCGCGTACGTGCTGGGCGGCCCCTGTCTCTTCAATGAAGCCCATTCCCCCTTGGATCTGTAGTGCCAGCGAGGTGAGCTCGTTCCCCATGTCAGTGCCGAACGACTTGCAGATTGGGGTCAGTATTCCTACGATCTCATCGGCCCGCGCGCGGACTGCCGGATCGGGATCGTGGGTGCTGATATCCACATAGCTTGCGTCCAGCAGCATCAAGTAGCGCAGGGCTGCGATGCTGGCGCGCTGGGTCATGAGCATGCGCCGCACGTCAGGGAATTCGATAATGGCTGAAGTAGCGCCCGTGGCTCCAATGGCCAGACCCTGCTGGCGCTGCTGCGCGTACTCGAGCGATTGCTGGTAGGCGCGCTCTGCCACTGCAAGGCCCTGCGCACCAACACCCAGACGGGCAGCGTTCATCATGACAAACATGATGCGCATTCCCTTGTTCTCTTCGCCGATCAAGTATCCCGTTGCATTCTCGTAGGACAGCACACACGTGGGGGAAGCATGGATGCCCATCTTGTGTTCCAGGGAGACAGTTTCCACGTTGTTGCGTTCGCCGAGCGACTCATCGTCGTTGACCAAGTATTTGGGCACTATAAAACATGAAATGCCGCGGGTTCCCTCAGGCGCCCCGGGCGTGCGGGCGAGCACCAGATGCACGATCTGCTCGGCCATGTCGTGGTCACCGTAGGTGATGAAGATTTTCTGGCCCGTGATGGCGTAGCTGCCGTCCTCATTCTTCACGGCCTTGGTGGTCAGGGCGCCAACATCCGAGCCGGCCTGCGGTTCGGTGAGGTTCATGGTGCCTGTCCACTCGCCACTGACCATCTTGGGCAAATAACGGTTCTTCATTTTGTCATCGCCATAGTGCAGCAGGGCGTCGATGGCACCTTGCGTCAGCAACGGGCATAAGGAGAATGCCAAGTTGGCGCTGTTAAACATCTCTTGGATGGCAAGGCCGACGGCGCGAGGGAAACCGCCACCGCCGTATTCCTCGGGCAGCGGCACGGATCCCCATCCGGCGTCGACATATTGCTGGTACGCATCCTTGAAACCATCGGGGGTGAGAACAGTGCCGTCGGGTTTGAGGTGGGAACCCTGAATGTCCCCCTGTCGGTTCAGTGGCGCAACGATCTCCGCCATGAACTCACCGCACTGTTCCAGGAGTTCGACAACGGTGTCGAGGTCAGCGTGTTCGTAGCCTGGCAACGTGGCGATGTCCGGGTAACCCACAACATGTTCGAGTGCGAAGGCAATGTCTGCAATTGGAGGCTGGTATTCACTCATAATCGTCAGCGTACCGCGACGCGGGCCGTTTGTGGTGAATATTTGTTACTTGCCAGTAATGTGGCGTGGCTCATATTTCTAAAGGTGATGGAAGGTTCCTTCATCGCCTCGCAAAACACTTCCACGTGCGGGGAGGTTCCCGTGGTGGGAACAGGATCATGCGGTGAGCTAAGAAGGAACCCGCAGTGGGGGGCGGTTGGACAAAGTGACATGCGGCTCATTGTCCGTTTCGGTGCAGGTCTTTGGCCTGTTGAGAGGTAATGTTCTTGATAGCCAACGCGCTCTTCTCAGAGTTAGCGGCGGTTAGGCCCATATGAGTATCTCGCCGATGCTTGTATGGGCCGTCTTTATTTGCCCAGAAGTCATAGCCCGCTCAGAAACCTTCGATCGCTTGGTCCAGGCCCGGGTTGGTGCCACAGTAATGTGGGAAACGCCGGGGTAATAGGATCAGGCGTGCGTCCAGATCATTCCCCCGAGGCAAGTAAGTGGGGAGGAAACGGAGAATCGTGGTGATTGCCCCAGTTCTTGTTCTGCGTCCTGGACGCGTGGCCGAAGACCTTGAAGAGTTGACAAATGTCTGGCGGGATTCCGTTGAGGCCACCCACTATTTTCTTTCGCTTGAGGCGATCGACAGGCTTGAGCCCCTGGTTAGGGACAAGCACATCCCAAGCCTGAGAATCCATGTAGCGGAGCGAAATGGCTGCATTCTAGGTTTTATTGGCATGGACAGTGATCATGTGGCGATGCTCTATGTGGCTGATGAAGCCAGGTCCAAAGGTGTGGGCAGCAGACTTTTGGAGTGGGCCAAGGATCAGACGCCTCGGCTGACCCTAGATGTCAACGAACAGAACCCGCGTGCCGCTGTTTTCTATGTTAAACGTGGATTTAGGCCCGTAGGTCGATCAGAAAACGATGCCCAGGGGCAACCTCACCCGCTTCTTCAACTGTTCTGGGAAAGGGACCCGGTGGAGGCGGCGCTGCATGGAATGGAATTTTAGGCCATCCGTCCACATCCAAGACCCAAGATTGCCGCAGTCCAGGTGGTAATAATGGCTCGTGGGGATCACACAGTAGGCTGCCAGTGCCAATCCGTCAGCAACAGGCCCACTCATGACCGGTGGTGCTGTAGGTGGTCTCAAGTCCAAGGAATCCTATGCTCAGTACTAGCGCTCTCTCCGGGGCGGCCAGAGCAAAAGTTCCTGGCGCAAGAACCGCGCCCGGTGCAGTAGCTGCCCGGGGCAGAGTCCCGCCGTCTGTCAGCAGTCCCAGTTACACCGCGAAGGTGCCTCTCACTAGGAAACGCCCAGAGCACTAGGGCACGCCCAAAGCAAGCAAAGCCAGAGTGCGCGGGTGACCCAGTTGCCCTACGGCGCGGGCGTCCCGACATTTCCCTCTGGTGGTTTGCTGGTTTTTACGGGGGTGGTTCCGGGGAGTTCAGGTGTGGGGGCAGGCTTCGTGTGGCCAGCACGTGCGGCAGTCTTTGCCTCCTGCCGGGATGCCCGCTCCCGTTCCTGCTGGTCTTTGCGAACGATCTTTTCCGCTGCCTTGACCTCACGTAGCTTCTTGCTGCGGCGCAGCCACATCCTGCCTAGGACAATGAGCGCCACGGCACAGACCACGCCAACCACCATGAATACTTGGCTCCAAGTACCAAACCAGTTGGCGCTGTTGGCCCAGATGGACCGGGCGTCGGCAGCGGATTGCGTGCTGCCGTACAGTACCCCAAGAGTCAGCAGGTTGGGGATGAGCAGCACCAGTCCCAGCGCCACCAAACTCAGCCGCACCCACTTGTTGAACGCCCTCCGGTGCGCCTGCCAGGCAATCAGAACAGGGACAAAGGTGAAAACGAAGCCGTAAAACATGCCCAACGGAATGCTGTTACCCAGTTGGCCGCCAATCTGGCCCCTGATGGAGTTGGCCCACATCAACGGAACCGTCACCGAGGCAATCAAATAGACAATGACAAGAACGGCTATGGCGATAGCACCGATGATGGTGCGCACAAGCCAGACGGGCATTTTGCCCCTGCGGCCGTTGTCTAGGCTGCTAGGGGAACCGCCGGCGGTGGGAGGCGTCACAGAATCAGTCATAGATGAATCATGTCAGAGTCGGCGCTATGGTTCGGGCGCAGAAGTGACTAATTTGCTAGAATGCACCTTCGACTTGTAAAGAACGGCTCCACCCTAAAGACTGGACGTGGTCAAGGAGCGAAAACGGCCTTGGAGCATGTTTTAATTTAAACTTCACTTTCTTCGCGCGGCAGCGATGAACCTCGAAAGGTGCCCATCATGAGCAATATTCCCGCAGATCTGTCCTACACAGCAGAGCACGAATGGGTTTCAGCCCCCACAGCTGACGGCGTGGTGCGGGTTGGCATCACCGATTTCGCCCAGGACGCCTTGGGAGATGTTGTCTACGTGCAAATGCCCGAGAACGGCGCGGATGTTACGGCCGATACCGTGGTGGGCGAAGTCGAATCGACGAAGAGCGTCAGTGACATTTACGCACCATTGACGGGGCAGGTTTCGGCCCGCAACGAGGATTTGGATGCGGATCCATCCCTTATTAACTCCGATCCTTACGGAGCGGGCTGGCTGGTGGAAATCACCCTCAGCGATGTGTCCAGCTACGGCTCATTGCTCAGCGCGGCGCAGTACCAGGAAAAGGTAGGCTAGTAGCTGGAAGCTATGTTCCAGACGCCCGTCCGCGCCGCGGTACCGGGTGGTGCGTGTCAGAGCATTCACAGCAACGGCTCGTAAGTTGGTAATATTGTGGGTTCGAGTGAACCCTCAAAGACTTTTTACAAGGAGGAGTACCAATGGTTGACAGAGGTAACGACGCCGGGGTGAACGATCAGGCGGGCCTCAAGGATCAGCCCGGTGCACCAGATACCACTTCGATTCAGCTTCCTCCGGTCCAGGGCGGTCCAACGTCGGTACCGATTTTGGCGCCTGATGAACAAAATGCCGTGAACTCGCTGCCCGCGGGTTCGGCTCTGCTCATTGCGCACATGGGGCCGAATGCAGGGGCTCGTTTCCTGCTTGACAGTCAAGTGACCACCGCCGGGCGGCATCCAGACGCTGACATTTTCCTTGACGATGTCACCGTCTCACGCCGCCACGTGAACTTCATCAAGTTCGACGGCGGCTTTGAAGTTGTCGATTCCGGCAGCCTCAACGGCACGTACGTCAATGGTGACAGGGTGGATGCAGTCCGGCTACGGACCGGCAACGAGGTGCAGATTGGCAAATTCCGCCTGACCTACTACTTCAGTGCCAATCCGGGAGCCGGTGACAGTACCAGTTCATCGGATTCCTAAGGGCACCGTGGGAAGCGTGAATTCCGCAGCAGGGCGCCGGCTGGTGGATGTGCATTCCAGCAGCCGGCGGACCGGCGCCGCAACCGTCTTGAATATCGGTGAGGTGCTTGCTTTGCTGTGCGCTGATTTCCCTTCTGTGACGGCGTCCAAGATCCGTTTTTATGAAGAAAAGGGGCTCATCACCCCGCAGCGCACCCCGGCGGGCTACCGCCAATTCCGGGAGCCCGACGTCGAACGTCTGCGGTTTGTCCTGGCGCTGCAACGCGATCACTACCTGCCGTTGAAGGTCATCCGGGAGTATTTGGATGCGATAGATCAAGGCTTGACACCGCTGAACCTCCCGCCAGGAGTATCTGTGGCACCACGGATGGTCTCTGACGAACTTGCCCGAGAACTCAAGAGTAAGTCCCGCCGTTTGACGGCCGAGCAACTGCGGATTGAATCCGGGGCCGGCGCAGAACTGCTGGCAACCATGGTCAGCTATGGACTTGTGGAAAATAAGGACGGCACCTTTGACGAGCACGCCGTAAAGATTGCCCAGGCCTGCACCGCACTGGCCGCGCACGGGCTTGAACCGCGGCACCTGCGCCCGTTCCAAGCAGCGGCAGAGCGTGAGTTCGGTTTGGTGGAACGCGTAGTGGCTCCGCTGTCCTCACGCAAGGATGGCACATCCGCGGTGCGCGCCGCCGAAGCCGCCCGCGAGATTGCCGAACTCTGCTTGACCTTGCACAGCTCCCTGGTCCAGGTGCGGATTGCGGAGATGGAAAGCTCATGATTGAAGTGGAAATTGTTGGCGTGCGGATCGAGATGCCCTCCAACCAGCCCCTGGTGCTGTTGCGCGAGCGCAGTGGCCCGCGGCACATCCCGATCTGGATTGGAGCCGCAGAGGCCACAGCCATCGCCTTGGCCGAACAAGGGGTCATCCCGCCCCGCCCACTCACCCACGATCTCTTGTGTGAGGTGGTCCATGCGCTGGGCCGTAAAATAGTGCGGGTAAATTTGACCAAGGTTGAGGAGGGTGTTTTCCATGGCGAACTGGTCATGGATGACAGCACCACTGTCAGCTCAAGGGCCTCTGATGCCATTGCCATCGCCCAGCGTGCCCATTGCTCCATCTGGGCTGCGGAAAGCCTGGTGGATGAGGCTGGGGTTGAGATTGGTCCTCACGAGGAAGCCTCCGGCGGCGCCGAAGCTGCTGGGGATAGTGCCGATGACGATGCCAAGGAACGTGAGGTTCGTCAATTTAGGGAATTCCTCAACGACGTTGAACCTGAAGATTTTGAGAAGTAAACCCCGGTTTTCCGAGCTTTCCCACAGTCACCTAAGGTTCAGGCTGAGGTCGAAACTTTCGACACGCTAAAAATGAAGTGCCGAGATCTTTGACCTTGGACTCGCACCGATCTAACGTCAAGGTATTGAGTTCCCCATTGCAAGCCACGGCTGCTGCGGGCAGACTTGAGAGACGGGCTATCTCTGACTCTCCTTGTATGCCTTGCTTCCATGTGCAACGCAACCATCCATTCAGGGGAGCTTCGAATAGGAGGATCCACGTGAGTGCCACCAGTGACGTCGGCGGAACTAATGCCGCTGCTGTCCCCAGCACGGCTTTGAGTGCAGGGTCACAGGGGTTGCTCTTTACCGAGGATCTTCCAGTTCTGGACCAGAACGCAGGCTACCGCGGACCCACCGCATGTAAAGCGGCTGGCATCACCTACCGTCAGCTCGATTATTGGGCCCGTACCGGGCTTGTTGAACCGGCGGTGCGCGGCGCGGCGGGTTCAGGTTCCCAACGCCTCTACGGCTTCCGAGACATCCTGGTCCTGAAGGTCGTCAAGAGGCTCTTGGATACGGGAGTGTCCCTGCAACAGATCCGCTCTGCCGTGGAACACCTGCGCGAACGCGGTGTTGAAGATCTGGCCCAAATCACGTTGATGAGTGACGGCGCATCCGTCTACGAATGCACCTCCGCAGACGAGGTCATCGATCTGGTCCAAGGCGGCCAAGGCGTCTTCGGCATTGCTGTTGGCCGGGTCTGGCGTGAAGTTGAGGGTAGCTTGGCAGCCCTCCCCAGCGAACACGCAGCAGTGCAGACGTTTCCTGGCGATGAGCTGAGCAAGCGTCGGGAAGCACGCAAGATCTCCTAATCTCCACCTTGGCGCGTGAATTCGCGTCTACAGCTTCCACCCTTGAGAAATGCCATGGTTTGACGTAAATGCCACAGCTTGACCCTCCGTGTCAGGCCTGAACGGCTACACCCCAGACTCCGTGCACGAAGGGTACTGGACCACAGTCCAGACCCTCCGGCAAGAAGTCCTTGATAACCACCACACCCAAAACCCGGAACGCTACACCCGCCGGCCAACCATCAAAACCCCGCCCAGCGAAGTCTGGATCAACCGCCCAAACCATCAACTGTCACAAGCAGCTTGAAAAATTCCGTTGAGCTGTGGCATTTACGTCAAACCATGGCATTTTTGTTGGCTGGGCCGAAAGCGGCGCTGACAGGTGCGGAATCCTAGCCGCGGTAGAGGCGGCTACGGGTGGCGCTCTGGTTCAGCACAGAGTCAAGCAACCGGTCAAAGAGAGCTGAGGCGTTCTTGGCGGAGTCTCCTGGCCATTGGTGCACCGGATGTGCGGCACCTTGAATCTGCTGCCAATTGGCCTGTTCGGGGATGGTGGGGGAGAGCAGTAGATCGCTAAACATGGTCCGCATCTCTGCCAGACGGTACGCGTGCTCATTGGAGCCAGTCCGAACACGGTTGGCCACAATCCCGGCTGGCACCAGCGCCGGAGCGAATTCAGTTCGGAAAAGCTCAATGGCGCGCAAAGTACGCTGAGTGCCGGCAACCGAGAACAGGCCCGGCTCAGCCACCAAAAGAACCCGGCTGCTGGCTGTCCACGCCATGCGCGTCAAACCATTGAGCGAGGGTGGGCAGTCAATCAGGACCAACTGGTACGGAGCACTGCCATCACGGTCGGCATTGGCCAAAAGAGTGGCAAGTCTGCGCAAATCACGTTTGCCCAGATCGGGGCGATCATAAATCCCGCTAAACGCCGAGCCCATGGCAACGTCAAGCGTGGGGAGGGGCCCGTCGTCGTTCTTGTGGGCGGCCAACCAGCCGCTGGGGGCCACGTTGGCACCAAGATCGACCTTCTTGGCATTCTTGATCATCTGGCCAATGTCTAGCTGACCGCGCGGGACAACACCTAGCCCGGTGGTGGCGTCGGCATGAGGGTCAAGGTCTATGACGAGTGTCGGGATGCCGGCAGCCAACGCTGCCGAGGCCAAACCGAGCGTGACTGAGGTCTTGCCGACGCCACCCTTGAGGCTGCTGATACTCACTACTTGCACGGATGAACCATTACCCTTTGCGTTGCTTTTTTACTGATATGCCTGGTATTGGCATTGACACATACAATAGCTGTGGAACGTTCGCGACTTGGAGAACCCATTGACAAATACCTTTGATTTTCTGCCCGGGAGCCAAAACACAAACAACCTTGTGTCGGCCGTCTTTAGCGATCGTCACATCGGGGTTGCATCGCAACCCCACATTCATCATATGTTGAGCGTCCTTGGATTTGGTTCTTTGGACGAGCTTTCTATTGCGGCGCTGCCCAAATCGATCTACATGAGCCAGCCGCTCTCGCTTCAGGCCGCTGTGTCTGAGGAGGCCATGCTGGCCGAATTGCGCGTGCTGGCGGCAAAGAACACCGTGAACAAGTCCTATATTGGCCAAGGCTATTATGGCACCCACACCCCCGGAGTTATCCAGCGTAACGTCTTGGAGAGCCCCGCCTGGTACACGGCATACACGCCCTACCAGCCCGAAATTTCCCAAGGCCGCCTTGAAGCACTTCTGAACTTCCAAACAGTTGTGGCGGATCTCACCGGAATGGTCACGGCCAACGCCTCCATGCTGGATGAGGGAACAGCCGCGGCCGAAGCCGTTGCCTTGATGCGCCGCAGCAACCGCGGTGCCTCCGATGATGCTGTGCTGCTGGTGGACGCCGATGTTTTCCCGCAGACCTTGGCCGTGATCAACACCCGTGCCAAGGCCATGGGCATCCCCGTGCGGGTCCATGACTTCGAGAACGAACTCCCGGACGTTGAGTTCTTTGGCGTGCTTGTGCAGTACCCTGGCGATTCCGGAATGATCCGTGAGCTTGGACCCGTCATCGCTGCGGCCCATGAGAAGAAGGCTCTGGTGGCGGTTGCCGCAGATCTGCTGGCGCTGACGCTGCTGGAATCTCCCGGTGAGCTCGGAGCCGATCTTGCTGTGGGATCCTCGCAGCGCTTTGGCGTGCCCATGGGCTTTGGTGGCCCGCACGCCGGCTACATGGCCGTTCGCAAGGGACTGGAGCGTGCACTGCCGGGCCGTTTGGTGGGCGTCTCCAAGGACGCCGCCGGAAACCAGGCCTACCGCCTTGCACTGCAGACCCGTGAGCAGCACATTCGCCGCGAGAAGGCCACCTCCAACATTTGCACGGCACAGGTGCTGCTGGCCGTCATGGCTGGCATGTACGCCGTCTATCACGGCCCCGAAGGCCTCAAACGTATTGCCACCCGCGTCCATGCCATGGCCGTGGCTGTTGCAGAGACTGCAACGGCTGCCGGTCACACCGTGGTGCACGCCAACTACTTTGACACCCTCAAGATCCGGATAGCCTCTGTTAGCGGCCACGCAGCCGCTGAGCTGGTGGCGGCAGCCCACGCCGCTGGCTACCTCCTGCGCCAGGTGGACCACGATCACGTGCAGATTGCCGTCGATGAAACCACCACGGAAGCAGACGTTGCCGGGTTCGCCACACTGTTTGGCACTGAGTTCACTGGCGCACAGTCTCCCTCCGCTCAGGGGCCGAAAATTGCCCAGTTTGCGGAGGATGTTCTGCTTCCCACCCCGCACCGTGCCACGGGCTTCATGAGCAATGAGGTGTTCCACGCGCACAACTCAGAGACCCAGATGCTGCGCTACCTGCGTAAACTCTCGGATGCAGACTATGCGCTGGACCGCGGCATGATCCCTTTGGGCTCGTGCACCATGAAGCTCAACGCCACCGCCGAGATGGCTGCCGTGACGTGGCCGGAATTTTCCAACCTGCACCCGTTCGCACCCGCCGCGGACACCGTGGGCATTGTGGAAATGGCCACACAGCTGGAGTCCTGGCTGGCGGAAATTACCGGCTATGACGCCGTTTCGGTTCAGCCCAACGCCGGTTCGCAAGGTGAATTTGCTGGCCTCATGGCCATCCGCGCCTTCCACGTGGAAAACGGCAACCCGCACCGCGATATTGTGCTGATACCCGCTTCCGCGCACGGCACCAACGCCGCCTCAGCCGTCATGGCCGGGCTGAAGGTAGTCCCGGTTGCCACGGACGGATTCGGCAACGTTGATATTGATGATCTGAAGGCCCAGATCCACGTCCACGAAAACAACTTGGCTGCCATCATGGTCACCTACCCGTCAACCCACGGCGTGTTTGAGACGGAGATTTCCAACATCTGCGCCATGATCCACGACGCCGGAGGCCAGGTTTACGTGGACGGTGCCAACTTGAACGCTCTGGTTGGTTTGGCCCAGCCCGGGCAATTTGGTGCCGACGTTTCCCACCTGAACCTGCACAAGACGTTCTGCATTCCGCACGGCGGCGGCGGTCCAGGCGTGGGCCCCGTAGCTGTTGGTGCCCACCTGGCCAAACACCTGCCCGCCCGCGAGCTCGGCGCAGACACCACGGTGGGTCTGGTTTCCAGCGCACCGTACGGTTCGGCGTCGATCCTGCCCATCTCCTGGGCTTATATCCGCATGATGGGACCGGACGGGCTGCGCCTGGCCACCCAGACGGCCATCCTCTCTGCGAACTATATTGCCCGGCGCCTGAGCGAGCATTACCCGGTTCTGTACACGGGCGCCAATGATCTGGTGGCTCACGAGTGCATTTTGGATCTGCGCGGCATTACCGCGGATTCCGGTGTCAGCGTGGATGATGTGGCCAAGCGCCTCATCGACTACGGCTTCCACGCTCCCACCATGTCCTTCCCCGTCCCGGGCACCTTGATGGTGGAGCCCACGGAATCGGAGGACTTGGCTGAAATTGATCGCTTCATCAACGCCATGATCTCCATCCGTCGAGAAATTGCAGCTGTCCAGGACGGGCAATGGCCGGCTGCGGACAACCCGCTAGTCAACGCACCGCACACGGCACAAAGCATTGCACAGGAGTGGGAACACCCCTACAGCCGCGAAACCGCTGTTTTCCCGGCGGGTGTGGACCCTCGGGCCAAGTATTGGCCCGTAGTGCGCCGGATCGATCAGGCGTACGGGGACCGCAACTTGGTCTGCTCCTGCCCGTCCATTGAAGAACTAGCGGAAGTTTTCTAAACGAGGTGGTTCTCCCCACCAAACCAACTGTGTGCGGAGTCACAGTTGGTTTGGTGGCAGGATTTGCTACGCTGACAACGGTGATGAGCAGCACAGTTTGTGGGGCATCGCAGGTTCGGGAGTTCTAGTCCTTTGGAGCGTTAGATATTTTGCTTCATACAGACTCGGCTTTATTAAGACGGGGTGCCGGCCTGGATTCACACGGGGCCGGTTCCTCTAAGTTCGCTGTTGCGCTGCCTTCGCGGTGCAGCAGCCAAACGGTATCGTCCACACAGGAGTGAGATGTTTTCGAAAATTCTGGTTGCCAACCGCGGCGAGATCGCTATCCGTGCCTTTCGTGCCAGCTACGAGCTCGGTGCCAAGACGGTAGCGGTTTTCCCCTATGAGGACCGCACTTCCATCCACCGCCAGAAGGCTGATGAGGCTTACCTGATTGGTGAAGAAGGGCATCCGGTCCGGGCCTACCTGAACGTTGCTGAGGTGATCCGAGTAGCCAAGGAATCCGGTGCGGATGCCATCTACCCGGGCTACGGCTTCTTGTCCGAAAATCCTGAGCTGGCCAGTGCGGCCCGTGAAGCCGGAATCACTTTTGTTGGTCCGCCGGCTGAAGTGCTGGAATTGACCGGTAACAAAGTCCACGCCTTGGACGCGGCCCGCAAGGCTGGCATCCCGGTTCTGCGTTCCAGCGAGCCGAGCGCGGATCTTGAGTACCTGCTGGGAGCCGCTGCGGAGATTGGCTTCCCCATTTTCGCCAAAGCGGTGGCTGGCGGCGGTGGCCGTGGCATGCGCCGGGTGGAAAAGGCTGAAGACCTCGAAGAGGCTCTGAAGGCGGCCATGCGAGAGGCTGATGCAGCCTTTGGTGACGCCACCATGTTCTTGGAACAAGCAGTGCTGCGCCCGCGCCACATTGAGGTCCAGATCCTGGCCGATAACGAGGGCAACGTCATTCACCTCTTTGAGCGTGATTGTTCGCTGCAGCGCCGCCACCAGAAGGTTGTGGAAATTGCTCCTGCCCCGAACCTGGATGAAAACATCCGCAAAGCATTGCATGCTGACGCCGTAAAGTTCGCCAAAGCCATGGGCTACGTCAACGCTGGAACAGTTGAGTTCCTTGTTGACACGGTCGGTGAGCGGGCAGGTCAGCACGTTTTCATTGAAATGAACCCCCGTATTCAGGTCGAACACACGGTAACCGAAGAAATCACGGACGTGGACCTGGTCCAAGCCCAGTTGCGCATTGCCGCCGGTGAAACCCTCGCCGATCTGGGCCTGAGTCAGGAAAACGTCCACGTCAAGGGTGCGGCGCTCCAGTGCCGCATCACCACGGAAGACCCCTCCAACGGTTTCCGTCCCGACGTTGGCACGATCACCACGTACCGGTCCGCCGGTGGTGCAGGTGTGCGGCTCGATGGCGGCACCATCTACACAGGCGCCGAGGTCAGCCCACACTTTGACTCCATGCTGGTCAAGCTCACCTGCCGAGGCCGCGACTACAAGACGGCAGTCTCACGCGCCCGCCGTTCATTGGCCGAGTTCCGTATCCGCGGCGTCTCCACCAACATCGCCTTCCTGCAGGCAGTCCTGGATGACCCGGCATTCAATGCCGGGGATGTGGCCACCTCCTTCATTGATGAGCGCCCAGAACTGCTGAACTCTCATGTCTCCAGCGACCGTGGCACCAAGTTGCTGACCTGGCTTGCTGATGTCACGGTGAACAAGCCCAATGGTGAGCTTTTGGTGCTGGAGGATCCGGCCCGCAAGCTGCCCGCCGTGGACCTTGCTGATGCACCTGCCGGTTCACGCCAGCAACTCGCCGAGCTGGGGCCTGAGGGCTTCGCCGCCGCATTGCGCGCCCAGACCGCCGTGGCCGTCACGGACACCACCTTCCGTGACGCACACCAGTCGCTGCTGGCAACCCGGGTACGCACCAGAGACCTGCTGGCGGCTGGGCCGGCAGTCTCCGTGCTGACGCCCCAGCTGCTCTCCGTAGAGGCCTGGGGTGGCGCCACCTATGACGTCTCCCTGCGCTTCCTAGGCGAAGACCCGTGGCAGCGCCTGACCCAGTTGCGCGAGGCCCTGCCGAATGTCTGCCTGCAGATGCTGCTGCGCGGGCGCAATACGGTGGGTTACACCCCGTACCCGGCCGAGGTCACCGACGCTTTTGTCCAAGAAGCTGCCGCGAGTGGCATTGACATTTTCCGCATTTTTGATGCGCTTAATGATGTGGACCAGATGGAGCCGGCCATTAAGGCCGTGCGCGCCACCGGCACCGCCGTGGCCGAGGTGGCACTCTGCTACACCGGGGATCTGCTGGACCCGGCCGAGACCATTTACACCTTGGATTACTACCTGGAACTGGCCCAACGCATTGTTGATGCCGGCGCCCACATCCTGGCCATCAAGGACATGGCGGGCGTGCTGCGCCCGGCAGCTGCCGCGAAGCTTGTCACGGCCCTGCGCGAGCGCTTCGACCTCCCGGTACACCTGCACACCCATGACACGGCCGGTGGCCAACTTGCCACCCTGATGGCCGCCATCAATGCAGGGGTCGACGCCGTTGACGTCGCCTCTGCTGCGCTGGCCGGCACCACGAGCCAGCCCTCGGCCTCCGCTCTGGTGGCCGCCCTGGCGCACACCGAACGGGACACCGGGATCGATCTGGCTGCCATCAGCTCACTCGAGCCGTACTGGGAGGCAGTACGCCGGCTGTACTCACCGTTCGAATCGGGATTGGCTGCCCCTACAGGCCGCGTGTACCTCCATGAGATCCCCGGCGGTCAGCTCTCCAATCTGCGCCAACAAGCCATCGCGCTGGGCTTGGGGGAGCGCTTCGAGGAAATCGAAGACATGTACACCGCAGCGGATAGGATCCTGGGACACTTGGTCAAGGTCACGCCGTCGTCCAAGGTAGTGGGAGATCTGGCCCTGCACCTGGTTGGCATCAAGGCAGACCCGGCAGACTTCGAGGAGAATCCGCAGAACTACGATATCCCGGACTCGGTAGTGGGCTTCTTGGGCGGCGAGCTGGGCACCCCTCCCGGTGGCTGGCCCGAGCCGTTCCGCACCAAGGCGCTGCAGGGGCGCACCGTCGTGGAACGCATGGGCACCCTCACCGCCGATGACAGTGCCCAGCTGGCCGGAGACAGTGCCACCCGCCGTGCGGCACTGAACCGGTTGCTGTTCGCCGGGCCCACGAAGGACTTCGAGGAGATCCGCAAGAGCTACGGCGACATCTCTGTCCTGGATACCCGGGATTACCTGTACGGCCTGCGCCGCGGTGTGGAGCATGTGATGGCGCTGGGCAAGGGTGTGCGCCTGATCGCCGAGCTGGAGACCGTCTCTGAGCCCGATGAGAAGGGCATGCGTACAGTCATGGCCAAACTCAATGGTCAAAGCCGGCCCGTGGTGGTGCGCGATCGCAGCATTGAAAGCACCGTCAAAGCTGCCGAGAAGGCTGAGGAGTCCGTGGCAGGACAGGTTGCCGCACCCTTCGCTGGCGCCGTGAGCCTCAAGGTTGCTGTCGGTGACGTGGTTGAGGCGGGTGCCACCGTTGCCACCATCGAGGCTATGAAGATGGAAGCCTCCATCACGACGCCGGTGGGCGGCACCGTCTCCCGTCTGGCAGTATCTGGCATTTCCCAGGTACAAGGTGGTGACCTGCTGGTGGTCATCGTCTAACAACCGGTGCCGCCGTCTCTTAGGGCGGGCTAATTCAGCAAAAAGGGCCTCGATGAGCTTGACCATTGGCGCAGACATCCGTCCTGCGTGGTCGAGCTCATCGAGGCCCGAGTTGTTTGTGTGGGTGACTAGACGGGTTTCTTGCTCAGGTATATCTCCTCCACCACGGAGTCGAAGTCCTTCATGACCTGGGCGCGCTTGACCTTCAGGGAGGGCGTCAAGTGGCCTGAGGTTTCGGTGAAGTCGGTGTCAACAATCCTGAACTGCTTGATGGCCTCCGCTGACGAGACAGTGGAGTTGGCCCGGTTTACCGCGTTCTGAACAGCAGCCAAGACGATGGGGTCCTGGGCGGCCTTGGCCACGGTGATGCCAGCCGCCAGGCCGTGAGCCTTACCCCACTGCGGAAGAGCGTCTTCGTCAAGGGTGACAAGCGCGGCAATGAACGGGCGTTGCTCGCCAATAACAACACACTGCGAGACGATCGCATCGGCACGAATCTGGTCCTCGAGCAGGGCCGGAACCACGTTCTTGCCGCCGGAGGTGACAATGATTTCCTTCTTGCGTCCCGTGATTTTCAGGAAGCCCTGGTCGTCGAGTTGGCCAATGTCGCCGGTGCGGAACCAACCGTCTACGAAGGTTTCTGCCGTGAGATCATCACGGCCGAAGTAGCCCTTCATGACACAGACGCCCTTGGCTAGAATTTCGCCGTCGTCCGCAATCTTGACCGCGTTTCCCGGTAGCGGGGCCCCTACGGTGCCGATCCTAATGCGTTCTGGTCGGTTGACCGTGATGGGTGCTGTGGTCTCCGTCAGGCCGTATCCTTCCAGTATCTGTAACCCAATGCCCTGGAAGAAGTGCCCCAGGCGTTCACCTAACGGCCCACCGCCTGAAACTGCGTGACGAACATTGCCGCCCATAGCTGCCCGCAACTTCGTGTAGACGAGTTTGTCGAAGAGAGCATGCTTGGCTTTGAGTACTATGCCGGCGCCGCCTGCTTGAGTGGCGCGTGAGTAGTCGATGGCCGTCTTGGTGGCAGCGGCGAAGATCTTGCCCTTGCCTTCACCTTCGGCCTTCAAAGAGGCAGAGTTGTATACCTTTTCAAAGACGCGCGGCACGGCCAGGATGAACGTTGGTTTGAAGCTTTGCAAGTCTTCGAGCAGGTGCTTGATGTCCGGGGTGTGCCCAACTTTTGCGCCTCCGGCAACAGCAAGCACGGAAATGTACCGGGCGAACACGTGGGCCAGCGGTAGGAACATGATGGTTTGAGATCCCGGCGGGACAACTGTTTCGCCCAACACCGCCAAAGCATTCTCACTGAGTTCCACAAAGTTGCTGTGTGTAAGCATGCAGCCCTTGGGGCGGCCCGTGGTGCCTGAGGTGTAGATAATGGTGGCCACGTCATCGAGGCCATTGGCGCTGCGCGCTGCTTCCAAAGCCTCGTCGCTGACCTCACGGCCTGCTTCACGCAAGGCGTCCAGGCCATCGCCTTCCAACTGCCACACGTGGGCCAGGGTTGTTAAGTTCTCATTGTGAGCGGCCTGGCGGATGATGTTCTCATGGGCGCCGGTCTCGGCAAAGACTGCCACGGCGGCCGAGTCACCCAAGTTCCACGCCACCTGTGAAGGAGAGGAAGTTTCGTAGATCGGCACGGAAACGGCACCTGCAAACCATATTCCAAAGTCCACCAGGGACCATTCGTAGCGCGTGCGGGCCATGATTCCCACGCGGTCACCCACAGTGATGCCAGAGGCAATCAAGCCCTTGGCGATGGCGCTGGCGTCAGCTAAGAACTCTTTGGCGGAGATATCAACCCAGACATTATCAGCATTGCGCTTGGAGAAAAGTGCCGGGTTGGCAGGCAATTTTGCCTGACGCAGCACAAAGTCGGTGGTGTTCATGGTGCTTGGACTGACAACCTTGGCCGGAACGGAAATCTCTTGCACAATAGCTCCTTTGTTATGTGGACCTGCGATCGTGTTGCTTTACTCTATCCGCGAAGTGCGTTATCCGACGGAACCATAATGTTACTCATGAGTAACATTATGTTCTTCAGCTCACACTTTCAATTTCTGTCCTCCGCAGCTTCGATCGCTAGAATTTGCTCATGTGTTCATCTCGTTCCGATCCTGTGCCAGAACTCCCCGCCCCACTGTCCTTAGGGATTGACATTGGCGGGAGCAAGGTTGCTGCCGGTGTGGTGAATGCAGCAGGCGAGATCTTGGAGGAACTGCGGCGGGCGACACCCGGACGTGATGCCCGTGCCGTGGAAGCGGTGATCGGCGAGCTGGTGCATGAGCTCGAAGGCCGTCACCGCATTGATTCCGTGGGTATCGGGGCCGCTGGTTGGATGGACTTACCCGGTTCCACCGTGGTGTTCAGCCCTCATCTTGCGTGGCGGGATGAGCCGCTGCGGCAAAACCTTGAAGCCATGTTGCACCGGCCCGTTTTGGTCACTAACGACGCCGATGCCGCCGCCTGGGCGGAATGGCGCTTTGGTGCGGGCAGGGGCCGCGACAGAATGGTCATGCTGACCCTGGGAACCGGAATTGGCGGTGCCCTGGTCATTGACGGCCGGGTGGAACGCGGCAGCTTCGGTATGGCAGGAGAGTTCGGGCACCAAATCATCATGCCCGGGGGGCATCGTTGCGAATGCGGGAACAGGGGTTGCTGGGAGCAATACGCCTCGGGGAACGCCCTGGGGCGCGAGGGCCGCGAGTTGGCCAGAAAGCACTCACCCATGGCCGCCGGCCTGCTCGCTGCGGCTAACGGCCGCCCCAAGAACATCACAGGCTCCGTGGTGACAGCCTTGGCCTTGGAAGGCGAAGCCACAGCGCAGGAGCTAGTCGCTGAGGTTGGGGAATGGCTGGGTCTGGGCATTGCCAACCTGGCGGCTGCTTTGGACCCGGCTCTGTTCGTTATTGGCGGAGGCCTCAGTGCTGCGGGTGAGCTCTTGCTGGATCCCACCCGCCGAGCCTACCTCCGTAACTTAACGGGCCGCGGATACCGGCAAGAAGCCCTCATTATGAAGGCGCAGTTAGGCCCGTCGGCTGGATTAGTGGGGGCAGCCGATTTGGCCAGAACCCAGCAGCGCCCACTAGAGAGGTACCGCCGATAAAGAACCGCGCCAACTTGAGTACCATCAGCTAAACGACTGCGCCGTCACCACCGTCGTCGTCGCGATGATGGGGAAGCCGGAACAACAGGTAACCTGTGCCGGCAATGAAGGCGAGGATTACCGCCACCACCAGCATCATAGGGGCGTGGCGCCAGAAGATGGCCGAAAACACCAAAAAGAGTGGGCCACCGGCTGCACCAATCCAAGACAGGACGATGGCCGGATCGGAGGCGCTCAGACTGGGGAGTTCCTCCGGAACAAATCCTTCGTCATCGTCTTCGTCGAACTCATAATCTCGCGGACCAAAGGCTGCGCTACCGTCACCAGCTGCACCGGGGGACTGACCAAACCGGTTGCCCGCAGCAGGCTCCCGGGGTGCGGGGGATTCCTGAGCGTGCCAAACACCGAGGGGATCAAAATCAATGACCGTCTTGGGCGTTTCGGCGCCGGGACCGCTGGGCGAGGCAGCGCCCGAATCAAGGGCCGTGCCCATATTAGAAGATCCTCCCGCAGCAGAAGCCGTGCTGGTATCAGAAACCGTGTTGGAATCAGGGGTACCACCTGCATCAGGGGAACCGCCTACCTCTGGTCCGCCTTGATCCTCGGTGTTCCCTTCAGAATTATCTTCCAAAAAGGCGTCCTCTGCCTCTTCCAAGCGTGCCACGAGGTCCCGCCAGACCTCGTCGTCGTCTCCCGTGTGCGGGGTGCCCGCGCCTGGATCAGATTGCATGAGTGTTCCTCCGAAAGAAGTCTGCGGACTGGGAAAAGATCTGAGGCGCGTCATTGTCCATGGTCGCTACATGGTAACTGTTTTCCAAAGGAACCAGCGTTAGCTGGGCGTTGTGCAAGCCGGCTTTGAGAACATCGATGCTCGAATCGGGAACCACATGGTCCACGGTGGAACGGAACACCAGGGTGGGTGCAGTGATCTGGGGGAGCAGACGGGCGGTGTCCGTGAAAAGCGCGGAGAGCTGATGGACGGCGGCAACGGGTGTGCGGGAGTAGGCGCCTTCATTGATATTGGCAGCCTTAATGTCATCGCCTATGGCGGGAACGCTTTTGAGCACGAATTTCAGCAGACCCGAGTAGGCGGCTCGTTTATCAGCGAATGTTAAGCCTGGGTTAACCAGAGCCACGCCAGCTACCGGATGCAGTGCTGCAACCCGTAACGCCAGCGCGCCACCCATGGACAGGCCGGCCACAAAAACCGTGTCGCAGCGGGCAGCCAATTCCAGGTACGCGGCCTCGAAATCCCTGTACCAGTGCTGCCAGGGAGTCTTCGCCAAGTCCTGCCATGAGGTGCCATGCCCGGCCAGCAAGGGCATGTTGACGGCGAACCCGGCATCAGCGAGGTAGTCACTCCAGCCCTGCATACTCACTGTTGAGCCGGTGAAGCCGTGACTCACGGCCACCCCAATCCGAGCAAGTTCCCCGTGGCCCTCGTAACGGAATGATTGCGCCATGGCACTGACTCCTTTGCGCCCCGGCCATTCTGGCGGAGATTATGTGTGGCATTGATGCGGCCGTGCTGCCGCGATTCGGTGGTGCTGTCACTAGACTACTGTTGATACGTCCACAGCGGGGGTACCGCAAGGAGCTGGGCAGTAAGTGCGCTTAGCGCGCAAGAGGAGGAATGCCACCGTGATCTATTGGGTACTGAAGAAGATTTTTCTGGGCCCGGTATTAAAGGTGCTTTTCCGTCCCTGGACTAAGGGCTTGGACAATCTGCCCGTGGATGGCCCGGCCGTTCTTGCCAGCAACCACCTCTCCTTCTCGGATTCTATCTTTATGCCGCTCATGGTGCCCCGGCCCGTGGTATTTCTGGCCAAGAGTGATTACTTCACCGGGCGCGGAATCAAAGGCCGGCTCACAGCAGCGTTCTTTAAACTGACCAACCAGCTGCCCATGGACCGTTCAGGTGGTGCTGCATCCGCAAACTCCCTCGGCACTGGTGTTGAAGTGCTCAATGATGGCGGGCTGCTGGGAATCTATCCGGAAGGAACCCGCAGCCCAGATGGCCGCCTCTATCGTGGAAAAGTAGGTGTCGCCAAACTGGTGTTGACAGCCAATGTGCCCGTTATTCCAGTGGCCATGATTGGCACGGACAAGGTCCAACCCATTGGCAGACGCATTCCCACTGTCCGGCGGCTGGGTGTCATTTTCGGTGAACCCATGGATTTCAGTCGCTACCAGGGGATGGCTGATGACAGGTTTGTGCAGCGCTCTGTGACGGATGAAATCATGTATGAGCTCATGCGGCTATCCGGGCAAGAATATGTGGACTCATATGCCTCCACCGTCAAGGACAAGATCGCCGCGGAGAAATCCGCAAAACTTGCCTCCGCCAAGGAAGCCCTAAGCAAGGATCCTGCCGGGACCAAGAGCGCAACTGACGCTGTTCGGCTCGATCCCGTAAGGACTCTTGCGCCAGGCGCAGTGACTGTGATCGGAGCCAAGAAGCCTGTGCAGGAACAAATGCCTGTGCAGGATCAAGGTAGCGAATCCCCGAAGGTAGTGCCCGGCGAGACTGCCGGCCTGGAAACTGGCTCGCAGGCAAGTCCGGAGTCGGGCCCGGAAGCACGCTAATCCCCTCTGGGATGCCAGGTGCTCGCCGATTCATTTATCCATAACATCTCAGTGAATGGACTGGTTAGCAGCTGCTGCTTCGGAGGGGATAGGGTTGAGGGGTGACTGAGCTAACTTCTAATGCATCTTCTGCACCCGCCGCCGGAATTTCCGTCCCCGGTGCTGCCGTCTATCCAGGCCTTGATGACTGGCGTGGTCTGCCGATTGCGCAGCAGCCCACCTGGTCCGATTCCCCGTCCTTTGCGCCCACGGTCAAGGAACTGTCCGCGCTTCCTCCTCTGGTGTTTGCCGGTGAAGTTGATGTGCTGCGCTCCCGTCTGGCCCAAGCGGCCCAGGGCAACGCGTTCCTGCTCCAGGGTGGCGACTGTGCCGAGACCTTTGAAGCTGCAACGGCTGACAAGATCAGTTCGCGGGTCAAGACCATTTTGCAGATGGCGGTGGTACTCACCTACGGTGCGCAGCTTCCCGTTATCAAGATGGGACGCATGGCTGGCCAGTTTGCCAAGCCACGCTCTTCCAATGATGAAACGCGCGACGGTGTAACTCTCCCGGCATACCGTGGAGACATTGTTAACGGTTATGAATTCACCCCTGAATCACGCCAGCATGATCCCGCCCGCATGCTCAAGGCTTACCACACCTCAGCCTCCACGCTGAACCTGATCCGTGCCTTCACACAGGGTGGCTTTGCCGATTTACGCAGCGTCCACGAGTGGAACCGCGGCTTCACCTCCAACCCGGCTCACAGCCGCTACGAGGCCTTGGCCAAGGAAATTGATAGTGCCATCAAGTTCATGGCATCCTGTGGCGCCGACTTCGAAGCTCTGAAGACCGTTGAGTTCTTCGCCAGCCACGAGGCCCTGCTGCTGGACTACGAGCGGGCACTGACACGCATCGATTCACGCACCGGCTTGCCTTACGACACCTCCGCACACTTCCTGTGGATTGGTGAGCGTACCCGGGACCTGGACCAGGCACACGTGGAATTCCTCTCACGCGTGCGCAACCCCATCGGTGTCAAGCTTGGGCCCACCACGTCCCCGGACGATGCACTGGCTCTGATTGAGAAGCTCGATCCCAACCGCGAGCCTGGCCGCCTGACGTTCATTACCCGTATGGGTGCGAACAATATTCGTGAGAAGCTCCCCAACCTGCTGGAAAAGGTTACTGCTTCGGGTGCCCAGGTCCTGTGGGTAACGGACCCCATGCACGGCAACACAGTCACCTCGCCCAATGGTTACAAGACCCGCAACTTTGACGATGTCATTGACGAGGTCCGTGGCTTCTTTGAGGTCCACCAGGCCCAGGGCACCTTCCCGGGTGGCCTGCACGTGGAGATGACAGGCGACGACGTGGCCGAGTGCCTCGGCGGTGCCGACCCCGTGGATCAGGAAGCATTCCTGACCGGCTATGAGTCAGTCTGCGATCCGCGCCTGAACCACAAGCAGTCCCTGGAAATGGCGTTCCTAGTTTCAGAAGCTCTGCGCAAGTCCAAATAGGGCACCCTGCGCAAGTCCAAATAAGGGCACGCGTTGACGACGGCGGCCCGCACCTTCCTTTGGGAAGATGCGGGCCGCCGTTGTTCATTCACCAGTGGTTCGTTCATTCACCAGTGGTAGAGCACAAGATTTTGAGGTTAACGTCCTTGACGATTCAGGTGCTTTGGGAATTACAGGGTGGGCCGGATGTCTTAGACTACTTTGAGGACTATTGTGGATCCCTCCGGCGCCAGCCCACCCTCGGGGGTTTGGATGCGGACGGTGCCGAAGAAGCCGCCCAGGAAGTTCTCCACGTTGACCTCAAAGCCCAGGTCTTTGAGTTCCTTGGTGGCCACATCGACCTGCTTACCCACCAGATTCGGGACCTCGATCATCCGAGGGCCCTTGGAGATAGTCAGGGTGACCTTGCCGCCTGCGGTCAGTGTGCCAGAATCCGGGGATGCTGTGACCACAGAGCCCGCAGGTACCGTGCGGCTAAAGACTTGTTCCGGGGCAATTACGGCCACCAGCCCAACAGCGCTCAGCGCAGTCACGGCATCACCCTGGGACTTGTTTACAACGGTGGGCACAGGAATCGGTTTGGGCCCCTTGGAGAGAACCAAATTCACCTTGGTGTTGGCACGGAATTCCTTGCCAGCGCCAGGATCCTGCTTAAGCACCACTCCGGCTGCCACGTTCTCATTGAATTCTTCCGTCAGAGTACCCATGGAAAGTTTCGCATCCGCCAGTGACTTGGCTGCGCTGTCCTTCGGCTGGCCTGTCAGCTTCGGTACAACGTAGAGAACCGGGCCGATCGAGACCTGGACGGTGACATGGCTGAATTTACGCTGTGAACTGCCAGCGCCTGGGTCGGTGGCGATAACAAAACCAGCCGCCACCTTTTCGTCATGAACATCAGTGGTTGAGGTCGTTTCGAATCCCTCACCGTGGAGGACGGTGAGCGCTTGTTCAACACTCTTGTTGCCCACTTCCGGGATGGTTGCCAGAGCCCCGGGTCCCATGGCCAGAAACCAACCAGCCCCGGCAGTGAGGACAATAAGCACCAGCACGAGCATAATCCACAGCAACGACCGTCGGAGCGGATGCTTGGGACCTAGATCTTTTTGCGGTGTCGCAGCGGCCTTAGTCTTCGCCTTTGCCGCGGCGGAAGCCTGCCGCTTGCTCAGGGGAGCGGACGGGGTGCCGCCACCCTCTGGAGCCTCATCACTACCCGGGGCGCCGCTGGCGCCTAGGCCAGGGGCGAAGGTGGGGATAGCAGCGGTGAGTGAGTGACCGGCGTCGTACTGGTCTTGGAGGTGCTGGTCTTGGAGGTGCTCAGGGCGCGTAGCGGCATACTGTTCCGCATGGGGATCCTCAACATATAGCCGCGGGGAGCGGGGCAGCTCGGAGGTAGGGAAACTTGGAACGGCGAGCACCGTTGTGTTTGCCTGACCCAGGGCGATGGTGGGATGCTCGGCGAACAGGGGGATGCTGGGCGCGGTTCCGGTGCCAAAGTCAAGCTCAGCGGGGCTCAGTGACGCCCGGATATGGCGCAGGTCCTCCAAGAGGGCGCCACCGTTGGCAGGGCGGTGGTCGGGATCCTTCTCGGTCATGTAGCGCACCAGCTCATCCATGACCGGCGGCAGACCTGGGACGTCCTCGGAGGGCGCCGGCATCTGCTCCTGCAGGTGAGACATGACCACGGCCACGGGGATCGTAGCGCGGAAAGGCTGGTGGCCGGTGAGGAGTTCATAGAGCATCACGCCGGCTGAGTAGATGTCACTCCGGGCATCCCCGCCTTCGCCGCGCGCCAATTCGGGGGCGATGTATCCCACGGTGCCAAAGAGTGCGCCAGTGTTGGTGGAGTTGGTTACCGCGCGGGAGAGGCCAAAGTCTCCGATTTTCACCCAGCCCTGGCGGGAGATGAGCACATTTTCGGGTTTGACGTCACGGTGAACCAGACCCGCGTTGTGTGCTGCGGCAAGACCTTCAACCACGGGATCCAGAAAGTTAAGGGCAAGCCGCGGGGTCAGGGCGCCGTTTTTCTCAATAACGTCACGAAGCGTGTAACCGTCAATGAACTCAAAGACCAGGTACGCATGCTGGGGTCCCACACCATGATCATGAATCTGCACCACATGCGGGTGGGACAGGCTGGCAGCGCTCTGCGCCTCCCGGCTCAACCGGGCGATGAAGGCATTGTCGGTGGCCAGATGAGGATGCAGAATCTTCAGCGCAATGTTTCTGTTGAGCCGCAGATCCTTGGCCAGGTAGACGGTGGACATGCCGCCGTGCGCCACCTTGGACAGGACCAGATAGCGTTCATCAACAGTTGACCCTACTAAGGGGTCGGGTGAGTCATCATGCACTCTTCAAGCTTAGAAGCAGAAATGAGAAGGGGCCGCCAGCAACACCGTGCTGGCGCCCCTTTTCGTTGAGAGCGTAGTTGCGGATCTTTAGCGGAACGACGCCCAGTTGGCCTTGATACCGGCCACGTAGTTGCGCGTGTCGGGGAACATGCCGTGAACGCTTACGGAGTACTGCCCCTGGTAGTAGCCAGCAATGGCCAAGTCCTCCGTGGGTGCTCCGCGCAACAAGGCGCGGATGATGGCTACACCAGCCGTGACATTGTCCTGAGGGTCCAGCAGGTTCAATTTGCGCCCTACCAGTCCGGATGCCCAATCGCCTGCATCCGGGATGACCTGCATGGTGCCAATGGCGTTGGCGGGGGAGACGGACTGGTGGTTGAAACCGGATTCCTGCTGGGCAAAGGCCAACGCGAGTGCCGGATCCACACCCATACTGGTGGCCGTGCGAGCCACAATGTCCTTCATCTGGGCCCGCGTGGGCGAAGGTGCGGCGAGCAATGCAGCCTTGTTCTTATTGGCGTCGGCCACCACGGCATCCGGGTACGTGTAGTGCAAGAAGGTGTTGGGCACCTTCTGATCCGGGGTCAGCCCGGGCCCTGGAGAAATGGGGGTGATGGAACTGGAACTGGCGGAGAGCCCGGGAATGGACAGAGTCTTGCCCGGGTAGATGGTGGCATTGGCGCTGATCCCATTGGCCGAGACCAGTGCCGCCATGCTAACGCCGTGCCTGGCGGCAATGCCGCTAAGAGTGTCCCCGGACTTGATGGTGTAACGCCCGGAAGTGGCCGCAGGTTTAGCTGCGGCGCCAGAACCGCCCTGTGCTGAACCGGCCTGTGCTGAACCGGCCTGTGCAGTCCCGCCCACCTTGACCTTTTGGCCCGGGTAAATCACAGAATTACTGCTCAGTGCATTCAGTGAAAAGATTGAGCCGAGGCTGACATTGTGCTTGGCGGCAATTCCGCCAAGAGTGTCCCCGGACTTGACGGTGTAACTCTGGGATGTACTGGAGGTAATAGCGGGCTTGGCCGACGCGGCCTGGGATGAACCGGACTGCGCAGCGCCGCCAACCTTGATCTTCTGGCCCGGATAGATCACGGAACTGCCACTGAGGCCATTGAAGGAAAAGATCGAGTTGAGGCTGATGTTGTGCTTGGCGGCGATTCCGCCAAGAGTGTCTCCGGACTTGACGGTGTACACGGCAGCGGGTGAGGACGCGGCGGGGGCGCCGGTACTGCTGGAAACACCTGAGCCGGCAGTGACCACAAGAACCTGACCGGGGTAAATGATGGAGGTACCGGAGAGTTTATTCAGAGTCAGTACAGAGGAAGTGCTGACAGCGTGTTTGGCGGCAATTGCTGAAACTGTGTCACCGGCACGCACCGTGTAACGTACCGTGGCCTGGGTCTTGGCAAGGAGGGCCTTGCTGCTTTGAGCGTTGCCAATGTGCAGATTGGCGGTGACGGCAGTGGGGACGGAACTGGCCACGACTGCTGCGGGAATGCTGGATGTTTTCGCTTGGGCTGTCCGCGCCTGGATCGCAGCGAGCACATCTGCAGTATTCAGGGTTCCATGGTTGGCATGGGGTTGAATCCCTGCTTGGGCGTGCGCCGGTGCAGCCATGGCTAGGGAAGAGAGCATGACAACGGGGATGGCGGCTGTGGCTACTGCTGCCAGTTGCTTGCCACCGGTGGCAGACGGGCGTGGGGGAGTCATAGAGCGGACCTCGATTTTCCGTTGCGGATGATACTTATGGTGACAATGTTACTCATGAGACTAACGGAAATTTACCCCAACAATTCCTATATAGGCAGCTGGAATGAGTGACCCGCCACATTTATCATGCGCAGGGGCTCAAACTGTGGGAACCTTTGTGGGTGAGTAATCTTGAAACAGTAGTCAGCGAATGGCTGCCCCTGCCCGATGTTGCCGAGAAATTAGATATTTCGGTAACCAAAGTCCACGCCCTTGTTAAAGATGGTTCGCTGTTGGCTGCACGTGTGGGAGAGCGCAACATTCGCGCCGTGCCCGCCGCGTTCCTGACTGACGACCACATCCTTGAAAGCCTCCGAGGGACCATCACGGTTCTGCACGACGCCGGCTTCGAAGATGAAGAAGCCATTGAATGGCTGTTTACGGAAGATCAATCCTTGCCGGGGCGTCCCATTGACGCCTTGCGCGAGGGCCGAAAAACAGAAATCCGCCGTCGCGCCGCAGCGCTTGGCTGGTAGGTTTCCTATGAGTGCCGGCTAATGAGTGCTGGCTAATGAGTGTTGGCGTGCTGTGGCACGCGAATACTCATTAGCCGGAGCTGCCCAAGATGTTCAGGTAGCTCAGACGTTCAGGTAGCTCAGGCGTTGAGGTACCTCAGGCATTTTGGTTCCTCAGGCATTGCGGTATTCGGGGCGTTCTGGAATTCAGGACGTTCTGGAAACCACTCTTTGGCCCAAGGTCTCTAACGCCTCACGGACCTCGGTGGATACGGGTAGCTCTGCCAAAGCCGCGAATGCTTCGGCACTGAGCTGGGCAATCATCTCCTCGGTGCGTTCCAGTGCACCGGAATCGACCATGATGGTGCACAGCCGCTCCACCTCCGCCTCCGTCAGATCCTGACGCCCCAGGTTCTGGTCAAAAAAGTCACGCTCGTGGGTCATTGCGGAGTCAATAGTCAGCCCTACCAGAACAGTGCGCTTGCCTTCCCGAAGGTCGTCACCAGCGGGTTTGCCTGTCTTGGCAGGATCACCAAACACGCCCAGTACATCATCACGCAACTGGAATGCCTCGCCCAGCGGAAGCGCGAAGGCGCTATAGCTCGTCAGCATTGCCTCCTCAGCCCCGGCCAAGGCGCCCCCCAACGCCAAGGGATGTTCGGAGGAATACTTGGCGCTCTTGTAACGAATGATTGAAAAAGCCCGTGCCACGGCCGTCTCATGCGGTTTCGAGGGCCCGGATACTTCCTCCAAAATGTCCAGGTACTGCCCCGCCATGACCTCTGTGCGCATGATGTTGAACACCTCCCGCGCCCGGTGGGAGCCGCCGGACTCAATGCGGGAAAACATCTCTTCGCTGAGGGACAAACAAAGATCGCCGGTCAGGATTGCGGCAGCGTGGCCAAAACGTTCCTCGTCGAGAGAGAACTTCTGCTCGGTGTGCAGGGTACTGAACCGCTTGTGGACGCTGGGTCCGCCACGGCGCGTGTCGGAGCGGTCAATGATGTCATCGTGAATCAACGCAGCGGACTGAAAAAGTTCCAAAGCGGCGCCTGCTTCAATGATGGCAGTTGAATCGGGGGAGCCTCCAGCGCCCCGCCAACCCCAATAGCACAGCAGTGCTCGCATCCGCTTTCCGCCGGTGACAAGAGTTTTGATGGAATCAATGAGCACCAAAGTTTCCGGGGAAATGCGTGCCAAGAGCTGGTGCTTCTCCGCCAAGAAGCTATCGAGCTTCAGCGCAACGGCCGCAATATATGCATCTTGTTCGTCCGCACTGGAGGCGCTTGCCTTTGGGTCGCTTGTAGTAGAGGCGTCGGGCAGAGCGGGCGTCTGGTTCATGCTTTCGGTTCCTTGCTGTGAGAGGGGCCGGCCGTGCCGGCGGTGGATGCCAGCGGGCCGGCCGGCTAGAAGCCTACTTCAACGAGGCTGGCAGAAGAGCCGCACCGACGGTCAAGGTTGAGGTGGAGGAGGTAACCACAACCGAGACGGTCACAATTTCCTGTCCAGCTGCGCGCACGTACGTTTTCAAGGGCACACCATCCACGGCGTCGCCTGGTTGGGCAGTGAAGCCCTGCCCGGTGAGTGACTTGGTGTAAAAGGCCAGGATCTGTGCTGGAGTCTGCGCCGTGGTTGCCGTCACGGAGGCTGCCGAGACGGGTGAGCCCTGCTCCAGGCTCGAGGACTGGATTTGAGCACCCTTGGGAAGTTCTATGACTTTGGCGGGAAAACCGGCAACGAGTTCCTTAACAGCGGTTTGAGCCGAAGGCGCCGCTGAGCTGTTGACTGGGCCAGAGGCTGTTGCGGACGCGCCGGGTGCCTGAGTGGTCGCCGAGGCAGCCGCGGATGCAGATACGGAGGTGGAAGGTCCCACCGTGGCGCCTTGGCCGGAACAGGCACCCAGGAGCAGGGCTGTGGAGACTGCTGCGGCAGCCAGCAGCTGCCTGTGGCGGGGTAGCAGTGCGCGAAGCGGAGTGGGATTCATGGCTGTCTTCCTTAGCTGTCGGTGCCGGTGTGGTGGCATCATCTTCAGTTTACCCATGTTGGGGATCTGCCAGCCTGCATGTGCTCTCCACCTAACGCCTTAGCCGCCTGCTCACGCCGAGCCGTTTGTCTGTGGCGCCGGATCACTAGACTGGAAGGGTGAATCAGCAGGAACCGCCCGCGCAGCCGATCGTCCCCAACCAGGACGGGTGCACCATCATGCATGTTGACATGGATGCTTTCTTCGTTTCGGTGGAACTGCGTACCCGGCCGGAGCTGCAAGGGAAAATGGTCATTGTGGGACATCCCGAAGGGCGTTCAGTGGTGCTCTCTGCCTCTTACGAGGCACGTGCACGGGGAGTCCGTTCGGCCATGCCCATGTCCACGGCCCTGCGCGCCTGTCCCAACGCGGTTGTCATTGCCCCGCAGCAGCAACTTTACCGGCAGGTTTCTTACCAGGTCATGGAGGTTTTTCGCTCCATTACGGACACTGTGGAGCAACTGAGCGTGGATGAGGCCTTCCTGGATATCAGCGGCTCCCTGCGCCGGCTCGGCACGCCGCTGGAGATTGGTGCGCAGATCCGGACCCGCATCGCTGCGGAGCTTGGCATCACCGCTTCGGTGGGTATTGCCGCCAGTAAATTTGTTGCCAAGGTAGCTTCCACGCGGTGCAAACCCAATGGCATGCTCTTGATCGAGAAGGCCCGCACTGTGGAGTACTTACACACCCTTCCCGCGGAGGCGCTGTGGGGAGTGGGAGCCAAAACGGCGCAGACTCTTGCCCGGCTGGGGATCTTCACAGTGGCGGACATTGCGGGGACACCAGTCTCGGCGCTGCAAAAGGCGCTGGGCAGCACGGGGGCGAGCCTGCATGCCTTATCGTGGGGCCTTGATGGACGGGCCGTAACCCCGGAGCGCCAGGAAAAGAGCATTGGGGCTGAGGAAACTTTTGCGGTGGACACGCACGATGACGAGCTTCTCACCCGAGAATTGCTGCGGCTCTCTCATCGGGTGGCGGCGCGGCTTCGCGAGGCGGAGCTGAGCGGGCGGACAGTGGCGCTGAAGGTTAAGTACGCTGATTTTTCAACGATAAGCCGCTCACGCACGCTCGGGGCCAGCACGGACAGCGCAGCAAACATCTACACAGCCGCGGTGGGCCTGTTGAAAGCCTTGGGGCCCCGTGGGCAGCTGGTCCGCCTTGTTGGTGTCCGGGTGGAGAAGCTAGAAGCTCTTCACGATGCGCCCCTGCAACTTTCCCTGGATCCGAGGGACGGCCAGTCACGCAGTGCTGAAGTGGTGGGGGACGCCATCGCAGCCCGTTTTGGGAGTGCCAAAATTGGTCCTGCCAGGTTGCTGAAACCGCGTGATTGAGTGCTCGATTCAACGGCGCTCAGAAACTCCGCCACACCATGGCTCGATCGGGTTTCAGTTCGGCACGATCACGCCTATTGTTATAGGTAGGAGTTGACTCATTGATGACTTCAAATTGCTGGCAAGCATGCTGGTGCAGAACGCGACGATGTCCGTCACATTCTGCAGATCAGGTGGGAACTAACAATGATGGCAAGACGTTAACGAGACAACACTACGGCCCTGACCTGAAGGAGGTCGTCATGCCCCTCTCCGAGCACGAGCAGAGACTGCTCGATCAGTTGGAACAGCAACTGCATGCTGAAGATCCCAAATTCGCCAACGCATTGTCGAGCTCGCCCACCCGAGCGATATCAACGCGCAACGTTGTCATCGGTGTAGTGGTGATGATTGCTGGGCTGTTGGTCCTCCTAGGGGGTGTTGCAACACAGCTGCTGATTGTGGGCATTGCAGGCTTCCTGGTCATGGGTGCTGGCGTGTATGTGGCCGTATCCAAACCCAAATTCAGCGCCGACGCCGGCGCTCCTGGCAGAGCTGGTTCTAAGCCCGCCGCAAAGCAAAAGAGTGGATTCATGAGCACCCTTGAGGAAAAATGGGACGAGCGCCGACGCGAGCAGTGACACTGCCCGCAGTGAGGTACCGTGCCCTCAATGAGGTGCCGTTCTCGCAACGCGACACCGGCACGCCATGGAACCTCGGCCCTGAATGGCTGCTTAGCTAAGCAGCCCGGCCCCAAGTATCTTTGAGCGCGCTCTGTATTCTCTTAACTGGGATGATCCCTCTGTGAGTAGTTTTTTGAAGTAGTCAGATCTGAGTAGCATTTTTGAAACATGAAGGCCCCCGAGGGGGCCTTTTTTCATGCCCTCACATCGCCGCCATGCGGAACTCCGATTTCCTCCACTTGGGCCCCTAATGGCCCCAATATTGGCTCTGAAAGGCTCTACAGGCGCCGCATGGGCCCTAAAGGACGCGTAACTGTTGATTTTCCCTCCACCGCTTGATAGTCAGAAAGATCCCTGTAATTACGGCAATTCTGGGCACGACACGGCGCAAAGATCCCGGTGAATGAAGTTGACGGTGGAGGATTGTGGAGTAATGTGGAGCAGGTAAGAGGGGAATGGACTAAATTGGTCATCAACTCTCAACAACGAAGGCGGTGGCGGCTTGTTCCTCGGAACACATTCACCGCGTCTTGATGAGAAGGGACGGATCATCCTGCCAGCAAAATTCCGCGAGGAATTATCCAGTGGGCTGGTCTTGACTAAAGGGCAGGAAAACTGTATTTACGTGTTCAGCGCACGAGAGTTTGAAAAAGTGCTGGACCAAATGCAGAATGCGCCATTAGCAAATATGGCGGCCCGTGACTACATTCGAATCTTTCTGTCAGGAGCCTCAGACGAGGTTCCAGATAAGCAGGGACGGGTCACTATTCCGGCCACATTGCGTGCTTACGCAGGGCTGGAGAAGGAACTCGTTGTCATTGGTGCCGGCAGCCGCGCGGAAATCTGGGATGCACACGCCTGGAACGAGTATCTGGCCGCCAAGGAAACCGCTTTCTCGGCAACTGACGAGATGGGCATTCCGGGTATCAGCTAACACCAGCACACCAGTACCACGGTGGTCTTGAATGAGATCTCCAGCCGCCCAGCAAGGCCGTCAAACCTGGCTCACCTTCCCCGGAGCCAGGCGGGACGGGGCTTGGCGCGGAGGGGGATCTGGTTTAAGACCGCAACGGTCTCTTGCCGGCATAACGCAACGATGCGTTGGCGCGTGCTGAACCAGATCAACACCTTAGAAGTAACTGCAGGATATTTTATTGTCACCATTGAGCCATGCCATGGGGGAACTGCCTCCCCCTCCCGGTTTTGACCGAAGAGAAACGGAGTCGTGATGACGTCGGAAAACCCCACGCCACCTACGTCCGAACGCCACACTCCCGTTCTAAAAGACCGTTGCATCAACTTACTCGCACCCGCTTTTGAGGTTGCCCGCGCAGCCGGACGCACACCCGTTGTCATTGATGCCACCTTGGGTATGGGCGGCCACAGTGAAGCTATGCTTCAGCGGTACCCGGATCTGCACCTGATCGGCATTGACAGGGACATGGAAGCGCTGGGGCTGGCCGGGGAGCGGCTGGCACCCTTCCAGGATCGCACCGATTTAGTCCATGCTGTTTACGATGAAATCAAAGATGTCCTTGATGATCTGGGCATCCCCAGCATTGACGGGATCCTGATGGATCTGGGAGTCTCTTCCCTGCAACTGGACGAACGGGACCGCGGCTTCGCCTATTCCTTCGATGCACCTTTGGACATGCGGATGGACACCAGCCGGGGTCAGACCGCAGCGGATGTCATCAACAACTATTCCGAGGAAGAGCTGGTGCGGATCATCCGCAAGTGGGGTGAAGAGAAATTTGCCGGGCGCATCGCCAACCACATTGTCGCCGCTCGCGAGAAGGCACCGCTGACACGTACAGGGGAACTCGTGGAGATCATCCGCAATGTTGTTCCTTCGGGAGCAGCCAAGACGGGAGGCCACCCGGCCAAACGGACTTTTCAGGCTCTCCGGATTGAAGTTAACGAGGAACTGAGCGTTTTGGAAAAGGCCATTCCCGCTGCCGTGGATGCGCTTGGACTGCACGGACGGGCAGTGGTCATGTCCTACCACTCGCTGGAAGACAAAATCGTCAAGTCCGTCTTTGCCGCCGGGTCCAGCTCCTCTGCTCCAGCGGGCTTCCCAGTGGAGCTTGAAGAACACAAAGCCACCTTGAAACGCCTCACTAAGGGCACCGAAATACCAACAGCGCAGGAAATTGCAGAAAACCCGCGGGCAGCATCAGCTCGCCTGCGGGCCGTGGAAAAAATCAGAATCAGGAGTGCCGCATGAGCCCGAGTGCATTACGCACCATCCCTGTCACAGAGGGCAGCGCCGCCCGTGTGCTGACTGAGCTACCCACCGTCATACCCCTTGAACCTCCGGCCAGAAAGTCTCGGGCACCGTTGTCCCTGGTGGTGAGCACCCCGCGACGTGCACGCTCGCCACTCGCGGCGATCGTGGCCCTGATGGTGCTGGCCGCCATGGCTGTGGTTCTGGTCATGAGTATTTCCGTAGCTAAAGGTCAATACCTTTTGGTCGATTTGAAGAGTCAGCAGTCTGAGCTGATCAAAATCAACCAGACCATGGAACAGGATATTGCGGCAAATCAGGCGCCCCAGGAATTGGCCGCCCGCGCTGCGGCCCTCGGCATGGTGCCCGCAGGGTCAACCGGGCAGATTGACGTGCGCACCAAGACCGTCAGCGGCTCTCCTCTGCCAGCCTCGGCAGACACCAAGGGTCTGGTGAACATCCCACCTGCCGTCGTTGACAAGCCACGGCCCAAGGTAGAGCCTGAGGTTCCTCTCAGCCCCGCCGCCAAAATCGAGGCTAAAAAGTCTGCAGAGAAGCCCCAGAACGTGGCCCCCGTCCCTGCACCCGTGATTGTTCCGGACCTTAATGGCGGCACCATTCCGGCACCGGCACAAAAGGACAGTTAACTTTTCTACGATGGACTGAGCGCTTCAGCATTTCGCGAAGTCAGGAACGCAAGGAATTCAAGCGGTGGCACAAAACTCAGGTCCGGACGCACGTAGTGCAACTGCACAGGAACTTAATAAGCTCGGCAGGGTACGTGTCCGCTGGGGTTTCATAGCCATGATGGCAATTTTGCTCGTCATCGCCGGCCGGCTCGTTATGGTCCAAGGCTTTGATACGTCAAAGATGGCGGAGGCGGCTGAGAACCAGCGCACCGTGGAGCAAACCCTTCCGGCTGTCCGGGGAAAAATCATTGACTCCAAGGGCAAGGTCCTCGCCGAGAGCATCATTCGCTATAACATTACAGTTTCGCAGGTTAACTTCAACGAATTCCCGGACTACGACCATCTGGTGCTGGACCCCAAGACTGGTGAAGCGATTGTTGACCCGGCCACAGGCAAATGGAAGATCGTCAACTACACCACTGACGAGGGGATCGAGCAACTAGCCGAGGTACTGGGCCTGCCGTTTGAAGAAATCAAAAAAGCGGTGACAGGAGATCGTGTCCACAACTATGTGGCCATGGACGTGAGCCCGTTGATCGAGAAGAAAATCGGTGATCTGCGTATTCCCGGTATTTACTCCGAGGCCGTGACCAAGCGTGTTTACCCCATGGGCGCCGTTGGCGGGCCGATCGTAGGTTTCCTTGACGGGGAAGGCAAAGCCTTGGCCGGCATTGAGCAGACCATGAATGACAAGCTGACCGGAACCGACGGCACACGCACCTACCAGGCGGGCAAGAACGGCATCATCATTCCCACTGCTCCGGTCCGCACCGTGCCTGCCGTTGACGGGGAGAGCGTCAAGCTCACCATTGACCAGGACATCCAGTTTTACGCGCAGCAGGCAGCCCAGCAGCAGAAGGAACAGTACAACGCTCAGTGGGTCAGCATCACCGTGACGGAAGTCAAGACCGGCAAGATGATTGCTATTGCCGACAGTGACTCCTACGACCCCAACAATGTGGGTGCCTCAGACCCCAGCAACATTGGTTCTCGCACAGTCAGCTCTGCTGTTGAGCCTGGTTCAACCAGCAAGATCATGACTGCTTCGGCACTCGTGGAAGAGGGGCTCGCCACTCCCATGAGTGAGTTCCTGGTCCCGCCAACTCTGAGCATTGACGGACAGAATTTCTCCGATTCCTTCACACACGGGACCGAGAAGCGCACCCTTTCGGGCATCATTACCGATTCGATGAACACAGGTACCGTCATGGCAGGGTCCCGGCTCTCACTACAGCAGCGCTATGACTACATGCGTAAGTTCGGTGTGGGTGAGAAGACAGGGATTCCACTGCCTGGTGAGAGCCCGGGCATCTTGGCGGATTGGAAGAACTGGGACGGCCGTCAGCAATACACGGTGCTGTTTGGTCAGGGTGTTGCGCAAACCCCGCTGCAAACCACCATGGTTTTTCAGACCATCGCCAATAACGGTGTCCGGCTCAAGCCAGCCATCATCGACTCCTTCACCCACGCTGATGGCACGGTGGAGACCCTGCCCCAGGCACCGGGCGTGAAGGTCATCAGCCCGAAGACGGCCCAAGACGCCCGCGACATGCTTGAAGGTGTGGTGACCATGACCGACTACAAGGTCGTTGGCATTCCCGGGTACCGCACTGGCGGTAAGACAGGAACTGCCGAGGCCCCTGCCGATAATGGCGTTGGTTTTGACGGCTACACCACCTCCTTTTACGGCATGGCTCCCATGGACGATCCCCGCTATGTGGTGGGTATAACGGTCCAACGCCCGCAAGGCAACGTCTATGGAATCACTCAGGGGTATACGTTTAATCAAGTAATGGGGCAGGTGCTTCGCAGCAACGATGTCCCGCCATCCACAACCCCGCCCGTCAAGCTCCCCAAGTTCTATAAGTAATGACGGATCAGCACCTTCCGCTATGGATCGTGAAAAAGAAAAGGACTTTGTGCACGTGCCTGTGAACAATCCCGGCGGGCCATCGCGCCCCAGCCACCACAGCGGCGCCACTTTGGCGGAACTAGCCGAGGTGGCGGGCGCCGCCCTGGGCCCCGCCCTCGCCGCCCAGGGGGACCTGCGGATCACTGGTGTGAGCCTGGACTCGAGGACTATCCACCCGGGCGATTTGTATCTGGCGCTGCCCGGTTCCCGCAGTCACGGAGCCACCTTTGCCAATGCAGCTGTTGCCGCAGGTGCACTAGCCATCATGACGGACGAATCCGGGCGCAGCCTTCTGGGGGATTCGGTGCCCGTGCCCGTACTTGCGCTATCTGACGTACGTGCCGTGGCCGGGCCTGTGGCCGCGCGGGTGTACGGCACCACCGGTACGGGAGATTCCGGTCACCGCCTGGAACTATTCGGGCTGACGGGCACCAACGGGAAAACAACCACAACTTATTTCCTGAACTCACTGTTGCGGGCCTTGGGGCATAGCACCGGTCTTATTGGAACCATTGAAATTCTGGCCGGTGAGGAGGCCATCCCCAGCAAGCTGACCACTCCGGAATCCACTGATGTCCACGCGCTGCTGGCACTCATGGCGGAGAAGGACCTGAGTGCGGCGTCCATGGAAGTTTCATCGCACGCACTGGCTTTTGGCCGGGTGGACGGTGTGGTGTTTGATGTTGCCGGTTTCACCAACCTCACCCAGGATCACCTTGATCTCCATGGTGGCATGGAGGGTTACTTTGACACGAAGGCCGCCCTGTTCACCCCCGCGCATGCCCGCCACGCCGTCATCACCGTCGATGATGACTGGGGCCGGCGCATGGCCGAAGGCGCCAGTGTCCCCGCCGTGACCTTGTCCACTGATCCGCTGGCAGCTACTGGCAGTGCCCAGTGGCAGGTGCGTGAGGTGCAGCGCGAGGGCGTGGGCTCACGCTTTACGCTTAACGGTCCCGCCGGGGCTGTCCTGAACGTCCACACGGGCCTTCCCGGGGGCTTCAACGTCTCCAACGCGGCCTTGGCTCTGCTCATGGTGACCACGCATCTGCTCGGCACAGGCACAGGCACAGGCACAGGCTCCAGCACAGACTCAGCCTCAGGCGCCGGGACCACCTCAGGCCCGGGTTCCGGTGTCGGGCCTGGCATACAGATGCTGACGGTACTGACCCGGCTGCAGGAGGCCCTGGATCGATTCGACCCGTTTACGGTGGAGGTCCCCGGCCGGATGCAGTTGATTGGCACAGCGCCCGTTGCCGTGGTGGACTTCGCACATAACCCGGACGCGCTGGCCCGCGCGCTGGACGCGGTCCGCCCCAGCGCCCCTGATGGCCGCCTCATCGCCGTCTTTGGTGCCACGGGGGAGCGTGACGCCAGCAAACGCCCCATCATGGGCGCCGTGGTGGCGCAGGGGGCGGACGTGGTGATTATCACTGACGATGATCCCCACGATGAAGATCCGGCCGCCATCCGTGCCGGGGTGCTCGCTGGTGCCCGGGAAGCTGATCGAGACGGCGCACTGGGACGCGTCATTGAAGAATGTGATCAGCGTGCCAAAGCGATTCTCCGCGCCGTTGAACTGGCCAGGGCACAGGATGTCATCCTCGTTGCTGGACGTGGTCACGAGGTGTATCAAGAGGTTAAAGGGGTCAATATTGCCCTCGATGACAGGGTTGAATTGCGGAAGGCGCTGGCGTCCCGCGGATTCCCACTTACCGGAGCAAGCAAGATAGAGTCCCCAACTGATGATTGAAATTACTGCAGCCCAAATCGCCGAGCTCACCCAGGGCGTCCTGACCCAGGGCGCCGACCCTGACGCACGCATTGACATAGCCGCCATTGTTACCGACTCCCGTGATGCCGTGGCGGGCAGCATGTATGTTGCCAAGGCCGGAGAGAGCGCCGATGGCCACCACTTCCTCGGCGCAGCTTTTGCTGCCGGCGCGGTCCTTGCCCTGGCTGAGCGGGAAGTGCAAGACGATTCCGGAACCGTGTTCCCTGCTGTTATTGTCGCCGACGCCGTGCTCGCCATGGGTGCCCTGGCGGCACATGTGGTAGGCCTGATTCGCAGCCACTCACCACTGACGGTCATTGGTATCACCGGCTCGGCGGGTAAAACCACCACCAAGGACCTGCTCCAGGGCATTTTGTCACCGCTGGGAGCCACCGTGGCCCCTGAGGGATCCTACAACGGTGAGGTAGGGGTTCCTCTGACGGTCTTCCGGGCCGTGGCCGAGACCCGCTTTCTAATCATTGAAATGGGTGCCACCAAGATGGGCCACATCAAGTATCTCGGCGCCATGGTGCGCCCAGACTTGGGCGTGGTCTTGGGTGTGGGCAGCGCGCACGCCGGCGAGTTCGGCTCCATCGATAACATCGCCCAAGCCAAGGGCGAACTCGTTGAAGCACTGGCGCCCTCAGGTCGTGCTTTGCTGAACTACGACGACGGCCGGGTCCGGGCCATGGCCTCCCGTTCGGTAGCGCCCGTGAGCTTCTTCAGCAGTGCTGATGCAAACAGCAGTTCCGAGATGGTCCAGGCCCGCAATGTGCACACCAACGCGCAGGGCCAGCCGGAATTTGAGTTGAGCTTTCCTGGCCACCCAGAGCCACTGCACGTTTCGAGCAAGTTGTTGGGTCTGCACCATGTGAGCAACTTACTTGCCGCGGCAGCCGCAGCCTTTGCCGCGGGGGCAGCACCAAAAGATATTGTTGGCTCGCTCAATGAGCAGCATGCGGCCAGCCGGTACCGGATGGAACGAACCGATCGCAGCGACGGCGTGACAGTGATCAACGATGCCTACAATGCGAACCCTGAATCCATGCGGGCAGCCCTGCGTACCCTTGCGGAGCTGGGCGGCAGCGGAGCCCGGCGCACCTGGGCCGTGCTGGGCGAGATGCTGGAACTAGGCGATGCTTCGGTCCTGGAACACGATGCAGTGGGCCGTGTTGCCGTGCGGCTGAACATTTCCCGCCTTTTGGTGGTGGGCCAGGGTGCGCGGGCCATGCACGTTGGCGCCGTCATGGAAGGATCCTGGGGCAATGAATCCATGTTTTTCCCTGACGCAGCAGCCGCGGCAGCCGTCCTGGAAGCCGAGCTGGCGCCAGGAGACGTTGTTTTATTCAAGTCTTCCAATGGCGCCGGACTGCGGTTTCTGGGTGATCGGATAGCATTACCCACGGGGAACAGCCCCACATCAACGAGTGAGACTACTTCAGGCGAAAGGACTGCCCAGCCATGATTGCACTACTCATCGGAGCTGGCTTGGCTCTTGCCTTTGCCATGATCGGCACCCCCCTGTTCATACGATTCCTGGTCAAACAGGGCTACGGGCAGATCATCCGGGAAGACGGGCCCACCAGCCACCAGATCAAACGTGGAACTCCCACCATGGGCGGTACCGTTGTCATCGGTTCGGTTGTCGCCTCCTACTTCATCACCCACTTGATCGTGTGGCTGATCAACCCAAACTTGCCCGGACCGAGCGCCTCCGGCCTGCTCATGATCTACCTTATGGTGGGCATGGGCGTGGTGGGTTTTCTCGATGACTTCCTGAAAATCACCAAGCAGCACAACACCGGGCTGAACCCCGCCGGCAAACTCATTGGCCAAGCTGTTGTAGGCATTTCGTTCGCAATCATGGCGCTGGGGTTTCCGGATAGCGAAGGCCTCACCCCGGCCAGCACCTTCATTTCTTTTGCCCGTGACATCCCCTCACTGAACCTGGCCTTTGCAGGGGCAGGGTTGGGTGTGGTGCTGTTTGTGATCTGGTCCAACTTGATCATCACGGCAGCCACGAACGGCGTAAACCTGACGGACGGCCTGGATGGGCTGGCAACGGGTGCGGCGATTCTGGTGTTCGGTGCTTACACCCTCATGGGTATGTGGCAGAGCAGCCAGGGCTGCGGTTCCCGTAAGGTGCCCTCCGAAACAGTCTGCTATCAAGTCCGTGACCCGCTGGACCTCTCATTGATTGCAGCCATCATGTTTGCGGCTCTGATCGGCTTCCTCTGGTGGAACACCTCCCCGGCGAAGATCTTCATGGGTGACACGGGTTCGCTCGCCATTGGCGGCGCCATTGCCGGTTTCGCCATCCTCTCCCGCACCGAGTTGCTCCTGCCCATCATTGGTGGACTGTTCGTGCTGATCTCCTGTTCCGTCATTATCCAGGTGGGCTTCTTCAAGCTCTCCAAGGGCAAGCGCGTCTTCCTCATGGCCCCGCTGCAACATCACTTCGAGCTCAAGGGCTGGCGTGAGGTGACAGTTGTTGTTCGGTTCTGGATTCTGGCAGGACTGATGGTAGCTGTGGGACTGGGAGCTTTTTATGCTGAATGGATAGTTCGACTGTGAGCGCACTGCAAAACCAATCTGAATCGCTGAACCGATTTGAATCACTGACCAGTTGGGACGCCGATTGGGCCGGCCTGCGTGTGGTTGTCACGGGCATCAGTAAAACAGGCTTTTCCGTGGCCGATACCCTCGCCGAACTCGGAGCCCATGTGGTGGTGGTGGCCGCCTCAGATGATGAAGAGGCCGTGGCCAACGCGGACACTCTCAAGATTGTGGGCGTTGCCGAGGTGATTCTCGGTGAAGCCTCCTCCACAGTGTTGCCACTGGTCAAGGGTGAACCAGCCGAGCTCGTTGTAACGAGCCCCGGCTACAAGCCCACGCACCCCTTGCTCGCCGCTGCTGCGGCGGAGGGGATCCCCATTTGGGGAGATGTGGAACTGGCGTGGCGTGTGCGGGAGAAGGCTGGGCGAAAGACTGCCCGCTGGATCACCATCACCGGCACCAACGGAAAAACCACCACCACCACCATGGTGGAATCAATGCTCCAGGCTGCTGGCCTGCGCGCCATAGCCGCAGGAAACATTGGCACACCCATACTTGATGCCGTCCGTGATCTTGAAGGCTGGGATTTTTTGGCAGTGGAGCTCTCCTCCTTCCAATTGCACTGGACACAATCGCTGGCTCCAACCGCCAGCGTTTGCCTGAATCTTGCCGAGGACCATGTTGACTGGCATGGCAGTTTCGCAGCCTATGCAGCCGAGAAGGCAAAGATCTACGCCAATACCGAGATCGCTTGCATCTACAACGCCGAGCAGATCGAGACCGAGCGGATGGTTCAGGAAGCTGATGTGCAAGAGGGCTGCCGGGCAGTGGGCTTTACTACCGGTATCCCGTCGATCGGCATGGTCGGGGTGGTAGAAGGCCTGCTCGTGGACAGGGCCTTCATTGCAGAACGCAAGGACTCCGCCGCTGAACTGGCCAAGGCCAGCGACATTGGTGATTTAGTTCCGCGCCACCTTATGGCCAACGCTGCTGCCGCTGCCGCACTGGTGCGGGCCTGCGGACTCACTCCCCAGGATGTGCGCAAGGGGCTGATCAACTACCACAATGGGGACCATCGCATCCAATCCGTGGCCATGTCGGAAGGCGTCCTGTGGGTCAATGATTCCAAGGCCACCAATCCGCATGCTGCCTCCGCTTCGCTGGCTGCCTTCAAACCAGTCATCTGGATTGCCGGCGGCCTCTCCAAAGGGGTCGACTATGACGACTTGGTGCGCAACCACGCGGCGCGGCTCAAGGCAGTGGTGCTGATTGGCACTGACAGTTCGGCGCTGGCAGCGTCACTTGCCAAATATGCGCCAGATGTTGCGGTTATTGCCACCCAGGCACCCGGCGGGCGCCGTTCCAGCGGATCCGCTCTTCCGGGAGACGCCGTCATGTCGGAGGCTGTAGCCGTTGCCGCCTCGCTGGCCAGTGAGGGAGACACGGTCCTCATGGCGCCGGCGTCGGCCTCCATGGATCAATTCACCTCTTACGCCCACCGCGGCAACGCCTTCATTGGCTCTGTGCGGGAATTGCTGGAATCGCGGGCAAGCGCCAACAAGGAGTCATAGTGGCCAAAACGCCCGCACAGCCACGCAGTTCCGCCAAAAGCATGCCCGCCATGGCCAATGACGGTGCGGTGTCCGCACAGGACGCGGCCAAAGTTTCCGTGGCGGAAAAAGGGAGTCCAGCCAGAGGTAAAGCATCGCTTGGGTCCGCAGTAAAAAGCGGTGCCGGAGCAAAGGGCGGCGGGCCTGTTCGCAAGCCCCTGGCTCGCTACCGTAACTGGTTCAATAGCAAAGTGGGTAAGCCCACCGCCAGCTACTACTGGATCATCGGTACCGCCATCGCGTTGACCATGATTGGGCGCATGACGGTACTCTCGGCGTCGACAGCAGAAACCATCTCCAAGGGACAGGACCCTTACGATCTCTTCATTAAGGAATCGGGCTTTGCTGTGGTGGGCCTGGTCCTGATGTTCTTGTTGTCCTGTGTGCCGAGGAACAGGTGGAAAAAGTTTGCCCCTTTCCTCCTCGGCTTGGCAGTGCTGTTGCTCATCTTAGTTTTCACACCCTTGGGTGTGAACGTACAGGGCAACCTGAACTGGCTCAGCATTGCCGGCTTGCAGTTCCAGCCGTCGGAAGCAGCAAAGCTGGCGCTGGCAATCTGGATGGGAGCCGTGTTGGCGGCCAAGGGACGTCTCTTGCGCAAGCTGGTGCATGTGCTGGTGCCCGCGGCTATTGGGGCTGGCGCGATCATCTTGCTGATCCTCTTGGGTCATGACCTGGGAACCGCCGTGATCGTGGGGATGATGGTGATTGCCGGACTGTGGTTTGCTGGCGTACCCAAGAGATTCCTTGCCCTGGCGATGGGTGCCGCAGCCATTGTTGTTGTGATCTCAAACCTCACCAGTGATAACCGAACCGGACGGTTTGCCAGCTGGTTGGGCGACTGCAGCGCCCCAGGTGCTTGCGACCAATACCTCAACGGCGCCTACGCCTTAGCCTCTGGTGGCTGGTTTGGTGTTGGGCTGGGTCAGAGCCGGCAAAAGTGGAATTGGATTCCCGAAGCGCACAACGACTTTATCTTCGCCATCATTGGAGAGGAGTTTGGCTTACTGGGCAGCATTCTCATTGTGGGCCTCTATGCTGTCCTGGCATTTTCTATTTTCCGAGTCATTAACTCACGTAACGATCCCTTCTCACGAATAGTCTGCGGCATGATTTTGACGTGGATTATTGGCCAAGCGATCGTCAACATTGGCGTTGTGGTGGGCCTGCTGCCCGTGTTTGGTGTGCCGTTGCCGTTGATTTCTTATGGTGGCACGGCGCTGATCATGGTCCTGGCAGGCGTGGGCGTGGTCCTGTCCTTTTCCCGCACTGAGCCAGAAAGCAGTTTGAAGACTTCATGACAGAGAACCACACCACCGCACTCTCAGTGGTCCTTGCCGGGGGAGGCTCGGCCGGCCATGTGAGCCCGTTGTTGGCTATTGCGGCTGCGATCCGGGCGAAGGCTCCGGAAACCGCGATTCTTGCCGTCGGCACCAAGGAAGGGCTGGAAACCACGCTTGTTCCGGCCGCCGGTTTTGAGCTGACGTTCGTGGAGCGAATTCCGCTGCCACGGAAGCCGTCCATGGATCTTGTAAAATTGCCCGGACGCATGCTCCGGGCCATCAGAGACGCCAAAACAATCCTCAATGATGCCCAGGCCGATGTTCTGGTAGGTGTGGGTGGTTATGTCTGTACCCCCATGTATTTGGCTGCCAAGTCGCTGGGTGTCCCGATCGTGATCCATGAGGCCAATACGAAGGCCGGTTTGGCCAACAAGGTGGGCGCCCGCTACACCACACATGTGGGGACGGCGTTTGCCGAGACCGCCATCCGGCACGCCCACCTGGTGGGCATGCCCATGCGCAAGGAAATTGCCAGCTTGACCCGTCATGCGGGGCAAGCTGCGGCCACCTCCCGGCTGGGTCTGGCGGTGGGCAAGCCCACACTGATTGTCACGGGGGGCTCACTCGGAGCCCTGCGCTTGAACCAGGCCATTGCTGCATCCTTGCAGGCGCTGGCCGATGCAGGCATTCAGACATTGCACATCACGGGCAAGGGCAAGACTGTTCTCGGCGATGACGGGGCTGCCCTCGCTGCGCCGGGCTACCAACAGGTGGAATACGTGGATTCCATGGAAGATGTCTATGCGGCAGCAGATTTGCTGTTGTGCCGCTCAGGTGCCGGAACCGTCTCGGAGGTGGCCGCCGTCGGGCTTCCCGCAGTGTTTGTGCCCTTGCCCATAGGAAACGGTGAACAGGCCCGCAACGCGGCCGGGCTCGTGGCGGCCGGCGCGGCGCTTCTGGTGCCCGACGGGGACGTGGATGCCGCGTGGGTATCTGCGGAATTGATACCGCTGTGCCTTGACGCGCCGCGGCTGGCACGCATGGCCGCCAACGCCTCTGAGCTGGGCATCCGTGACGCCGCCGAAAGCATGGCCGCCATGGTGTTCGCCGCGAGTGGGAAGTAAAGAATCATGAGCGAAAAGAAAAGTACCCCCATGTATATTCCACCCACACTCGCCGAGCTGGGACGGGTTCACTTCATTGGCATGGGAGGCGCTGGAATGTCGGCGATCGCCCGGATCATGCTGAGCCAGGGACTACCCGTCAGTGGATCAGACGCCAAAGAATCGCCCGGGCTAGCGGAACTGGCCGCCCTCGGTGCCAGAGTCTATGTGGGCCAATCCGGCGCCAATGTGGATGAGGCTGACACAGTGGTGGTCTCCTCAGCAATCCGTGAAAGCAACCCTGAACTGTCTGCTGCACGCGCAGCAGGTCTGCGCATCCTGCACCGCTCCCAGGCACTCGCCGCAGCCATGGCCGAGGATATTGTTGTGGCTGTTGCCGGCACGCACGGGAAAACCACCACCACCTCCATGATTACCATCATGCTGCGCGGGGCAGGTGTTGACGCCTCCTTCGCGGTGGGCGGGACAGTGCAGGGCTTGGGCGTCAATGCCGGCCATGGCAGCGCGGGAGTGTTCGTGGCTGAGGCTGATGAATCGGATGCGTCCTTCTTGAACTACCGGCCGCAGATTGCCGTTGTCACCAACCTCGAAGCGGATCATCTTGACCACTACGGCACGGCCCAGGCCGTGTTCGCCGCTTTTGACCAGTTCGCCCAACTCCTCCCGGCCGGGGGAGTGCTGGTGGCGTGCGCTGACGACGCCGGATCTGCGGCCTTGGCTGCCCAGTCCGCTGCCACCGGAACACGCACCATCACCTATGGTTTTGCAGATGATGCCAACGTCAGGCTGCTCCCAGGCCATCACCACGGGCTGCTCACCACAGCATCCGTGCTCCTGCAAAACCTGGAGGGGTCAGAACGCACCCTCGAGTTGCGCCTGCAAGTCCCTGGTAACCACAACCTCAGCAATGCTGCTGCGGCTGTGGCCGTGGCGCTTGCCCTGGGCGTGGATGCAGAGCGTGCCGTTGAGGCACTTGGCACATTCAGCGGAGCTGCCCGCCGCTTCGAAGCCAAGGGAGAGGGACGTGGCGTGTGCGTCTTTGACGACTATGCGCACCATCCCACCGAGGTCACTGCAGCGCTGCGCGCTGCCCGAACGGTTGCCGGCGCACACAAGGTGCACGTCTTATTCCAGCCGCACCTATTTTCCCGCACTGCCGAGTTCGCCACCGAGTTCGCCAAGGCACTTGACCTGGCGGATACCGTGGCTGTTCTTGACATTTATGCTGCCCGGGAAGATCCCGTCCCCGGAGTCACCAGTGAGCTAATCACGAGGGAGCTGAACAAGCCCTTCGGCTACGCTCCGGATCCTCTGGCGGCCGTGGCACGGTTGTGTGCTGGAGCCGCTGCCGGTGACATCATCTTGACGGTAGGTGCCGGAGACGTGACGGAATTTGGCCCTGTGCTGGTGGCGGAATTGACCTCAGGGGACGTCCATGGCTGAGCCGCGCAAACCGCGGGTTATCCGCACCCGCACCCCAGCCTCACCTCCTGCCTCACCGCCTGCAGGCAAGCAGAGGGAGGGCCTTTCCAACAGCATGGAGGTTCCTGCGGGCACTGGTGATTCCGCTGCCACGGCAAAATCCGCCGGCAGCCTAGAATCCGCTGGCACGGCAAATTCCGCTGGCACGGTACATTCCGCTGGCACGGTACGGGGCACGAGCGAGAAGGTGGCCGTGGTTCCGGTGCCCAGTGAGAAAGCCAAGCCGTTCATGTGGGTGCCGCGTCTGAAAGCCAGCCTCAAACCTGCTTCAAAGACTCCGGACGCCAAGGTGGCGGGTGCAAAGACTCCGGACGCCAAGGTGGCGGGTGCAAAGATTCCGGCGGCGCCGGAATCACGTTCGGGAAAGGAGCCGGCGGGGAAGGGCTCGGCACTGCCCGAAGCGAGCAAGCCTGTTTCCAGTGAGCCTGTTTCTAAGAGGGTGGGTTCTGATAAGTCAGTTTCAAGTAAGGCTGCGGCGAAACACCCCACTGCGCTTGCTAGTGCCGGCTCTGAAGATGATGGCGTGGCGCAGGTGCTGGCGTTTCCGATGCCTGAACATAAGCGACGGCGTCGGACTTTCCTGATCTCTGCTGCGGGCGTGGTGGCTGTCCTTGCCCTCGTGATGGGCATCGCCTTGTACTCGCCGGTCTTGGGTGTGAAAACCGTTGTCTTTGACGGCAACAAGTTAGTTAGCGAACACACGTTGCAACTGGCCCTGCTGCCCGTCATGTCCCGGCCGTTGCCACAAGTCACGGAAGCTGATGTTCAGGCGCTGCTAGAACCAGTGGTTCAGGTCAAGAGCTCAAGGATTGAGGCCAGGCCACCCTCCACGCTTGTGGTCCATGTGGTGGAGCGCGTACCTGTGGCGCTGCTAAAGAACGGCAAATTGTTTTCTCTGGTGGACCAGGACGGTGTTGAGCTGGGCACAACCATGGACTCTACAACTGCGGCGCTGCCCCTGATCGATGGCGGGAAGGCGGTCATTGGCAAAGCTACTTTCGCGGCCATGACGGCTGTTTTGGCGACCTTGCCCAAATCCATCCTGACTCAGCTTGCCAATGCCACAGCCAAGTCTCCGGACGCCGTGGAATTGCGGCTCACTGATGGGCGAAGCGTCATCTGGGGTAACGCCAATGACATGGACCTGAAGGCGCAGGTGTTGGAGGCGTTGCTGAACGCTCCGCCACCCACGGCCCAGGAGGGCAAGCCAGTACCGGTGCCTGCGCAGGTATTTGACGTCAGTGCCCCACGTCACCCGGTGACCAGGTGAGGGCAGGACAGAGGCGCCTTGTTCTGTGAGAACATTCTTAAAGAAGGATTTTTGACGTTTTTTTTGCGGATTCGGGCGACACGCGGCGGCGGTAATTGCATGCGGCGCAGATGCACCATAGCGTCACTGACAAGAGTTAGTTGACATAACTATAACCTTCAACTTGAAGGTTAAGCTACCAAGGGTTCAGGCATTGCTTCAAGGTTGCTCCCAGGATTGATGCTGGCAGCTGGCAGGCACTTTGGATTCTCGGTAGCAAAGCAAGCTTTTTTGATCTTCGAAGCAACATACGAACAAGGGACACGTAACGTGGCAGCACCCCAGAATTACTTGGCAGTCATCAAAGTCGTCGGCATCGGCGGCGGCGGCGTAAATGCAGTTAACCGCATGATTGACGTGGGTCTGCGCGGCGTTGAATTCATCGCCATCAACACCGACGCCCAGGCGTTGCTGATGAGCGACGCCGACGTCAAGCTTGACGTTGGCCGGGAGCTGACGCGCGGACTTGGCGCCGGCGCCAACCCCGACGTTGGTCGCCAAGCGGCAGAGGACCACCAAGAAGAAATTGAAGAAGTCCTGCGTGGGGCTGACATGGTCTTTGTTACGGCCGGTGAAGGTGGCGGAACAGGCACTGGCGGTGCCCCCGTGGTGGCCCGCATTGCCCGCTCTCTTGGCGCCTTGACCATCGGTGTGGTCACGCGTCCGTTCACCTTTGAGGGCCGCCGCCGCGCCTCAAGTGCCGACAACGGCATTGAAGCGCTGCGCGACGAGGTAGATACGCTCATTGTGATCCCCAATGACCGCCTGCTGTCCATCAGTGACAGGAATGTCTCCGTCATGGATGCCTTCCGTTCCGCGGACCAGGTGCTGCTGTCCGGTGTGCAAGGCATCACTGACCTGATCACCACCCCCGGCCTGATCAACCTTGACTTTGCGGACGTTAAATCAGTCATGCAAGGTGCCGGTTCAGCGCTTATGGGCATCGGTTCTGCCCGCGGTGAGGACCGTGCTGTCAAGGCCGCCGAGCTTGCCATCGCCTCCCCGCTTCTGGAAGCCTCCATTGATGGCGCCCACGGTGTTCTGCTCTCCGTCCAGGGTGGATCTGACCTTGGCCTCTTCGAGATCAATGAGGCCGCCCGCCTTGTCCAGGAAGTGGCCCACCCCGAAGCCAATATCATCTTCGGTGCTGTCATTGATGACGCATTGGGCGATGAGGTGCGGGTAACGGTTATTGCCGCGGGTTTTGACGCCCCGGACGCCGCACCTGAAGTTGCTGAGCCGGTTGCCGCCGCAGTCCCGCCCGTACCCGCTGCCGTGCCCAGTGGTGCAAGTGTCACAAACCTCAACCAGTGGGGCCAGCAGTCCGCAGCACATGTCCCCGCCGACGGGGGCTTTGATGTGGAGCTGCCCGCTATTGTGGAGCCAGATCTCACCGGTCACCGCGCCGACGAACTGGATGTTCCCGACTTCCTGAAATAGGGGACGTCCCGCCGGCAGCAACCGCTGCCGGCACGCATTTTTCAATCACAATAAGTCATGAATGGTCAGGTTGGTCCAATGTTTTCCCACCAGGAAGTGCGCCCCGGAATTTGGGTCGGCTTCACCGGGACGGAAACAGGCAACCTGGCCTTTCATGTTGGGGATGATGGAGGGGCCGTAGCCCGCCGCCGGGCGGCCTTGAATGCGGCACTGTCCGAGGCCGTCGGAACGGACGTGGCCCTGGCGTACATGAACCAAGTTCATGGAAACGCGGTAGCCATTCTCTCTGCGGGGGCTGCAGCAGGGAAACCTGCTCCCACGGCCGATGCCATGGTCACCTGGGGAACTGCAGGAGCCGGGGTGGCGGTCATGGTGGCCGACTGCGTCCCTGTGGTTCTCGTGGGGGAAACCCTCGATGGCGGTGTGCTGCTGGCCGTGGCACATGCCGGCCGGCCCGGGGTGGAGCGAGATGTCATCGGGGCTGTGGTCTCGGCCATGCGAGCCGCCGGTGCAGACGCCATCGAGGCGTGGCTAGGCCCCAGTATTTGCGGGTACTGCTATGAAGTCCCTGACCAGATGCGCCAGAGTGTTGCTGTGAAGGAACCAGAATCTTTTGCCACCACCTCCTGGGGAACGCCTTCCCTGGACTTGCCGGCAGCGGTGCTGGCGCAACTTCGCAGCAATCACGTCACCGCCCATCCCAGCGGGGAATGCACCCTTGAAAACCACGCATTCCACTCCCACCGGCGTGCTATCCGAGATGGATCGGCAGAGGGCCGATTCATCGGGTTCGCCGTATCCGCCCGGTAGCCCACCAGCTGCCTTTGCGCCAGGAAAGTAAACAACGCCATGAATTCGCAAGACCCCCGCACCCGTGAGCTCGCTGAGCGATTGGCGCAGGTCAAGGAACGCATCCATGCCGCCCAACAAGGGTCCACCGCACCCACGTTGATTGTTGTCACAAAATTCCATCCAGCCGCGGATGTGCTGCGACTGCGCAGCCTGGGCGTGTGTGATGTTGGTGAAAATCGTGACCAAGAGGCAGCCGCCAAAGCCACGGAGGTGGGGGCAATCGATGCTCATCAGCTGCGCTGGCACTTCATTGGACAACTGCAAAAGAACAAGGCTAAATCAGTGGCAGCCTACGCCCATTCGGTGCAGTCAATAGATCGAGGGTCCCTCGTCACGGCACTGGGTAATGCCATGGTTCGCCAGCAGGACGCAACAGGGCGTGAGGCGCTCGAGTGCTTCATTCAGGTTGATCTCTCCGGCGCCTACCCGGATCTAGCGCTGGCACCGCAGCCGGACGGACCCTCGCACAGCGGCAGGGGAGGGGCAACGCCGTCGTCAATTGCTCAACTGGCAGCCCAGATAGCCCAAGCCTCTGGACTGCGACTGGCAGGGCTCATGGCGGTAGCGCCTCTGGGCGTGGCGCCAGAACCTGGGTTCTCGTTGCTGGGCGAGCTCTCAGCCAAGCTGGTATCCGAACATCCTGAAGCCACCAGCATTTCTTCTGGTATGAGCCACGATCTTGAGGCAGCACTGCTCGCCGGGGCGACACACCTGCGTGTCGGTTCGGATATCCTCGGACCGCGCCCGCTGGTGCGGTAGCGTTTTGAAGACAACAGGAACGCAGTACAGCTGTTGACCAACGAGTTTCTAGCTTGGCACATTAATGAGGAGCAACCATGGCTAGCGCTATGCGCAAGACAATGATCTTTCTTGGGCTCGCCGACGGGGACGAGCACTACGACGCTGAGTACGCTCCGGCGTTGCCCAAGGAAGACGCCGCCGTAGAGGTATTCGAACGAGCTGCTGCCCCGGCCCCGGCACCAGCAGCGGAACCTGCCGCACCCAAGGCCGGCGACGAAGAATACCGCGCACCGGTGACCCCCATCAAGCGTGCCGCATCAACCCGGGAAGAGGCTGAAAGTTTGCGCCAGATCACCACAGTCCATCCTCGTTCCTACAATGATGCAAAGATCATTGGGGAAAGTTTCCGGGACGGCATTCCCGTCATCATGAATGTCACCGACATGGGTGAAGCTGATGCCAAGCGCCTGGTGGACTTCTCTGCAGGGCTAGTCTTCGGACTGCGCGGCTCAATTGAGCGGGTCACCAACAAGGTCTTCTTGCTCTCACCGTCATATATTGAGGTGCTCGGCGATGACAAGAAGATCTCGGACACCCAGGCCAGTTTCTTCAATCAGAGCTAACACCTTGTCTTAGACGACTTGTCTTAACCAAGATATTTTGACTGCCCGGGCACAAAGTGTCCGGGCAGTTCGTTAAGCTGAAGACATCAGAGTTACCTGCGTCCGGGACGTTCCGGAAGCGCACCGATGAGTCTGGCTGCAAGGTTCAAGTTTTTTCTCCTCCTAGGGATTGTGTGCACACGCGTGACAATTGTTTTTGCTCTCCTCTACCTGCTCCTGCTGCTCTATTTCCTGACGCTGCTGCTGCGCATGGTGTTCGACTGGATACAAGTATTCGCCCGTGACTGGCGTCCCAAGGGCGCAGCTCTCGTTGGAGCCTCGCTCGTGTACAGACTCACCGATCCGCCGCTGCGTAAACTCCGGGCCATGATTCCACCGCTTCGGATTGGCTCCGTTGCGCTGGATATTGGCTTCCTTTTATTGCTCGTTGCCGTGGGTATTGGCATGAGTGTGACAAAAAGTTTTGTCAGTTAGAGCCGCGTCGTTAGTTTTCAGCGACAAAAGGCTATATTGTAAAAAGCGATAGAACCCAAGTTCAGATCTCCAGATTTGTATTCGGTACCGTAGTCCGGGGAAGGTTTCGGCCGGTGTCTGACTCACATAAGACCAATGAGGTGACTAGATGGCGCTTACGCCAGAAGACGTTGTCAACAAGCGGTTCCAGCCGACAAAGTTTCGTGAAGGCTATGACCAGGACGAAGTCGACGATTTTCTTGACGAGATCGTCGTTGAGCTTCGCCGACTCCATCAGGAAAACGACGAGTTGCGCAAGCAGCTCGAGCAGGGTGGTTCCAACCCCGCAACGGCCCCTGCCCCGGTAGCACCGCTACTGGCCAAGGAGCCCGCGAAGGTTGAACCCGAGCCCGCAGTTGTTGAGCCTGAGGTAGTTCAGGCCCCCGCAGCTCCGGAACCCGTTGTGGAAGAAAAGGTTGTTGCGGCTCCGGCTCCTACAGCACCGGTTTCCGCAGCACAGTCCGCCAGCGGTGTCCTTGCGTTGGCCGAGCGCCTGCACGATGAATATGTCAGCGCGGGTGTTGAGCAGCGTGACAAGATCATTGCTGAGGCCCAGATTGAAGCCAGCACACTGGTGAACGATGCCCAGGAGAAGAGCCGTAAGACGCTCGGCGCCCTGGAGCAGCAGCGTTCAGTGCTAGAGCGCAAGGTAGAGCAGCTTCGCGGCTTCGAGCGCGATTACCGCTCACGCCTGAAGAGCTACATCGAAGGCCAGCTGCGCGACTTGGACGCCCGCGGCTCAGTGGCAGCCCCGGATTTCACCGAGAGCAGCCTGGAGTCCTAATTCCAGATAACTAGAAGCCGGTGGTGCAAGGAAACTTGTTCCACCGGCTTTTAGTTTCTTAAGTTCCAACAACGGTGCCACCCGTCACAGGGCGTGGATGATTTGGCGCCTATGATGGAAGGAATCCCATTGCCCAATCAACTGAAAGCGTTATGAGCGAGAACTCTTTGCCGGCGCCCGCTGCCAAGCCCCGCCGCCACTTCTGGTGGCTCTGGCTCGGCGTGGCGGCCTTTGCCTATATTTGTGACCAATTAACTAAATGGTGGGTCAGTTCCACCATGGAATTGGGTGAGAAAACCCCTGTTATTCCTGGTGTTTTGCAGTGGTACCACATCCTGAATTCTGGTGCGGCGTTCTCCATTGGCGAGAATTTCACCTGGGTATTCACCATCATCATGGCGGCTGTTTCTGTTGCCATCATTGTCTTTGCCCGGCGCATCCGTTCGCTTTGGTGGGCCATTGGCTTGGGTCTGGTCCTGGGTGGCGCCCTAGGTAACCTGACCGACAGGCTGTTCCGTCCGCCGTCGTTTGGCATGGGCCACGTGGTGGACTTTATTTCCTTCCCCAACTTCGCCATTTTCAATATGGCGGATATGGCTGTTGTGGGCGGCGTCATTGTGATCTGCCTGCTCACTCTGCTGGGTATCTCGCTAGATGGCAGTAGAGCTGTCGCTAAAGCCACGGCGTCCAATGTCACAGAAACGAAGTCCGCAGAAGTTGCAGGGCATGAAGGGGAGGAAGATAATGACTGAAACATTCGTGGTTCCAGAGGCTGTTGCCGGGATCAGAGCCGACGCCGGGCTGGCCACTTTGCTGGGCATCTCCCGATCCGCTGCTGCACTGCTGTGTACGGAGGGCAATGTCTTACAAAACGGTGCTTCCATGGGCAAGAGCGAGAAGTTTAGTGCCGGGGCCAGCATCCAGGTGACCATTCCGCCGCGGCGTGATCCGCTGGAGGTTCGCATTGAGCCCGTCGAAGGATTAAAGATCCTGCTAGATGACGATGACTTTGTGGTGGTTGACAAGCCTGTGGGTGTGGCAGCACACCCTTCCCCGGGCTGGGTAGGTCCCACAGTAGTCGGGGGGCTGGCTGCCGCCGGTTACCGCATCTCCACCTCCGGCGCCCAAGAGCGGGTGGGCATTGTGCACCGACTGGATGTGGGCACCTCGGGAGCCATGGTGGTTGCCAAAACCGAGCACGCCTACACCGTGCTAAAGCAGGCGTTCCGTGAGCGAACCGTTGAGAAGGTCTACCACGCTGTGGTGCAGGGGCTGCCTGATCCGTTGCAGGGCACCATTGACGCCCCCATTGGCCGCCATCCGGGCCATGACTGGCGCTTCGCGGTCATTGAAGACGGGCGCCCCTCCATCACTCACTATGAGGTGCTCGAAGCGTTCGGCAAGGCTTCCCTCGTGGAGGTGCATCTGGAGACCGGTCGCACCCACCAAATTCGTGTCCATTTCTCTGCCCTGCGCCACCCCTGTGCCGGAGATCTCACTTACGGGGCGGATCCGAAGTTGGCGGCCGAACTGGGCCTGACCCGTCAATGGCTGCACGCCCACAAGCTCGGTTTCACGCACCCGTCATCGGGGGAGTGGGTCAGTGTCACCAGCGCCTACCCGCAGGATCTGAACTACGCACTGGATCACCTGCGCGGCGAACACTAGCCCCACCTCCAGCGCTCGGTTACTTTTGGCTCACTTTCACAGATCGCTCCCTCATTTAGTGAGGGAGCGATTTGCATTAATGCACCAAAAGTGAGGGAGCGTTTCTGGGGGCTGGCGGTTGACTTGGCCACGTAGAATGATCTGGTGGCTAGCTCATCGACTGACAGTTTTGTCCATCTCCATACGCACACCGAATATTCCATGTTGGACGGTGCCGCCCGCCTGACCGAATTGTTTGACGAGGCCAAGCGGCTTGAAATGCCGGCCTTGGCCACCACCGACCACGGTTATTTGTTCGGTGCCTTTGACTTCTGGCGCAAGGCCACCGATGCCGGCATCAAGCCCATCATCGGGGTGGAAGCTTACGTCACCCCGGGCACGGCCCGTACCGACAAATCCAGGGTGAAGTGGCGTACCGAGGAGTCACAAAAGAAGGATGACGTCTCCGGCGGTGGTTTCTACACCCACATGACGCTGCTCAGCTACAACAACCAGGGCATGCGCAACTTGTTCCGGGCCTCCTCCTTGGGTTCCCTCGATTCACCCATGGGCAAATACCCGCGCCTGGACCGGGAACTGCTCAATGAGTATCACCCCGGATTGATCGCCACCACTGGCTGCCCCTCCGGCGAGGTTCAGACGCGTCTGCGGCTGGGTCAGTACAACGAGGCCAAGGCCGCCGCCTCCGAATTCCAGGACATCTTCGGTGCGGAAAACTATTTCTGCGAGCTCATGGACCATGGGCTGGACATTGAGCGCAGGGTCACCAAGGACCTGCTGCGCCTGGCCAGGGAACTGAAAATTCCGCTGGTCGCTACCAACGATCTGCACTACACGCATGAGCATGACGCCAAGGCGCACGAGGCCCTGCTGGCTCTCCAATCCGCCTCCACACTGACCGAGCCCACCTATGATCAGGGCGGCAAGCGCTTTGCCTTCAGTGGCAGCGGCTACTACCTGAAGTCCGCGGCGGAAATGCGCTCCCTCTTTTCCGAATTGCCGGAGGCGTGCGATAACACGCTGCTGATCGCCGAACGCTGCGACGTCTCCTTCAACACCAACGCCAACTACATGCCCAAATTCCCTTGTCCACAGGGTGAGGATGAGACCTCCTGGCTGGTGAAGGAGGTGGATGAGGGCCTGCGGTACCGCTACCCCTCCGGTATTCCCGATGACGTGCGCAAGCAGGCGGACTACGAACTCGACGTCATCATCCGCATGGGCTTCCCGGGGTACTTCCTGGTAGTGGCCGACTTCATCAATTGGTCCAAGGCCCAAGGGATCCGGGTGGGTCCGGGCCGTGGTTCCGGTGCCGGTTCCATGGTGGCCTACGCCATGCGCATCACCGACCTTGACCCGTTGCGTCACGGTTTGATCTTTGAGCGCTTCCTCAACCCGGAACGTGTCTCCATGCCTGACTTCGACGTGGACTTCGATGATCGGCGGCGCCATGAGGTCATCAAGTACGTGACCGAGAAGTATGGCGATGAGCGTGTGGCCATGATTGTCACGTACGGCTCCATCAAGACCAAGCAGGCGCTCAAGGACTCCTCCCGCGTGCTGGGCCACCCCTTCAGCATGGGTGAAATGCTCACGAAAGCGTTGCCTCCGGCCGTCATGGCCAAAGATATTCTGCTCAACGATATTGAAAACCCGGAGGCCAAGCGGTACGGGGAAGCCCAAGATTTCCGCAACCTGATCAACACTGACCCGGAAGCTGCAAAGGTCTTCGAGCTCTCCAAGGGCCTTGAGGGGCTCAAGCGCCAGTGGGGCGTGCACGCGGCCGGTGTGATCATGAGCTCTGATCCCATCATCGATGTCATCCCGATCATGCGCCGCATCCAGGACGGGCAGATCATCACCCAGTTTGACTACCCGACCGCTGAAGGTCTGGGACTGATCAAGATGGACTTCTTGGGGTTGCGCAACCTCACGATCATCACGGACGCGCTGGAGAACATCAAGGCCAACAAGGGCTTTGACCTTGACCTTGAAGGGTTGGAGCTCGACGACGCACCCTCCTATGAGCTCATGGCGCGCGGTGACACGCTGGGTGTTTTCCAGCTCGACGGCGGTCCCATGCGCGGGCTTCTCAAGCTCATGCGCCCGGATAACTTTGAAGACATCTCCGCTGTTCTAGCCCTGTACCGGCCAGGTCCCATGGGTGCCGACTCACACACCAACTACGCTCTGCGTAAAAACGGTCTGCAGCCGATCACGCCCATCCATCCTGAATTGGAGGAACCCCTCGCGGACATCCTCGGCGGGACGTATGGGCTGATCGTGTACCAGGAGCAGGTCATGTCGATTGCGCAGAAGCTGGCCGGCTACTCGCTGGGCCGTGCCGACATTCTGCGCCGGGCCATGGGTAAGAAGAAGAAGTCCGAACTGGATAAGCAGTATGCGGGCTTCCATCAGGGCATGTTGGACAACGGGTACTCTGACGCCGCCGTCCAAACACTGTGGGCGATCCTGCTGCCCTTCTCCGACTACGCCTTCAACAAGGCCCACTCGGCCGCCTACGGCGTCATCAGTTACTGGACCGCGTACCTGAAGGCACACCACCCGGCCGAATATATGGCGGCCCTGCTGACCAGCGTGGGTGATGACAAGGACAAACTGGCGCTGTACCTCAACGAATGCCGCCACATGGGCATTACCGTTCTTGCCCCTGATGTCAACGAATCCGCCTTGAACTTCACCCCGATCGGGACGGACATCCGCTTCGGTATGGGCGCCATTCGCAACGTGGGCGCCAACGTAGTCAACGGCTTGGTGGAGTCCCGGCGTGAACGCGGCAACTTTGAGAACTTCTCCGACTTTTTGATGAAAGTCCCCGCCGTGGTGTGCAACAAGCGCACCATTGAATCGCTGATCAAGGCTGGCGCCTTTGACACGCTGGGGCACGCCCGCCGGGCGTTGGCCATGATCCATGAAGAAGCCGTTGACTCCGTGATCAGCATCAAACGGAACGAGGCCGTGGGCCAGTTTGACCTCTTTGCCGGACTCGGTGGCGAGGAGGAGCCGGAATCAGCGCTCACCACCGAAATCCCGGACCTGCCCGAATGGGAAAAGAAGGACAAGCTCGCCTTCGAACGCGACATGCTGGGCTTGTACGTCTCGGACCACCCGCTGCGCGGTTTGGAAGGCGTCCTGAGCCAGAACGCTGACATGTCCATCACGGCGTTGCTCGGCGATGACGGGCCACAGGACGGGCACATCATCACCATTTCGGGCATGATTACCAACTTACAACGCCGGATTGCCAAGAGCAGCGGCAACCCCTATGCCCGCTGCGAGGTTGAGGATCTGGGCGGTTCGCTCGAGGTGATGTTCTTTGGCCAGACCTACGGTCCCATCGCCAACATTCTCGCTGAGGACCTGATAGTGGTGGTCAAGGGAAGGCTGCAAAAGCGTGACGACGGCGCCATCACCCTTAACGCCATGGAGCTCACCGTCCCGGACCTGAGCGAAGGCATGGCCGGGCCGCTCGTGATCTCTATGCCCGAACACAAGGCCAACGAACAAGTTCTCCAGGCACTGAAATCAGTGCTTAACGATCATCGTGGCAACACCGAAGTAAAGATGCACCTGGCTGGCAGCCGTTCCGTTAAGATCATGAAACTGCCTTTGCATCATCGGGTCAACCCCACGCCCTCGCTCTTTGGCGATCTGAAGGTGCTGCTCGGCCCCACCTGTCTGGAAGGCTAACCATGAATGAACCCACTGCCGAGGCGGCGCTTTCAAGCCCCCGGTCAGCGCAGCGAGCCCATGCCTCCGGCACGCTTTGGAGCAAAAGTAACAAGGCTTTTTGGCGGCGCTGGCTGGCCATAACCTTAGTGCTCGGGGCAGTCATGGGCGTTGCCTGGTTTGTTCTGGCGCCGGGAGGGGCCATCTACGGCGACGGCTCCGATTATGACAGCTGGTTTCCCAGGGACGCCGCCCTAGCACTGTTGATGCTGGTTGCGGGCGTGGTCGCCTCCGTGTTGCTCCTGCGCCAGGGCCGTAAGACGCCGCGGATCTGGACTACGGCTGCGCCCACGTTGGCCCTGCTGGTGGGTGCGCTAGCCGGGTCCGTGCTGGCCTGGCGAACAGGTGTGTTTGCGGGGGACCTCTTCCACACTCTGCCGGAGAATCTGGGCAACCCGAGCATTGTGTTCTCCCTGCGCTCACCTTCGGTCCTCTTGATCTGGCCCCTGACAAGCGCAGCGGTACTCTTCCTCACGCATTTGTTCGGCTACTACTTCGGCAAGCCCGAGAAACGAGAAGAAATGGAGCAGGGGGAAGAGCAGTAGCCCGGAACACACCCATGGCTCTCAACAGGTAAACTTGCGTGTTGTGAGCAACCATGAATCTTCTGTGACCGAACCCGCCATCAACAGTGGCGCCACATTCACTCTGCGACGAACGGATCTGCGTGGCCAGAGCCTTTCCGTAGCTGAGCTAAAGGGCGCAGTTCCCCGCACCGCCGCCTCCACCGTGAGCACGGCGGAAACCGCTGTGGAAGCCATCATTGCCGATGTCCGCCGGGATGGGCACGCCGCCTTGGCGGCGCTGGCCCACAAGTTCGACGGCGTCACCCAGGAACATCCCCGTGTCCCGGCCGGGGCGCTACAGAAGGCGCTGGAAACTCTGGACCCGGCCGTGCGTGCCGCCTTGGAGGAATCCATCGCCCGTGCCACAGCCTTTGCCCAGGCACAGAAGCCGGCAAACATTGACTTCCCGGTAGCCAACGGTGCCGTGGTATCCCAGCACTGGGTTCCCGTCTCCCGAGTGGGCATGTATGTCCCGGGCGGTCTGGCACCCCTGGCCTCCTCGGTCATCATGAATGCTGTGCCTGCTCAAGCAGCAGGAGTGGCTTCGGTGGCTCTGGCCTCACCGCCGCAGAAGAATAACGGGGGCCTGCCGGATCAGACCATCCTTGCCGCCGCCGCCTTGCTGGGCATTGACGAGGTCTACGCCATGGGCGGGGCCCAAGCAATCGCTGCATTTGCCTACGGCGTAGCCGCCGGAAGCTCGGCAACGGGGGGAGGAGAGGTCATCGAGCCCGTTGACGTGGTAACGGGTCCGGGCAACATCTTCGTGGCCACCGCCAAGCGCCTGGTCAAGGGCGTGGTGGGTATTGACTCAGAAGCTGGCGCAACAGAAATTGCCGTTCTGGCAGACCACACAGCCAACCCGATCTTTGTTGCCGCAGATCTCATCAGCCAGGCTGAACACGATCCCAACGCAGCATCGGTTTTGGTGACGACTTCCCTGGAGTTGGCGGACGCCGTCGAACGCGAGCTTCGCGCCCAGGTGGCACGCACGGCCCACAGGGAACGGGTCCAGACGGCACTTGGCGGCGTGCAGTCGGGGATTGTTCTCGTGAGTGATCTGGCGCAGGGTGTGGCCGTGTGCAACGCTTATGCGGCGGAGCACCTGGAAGTTGTGACGGAGAACGCTGTTGAGGTAGCAGCACAAATTTCCAACGCGGGTGCCATCTTCATTGGTGACTACAGTCCCGTGAGCTTGGGCGATTACTGCGCAGGATCAAACCATGTGTTGCCCACCAGTGGCACTGCCGCGTTCTCCTCGGGGTTGAATGTGACAACGTTCCTGCGTGCTGTCCAACTGATCAACTACAACAAGGACGCCCTGGCCGAGGTGGCCCGCCACGTCATCACGCTCTCCCAGGCGGAGGACCTGCCGGCGCATGGTGATGCCGTGGCAGTGCGTTTCCCCTAAGCAACTTTCTGAGGCTGCACCTCTGGACAGCAGGGGTGCATGTATGATAATTACACGATTGTCATTTGCTCTTGAAATGATCTTAGACTGGTGATTGACACGACCTGAAGGGGGTTGCATGTATTGCCCATTCTGCCGTAATCCCGATTCGCGTGTGGTTGATTCAAGACTGTCCGATGACGGCTCGTCCATCCGCCGCCGGCGTCAGTGTACCGAATGTGGCCGGCGCTTTAGCACCATGGAAACGGCCAGTCTGTCCGTGAGCAAACGCTCCGGGGTAGCGGAACCTTTTAGCCGCAGCAAGATCATCAGCGGCGTCCGTAAGGCGTGTCAGGGACGCCCCGTCACAGACGACGACCTGGCTAAACTCGCTCAGGAAGTAGAAGAGTCAATCCGGGCCAGTGGGGCAGCAGAAATTGATGCCAACAACGTGGGCCTGGCCATTCTGGAACCGCTACGCCGCCTTGACCTGGTGGCGTATCTGCGCTTCGCCAGCGTCTACCAAGCCTTCGAATCCCTGGCGGACTTTGAGGCTTCCATCGCCAAATTAAGAAGCGAGGATGCCAGCTAGAACCTGGCTTCGCGAGCAACAGCACAGCAACTCTCGCTAGAGAGTGGCCAGAGTGATCTGTGCCTCCTAGCGAGAGTTGCCTTTGTGCTCTGATCTTGCTACTTGATGAGTTTGAAGTACACGGCCGCTTGCAAGGCGCCGCCCACAATACCGGCGTTATTGGCCAGCTCGGCAGGGATGATCTTGGTGCGCAGCTTCAGTTGGGGAAGGTAGTCCTCGCTGCGCTTGGAAATGCCGCCACCAATGATGAACAGTTCCGGTGAAAACAAAAACTCCACATGGGAGAAGTAGCGTTGGAGCCGCACCGAGTACTCATCCCAGCTGAGCCCGTCCCTTTCCCGGGCGCTGGCCGAGGCCTTCGTTTCGGCGTCGAAGCCATCCAGTTCCAGATGGCCCAGCTCAACGTTGGGAATAAGCTTGCCATTGTAGATGAACGCGGAGCCGATCCCCGTGCCCAGCGTGATGACCAAGACGGTACCCTTTACGCCCTTGCCAGCACCGTAACGGGCCTCAGCCAAGCCGGCGGCATCGGCATCATTGATGACCTGCACATCACGGCCCAACTCCTGGGTGAAGATCTCATCCACATTGGCGTTGATCCAGGACTTGTCCACATTTGCTGCGGACAAGGAAATGCCATGGGCAATGATGGCCGGGAAGGTGATGCCTACGGGAGCATCAGCCGCTGGGGCGTGATCGCGCGAGGACAGCTCATCCACGATCTCCTTGACCACCTTCGCCACAGCCTGCGGGGTTGACGGGGCAGGGGTCAGGATCCGGAAGCGGTCCCCGATTACCTCGCCGGTGGAAAGATCAACGATTCCGCCCTTGATGCCGGTACCACCAATATCGACACCGATGGCAGTTTTTTTGGGTGAGTGCTTTTTAGACATGCAGGCTCCAAGGATAGAAATAAGGACGCGTTAGACGCCGGTGTTGGACCAAGACAATACTGCGGGAAGCTAAGGCATAGGTAATGCTACGGCAGGGTCAGGACTTCAGCGCCGGTGGCTGTAACTACCATGGTGTGTTCAAATTGTGCCGTACGCTTGCGGTCACGAGTGACCACGGTCCAATCATCCGCCCACATGTCCCATTCAATGGTGCCCAGTGTGAGCATGGGTTCGATGGTAAACACCATTCCCTCTTCCAGGACAGTGTTGTAGGCAGGAGCCGCGTCATAATGCGGAATAATCAGTCCGGTATGGAATGCCTCGCCCACGCCGTGACCGGTGAAGTCACGCACCACTCCGTAGCCAAAACGCTTGGCGTAAGAGGAGATGGTACGGCCAATGACGTTGATTTCCCTTCCTGGCGCCACGGCCCGGATGGCGCGGTTCAATGACTCCTGGGTGCGCTCCACCAGCAGACGGGACTCCTCATCAACATTGCCTACTGTGAAGGTGAAGTTGGTGTCGCCGTGGACGCCGTTCTTGAACGCAGTGATGTCAATGTTGATGATGTCACCGTCTTGGACCACGGTGGTGTCCGGAATGCCGTGGCAGATCACTTCATTGATGGAGGAGCACAATGACTTCGGGAACCCCCGGTAGCCCAACGTGGAGGGGTACGCCTGATGATCCAGGAGGAATTCGTGTCCTATCCGGTCCAGCTCATCTGTGGTCACACCGGGGAGAATGTGTTTGCCAACCTCCACGATGGCCGCTGCGGCAATCTTGCTTGAAATCCGGATCTTCTCCAGCGTCTGCGCGTCCTTGACTTCCGATCCCTTGAAGGGGGCCGGTCCGGCCTTGCCCACGTATTCAGGACGGGCAATCGAGAAGGGAACGGCTAGCTCCGGGCTGATGATCCCGGGTACCAGCTTGCCGATGGGCGCTGAGGTTGCTGTTGAAGACATAGGAACCATCTTACTAAATTTTTGCCCATGGACAGGGAGTGCGTAGTGCTCTCACCGTCCGCCGGCAGGAAAGACCTATGATGGCAGCAGTTGCAAGTATTCACACACAAGTATTCACACACAAGGCATGGAGGCCGTCATGGCACGCTATTGGTACAACGTACAAACACACGAGGTGGAAAAGGATGCCCAGTCAGGGTGGCAGTCCCTGATTGGTCCCTACGAAAGCAGGGAAGAGGCCGAGCATGCCTTGGCCAAGGTCCAAGAGCGCAATGCCGCCGCGGACGCCCTGGACGAAGACGAAGAAGACTAACTCTCTTCCGGCACGTCCCACAGCACCTTGTGGCCCTTCCCAGCCCCGGCCGGATGTTAGAAGGTGTGTTCCGGTCCGGGGAACACACCAGAGCGAACTTCGTCGCCATACTCGCGGGCGGCGTCAGCCAGAATGGTGCGCAGCTGGGCATACTGCTTGACAAACTTGGCCATCTTGCCGGTACGCAATCCTGCCATGTCCTGCCACACCAGAACCTGCCCCGTGGTGGTGTTGCCCGCCCCGATGCCCACAGTGGGTACGGAAACTGCGGCTTCCACGGCGGCTGCCGTCTCGGCTGGGACCATTTCCATCAGCACACAAAACGCGCCAGCGTCAGCCAGCGCTACGGCGTCGTCAATCATGGCCTGAGCCATCTCGCCGCGACCTTGCACGCGGTAGCCACCCAGGGTGTGCTCGCTTTGAGGGGTAAAGCCAATGTGCGCCATGACAGGGATGCCGGCCTGCGTCAGGGCGCGCACGGTTGAGGCGTAGTAGGCTCCGCCTTCCATTTTCACGGCGTGAACCAGGCCCTCTTTCATGAGGCGTACCGAGGATGCGATTGCCTGCTCGGGTGATTGCTCGTAGCTGCCAAAGGGCAGATCCGCCACCACCAGGGCGCGGTGGGCGCCAGCCGTCACCGCTCGGGAGAAGATGATCATTTCATCCAAGGTGATGGGCAGGGACGTTTCATTGCCCAGCACGTTGTTGGAGGCGGAGTCGCCCACCAGCAGCACTTCAATGCCAGCCTCATCAAAAATTTGTGCCGTGTACTGATCGTAAGCCGTCAGCATGGCAAATTTTTGGCCAGCCTTTTTTGCCGCCAACAGATGGTGTGTACGGATTTTCTGTGTGGTGACGGGGATGCCGCCGGGGGTAGCGGTCCGGGCAGCGGCGCCGGAACCGTAAGGAGCCGCCAGCTCGGCGGACGCGGGGGAATCAAACGCAGGGGAGTCAGGGGTGCTTGAGGGTGCCATGACCTCAGCTTATTACGATTACGGGTGTGGGATGGGCACCGGGCGCCACACTAGTTAGTAGAGTGAAGATTGCAGGGGACACACCTGCCGCAAACCCGTCCGCCACCTGCCCGCAACTGGTGCCAGGAGGTGCTGGTGCCAGAGGAAGAGGCCCGTACATGAACCGTCAACAGGAATTTGTGTTGCGCACCATTGAGGAGCGCGATGTCAGGTTTGTGCGGCTTTGGTTTACTGACGTTGTGGGCTCCTTGAAATCGGTGGCACTGGCCCCGGCTGAAGTGGAGGGCGCCTTCGAAGAGGGTCTGGGGTTCGATGGCTCCGCCATTGAAGGCCTGGCCCGGATCTTTGAATCCGACATGCTGGCCCAGCCCGATCCGTCAACCTTCCAAATCCTGCCCTGGCGCGGCAACGGCAAGACGGAACAGACCTCCCGCATGTTCTGCGATGTTCTCACTCCCGACGGCGAACCCTCCGCCGCTGATCCGCGCAACGTCCTGAAGCGAACCTTGGCGAAGGCCGCTGACATGGGATTCACCTGTTACACCCACCCCGAGATTGAGTTCTATCTGCTCAAGTCAGATAGGCCCGGACCTGACGGCATCCCCGTCCCTGTGGACCAGGCCGGCTATTTTGACCATGTGCCAGGCGGGGTAGCTCAGGATTTTAGGCGCACCGCCGTGACCATGCTCGAAGACGTGGGTATCTCCGTAGAGTTCAGCCACCATGAGGGCGGGCCGGGGCAGAATGAGATCGATCTGCGCTATGCCGACGCACTCCAAACGGCAGACAACATCATGACCTTCCGAACGGTGATCCGTGAGGTCGCCATTCAACAAGGCACTTATGCCACGTTCATGCCGAAACCATTCTCAGACCACCCCGGTTCCGGGATGCACACCCACTTCTCCCTCTTTGAAGGCGATAGCAACGCCTTCCACGAACCGGGCGCCGAGTATCAGCTCTCCAAGACGGCGCGGCAATTCATGGCCGGGATCCTCAAGCACGCCCCGGAATTCACTGCCGTGACCAACCAGTTCGTCAACTCCTACAAGCGGCTGTGGGGTGGCGGAGAAGCCCCCAGCTACGTCTCCTGGGGCCACAACAACCGCTCCGCCCTGATGAGGGTGCCCCTCTACAAGCCGGGCAAGGGGCAGGCCGCGCGCCTTGAATACCGCGGTATTGATTCAGCCGCGAACCCTTACCTTGCCTATGCGGTCCTGCTGGGAGCCGGGCTGAAGGGTATCGAGGAAGGTTATGAGTTGCCACCGGCCGCCGTGGAAGACATCAGTGCGTTGACGAGTGCAGAGCGCAGGCTCATGGGCCATGACCCGCTGCCATCCAGCCTGCATGACGCCGTGCGGCAAATGGAAGAATCAGAGCTCATGCCGGAAATCCTGGGTGAACAGGTCTTTGAAAATTTCCTGCGTAACAAACGTTCCGAGTGGCAGGAATATCGCCTCCAGGTGACCCCCTATGAGATCAACCGCTACTTGGGGGTGCTCTAACACACTGCCATGAGTTCCCTGACCCGCACCTTGATCTCACGTGGCTTCTCCGACCTTGAAAACTGTGAGAGGTTTCTAGGATTTAGCGAACTCGCAGACCTGGACCAGACACAGTTGCTGGACGCGCTGGCCATTGCCGACAACCCGGATATGGCGCTGCAGTCATTGGTACGGCTGCTCAGCCGTGCCCCGCAAACCCGGAGCCTGCTCACCTGCGTAGATCCTGACACGGGACGGACACTCTCCAACGCGCACTTGTTCAGGCTCCTCGGGGCATCGGAGTCATTGGCTGACTTCCTGATGCGGCACCCGGAACATCTCGAGGTGGTGGACCCTGCCCTCATGGGGCGCCCTGCCGCAGCAGATCCGGAGGTGCTGCGGGCTTCGCTGCTGCGCTCGGTGGGGGCAGAGCCCACGGCGGAGCGTGCCGTGGCGCAGATGTCCAAAAGCCAGGGGCGGATCGCCTTGCGAACCATGTACCGCAGGCACTTATGCGAGTTGGCGTTACGGGACCTGGCAGCGCCGTCGCCTCAGGCAGCCATGCCCCAAGCCGGAGCGGAGCTGGCGGATTTGGCGGCAGCAGCGCTCGAAGCCGCTTTGGCAGTGGCACGCAATGAGGTCGGGGCAGCCTTGGGAGCCGAGAAGGTGGCGGCTGTGCGGCTATCCGTGGTGGGCATGGGCAAATGTGGCGCCCGGGAGCTGAACTACATCTCCGACGTGGACGTCATGTACGTTGTGGCACTCGATGAACAGGCCGCCGGGGCGCAGGGTATTGATGAGAGCGAACTGGTCAGGGTGGGCAATGCCCTGGCAGGGGCACTCTCACGCACCATTTATGCTTCGGAACGTGAGCCGGGCCTGTGGGAAGTTGATGCCAATCTGCGCCCCGAAGGCAAGGACGGGCCGTTGGTGCGCACCCTCGAGTCGTACCTTGCCTACTACCACCGGTGGGCGCAAAGCTGGGAATTCCAGGCACTCTTGAAAGCCCGGACCATCGCCGGAGACAGGGCGCTTGGCGCCGATTTTGAGAACGCTGTGGAACCGCTGATCTGGAACTCCTCTGAGCGGGACGGCTTTGTGGAGTCCGTCCAGGCCATGCGACGGCGTGTGACAGCGAGTATTCGTGACGCGGATGCCGGACGCCAGATCAAACTGGGCAAGGGCGGCCTGCGTGATGTTGAATTTTCCGTCCAGTTACTTCAGCTAGTCCACGGTAAAACTGATCCGAGTGTTCGTTTGCGTGCCACCACTGCGGCCATTGAAGCGCTCACACATGCCGGATATATTGGCCGCACCGATGCCGCGCTGCTGCTCAATCACTACACATATTTGCGCGTGCTAGAACACCGGATTCAACTGGTGCATATGCGCCGCACGCACACCATGCCAACAGCGCCGGAGCAATTGCGCGCCCTCGCCAGGTCCCTGGAGGGGCCGCTGAGCATGAAGCGGCCCAGTGCGGATTCCCTCGAAGCTAACTGGTCCAAGGTTAAACGTTCCGTGAGTTCCTTGCATGAGCAGATTTTTTACCGTCCCATCCTGGCCACGGCTGCAAATCTCAGTGCAGAGGATGCCGCCCTGACTACCGACGCCGCCCGGGCCCGCCTTGCTGCCCTCGGCTACCGGGACACGGCGGGGGCAGTTCGGCACATCGAGGCCCTGACCGCCGGTGTGAGCCGCCGGGCAGCTTTGCAGCGCCAACTCCTGCCGGTTCTGCTCGGCTGGTTGGCCAACGGCGTTGACCCCGACGCCGGTCTGCTCGCCTTCCGCCGGGTGAGCGACGCGCTGGGAACCTCCCATTGGTACCTGGGCATGCTGCGCGATCACCAAGCGGCCGCAGAGCGCTTGTGTCACCTGCTTTCCAGTTCCCGCCTGGTCAGTGACCTGCTAGAGGTCTCACCGGAGGCCACCGCCTGGCTGGGCAACAGTAAAGAACTTGTTCCGCAAAGCTTTGAATCACAGTGGAGTGAAATTCAGTCAACGCTATCCCGCCATGGGGGAGATGCCGGTGCCATCCGGCTCATCCGCCTGCTGCGCCAACGCGAGATCCTGCGCATTGGCATAGCTGACAGCTGCGGGCTGCTGCGCCAAGACGCTGTCTCTCGGGCCTTGAGCGACGTGGACCGGGCCGCCGTGCTGGGCGCCCTCCTCGTGGCCGAAAATGAAATCTACGCTGGCACGCCACCGCTGACCCGCGTCCTCGTGGTGGCCATGGGCCGCCAGGGTGGACAAGAAATCGGGTACGGCTCAGACGCTGACGTCCTGTTTGTGCACCGGCCCGTTGACGGGCTGGCGCAGGACCGGATGGGGGAGGCCACGCAGCAGGCCAAGGCAATCGTTCAGCGGCTCACCACACTGCTGACGGCTCCTTTGAAGCCTGCCATCCAAGCCGAGCGGGTACTCACTGTGGACGCCGGGCTCCGCCCGGAGGGCCGCAACGGGCCCGTGGTTCGGTCACTGGAAGCGTACCGGGAATACTATTCCCGCTGGTCCTCCGCCTGGGAGGCTCAGGCCCTGTTGCGGGCGCTTCCCATGGCTGGCTCGGATGTCCTGGCACGCGATTTCATCTCCATGGTGAACCCCATCCGGTACCCACAATCCGTGCCGGAAATTAACCTTCGCGAAATCAAACGCATCAAGGCGAGGATGGAATCCGAACGGCTGCCACGCGGTGCCGATCCTGCCCGGCACGTGAAGCTGGGCCGGGGCGGATTGAGCGATGTTGAATGGTTGGTTCAGCTCCTCCAGCTTCAGCACGCCCACGCTCACCCCGAACTGCGCACCACCCGCACCATTGCGGCCCTCCACGCCGCTACGGCGCTGGGGCTAGTTGATGGGGACGATTCCGAGACCTTGGAGGCTGCGTGGCGGCTCGCGGGGAAGATCCGCAACGCCAATGTCATGTGGACCGGCAAGAATTCGGATCTGCTGCCCTCGGCCCGCCATGATCTGGAGGCGGTGGCTAGGTGGTGCGGCTACGAACCAGGCAACGCGGCAGCCTTCGAAGAGCACTATCTGGGGCTGACCCGGCGTGCTAGGGCCGTTTTTGAGCGGCTGTTCTACGGCTAACCCGATCCTGGCCTGAAGGGGCCTGTTCCTGGCCTGAGCGGAAGTGGCCGGAAGCGGCTTGAAGTGCGCCGGAATTGACTGTGCTTGACCGCTGCATCTTCACAGCAGAGCTTTAGAACCTGTACGTCTGACTTAGGCCATTCGTTCAGGATTTTTCTGTAGGAGGTTCTGCATGCTCCATTGATCATCAGCGTCGCGGCGCAGCGTTCTGGGGGGTGTTGGCGACAGGCCTGATGGCTGCGCTGGCTCACAACGCTTTGGCTGCCAGAAACATGCAACTGCGTCCCGCTGGCCAGGAAACCATGATTGGCGTTCCCTTTGAAAAATACTCAACAGTGCGCATCGGCGTCATTGGGTTGGGGAACCGTGGCGGTCCCATGAGCGAGGGCTGGGCGTCCACGCCCGGCGCAGTACGGTGGTTCAGCCGATTCCTACAAGACGATGCTCAATGAGATGGACCTTGACCTGGTCTACATCGCCACTCCCTGGGAATTCCACCACGAGCAAGGCAAAGCCGCCATGATCTCCGGCGCCCACGCCATGGTGGAACTGCCCATCGCCACGGGACTTGATGAGCTATGGGATCTGGTAGATACCTCTGAAAAGACTCGCAGGCACATGATGCTGGCCGAGAACTGCTCCTACGGCCGCAACGAATTGGCCATGCTGAAGATGGCTCATGAAGGCGTCTTCGGTGATGTGCACAACGGCCACGGCGGCTATCTGCACGATCTTCGCGATCTGCTCTTCAACGACGGTTACTACACGGATGACTGGCGCCGCAAGTGGCACACCAAGAGCACGGCAAGCTTCTATGCGATGCACGGACTGGCACCCATCGCCGCTGCCATGGACATCAACCGCGGCGATCGGATGAAGACTCTCTCCGCCACGGCCACCACGGCCAAAGGCCTTGCCGACTACCGCGCCAGATTTGTTCCCAAGGGGCACCGCTCCTGGAACGAGACGTACGTCAACGGTGACCTGGTCACCTGCATGATCAGCACGGAAAAGGGCCGGATTATCCGCGCCGAACACGATGTCTGAACACCACGCCCGTACAGCCGCATCAACAGCCTTGCCGGCAGCCGCGGTATTTTTGAGGATTACGCAGGCGGCGGCAACACCAATGCCCGGGTCTACATGGAACCGGACCACGGCGGCATGGACTACATCATGGCGTGGCGGACCATCCAATCCATGCGCACAGGCACCATTGCCGACATTGACGTGTACGACTCAGCAGCGTGGTGCGCCCCTGTCCCGCTCAGTGTCATGTCCCTGGCCGATGGTGGCAAACCAGTGGAAATTCCCGACTTCACCCGTGGCGGCTGGGTCCGCCCGCGTGTGGGCCTGGATTCGGTAGCCATCGACATGCCAGCAGTGGTCTAACGCACCTGGAAAGGAGCAATAACAAAACATGAAGAAACTAAGAGCACTTATCGCCATGCTGGCCACCGCGCTGGTCTTTGGCGGAGCAATAACCATCCTGGGCTCCCCTGCCGGGGCGGAAGGAAGCAATTCCGCCCTCGTCATGAGCATCGCCGAGGTCAATCTCCAGGGCCCGGTTATCTCTGATGTCACAGTCACACTGAAAAACACCTCCAACGCAGCCATGACGGATGTTTCGGTAGCCATCACAGGACCCATCAACTGGACCCTGTACCCCGAGACTCAAAGCCTGAGCGCCCCCTTGGCAGCCGGTGCGAGCGCCACTGTCACCGCAGAAATCCACGTACCGAACAACCCCTCCGGTTCGGTAACCCGCAACTTCACCGCCGCTGCAACCTATGCAGGCGGAGATGGCGTCAAGACCTCCTTCGCGGAGCGCAACCAGTTCACAGGTCCCGTTCCGGCCAGCCTGGCCGAACTGTTCGACAATGTTGGCACCACCACTGTAGGCACCCTCGCGCAGGGTGACTACGACGGTGGCAAGAACAGCTTCTCACGAGAGAAACTGGCCTTGAAGGGTTACACGCCCGGCGCGAAGATCACCGCTGCAGGCACCGAATTCACGTGGCCTTCAGCTGAACCTGGCAAGCCGGATAACGTGACTGGATCAGGGCAGACCTTCAAGTTCGAAGGCCAGGGCAGCAAGATCGCCTTCCTCGGTTCCGGAGTTCACAACGGCGCCGTTGGCGAGGCCACGGTTCACTATACCGACGGCAGCAGTTCCAAGGGCACCTTCGGGTTCCCCAACTGGGGCTTCCAAGAGGTTACCGCTCACAGTGCCAGCCTTGCCGTTGAAGTCATGGGCCGCAACACGCCCGCAGGCTTCGCCAATGAAGAGTTCCCATACCGCATGTTCACTAACACCATTGCCATTGATGCGTCCAAGACCGTATCCATGGTGACGTTGCCGAACAACGCGAACCTGCACGTCTTTGCCATTGCATTCGTACCCGCTGTTGAAGGCGAAACCCCTCCGGCAACCACTGCTCCAGCAACTACGGTCCCGGCAACGTCTGCTCCGGCAACCACGGACCCTTCCGTGGCTCCGTCGACTGAGCCGACGACGGGGCCTACAACTGACCCGGCCACGGAACCCGGAACAGATCCCTCCACCACGGAACCCGTCACCACGAAGGATCCGGTAGCGCCCCCCACTACCGGGGCAGCTAGCACCAGCGCAGCTATGTCAGCTACCGCCACCACGGGCGCAGCGGTAGCAACTACTCACCCCGGTGGCTCAGGTTCCGCCTCGCCAACCGCTCCGGAGGCTTCCGGTGGAGACGATGATCTGGCCATGACAGGTAGCAGCGCAGCTCCGCTGATCGGCATGGGCGGCCTTCTGCTCGTGGGCGGTCTGGTACTGATGGTGGCACGGCGCCGCCAGCGTTCCAACCACAGCTAGCAGCTCGTAGTTAGCAGCAAGCAAGAGCGGCCCCCCACCAATTGGTGCGGGGCCGCTCTTGTCTTTGTGCTTTCCGCAATTACGCCGGCGCCAGCTCGTTGGCGCCAGACCCCGAGCGCCAGACCCCGAGCGCCAGACCCCGAGCGCTAGACCGGGAGCGCTAGGACGTGAGCGATCAGCCTGCCATGCGCGCCCGGGCGTGGGCCAGCATGGTGGCAACGGGAGCACCGGTGACCAGTTCGCCGTCGTGCACGAACCCTTCCTCACGGCCGGTGAGATCGGCAATCAACCGCGACTTCCACAATGCCAACAAGGGAGCATACTCGGGCAGGGGAGCGAGGTTATGCATTTCCTCCGGGTCAGCGTCCAGATCAAAAAGCTCCTCCGTACCCCACTCAGAGGCCCACAGGTACTTCACATGCCCGTCGGTCACCCACTGCAGCGATTGGTCAAAGTACACGTGCTCACCGTGCAGCCACTCACGCCACGGCTCAACGTCCCCGGCAGGCTCGGCTCCGGAGGGTGTCTGGCGCAGGAACCTCACCAACGATTTACCGTCGCAGGATTCCGGGACGGGCACATTGGCCAGTTCCAGCAGGGTGGGCATGATGTCGCGCAGTTCCACCACCTCGTCCACCACTGTGCCGCGCAGGGCCCGGGGATCATTAGGTGCCGGGGCCACTATGAAGGGAACCCGGGCAGAGCCCTCATAACCCACAGACTTACGGTAGAAATCATGGTCCCCAAGCATTTCACCGTGATCAGAGGTGAAGGCAATGACGGTGTCATCTGCCAGGCCAAACTCATTGAGGGCCTCAAAGATGCGCCCTAGCTGCAGGTCAATCTGCGTCATGAGCCCGTAGTAACCGGCTCTGGCCCTGTGGGTGACGGCCTCCGGCAGCGTCCCAAAGCTCGTCTGGTGGTAGCCGTCGCGGCGTACCGATTCGAAGTGGTGCTCCCAATCGCCTACTCGCCGCTTGAAGGCCGGTAGGTCAAGGTACATCTCCATGGCCCAGGCAGGGGGATCGTAGGGGGGATGGGGGCGGTGAAAGGACAGGTACAAGAAGAAGGGGACCGTGGTGTCGCGGCGGTACAGCCATTCCACTGTTTGGCTGCCAAGCCAAGACGTGGGGTGCAGCCGCTCCGCCTTGTCCCACGGGCGGGCCACGGTGGAGTTGCAGCCTGCACCGTGGTCAAAATACTCCTCGTCCGCCGTGACACCGGGTTGGCGGCGCAGCCACGGAACGTAGTCGTCAAAGAACTTGAAGTCTCGGCGGTTTTCCTTGCGCGCAAAATGAAGGAATCCGTCGTGCAGGATGACATCGTCAAAGCCCACGCGCGAGCGCTCCGGATATACGTGCAGCTTGCCAATCGCCTGGGTTTGGTAACCCGCCTTGCGGAACTCGCCCTGCAGCGTGATCGGATGGACCTCGTCAAACTTCACGCCCTCCTGGTAGCCCACCCGGCCGTGGCGCTCCTGGGACTGGCCGGTAAACAAGGCCACCCGGGCAGGAACGCAGGTGGGTGTTGCTGAATAGCCGTGCCGGAATCGGGCGCCTCCTCCGGCTAGCTCGTCCAGGTGAGGTGTTTGAAGGTAAGGGTGGCCCTCAGCCCCCAAACAATCTCCACGCCACTCATCGACGCAAATGAGAATCACATTGGGCTTGGTCATGAGCTGCTTTCGTCACAGGGATGGTCAGATGCTGGCCGGATGGGTAGCCAGGAAGTGGCCGGAATTACATCTAGCTTACTCAATGAAGCAGTCTTGAGAGATGGACAGCAGTGGCGCTTTCGGGGTGAAACTGATATCGAATCGTGATCGATCTCGCATGATCGGAACAAAGGCTGTACCGTCGAGGGGTACTTAAATCGCCCCAAGAAGGGCGTGACACCGTTGTGAGGGAAAATTTATGCTCAGGCTTCCACCCCTACGGCGGCGCAGTGGCGGCACATTTGCCGCCCTCGCCGCCTTTTTTACCGTCGTTTTCATGCTGCTCGGGATTGGCGGCGCCTCAGCGTTGAGCGTGCCGGCACCCGCTGCGGCAGGTACCGCAGTGCAGCACAGCAGCGTGGAGGGCAAGAAATTTGCCATCGCCACTGACACCACCTTTGCCCCCTTTGAATTCCGTGACGGTAGCGGCAACTTGGTGGGCATCGACATGGACCTGCTCAACGCGATCGCCAAGAGTCAGGGCTTTGAAGTTGACATCAAGTCATTGGGCTTTGATGCGGCGTTGCAGGCATTGCAGTCCAACCAGGTAGCGGGCGTGATCGCTGGCATGTCCATCACGGATGAGCGCAAGAAGATCTTTGACTTCTCCGACCCCTACTTTGACTCCGGTGTGCAGATGGCGGTGGCCAAGAACGACGACGCCATCAAGACCTACGCCGATCTCAAGGGCAAGAGCGTCACCGCCAAGCGTGGCAGCGAGGGTGAAACGTTCGCCAAGTCCATCGCGGGCAAATACGGTTTCACCGTCAAGGCACTCGCAGATTCCGCCACCATGTATGACGACGTCAAGGCCGGCAACTCCGTGGCCGTGTTCGACGACTACCCGGTGCTCGCTTACGGTGTCAGCCAGAACAACGGGCTGAAGATTGTCACCGAAAAAGAACAGGGCAGCTCCTACGGCTTCGCCGTTAACAAGGGCCAAAATCAGGACCTTCTGAAGGCGTTTGACACCGGCTTGGCCGAGTTGAAGGCCAATGGCGAGTACGACTTGATCTTGGACACCTACCTGGCCAAGACCGAGGTCACCGAGCAGGGCAGCTTCTTCCAGCTCGTTGCGGACAGCTTCCCCGCCCTCATGAAGGGGCTCTGGCTGACCATGGTGGCCACCGTCCTCTCGCTTGCAATCGCCCTCGTCCTCGGTGTCCTGTTCGGCTTCTTCAAGGTCTCCGAAAGCAAGATCATGCGGGGCATTGCCACTACGTATGTGTCTATTTTCCGTGGCACCCCGTTACTGGTCCAGGCATTCTTCTTCTACTTCGGTTTGCCGCAGATGACAGGGCAGCCCATTAACGTCCTGACAGCAGGTGTTATCACCTTGAGCCTGAACGCGGGTGCCTACATGACCGAGATTGTTCGTGGCGGCATCCAGTCAGTTGATCCCGGCCAGCTCGAAGCCAGCCGCAGCTTGGGTTTGAGCTACGTCACTTCCATGCGCCGTGTAGTGGTGCCCCAGGCCGTGAAGATCATGACGCCCTCGTTCATCAACCAGTTCGTCATCACGTTGAAGGACACCTCCTTGCTGGCAGTGATTGGCTTTGCGGAATTGACCTACCAAGGCCAGCAGATTTACGCGTCCAACTTCCGTACCGGTGAAACACTGTTGATTGTGGCCGCGCTGTACTTCATTGTGATCTCCATCTTGACTCAGCTTTCCAACGTCCTTGACAGGAAGTTCAACAAATGAGCACTGCGAAAATAAGTGTCCGTGGGCTTAAAAAGTCCTTTGGTTCCAATGAAGTGCTCAAGGGCATGGATGTGGACATTGCTGAAGGCGAGGTTGTGTGTGTTATTGGCCCGTCAGGTTCGGGTAAGTCCACGTTCCTACGTTGCCTGAACAAGCTCGAGGACATCACCGGCGGCACCGTCACTGTTAACGGCATTGACTTGACCGAGCCCAAGGTAGACCTAAACGCTGTACGTCAGAACATCGGCATGGTGTTCCAGCACTTCAACTTGTTCCCACACATGTCCGTGCTTCAGAACATCATGCTTGCACCGGTGGAGCTCAGGAAGCTGGACAAGGCTGCGGCCCGGGCCAAGGGCATGGAACTGCTCAAGCGTGTGGGCCTGTCCGAGAAGGCAGATGCCCGTCCCGCCTCGCTCTCCGGCGGGCAGAAACAGCGTGTGGCCATTGCGCGTGCGCTGGCCATGAACCCCGGCATCATGCTCTTCGACGAGGCTACCAGCGCCCTTGACCCTGAGATGGTGGGCGAGGTTTTGCAGGTCATTCGAGATCTGGCTGCGGAAGGCATGACCATGGTGGTGGTCACGCATGAGATGGGTTTTGCTCGCGAGGTGGCTGACCGGGTGATCTTCATGGATGCCGGGGTCATCTGTGAGGAAGGCTCACCCGAGGCCATCTTCAGCAACGCTGCGCAGCCTCGTCTGCAGGAGTTCCTGGCGAAAGTGCTCTAACGTTTGTTGTGTGAGGGGCGTCGGCTGTCGAGCTGCCGCCCCTCTGCTTTAAACGTCAATACAGTTGGAAGAGCGGCAGTAGTACAGACAGAAGTGCGGCAGGTGAAGTGCAACGGCGGGATGAACGGTGGGAGCGAACATGTTGGACATGCAGGAAATCCTGGATGAGATTGTTGCCCATGTGGCGCCGCTGTGTTTACAAGGGGAGGTGGCTAGCTACATTCCTAGTCTGGGGGAGGTCTCCCCGGATAGCTTCGGTATTTGTGTCGCCATGGCTGACGGTGAGGTTTTCGGAGCGGGGGACTGGCAGAAACCATTCTCAATCCAAAGTATTTCAAAAGTATTCTCATTGGCGCTAGTCATGTCCTATGACTATGACTCCATCTGGAAAAGGGTGTTCAGGGAACCCTCCGGCACACCCTTTAACTCGATGGTTCAGCTGGAAGCAGATCGCGGGATTCCCCGGAATCCATTCATCAATGCGGGGGCCTTGGTAGTTACCGACAGGTTGCTCTCCATCACCGGAGACGCGGCCGCTTCGGTACGGGGCTTGCTGAGACAGGAATCCGGGAATCCGGAGGTGGAGATCGATGCCCTGGTGGCCGCTTCCGAGGCGGACCACGGTCACCGGAACGCATCTATGGCCCATCTTCTGGCAAGTTACGGGAACCTGGAGAATCCAGTGGATGAAGTGCTGGATAGCTACTTCAAACAGTGCGCCCTCGCCATGAGTTGCGAAGATCTGGCCAAGGCATCGCGCTTCTTGGCCCGGCACGGAGTGGCTGCTGGCGGTACGCCATTTTTGAGTCCTAATCAGAGTAAACGCGTCAATGCCGTTATGCTCACCTGCGGAACCTATGACGCTGCCGGGGAGTTCGCCTACCGTGTGGGCCTGCCGGGTAAGAGCGGGGTGGGTGGCGGCATTGTTGCCATTGTGCCAGGACGCTGTTCCATTACTGTGTGGGGTCCAGCGCTTGGACCCAATGGAAACTCCGTGGCGGGCATTGCGGCGCTGGATGAATTCACAGCCAAGACTGGCTGGTCCATCTTCTAGGCGTGGAAGCGTAACCTAGCGGGGAGCATGCAAGCGCAAGGAGGGCTCGGAACACACTGTTCCGAGCCCTCCTTGCGCTCACGGATTCTGATCCTTGCGGACTATCCCAAGTTTGCTGCTTGTTTTAGCTAGCAGCCGTAGTAGAGCTCGAACTCGTACGGGTTCGGGCGCAACTGCAGGGGCTTGATCTCGTATTCTCGCTTGTAATCGATCCAGGTGTCGATCAGGTCCTGGGTGAACACGCCACCGGCCTGCAGGAACTCGTTGTCGTTCTCCAAGGCAATCAGGGCCTCTTCGAGTGACTCGGGAGCCTTGGGGATGTCCTTGGCCTCCTCTGGGGGAAGCTCGTAGAGGTCCTTGTCGATGGGAGCCGGGGGTTCAATCCGGTTCTTGATGCCGTCAAGGCCTGCCATCAGCTGGGCGGCGAAGGCCAGGTACGGGTTGGAGGAGGGATCCGGTGCGCGGAACTCCAGGCGCTTGGCCTTCGGGTTGGAGCCTGTGATCGGGATACGGATACCGGCGGAGCGGTTGCCTTGTGAGTACACCATGTTCACCGGGGCTTCAAAGCCCTTGACCAAACGGCGGTAGGAATTCACCGTGGGGTTGGTGAAGGCCAGTACGGCGTCTGCGTGCTTGAGGAGGCCGCCAATGTACCAGCGTGCCATGTCTGACAGGCCAGCGTAGCCCTTCTCGTCGTAGAACAACGGCTCACCGCTGGTCCACAGCGACTGGTGGCAATGCATGCCGGAGCCGTTGTCACCGAAGACGGGCTTGGGCATGAACGTGACGGACTTGCCCCACGCCCATGCAGTGTTCTTGATGACGTACTTGAACTTCTGCATGTCATCCGCAGCATGCGTGAGGGTGTTGAACTTGTAGTTGATTTCTGCCTGACCGGCAGCGCCAACCTCGTGGTGGGAGCGTTCGACCTCAAGGCCCGCAGCGTCCATCTCAAGGCACATGGCGTCACGCAGATCCGCCTGGTGGTCAATCGGGGCCACGGGGAAGTAGCCGCCCTTTTGCGGTGTCTTGTAACCGAGGTTCCCGCCCTCTTCCTTGCGGCCCGTGTTCCAGTAAGCCTCTTCGGAATCGATCTTGTAAAAGGAACCCTGCGGGGAGGATTCATACTGGATGTTATCGAAGACAAAGAATTCAGCTTCAGCGCCGAAGAAGGCGGTATCGGCGATGCCTGTTGACTCCAGGTAAGCCTCAGCCTTTTCGGCCACACCGCGAGGGTCACGGTGGTAAGGATCGCCCGTGCGGGGGTTCACAATGGAGAAGTTCAGTGCGAGCGTCTTTTCCTTGCGGAACGTGTCCACAAAGGCGGTCTTGGGATCTGGGATCAGCTGCATATCTGATTCGGCGATGCCCTGGAATCCACGAATAGAGGAGCCGTCAAAGAGCTGGCCGTGGACAAAGAAGTCCAGGTCAACTGTTTTGGCCGGAACATTGAAGTGCTGCTGGACGCCGGGCAGGTCAGTGAATCGAATATCGACGAACTTAACATCTTCGTCTTTGATGAACTGGAGGACTTCTTCCGCGTTCTTGAACATCTACGCTCCTTGGCGCTGGGGATTTTGGCCGACTGGGTGCGGCCATAGTGCATGTACAACTGGCATAAGCCTAGAACGGTGCCATTACTCACTAGTGACGGAAATGTTTCCGGCACGTTACATCCCCTCCATGCCTGCCCGATACCCGGGTTTCACCCGGCGGCGGTAGGCTGGTGGGGTGGTAGATCGTAAAGACATAGCTTCCTGGCTCAGTGGGCCGGACACTTCCAATATATCCAAATTCCCGGGCGAGCGTTTAGGCCAGCCCGAATCCGGTCCCGGATCCATGGCTCGGGCAGGGCGGCGCATTATTGCCCTCTGCATCGATTGGGGTCTTTCCTACCTGATTGCGATTGCCTTCTTTGACGGCAATCCCAACGCCATTCTTGCCATCTTCGCAGCCGAACAAATGCTTCTTGTAGGCCTTCTTGGCTACAGCGTGGGCCACCGCATCATGGGCATTGAAGTGGTCAGGCTGGATGGCCGGCAGCCCGGGTTACTGGCAGGAGTGATTCGGGCCCTACTGGTCTGCCTGGTCATCCCAGCCATCATTGTGGATGCTGATCACCGCGGCCTTCACGACCAGGCCATCAAGTCCATCTTGATCCGCCGCTAGAGACGTGCGAGCCAGACAGGCATGTTCGAAGCAGATGTGAAAGGGCCCGGCAGGAATTCCTGCCGGGCCCTTTCACTTATCAGTAGTTACTAGCGTCCGCGTGAGGCTTTGCGGTCGGGGCGTGCCTTGTAAGGGTCAATACCCTTGGGGATGGGCAGCTTGTTACCCATGGAGGTGATGCGCTTGTTCACGGCACTGACCTCAACCTTGGTCAGCTCATTCTTGAGCTTGCCCATCTTCTTAGTGACCTTGGCGATCGGCACCTGTCCTTCACCCTTGCCAGTCTCAATGACCGTGACAGTGACGTTGGGCAGGATCCGGTTGAGACGGCGTCGTTCGGCGTCGACCAAGCCCTTGACACGGGCGGAGGGGCCTTCGGTCACCAAGACAATGCCGGGCTTTCCGATGGCACGGAACACCACGTCCTGGGTGCGTGGGTTCACCGATGCGGGCTGCTCGTCAAAGATCCACCCCTTCTTCAAGGAGCTCAGCGCGGCACCGGCTGCACCTGCCTTGCCTTCAATCTGCGAGTAGGCAGCGCGTTCGGCGCGGCGGGACATGATCAACAGAGCGCATAGCAGGCCCAGAGGGATGCCGAGCAGCAAACCTGTGATCCAGTTATCCAGCAAGAAGCCAATACCGAAAGCAACGGCGATGGGCACCAGGAATGCGCCAAGCATCAGCCAGGTAACCATCGGATCATGCTTACGGGTCATCTTGAAGATGTCCACCATTTGCTTGATACGGCTGGGCTTTTTGTTCTTTTTCGGCTTCTCAGCCTTGGGCTTGCGCGAAAAAAGGGAGCGCTTGGTGTCGTCAGTGCTGCTGGATGATGAGTCAGATTTGGCCATAGTGATTCAATTCTAGCGGGTTTGGATGGAATTATTGTGCGGCCAGCAAGGACGCGGCTTCCTGGCGTGTGAAGCCTGAATCTTCAATGCCTTCGGCAATGTGGGCGAGGTGTTCCGGGATGTCCAGGCCCTTCTTGCGCATGGCCGTGGCCCAGAGCCGGCCGGCCCGGTAGGAGGAGCGCACCAACGGCCCGCTCATGACACCCAGGAACCCAATTTCCTCGGCTTCTTGAGAGAGTTCCAAGAACTCTTGCGGCTTGACCCAGCGGTCCACGGGAAGATGACGTTCAGAAGGGCGCAGGTACTGGGTGATGGTGATTAGATCGGTTCCGGCATCGTGCAGGTCCTGCAACGCCTGGGAGAGTTCCTCGCGGGTTTCTCCCATGCCCAAGATCAGGTTGGACTTGGTGACCATGCCCAGGTCCCGTCCTTGACTGATGACATCCAGAGAGCGGTCGTAACGGAAGGCGGGGCGGATGCGTTTGAAGATGCGCGGAACGGTCTCGACATTGTGGGCGAACACCTCGGGGGCTGACTCGCAGATCGCGGCGATGTTCTCGGGCTTGCCGGAAAAGTCGGGGATGAGAAGTTCGACGCCGGTGTTCGGGTTGAGTTCGTGAATCTTACGGACCGTCTCGGCGTAGAGCCAGACGCCCTCATCTGCCAGGTCGTCGCGGGCCACGCCCGTGACGGTGGCGTATCGCAGGTTCATTTTGACCACAGAGCGGGCCACCTTGGTGGGTTCAAACATGTCAATGGGTGAGGGTTTGCCCGTATCAATTTGGCAGAAGTCACAGCGGCGGGTGCATTCAGACCCGCCAATGAGGAACGTGGCCTCCCGGTCTTCCCAGCATTCGAAAATGTTGGGACAGCCTGCTTCTTCGCAGACAGTGTGCAGACCCTGGCCCTTAACCAGGTTTTTCATGGCAATGTACTCAGGGCCCATGGAGACCTTGGCCTTCATCCACTCAGGCTTGCGCTCCACAGGGACGGCCGCGTTCCGCTGTTCAATGCGCAGTAGCTTGCGCCCTTCAGGTGCCAACGTCACAGCAATACTCCTTCTGGCCGAGCCGCATCTGCGGGGTTGGCGGTTGATGCCACTGGGGGCTCTGGTTCGGTGATGAGAGGCGCCAAGAACCTTGTTGTGGCGTCCTTTAGGTGATGCAGCAGCCCCGTCGGAGTAATGTCAACCCCGGTCTCTGCCGCCATGGTGGTGGTGCCAGCATCCGCAATACCGCAGGCGATGATCTGGTTGTAGGGGGCCAAACTGTTGTTGGCGTTGATGGCGATGCCGTGCATAGTCACGCCTTCGTGAACCCTAATACCAATGGCTGCAATTTTTCTGGTGGGACCCTTGGCATCGGAGAGAAGCCAGATGCCTGCACGTCCGTCGACACGTACGCCGACAATGTTGGACTTGGCCAGGACTTCGATGATGATCTCTTCGAGGGCGTGGACATACTCACGGATACTGTGAGCATCCCGCAGGCGGACGATCGGGTACATCACGAGCTGGCCTGGGCCATGCCACGTGAGTTTGCCACCACGATCAACATTGATCACGGGTGTCCCATCGAAAGGCCGCTCGTGGTCTTCTGTCCGTTTGCCCGCTGTGTAAACAGGGGCATGTTCTAAAAGCAGGACAGTGTTAGGCGCGGTGCCTGAAACGACGGCGCCGTGGACGCGACGTTGCAAGTCCCAGGCGGTGGCGTAGTCAATGAAATTCGGGGTAAATCCAACTTCTGTGAACTCAACACTCATAGCTGACACTTTAGAGGATGAAGCTTTTTCGCGTAAATCAGAAAATACTGGCGGCCGTCATAGCTGTGGATAACTTCAAGCAAGATCTGCAAATGGCGACTACTACTTAGATATGGACATTTCCGCGAACTCTGTGCGCACGTCGAGGCCGCCTCGCCTTTCCGGCTTTGATCCCGTGCGGTGTCTGGGGCAGGGGTCACAGGGGCAGGTGTGGCTGATGGCCCCACAGGACGGTTCAAAGCATGTGGCAGCAAAATTTTTGGTTCCCGCACCCGGCTCGTTGGCCGTGAGTCAAAGAGTAGACCCGCACCGTCATAATGAGAGCCAGGTCACGCGAGAATGGGGGCTTCTGGCCCAGTTCAGGCATGAACATCTGATCCCGGTAGCGGGACTCGTGACAGACCAGGATGGCTCTCTTGTCCTCATCATGGAGTATGCGGCGGGAGGTTCCTTGACCCAGATTGTGCACGCCAGGGGAGTTCTTTCGGTGGGAGAGGCCGTGACAATCCTGACCCCCATGGGACAGGTGCTGGATTTTTTGCATGAACGCGGAGCGGTTCACGGCGATATTTCCAGCGGGAATGTGCTGCTGAGCGCCAGTGGAAAACCGTACCTTGCCGACTTTGGCGTCAGCCGGGTGCTAGGTGACACCGCGGAAATGCCATCGGGCACCGGGGGGTTCTATTGTCCATCCGATACGCGTCGCGATACGGCATCTGATGTTTATGCTCTGGCCGCAGTGGGCTGGTTTGTATTGACGGGGTACACCCCACCGCTCACCCGTGGCCGGGCTCCCTTGTCCAGTCTGGTCCGGGATGTGCCCCGTGAACTTGTAGCAGCCCTCGAAGCCGGGTTGCAGGAAGATCCGAGGCAGAGACCCACGGCGGCGGCTTTGGCCCAAGCAGTCTTTCGAAGTGCACGGGCGGAGGCGCTCATCTTGGCCCACGCTGTTCATCCCAGCGTCCTCCCCGAGCTACCGACCCGTCACGGTGTACTGGTCAAACCAAAGCGGCGTCGGAAGGTGCGCTCTCACGGCCGGTCGTGGTTTATGGGTGGCATAAGAAACGGTGGCGCGGAAGTTGCTCCGTTGAAGAAGGCGAGTTGGTTCCGGCGGCACAGGAAAATCAAGGGGTTGGCACCGCTGTGGGGGAGCGGTGAAAGGGTGCCTAGGCCTGGTAAGAATCCAGTCGCACGGTTGGAGCTAGGAGCAGACGGGCAAAGGCATCGACGGGCTGTGCATCGAAGGCAAGGGCGCCGACGAGACGGGCCTGCCAGACAGGGGCGCCGGGATCGAGTGGGCACAAGGGCCAGCAAATTGCGGCTCTGGTTAATCGCCCTATCGGTCATGGGAGTACTCCTGTTTGGGGTTGCTGTGTCCGTGGGAGGACGGCTGCAGGGTGATCTAGGGACCCCGGGAACGAATCCAACCCCACGTGACCAGGACGCAACGGCAGCGGAGGCTGTTGAGAAGGCACCTGTTTGGGCCCGGGCACTCCCTCCACAGATCCGTTTGGGGCTCATGTCAACGGCGGCGGCGGATGCGCTGCCGGCGCTGGCGTGGGTGCGTTCTTATGCACTTTCCAACACGGATGAGACTCTCCTTAGCCACATTAATGCGGCTAACTCGCCGGCACTGGCGGCAGACGTGGCCATAGTGGAGGCTTTGGAAGCGGAAGGTCACGGCTTCACGGGGTTGGAATTCACGGTGGAAAAAGTCCATCACACCCCTGCTGGAGGATCAGTAACAGGGGGTGAGGTAGCTAAAGATGCCATTGCCACGGTGCAGGCCACCATTATTACCAGTGCCTTCGCAGAGCAGGACTCCACCGGGGCGCTGGTGCACAACTATCCAAAGGAGCGGCGCCAAGAGCTTCGATTCGTGCTGACGCGGGCAGATTCGAGATGGACCATTCAAGAAATTCTTAACGCCGCCCCCACGCCACAATAGGGTCCGTTCCGAAATAATGAGCTCACCGACCTGACCAGCCGCGCTTTCAGCGGCACTCACACAAGAGGCGGCAGCCGCAAAAGCAGCTGCCGCCTCTTGGCGAACGTTGGTAAAGACTATGCTTCGAGTGTCGCGTCGAGGGTGATTTCCACGCCGGCCAGTGCCGCCGAAACGGGGCAACCTGACTTGGCTGCGTTGGAGATCGTATTGAAGTCTTCCTGGCTGATGCCGGGGATCTTGGCGGCAAGAGTCAGGTGGCTGCCGGTGATGCCGGTGCCGGGTACAAACGTCACGGCGGCGCTGGTGTTGACGTAGTCGGCAGCGTGTCCGGCCGTGCTGAGCTCGTTCGAGAATGCCATGGCGAAGCAGGATGCGTGCGCGGCGGCGATCAGCTCTTCCGGGCTGGTCTTTCCCTCGGCAGCTTCTGCGCGTGCCTTCCAGGTGATATCAAAGGTGCCAAGTTCCGAGCTGTCCAAGGTGACCTGTCCGGCGCCGGTGGGAAGGTCGCCGACCCAGCCTGCGTGGGCGTTGCGAGTTGTAGCCATGGTAACTCCTTATGAAGATTCAAATGGGGTGTAGCTTGCTGCGTGCAGCCAGCTATACAACTACCATATGCTCTTGATCGCCTCGGCGTGAACGGAATTGAAATTCCACATCGTAAAACTACCAAGATTCGTCACAATTGGCACAACCGCATCGCATAGACGCTTTTAGTGTTCGCCGTGGCAGAACCGCGGGAGGCAATAAGCTGGCTGCAAAAAAACAGCGCGCCCCCGTGGTCATTGCCTTGAATGGGCAGCCGTTACGGGAAGCGCGCTTAATGCAGTGAGGCGGTGCCTGCAGGTACAGCCTCGTAAGGTGTTAGACCCAAAAGACGGCGACGGCGATATTGATCAAGGCCATGCCGCCCACTGCGTGTGCCAGTCCCTTGGAAACGTCCTGGTTGTTCTTGATCTTGCGGCGAGCGATGAACGCTGCGACGGCAACAATGAGGGCGATGATTAGCTTGACGCCAATTTTGACGTTGTTGACATCTCCATCACCCATTTCAGCCAGCCCAACCAGCAGTAGTCCCGTGATGAGCTGTGTCAGCGCACCGATCCACTGCCACTGGCTAACGGTAGGCGACTTGAAGGCGGCAAGCCAGCCGCCAACAATCGCAGCGGCACCAAGAATATGCAAAAATACGAGCACTAAGCGTAAAAAGTCCATGCCCTCAGTTTAGGCAACTTGGTGACAGAGTGTCTATATAGGGCAGCCTTAACTAACGACGGCGGTGTGGTGACTGAAGAATCCCAAGTCACCACACCGCCGTCGTACTTCTGTGAAGAAAGTGCTTACAGGCCGAGGTCAGCTTCGAAGGCGCCACCCTCAAGGCGGGCCTTGAGGGTCTGCAAGAACCGGCCAGCGTCTGCGCCGTCCACCAAACGGTGATCGTACGTCAGGCACAGGTACATCATGTGACGGATGGCGATGGTGTCATCACCGTCTGCATCAGCAACAACCACTGCGCGCTTGACGATCGCGCCGGTACCCAGGATGGCAACGTTGGGCTGGTTAATGATGGGGGTGTCGAACAGTGCGCCAACGGAGCCGATGTTCGTGATGGAGAACGTGCCACCGGAAAGCTCGTCCGGGCCGATCTTACCGCTGCGGGTGCGTGCGGCAACATCGGAAATCTTGCCGGCCAGGCCTGCAAGGTTCAGATCTCCTGCGTTGGAGATGACAGGGACCAACAGGCCCTTGTCAGTGTCCACAGCAAACGCCAGATGCTCGGCGTTGTGGTAAGTGATCATCTGAGTTTCCTCATTGTATTCACCGTTGACCGAGGGGTGCGCCTTGAGCGCCTCGGCGACAGCCTTGGCAATGAAGGGCAGGTACGTCAGCTTGGTGCCGTTGACGGCCTGGAACTGGTCCTTGGCCTGGGTGCGCAGCTTGACGATCCGCGTCATGTCAATCTCGTGCACCTGCGTGAGCTGCGTGGAGGCTTCCAGCGATTCGCGCATACGGCGGGCAATAACCTGGCGGATGCGGGGTGCCTTGACCGTGGTGCCGCGCAGTGCTGAAGGCACCACGGCGGGAGCGGACTTCGCTGCCGGGGCGGGGGCTGATGCGGTGGCCGGAGCTGCAACGGCCTTAGCGGCCTCTGCTGCTGCAAGGACGTCTTCCTTACGGATACGTCCACCAACACCGGAACCGGTGACCGTGGCGAGATCAACACCGTGGGTCTTGGCCAGCTTGCGGACCAACGGCGTCACGTAGTTGGACTCGGCGCCTGAGGCCGCAGGGGCAGCAACAGGAGCCGGAGCAGCAACGGGTGCCGGGGCGGCCGGAGCGGGAGCTGCAACAGGAGCCGGAGCGGCAACAGGTGCAGCAACGGGTGCCGGGGCGGCCGGAGCGGGTGCTGCAACAGGAGCCGGAGCGGCGGCAGGGGCAGCAGCTGGTGCGGCACCAGCGGAACCGATCAGCGCCAGGACGCCACCAACTTCGGCGGTCTCATCCTCGGGTACGCGGATTTCCAGCAAGACGCCAGCCACGGGGGAGGGGATCTCAGTGTCAACCTTGTCGGTGGAAACCTCGAGCAGCGGCTCGTCCACTTCGATGGTGTCGCCAACGGCCTTTAGCCAGCGGGTGACGGTGCCTTCGGTGACGGACTCACCCAAAGCGGGCAAAACCAGCTCGTGAGCATCGGTGGCGGCAGCAGGAGCTGCCGGAGCGGCCGCAACTGGCTCGGCCACAGGGGCTGCAGCAGGCTCAGCCGGAGCTGCCTCAACGGGCGCGGCTGCCGGAGCCGCCGGTGCGCCGTCGCCAGTGCCAATGCGGCACAGGGCAGCTCCGACTTCTGCTGTTTCATCCTCAGGTACAAGGATTTCTTCCAAGATGCCGGCGAAGGGTGACGGGATCTCGGTGTCAACCTTGTCGGTGGAAACTTCCAGTAAGGGCTCGTCAATTTCGACGCGGTCCCCAACTTGCTTGAGCCATCGTGTGACGGTTCCTTCGGTAACGCTTTCACCCAAGGCGGGCAAGTTCACGGATTCAGACATTGCGTCCCCGTTCTCCTTCTCGTGCGCTGCATTTGCATCGTTGTGAACGCTTGTGCATTGCTCCGAAATTTTTATTCTTAAAGTATTGGATTCAGCTTAGTGCACCCGGCGCTGGCGCCGAGTGCACTAAGAAGTTGTTGCTAGCCGTGGAGCGGGCGTCCGGCCAAGGCCATTGCCGCTTCTCCCAAAGCTTCGTTCTGCGTGGGGTGTGCGTGGATGAGGCCTGCAATATCCTCCGGGTACGCTTCCCAGTTCACAATCAGCTGTGCTTCACCGATCTGCTCACCAATGTGGGTGCCGATCATGTGAACACCCACAACGGGGCCATCCTTTTCGCGGACAAACTTGATGATGCCGCTGGTACCCAAGATGGCGCTCTTGCCGTTACCAGCAAGGTTGTACTCGGTGGATTCGACGTTGGCGTCGCCAAACTTTTCCTTGGCCTGCTTCTCGTTCAAACCGACGGAGGCAATCTCCGGGTCACAGTAGGTGACCTTGGGGATGTTGATGTCTTCGACGATGACCGGGTTCATGCCGGCGATTTCCTCGGCCACAAAAATACCCTGCTGGAAGCCGCGGTGAGCAAGCTGGATGCCGGGAACAATGTCGCCCACGGCGTAGACGTTGCCTACGCCGGTGTGCAGACGATCGTTGGTGATGACGAAGCCGCGGTCAACCGTGACACCAGCTTCTTCAAAGCCCATGCCGGCTGTGGACGGGCCACGGCCAACGGCGACCAGCATGAGTTCAGCTTCGAAGGTCTTGCCGTCAACCAAGGTTGCCTTGACGCCGTCGTTGTTCTGCTCCACACCCTGGAAGAAGGTGCCGGTGTTGAACTTGATGCCACGCTTGCGGAAGGTGCGCTCAAGGACCTTGATGATGGAGGCATCTTCGTTGGGTACCAGTGAGGCCATACCTTCGATGATGGTCACATCGACGCCGAAGGACTTCCACACGGAAGCAAATTCGACGCCAATGACGCCGCCGCCAAGCACAATGGCGCTCTTGGGCAGTTCAGTCATTTTCAAGGCTTCATCAGAGGTGATGACCTTGCCGCCAATTTCCAGCCCGGGCAGGCTGCGGGAGTATGAACCCGTGGCCAGAACAATGTTCTTACCCGTGTAGTTCACACCATTGACGGTGATGGTATTGGCAGCGGTCAGACGGCCTTCGCCTTCGATGACCGTCACACCCTTACCCTTGATGAGTCCCTGCAGGCCCTTGAACTTCCCTGCAATGATGTCGTCTTTGTACTTGTTAACGCCCACCAGGTCAATGCCATTGAGTTGGCTGTTGACACCGATGGAGGATCCTTCACGGGCGAGGTCTGCGACCTCGGCTGCGTGAAGCAGTGCCTTGGTGGGGATACAGCCGTTGTGCAGGCACGTACCGCCCAGCTTGCCCTTCTCCACCAGACCAACGGTCATACCCAATTGGACTGCCCGCAGAGCAGTGGCGTAACCGCCGCTGCCACCGCCCAGAATCAAAATATCGAATTCTTGCCCAGCTGCCTGTTCGGCCACTTAGACGCTCCCTCGCGTTCGGGTGACGCGCGCATTTTTGGCGCGTCATCTCATCATTTATTGAGAGAAGGCTGAGAGTTCTCGTGGAACTTCCAGACTTCTTCGAAGTCAAAGATAAATACTTTCAGGGTTTACCTTACGTTAGTTGCCTAGTACTGCACCGTCACGGGTGTCACAGAAACGCGAATGTGGTCATACTCACTTTTTTGAAACTGCTGCAGCAGCCGTGACGGTGTGGTGGCGTTTACGCGCTTCGCGCAACAACATCCTCAACGTAAGCCACCAGGGTCCGGACGGACATTCCGGTTCCCTGCTTGGGGGTGTAACCGTAGGGTGCGCTTTCGTTGAAAGCTGGCCCGGCAATATCCAAATGGGCCCAAGGAATGGTTTCTCCGTCCTTGCTCTTGCCAATAAACTCCTGCAAGAAGACGGCTGCGGTCATCATTCCACCCATGCGTTCGCCAATGTTGGCCATGTCCGCAACGGGGGAATCCAAGGAAGGGCGTAGCTCCTCCGGCAGCGGCATGGGCCAGATGAGCTCGCCTGCCCTGTCGGCCGCAGCCTTCAGTGCGGCGGTGACACCCTCATCGCCCATGACACCGGCGGTGCGGTGACCCAAAGCCATGACTTGAGCGCCCGTCAGAGTGGCAACATCAATGATGACATCGGGGAATTCCGCTGAAGCAGCAACCAGGCCATCGGCCATGACCAAGCGTCCCTCGGCGTCAGTGTTGAGCACCTCAACAGTTTTCCCGCCTAACATTGTCAACACATCGGAGGGGCGGATGGCCGTCCCTGAAGGCATGTTCTCGGCAATGCACAGCCAGCCGGTGACATTGACGGGAAGCCCCAGAGCTGCCACCGCCAGCACGGCGTTGAGTACTGCGGCAGCACCTGCCATGTCACATTTCATGGTGACCATTCCGGCGCCGGGCTTGATGGAAATTCCGCCGCTGTCAAAGGTAATGCCCTTGCCAACGAACGCGAGGTTTGCCACGGCGCGCTCTGACTTGTATTCAACCTTGACCATGCGCGGAGGCCTTGACGAGCCCTGGCCCACGCCCATGATGCCGCCCCAGCCTTCCTTCAGCAGGCGCTTCTCATCCAGAACCGTGAGCTTCACGGGTAGGCCCTTGGAGAGTTCCCGTGCTGCGTCAGCAAATGTGGCCGGGTATAACGTGCTCGGCGGTTCGTTGACTAGGGTGCGGGTGGCATTGACAGCCTTGGCCACAATGGAGGAGCGCTCCAAGGCGGCTGCCAGTTCCGGGTCCTTAGCCAGCGTGGAATGAATTGTGACCTTGGAGACGGGGAAATTGCGCCCGGATGTGCTCGTGTGCATGCTGGCGAACTGGTAGCTGCCCAATGCGGCACCCTCGGCAAGAGCGGCAACATGGCTGACCGTTGTAGTTGGCACGGCAAAAACCACATGCTTGAGACCTGCAAGTGCACGCAACGTGGCACCTGCCATCCGGCGCAGCGCCTCTTCGGTGACAGCGGTTCCCTTGACGGGTCCCACACCAGCGAGCACCAAGATGGTGGCTCCCGTATCCGGGTGTCCGGGCAGGCGCACCACCTGGTCAGCTGCTCCGGTCACGCCCAAAGCCGTCAACGTTTCCTTCAAGGACGCCAAGGCTGCGGGGGAGAGCGGAGAATCGAGGATTACAGGACCGTTGGCACCCTTGGCCACAGCAATCACCAAGGCATCGGAGGAAGCTTTCGCCAAGTCGGTATTGATGACACGGAAGCTGATAATGTCTTTGACACTCACGGGAAATTTTGTCCTCACTGTGGGGTGTTGATGAATTGTGATGCTGTCTTCGATCGTATCCTCAAAGCCGCCATCGTAAATGCCTTCCCAATGCCCCGCTACTTCCCAGTCTTTGGCCAACGACTGCCCAACGATTACCCAATGATTGCTCAGTGTTGGCACCTTGGAGCCCCAGTGCAACCGAAGCCACCCCAGCCTGCGGTACCGTATGAGCCATGAGTGAAAATTCCGAAGAACTCCTGCACGGGCCCTTGCATGAGTGGCACACCAGCCACGGAGCAAAGATGGCTGAATTTGGCGGTTGGCTGATGCCGCTGCAGTATGACGGCGGCGGTGTGGTGGCCGAGCATAAGGCTGTGCGGACCACGGTTGGCCTCTTTGACGTCTCCCACCTGGGCAAGGCCGAAATTCGGGGGGCCGGTGCCGTCGAGTTCGCGAACCGCTGCTTCTCCAATGACCTCAACCGGATCAAGCCCGGCAGTGCCCAGTACACCCTGGCCCTGACCGACGCCGGCACAGTCACCGATGACCTCATCGCGTATCTACGCGCCGAGGATGACCTGTTCCTGATCCCCAACGCAGCCAACACCAGTGCCGTTGTTGCGGCCTTGGAAGCAGCCCGCGATGCCGAGGGAAGCGACGTTGAGATTTTGAACCTGCACCGCGAATTTGGTGTTTTCGCTGTCCAGGGTCCGCTGGCTAGCGACGTGCTTGACGCCGTAGGCCTGCCCACACCCGCGGACTATATGTCCTTCGTTGACACCACAGTTTCTCTGCACGGAGAAGAGATTTCCTTAACCGTGTGCCGCACCGGCTACACGGGAGAGATCGGCTACGAAGTGGTTCCGGCCTGGGCAAACGCCGCCGTGGTGTGGGAGGCGCTGGCCGTGGCAGTGGCGAACGCTGGTGGCCGTGCTGCGGGTCTTGGTGCCCGGGACACACTACGTACCGAGATGGGTTATGCCCTGCACGGACATGAACTTTCCACAGAGATCACAGCGCTGGAGGCCGGTATTGGTTGGGCTGTAGGGTGGAAAAAGCCGGAATTCTGGGGCAAGGAAACTTTGAGTACCCAAAAGCTGGACGGTGTGAAGCGCAAGTCCGTGGGCCTGTTGGCCACAGAACGCGGAGTGCCGCGTGCCGGTGTTGATGTCCTCGATGCCGCAGGCACGGTTGTGGGGCACACAACCTCCGGAACCTTTTCGCCCACCCTAGGTAACGGCGTGGCACTGGCCTTGGTTGACCCAGGCGTGGAATGGGGGCAGGAACTGGCACTGGACATTCGTGGACGCCGATTGGGCGTGAGCGTGGTCAAGCCGCCATTCGTCACCGTCAAGGTAAAAGCCTAAGAAGTGTGCCCGGCCAGCATCCTGATAAGGCCGCCAGAAGTGCCATACCACCGCGGTGCCCCGCCCCGCCCACGCCCTCCCTGGGCTGAGGCGGAATGATTCAGGGGTCCTGCGGTGTTGTGCTGTTCAGAGACACAAGCAGCTGAGGAAAAGCATGAATAATTTTGAGCACACCCCGTTTCATACCCCGGAGTCCCTCTATGTTCTAAATGAGGACCTGCTTGCCGCCGAGGACCTTACCGGTTTGAGCCTGATCATGGCGTTCACCGGATTTTCCGATGCCGGTCACGTGGTCACACAGATCAACGGTGAGCTGGCGGATCATCTGGCCCACGAACCCTTGGCAGTTTTTGATATTGACCAGCTCATTGACTACCGCTCACGCCGGCCACGCATCACGTTTAGTGAAGACCATCTCAGCGACTACAGGCCCCCGTCCCTGGTGCTTCACCGCATGGTGGATGCCTTGGGGACACCATTTTTGTATCTTTATGGCACTGAGCCTGACCTCCAATGGGAGCGGTTCAGTAAAGCTATTCTTGGACTCGTTGACCGCTTAGATGTGAATCTGGTGGCCTGGGTGCATTCAGTGCCCATGCCCGTGCCGCATACACGCCCAATAGGGGCCACTGTCCACGGCAACCGGCCAGAACTTATTGAAGGCATTTCAGCATGGAAAGCCACCATGGAGGTCCCGGCCGCCATTGGCCACGTCATTGAGTTCAAGCTCACTGATGCGGGCCGGAACGTGGTGGGCTATGCCATCCATGTCCCGCACTATCTATCCGACGCCGAATACCCTCCCGCCGCCGTGGCCGGTTTGGAATACTTGGGCGCAGCCGCCTCCTTAATGCTTCCCAGTGAGCGTTTGCGCGAAGCCGGCCGGGCTGTTGAGCGCCAAATCACTGAGCAGGTTGAAGCGTCCAGCGATGTGGCTGGGGTTGTGACAAAGCTTGAGAGGCAGTACGACGAACACAGCGAAGGCACTGCCCGCCGCTCACTGCTGGCTGGCGAGAATGATGAATTGCCCGACGCCGACGAGTTGGGTGCCGCGGTTGAAGCGTACCTGGCTAGCCGGGATGGGGGAGCAACAGCCGAGCCTGATGGTGGCATAAGCTAAATACGTGGATAGTAAGCGTGCGTGGTTGGTTTGGGGTGTTGGAGTTTTTGCCTACCTGATTGCCGTTACCCAGAGGACTTCCTTCGGCGTAGCGGGTCTGGTGGCCACTGACCGATTTGGGGCCACTGCGGCGGCTTTATCTGCCTTCACGGTGATCCAGCTCGTTGTATATGCCGGGCTGCAAATCCCGGTTGGCGTCCTCGTTGACAGGTTCGGTCCCCGCATCATGATTGCCACAGGCGCTGCCCTGATGGCCGTGGGGCAACTGCAATTGGCGGCTGCTTCCTCCATTCCCGCAGGTGTTGTGGGGAGAATCTTTGTTGGTGCCGGTGACGCCATGACCTTCATTGCCGTGATCCGGCTCGTTCCCTTCTGGTTCTCTACACGAAAAGTTCCTCTCCTGACCCAGCTGACAGGTCAGCTGGGTCAATTTGGGCAGCTCATCAGCATTGCCCCTTTTGCTTTTGTGCTCCATGCTGCCGGGTGGAGCCCGGCCTTCGCGGGCTTGGCCGCCCTGGGAATACTGGCCTGTGTGCTCGCTTTTGCGCTAGTGCGCAACGCGCCCCTGGGCGCAGTGAGTGCTTCCTCGCAGCAGGGCTTGAAGGAATCAATGTCAGACCTGGCCACCGCCTGGCGGCAGCCCGGTACAAGGCTGGGCATGTGGAGCCACTTCGCAACCCAATTTTCCGGCACGGTCTTTGTTCTCACCTGGGGATACCCCTTCTTGGTCTCGGGTCAGGGCCTGGACACTGGCACCGCCAGCGTACTGCTGAGCCTGTTCGTTGTGGTCGGGATCGTGTGCGGTCCCTTCCTGGGCAGTTGGGTGGGGAAACATCCGCTACGCCGCTCCACCATGGTGCTGGCTGTGACCTTTGCCATCGTCGCCGTCTGGGCTGCCGTGTTGCTGCAGTCCGGGCCCTCCCCGTTGTGGCTGTTAGTCGTGTTGGTGTTGGTGCTGGCAGTGGGCGGGCCCGCTTCGATGATCGCTTTTGATTTTGCCCGGACCTTTAACCCCTCCCACCGGGTGGGCACGGCCACTGGCATTGTGAATGTGGGTGGTTTCTTCGCAGCGTTGGTGACCATGTATATGGTGGGGCTGATTCTTGACCTGCTCAATGGAACGGGCTTTTCCCCGGAGGGGTTGTATTCTCTCGATGCGTTCCGGGTTGCGTTCTCTTTCCAATTCCTTGTTCTCGGAATCGGCATTGCCGCCGTCATTACTAGCCGCCGAAAAGTACGGCGAACCATGGCCGAGCGCGGAGCAGTGGTTCCGCCGCTGCGCGTTGTCCTAGCCGATAGCCGCCGCCGCCAGCAGCAGTACAAAGCCGAACGCCGTGATGAGAAGAACCACCGCAAGTCCTAGCCGCCACTGTGAGAAGTTCACCACGGGCTTGCTGACCAAAGCGCCTGTTATCCACAGATTGAGCGGTTTGCGGTCAGCGCTCTGGAATCCAGATCACCTGGGGACCAGTCTTGGACCATGAATAAACCACTAGAAACCATCAAAGTCAGTGCCGGCGAAGACCTCCTGGCATTCATTCCTCACATGGTGGGGTACTGGCCCGATGCCAGCATTGTCGCCATTTCCATGCTGGGCAAGAAGCTGCGAGCCACCATGCGTCTTGACCTTCCACCCGATTCATCCAGTGGCAAGGAAGTCGGGCGCTTTGCCGCCATCGCAGCGACCCAGCTGGCTAATGACAAGGGCGCCGATGGTTCTTTAATTGCTATTTTCGGTAGACAAGATTGGCGCGTGCCCGGCGGGCTGCCTCAAGCGCAGTTGTACAAGGCATTGCGCAAGGCGTTCGAAGCGCAAGGACTGCCCGTGAGGGACGCATGGTTTATTGGTACGGAGCACTGGCGATCCCTCGAATGCACGGACGCCCGGTGCTGCCCGTGGCCAGGAAAAGAGAATCTCTGCATCAAAGAAAGCTTTGTCAACGCCGAATTCATCTTTCGCGGCAGCGTAGTGGGGCGGGCCCCCATGGAACAAGTGCGTGAGTTAATAGCGGTGAGAGACCCGGAGTTTGCTGCCTCAGTGGCCGCCGCCGGCGTCGTTGGCGGTGAAATTCTAGCGGGGAGCATGGTCATTAATGGGTGTGGGGTGCAGCAATTGACGGCCACCTTGCAGGCGTGGGCGTTCAGTCTGGAACTATGGCCAAAACCGCCAGATCCACACATGTGTGCCTTCCTGCTTGCCGGGCTGGCCAATCACAGTGCGCGTGACGCCGTCATGGTGCTCCTCGCCACCACCGCCGAGTATGCTCTGGCAGGTGCCGCTGGTATGAGTTTGGTGGGGCCAGACACGGAACCGATTATGGTGGCCAAGAATTGGTACGGTGGAAATCAAGCTGCCGGGCGGCCTTTGAACGTTGATTGCCTCAGCGATGATCACCTAGTTGAGGCGGCCTACAATTTCAGCAATATCCTCATCGGAGCAAGTGAGCCCAGAATCCCGGGCGAGGAGCCTCGCGTCCTAGATTGGGCTCGGCTTGACAAGGCGGAGCGCTTCTTGCAATTTCTGGCACAGGCCAGTGATGACACTGACAAAGCGCCCGTGCTGTGCATTTTGGGATGGATCCAATGGTGCAAGGGCCGGGGCAGCTGGGCTGGACAATATTTCCAGGCCTGCATGGACTACCAGCCCGGGTACCGGTTAGCGTCCCTTCTTGAGCAACTACTTTCCGCCGGTCACGTTGCCGAGTGCGCCAGGAATCCAAAAACTGCCTGGCACCGAGACAACCAGGACAAAGAAACTGATCTCGACGAGGCCGCATAAGCGGGTTGTGATCTTTATTGCACACCAGCATCGCCCTAGAGCGTGGCGTGCGCAAGATGGTAGTGCAAAATCGTGAGACACTGGATGCAAGACCCGGTGGGGTCCGTGTTGATGCATTCATTTTTAGTTGATTGTGCCGAAGATAAAAATCATTCGGACGGCGGGAACAATGCCGTGTTGCGGGGAGTTATACCCTGTGACCCTTCAAGAAAATGTGATGCGCTTACCAGCGCGGACTTGACAGGGTCATAGTGGTGTTGCCCGACGGTAACTCCACAGACCGCCGTAAGAAAGGTTTTCTGTGTCTGCTACTGCTAAGAGCAACGTCTCCACAACTAAGGAGACTGAGGATCCCACCTCGTCAGCAACCGTGCCCCTGACGCCAGCACAGAAGCGTGCTGCCACCATGGCTGCAAAGAAAGCAGCCGCAGCCGAGGCTGCTGGCGCAGAGCCCGCTACTGGTGCCACGGCTGCACCCAAGAAGGCCGCTCCGGCCCGCCGCGGCAAGGCCAAGATTGAAGAAGAGGCTGCCGCCGAAGATCCGATGGATGAAGACGAGCAGGAAGAAACTGCTAAGGAACGTCCCGTCGCCACAGGTACCGGATTCGTATATTCGGACTCTGATGATGATGACGCCCCCGTGCAGCAAGTCATGTCCGCAGGCGCTACGGCTGACCCTGTTAAGGACTACCTCAAGCAAATCGGTAAAGTTGCCCTTCTCAACGCTGAGCAGGAAGTTGACCTGGCTCTGCGCATTGAAGCAGGACTTTTCGCCACTGAAAAGCTCAAAGAGGGCCGCGAGGCCATGGACGCCCAGCTCAGGCGCGACATGGACCGCATTGTCCACGACGGTGGCATTGCCAAGAACCACCTGCTGGAAGCTAACCTGCGCCTAGTGGTATCCCTGGCCAAACGCTACACCGGCCGCGGAATGCTCTTCCTGGATCTGATCCAGGAAGGAAACCTGGGCCTGATCCGTGCCGTCGAGAAGTTCGACTACACCAAGGGCTTCAAGTTCTCCACCTACGCCACCTGGTGGATCCGTCAGGCCATTACCCGCGCAATGGCGGATCAGGCTCGTACCATCCGCATCCCGGTGCACATGGTAGAAGTCATCAACAAGCTGGCACGCGTGCAGCGCCAGATGTTGCAGGATTTGGGCCGCGAACCCACACCTGAGGAACTGGCCAAGGAATTGGACATGACTCCTGAGAAGGTTGTTGAAGTTCAAAAGTACGGCCGCGAACCCATCTCCCTTCATACCCCGCTGGGTGAAGACGGTGACTCCGAGTTCGGTGACTTGATTGAAGACTCCGAAGCCGTGGTACCGGCAGACGCAGTCTCCTTCACCCTGTTGCAGGAACAGCTTCACTCAGTTCTGGACACCCTGTCCGAACGTGAAGCTGGCGTCGTCGCCATGCGCTTCGGCCTGACCGATGGCCAGCCGAAGACTTTAGATGAAATTGGCAAGGTCTACGGTGTGACGCGTGAACGCATCCGCCAGATCGAATCCAAAACCATGTCCAAGCTGCGCCACCCGTCACGCTCACAGGTTCTGCGCGACTACCTGGACTAGTCCCCAGTTCCTCCCAAGCATTGGCTCGCAAGCGAGCCGATGCTTGGGGCCCTCGGAACTGTGGGCCCACCCGTCTGCTCCTAGTGAGCGCCGGGTGTGGATGAGGACATAAGAGAAGGGCCCCGGATCTTCCGGGGCCCTTCTCTTATACCGATTCTGTTCAGGCAGGTGTCCTAGTCGATCGAAACGGGCGCCTTTTCGTGCAGGCGGTTGGTCTCGTCGTGCCACTGCGAAGCGAGAGGCTTCAAAGTAGCTTCTACTGCCCGGGCGTGGTGGCCGCAAAAACGCAGCTCACCGCCGGAGGACTCCAATGTTACTCGCACATAAGCTTGTGCGCCGCAACGGTCACAACGGTCAAGGGTAGTCAGTTCTAGGTTGCTGACGGTCGTGGTGGTCATGATGGCCTCCTTAATAAGTTCTTGTACTTTATACAACCACCAATGGGGCGCTGTGCTTCCATCGACGTGGGGTACTTTCGCTAACCGCGTATCCCGATGGAAGTCTCTTGGCCCGGCCAGCCTGTAACCACAACGCCGCGCCAGCCATTAACCTTAGTAATTGTTAGGCCAAGCAAACCTTGAAGGAGTATGTCCACAGTGGCACGCCAAAGTTCCGATTACAGCGCACGCCATCTCTCCGTCCTGGAGGGGCTGGAGGCTGTGCGCAAGCGTCCCGGCATGTACATCGGGTCCACCGACTCTCGCGGTCTCATGCACTGCTTGTGGGAGATTATCGATAACTCCGTGGATGAGGCGCTGGCCGGATACGGTCAAAACATCACTGTCATCCTGCACAAGGATTCCTCGGTGGAAGTGCATGACGACGGCCGCGGCATTCCCGTGGATGTGGAGCCTAAGACCGGGCTGACGGGTCTGGAAGTTGTTCTGACGAAACTTCACGCCGGAGGCAAGTTTGGTGGAAGTTCCTACGCTGCTTCTGGTGGTCTGCACGGTGTGGGTGCCAGTGTTGTCAACGCCTTGTCCTCACGCATGGACGCCCAGGTGGATCGTGGTGGAAAAACCTACCAAATGAGCTTCCGTCGCGGGGAACCGGGCCACTTTAAAGACCCCGGAAAGTCCCTCAGCCCTGATGTGGCTTTTGCGCCCTTTACCGAGGCCTCCAGCCTCGATGTTGTGGGCACCACCAAGCGCGGGGTGACAGGCACCAGGATTCGGTACTGGGCGGACCGGCAGATCTTCACAGCGGATGCCAAGTTCTCCTACGACGAACTTGTGGCACGTGCACGGCAGACCTCCTTCCTGGTGCCGGGCTTGAAAATCAAAGTCATTGACGAACGCCGCCTCGCTGGGACACCGGGGGAGTTTGCCACGCATGAGGAGATCTTCCACCACGACGGCGGCCTGTCCGAGTTTGTTGACTTCCTCTCCGTTGGCGGGGCGGTCACGGATATTTGGCGTCTGCAAGGTCATGGCACCTTCACCGAAACCGTTCCCGTTCTCAACGCGGAGGGGCGTCTGGAAAGCACTGCGATGGAACGCGATTGCGAGGTGGATATTGCTTTGCGCTGGGGGGTGGGCTACGAGACCACCATGCGCAGCTTCGTGAACATCATTGCCACACCCAAAGGTGGCCGGCACCAGGAAGGCTTTGAGCAGGCGCTGCTCAAAACGTTCCGCAAGGTCATTGAGGCCAATGCGCGAAAGCTCAAGGCAGGCAACGACAAGATCGAAAAGGACGATGTTATGGCCGGTCTGACGGCCGTCCTGACGGTCCGGCTGGCAGAGCCCCAGTTCGAAGGCCAGACAAAAGAAATTTTGGGGACCCCGGCCGTCAAAGCCATTGTGGCCAAGGTAGTGGAGAAGGCGCTCAAGGAAAAACTCGACTCCACGGCACGCGGGGAAAAAATCCAGTCCGCGCAGCTGTTGGAAAAAGTGGTTTCAGAAATGAAGTCACGCATCTCCGCCCGGGTCCACAAAGAAACCCAGCGGCGCAAAAACGCCTTGGAAACATCCTCCCTACCCACCAAGCTGGCGGATTGCCGCAGCACCGATGTAGCCAAGAGCGAGCTCTTTATTGTGGAAGGGGACAGCGCACTGGGTACGGCCAAAATGGCCAGATCCTCCGATTTCCAGGCTCTGCTGCCCATCCGAGGCAAGATCCTGAACGTGCAAAAGGCCTCGGTGGGAGACATGCTGGCCAACGCCGAGTGCGCAGCCCTAATCCAGGTGGTTGGAGCCGGCTCAGGACGCAGCTTTGATTTGGCCGCAGCACGTTACGGGAAGGTGATCCTGATGACGGATGCTGACGTTGACGGCGCACATATCCGGACACTCCTATTGACCTTGTTCTTCCGTTACATGCGCCCCATGGTCGATGCCGGAAATGTGTATGCCGCTGTTCCGCCGCTCTACCGGGTGGAGGTCATCAACGCAGGCGCCAAAGCCAATGAAATGATCTACATTTACTCTGAGAACGAACTGCATAAGCTCCTCGCCAAGCTGGAAAAGGCAGGAAAGAGCCACAAGATCCCTATTCAGCGCTACAAGGGTCTGGGCGAGATGGACGCTGACCAGTTGGCCGAAACCACCATGGATCCTCGCCACAGGATGCTGCGACGGGTCACAAGCGCCGACGCCGACCGTGCCGAGCACACGTTTGAACTTCTCATGGGTTCAGAGGTGGCGCCCCGCAAGGAATTCATTGTTGCAGGTAGTGAACAGTTGGATCAGGGACGCATTGACGCCTAGCCCCACCTTGCACTAGCCCCAACCCCGCAGCGGCTCGCACCACCTGGCATTAAGGCGCCCTGCGCCGCTCTAGGCCAGAATGCCGGGAACCAGCAGGAGGGCTGTGGGAATGGCCAGGAGCATGAGCGCCCCGGCGATGATCAGTACCTGGCGGCCCGTGGCCAGGGCTGGGGCGGGGGCCAACAATTTACTCAGGCGGGCCGAGGTGGTGGTGGGCGTGTCGATTTGGCTTGCGTTGTCCGCCATCAGCGTATCGGCAGGCAGCTGGGCTGAACCGCTGGCTACCAAGGCGATGGCCGTGACCAAGGTGGCCTTGTCCACGGAACGCAAGGCTACGTCGTCGGCCATGATCTCAATCAGGGACGAAACCGCCTGCTGGGCCAGCTTCGAGGTGGGTAGCCAAGGAAGTGCCGAACGCCATGCGGCGAAGGCCCACAACAGCAGGTGGTGGCGCTGTAACAGATGAGTCTGCTCATGGAGCAGAACCGCATGCAACTCCTCAGGTGAGAGCAACTCAAGGAGACCCTCCGAGAGCACGGTAACGGAGCGTGAGCCCCCTGGCAGGCAATATGCAACAGGGGCCTGATGATTGATGACGAGCGTGTCGGGGCGGTCGGTTGACGGTGAACTGAGCAGGTTCAACAGGTCCCGGTGCCTGCTGCGCTGGCGCTGGATGCGGTAGTAGGTCAGCCACAGCGTGAAGACCAAATGGGCTGAGAGTAGGGCCGCCGCACTGAGTGCAAAAGCGTGGATTAATCCCAGTGTGTCAAGGGAATCCCGGCCCAGCAAGATCCGGGCCAGTCCGTGCAGCCCGCTGGCCAGGTTCTCACCCAGGGGCACCAAACCCCAGCAAAGCATGGCCCCAATCATGGACAGGCCACCAGCAAGGGCTATGGACTGCCACAACACCATGGCGGCAAAAGGTGCCCGGGCAGGCCATGCCGCGCGGGAAAGAAAAACAGGCACCGGCCACGCCAAGGCTATAGCCAAGGCGGCAAGGAACCAGGAGGTCCAGAACATGTTCTACAACTTACCGTCTCTGGCTTGCACAGGGTACTGCGCCAGTGGGCTCCACCAGTGCGCTCAACGAGCTCTGTCAAGCACTGGGCGTGGCAAGTGCGCTTAGTAGATGCAAATGTTAGGGACGTCCCAGAAGGGTGCGCAGTGTCTGGGCCTCGCCGGGACTGACGGTACCGATGAATCGCGCCAAAACGGCTTCGCGGTCCGGGGCGGAGCCCAATACTTCCAGCATGAGTTCTGCGGTGTGTTCTTCGCGACTTGTGACAGCGCGGTAGCGGTGCGGTCGTGAAGCCCTTTCGCGCTCAACCAGGCCCTTTTTTTCCAGCCTGGACAGCACCGTCAGCACTGTGGTGACGGCCAACGGGCGTGACTCTGCATTGTCATCCGTGGTCCGCTGCGAGAGTAAATCCCGCAGAATATTAGCTGTTATGGCTTCCTGATGCTCCCACAGCAGGTCCATGACAGCTCTTTCCAAATCCCCAAGCGTTGCCATTCAAATCCTCTACTTCACTGCAGTCATCAAAACACGTAAGAGTACGCCAAATATACGTACATCACTAAATATACAGCTTTTGACAGCAATGTTCTACACAAGGTAGAAATAGAAGTTCTACAAGATGTAGAACGTGCTGGATAGTCTGAATATTTTTCATGGACGAGGGGAAACATAGTGGAAGCTCTGGACATTGCCAGGTGGCAGTTCGGAATAGTGACCGTGTACCACTTCCTAATGGTGCCGCTGACCATCGGCTTGGGTACTTTGGTGGCCATTTTGCAGACACGCTGGCACAAAACCGGCAACGAAGCCTATCTGCGCATGACAAAGTTCTGGGGCAAGCTCTTCCTGATCAATTTCATCATGGGCGTGGCCACCGGGATCGTCCAGGAGTTCCAATTCGGCATGGCGTGGAGCGAATACAGCCGCTTCGTCGGTGACGTGTTCGGGGCGCCCCTGGCCATGGAAGCCCTGCTGGCCTTCTTCGTTGAATCAACCTTCCTGGGCCTGTGGATCTTCGGCTGGAAGAAGCTTCCCCCACGCATTCACTTGGCCTGCCTCTGGATCGCCGTTGCAGGATCCATTGTTTCGGCATACTTCATCCTCGTGGCGAACTCCTGGATGCAGCACCCCGTAGGTGTGGAAATGCTCAACGGGCGCCCCGTCATGGTGGACGCCTGGGCTGTCTTCACCAACAACACCGCACTCGTGGCCTTCTTCCACACCATTACTGGCGCTATGGCCGTGGCCGGCGGCTTCCTCCTCGGTATCTCCTGGTACCAGCTGTGGCGCCGCCGCAAGGACGGCATTGACACCGTGGATGCCACGGGACGGGTCATTGTGGGCGAATCAGCCACCATACCGGGCCGAGACAAGAAGGATCATTCGGTGTGGATCAAATCACTGCGCTTCGGTGCCGTGGTTGCCATGATCGCGTTTGCCGGGTCCGCCGTCTCCGGTGACTTGTCAGGAAAGCTGATGTTTGAGCAGCAACCCATGAAGATGGCAGCCGCCGAGGCTGCCTGCCATGACGGAACCAGTTTCTCCATCCTGTCCCTTGGTGACGTTGGAAGCCGCGACTGCTCCGAGGTTGTGGCCGTTATGGAAGTGCCAGGCCTGCTCTCCTTCCTGGCTCACAACGACTTCACCACCGAGATCAAGGGCGTGAACACTCTGGTACCCGAGTACCAGGCCAAATATGGCAAGTACCTTCCCGATGATCCGATGTACGGTGACCGGGCCGGCCGAGAGATCAACTACGTTCCGGTCATGCCCGTCACTTACTGGGGCTTCCGCATGATGATCGGCTTTGGCGGGCTTGCTGCGGCCGCCGCTGCCGTAGCCCTGTGGGCCACCCGCAAGGGCACCGTTCCCAAGTCCAAGGCCCTGATGCGCCTTGCCCTGATCGGCATCCTTGCGCCCTTTGGCGCCAACGCCGCCGGCTGGATCTTCACCGAAATGGGCCGCCAACCCTTCGTGGTGGCACCCAACCCGTCCATGAGCGGCATCGATCAAGTGTTCATGTTCACAGCCTCGGCCGTTTCCCCTGGCGTCTCGGCCGGCGAGGTGATCTTCTCCCTCGTGGCACTGACCACCGTGTACGCCGTGCTGCTGGTAGTGGAAGTGGTCCTGCTGACCAAGTACATCCGCGGCGGCGTGGTCTCGGCCATGCCGGAACTGGACCAGACCAAAAAGACGGACGACGGCGGCACCGGCCCAGGCGGGGAAGCGGACGACGATGTGCTTGCGTTCGCGTACTGACCTCCAGGGCACCAACACCGTGCCCGCGCCCCTGACTTGCTGCTGAAGCCAAAGGACTAATGATGGATTCTCTTCCCACTTTGTGGTTCATACTGATTGCCGTGCTGTGGATCGGCTACCTCTTCCTTGAAGGATTCGATTTGGGTGTTGGCATACTCATGAAGACCTTCGCCCGCGGCGAAAAGGAACGCCGTGTCCTGCTCAACACCGTGGGGCCTGTCTGGGACGGCAACGAGGTGTGGCTGCTCACTGCCGGCGGCGCCACCTTCGCCGCATTCCCGTTCTGGTATGCCTCGCTGTTCTCGGCACTGTACATTCCCCTGGTGTTCGTGCTGATAGCGCTGATCTTCCGCGCCGTGGCCTTTGAATACCGGGGCAAAGTCCACTCCGATATGTGGCGGACGGTCTGGGACTGGGCCATCGCCCTAGGCTCCTTCGTTGCTGCCTTCGGCATCGGTGCCATGCTGGCCTTGACCACCACCGGCCTGCCGCTGAACGCGAATGGCGACCGCGTAGGAGGGCCCTTCGCCTGGTTCACCTGGTACGCCGTGATTGGTGGGCTCGCCGTAGTGGGCTTCGCTATCATCCACGCCGCAGCGTTTGTTGCCCTGAAGACCGACGGCGAGATTCGCCACCGCGCCCGCCGATTGGTGGGCCGGTGGATGCCTGTGGGACTGGCGCCGATGGCGGTGTGGGCCATTGCGGTGGCCCTGGAGAACGGCAAATGGTTTAGCTGGCTTTTGATCGCCGTAGCCGTTGCGTGCGCCGTAGCCTCCTGGATGGCCAACAAGGCAGGCCGTGAAGGCCTCAGCTTCCTGGCCATGGGCGGGTTCCTGCTTGCAGGTGCTACCGCAATCTTCAGCGCCGCCTACCCCGTAGTGCTGCCGTCCACGCTGGATCCGCTGTGGAACCTGACAGTGGAGAACGCCTCTTCCTCAAGCTACACGCTGGGCCTGATGTCCATTGTGGCGGCCGTGGGAGTCCCGCTGGTGTTGGCCTACCAAGCGTGGACGTACTGGATCTTCCGCAAGCGCATCACCGTGGCTCACCTGCCCGAACCGCACGAGTTCGGTCCCGCCGTCGGATACGTTTCTGTTGGATCCACCAGCGAGCCCCACTTCGAGCACACCACAACTGGCGGAGATTCCTAGTATGAGCATGCGCCCCACACTCCCTCCTGGTAATTCAACCAAACTGGCTCTGGCCGGTCTGGGTGGCTTGGCTGCCCTGAAGGCCGTTGCCCTGGTTCTGGGCCTGGGTGCCCTGGCCCATGCCTTGGCCCAATGGGCTGGTCATGAGGCGCTGGATGGCACCAAGTTGCTGGTGCAGGGGAGTGTGGGCGCCATCCTTCTGGGCGCAGCCGTGTGGGGAGCGTCCATTCTAGCCCGCCGCGCAGCGCTCGGTGCCAAGGAAGAATTGCGCGCCAACCTCGTGGCCCACCGCCTTGACCCGCGCAATGGCGGTCAGGGTGGGGCCGTCGGGGCCGAAGGCATGCTGGCCAGCCGTGGACTGGACGGTCTGGATAACTACTTTGCCACGTACCTGCCTGCACTTGTCAGCTGTGCGGTACTGCCGCTGGCGATCGGCCTGCAAATTCTCATCTCAGACTGGGTCAGTGCCCTGATCGTAGCCCTGACCTTGCCGCTGGTGCCGGTGTTCATGATCCTGATCGGTTTCCACACCCAGGAGCGGGTGGAACAGGCTGCCAACGGCCTGGACAGGCTCTCGAACCATCTGCTGGAACTGGCCCGCGGACTTCCCGTCCTGGTGGGCCTGCGCCGCGCCGGCGCTCAACGCAAGGCACTGGAGGACGTTTGTGAGGGCTACCGCAAATCCACCATGGCAACTTTGCGCACCGCCTTTCTCTCCTCCATGGCGCTGGAACTCATCAGCACCATTTCCGTTGCCGTAGTTGCCGTGTTCATCGGTGTGCGGCTGGTGAGTGGTTCCATGGACTTGGAAGCAGGTCTGCTGGCGCTCATGCTCGCCCCGGAGTGCTTCCGGCCGCTGCGCGATCTGGGCGCAGCCCACCACGGCAGCGAGGACGGAGTGGAGGCCTTGCGCCGTTCCACGGAAATTCTCGGCGCAGCCTCGCCCTCCCAGCCGATCCAGGCACCGGCCGCCGCGGACGTGGTACTTGAGGCCAACAACTTCACCGTCAGCTATCCAGATCGCACCGAAGCCGCCGTTTCCGGATTCACCGCCAGTCTTGCCCCCGGCGAAGCGCTGGTGTTGGCAACACCTAGCGGAACTGGAAAATCCACCATCCTTGCCGCGCTGGCAGGTTTACTGCCGCTGACAGGTCCCGGTGCGGCACGCCTTGGTGGCGAACTTGCCATCCGGAACCCGGCAGCCATCGTTTTTGTCTCTCAGCACCCGGCTTTTACTGAGGCCACGGTGGCTCAGGAAGTGGCCCTGTACGCCAGCGTTCCTCACAACCAGGGCCTTAGCCACAGCGCCATCGTGGCGGCACTGACTGCTGTCAATGCCGTACATCTACTCCACCGTCCAGTGCTGGAATGCAGCCCGGGGGAACTGCGCCGGGTAGCCGTAGCCCGCGCACTGGCACGGATTGCTGCGGATCCGGCCGTGGAACTGGCGCTCTTTGACGAGCCCACAGCCCATCTTGACCCCGTCTCCGCCCACGCCGTGAGGAGGGAACTTGCCCGGCTGCGGGGGAATGTGGCAGTGGTTGTTGCAACTCACGATCAGCTCCTGGGCACGCTCTTGTGCGCCAGCGGTCCGGACTCCGGGCTCAACATAGTGGAGTCTGTGGATGTTGTGGAAGTTTCCGATGGCTTGGCTGCCGTGGATACAGGCGAAGTAGCTGTTCCTGTGGCGCGTTTTCAGTGGCGGCACATGCGTCACCTGCCCCTGCGCTCACCACGATTTGCCGCCGGAGTTTTAGTTTCGGCACTGGCCACGCTCAGCGCAGCAGCCCTGTCAGGGATTTCCGGATGGCTCATTGTGTGGGCCTCCGCGCAGCCGCCAATTCTGTACCTGATGACGTTCATTGTGGGTGTCCGTGCCTTCGGCATTGGCCGCTCGCTGCTGCGCTATTGTGAACGGCTGCTGACTCATGATGCAGTATTCCGCTGGGCCACAGAACTGCGCCTGAAACTGTGGGACTCACTGGGTTCCTCTGTGGTGCATTGGGGCAGGCTCACCCGATCGGGCGGCGCCCTGGGAACGTTGGTGGCGGACGTTGATGAACTGCGCGACGCCGTGCCGCGCGCCGTGGTACCCATCCCTTCGGCACTGATCTCTTATGGTGCGGTGCTGTTGACCGTGTTCTTGCTGGTTCCGCAAGCTGCTGGCGTTGTCCTGATACTGGGTGTTTTGGTACTGGTACTGCTGCCTGTTCTGGTACTTGCCGCCCAGCGGCGCGCCTCGGCCGCGGCTGCTGTTCACCGGGTGTGGTTGGCCGAACGTGCCACCACCTTGTTTGCTGCTGCCGGCGATTTGAGCGCCAACGGCGTGGGTGCCATTGCGGCTCAGCGGTTCAGGGACGCCGATGCTGCTGTGGCCAAGCCGCTGCGCCGGCTGGCAGGGGCCGACGGTCTAGGCCAGGGCTTTGTCAGCTTGTTGACCTCCCTGGCCGCCATTGCGGCTGCCCTGAGCGCAATTGTGGCCGGTGTTGACCCCCGTGCCGCCGCCGTGGCGGCACTGCTCATGCTTGCCTTGGCTGAGCCGCTGGGCCAATACATAGAAGCAGTCAGTTCTCTTCCGGCCCTCGCCGCCTTGATGAGCCGGACACTTCCTTTACTGGATGCTCCCGTCACAGTCCAAGTCGCGAAGGAGGCCCCTGAAGAGACATTCTCGCAGCAGGTGGGTTCTGTTCCTGGCGAAGCCGTGCGGCGCCAAGACGTGCAGAAGATTGACGCGCCGAAGTTTGACGCGCCGAAGTTTGAAGTGCAGACGCTTGAGGTGGAGAACATCAGCGCCCGCTACCCCAACTCCGAGCACACTGTTTTTGAAGGCTTGAGCGGGACAACTCAGCGCGGAAAGTGGTGGAGCATCAGCGGGCCCTCGGGCTCCGGGAAGTCGACCCTTCTGGCAGTGTTGTTGGGCTTCTTGAAAAATGAATCAGGGCATTATTTGATCAACAACCGCCCCGCCGAGCCAAAGACCCTGACCAAGATCGCCTGGTGCCCGCAGGACGCCTACTTGTTCAACTCCACTTTGCGCTCGAACTTGGCGTTGGCTCGCCCGGCAACATCACCCCCTGATGAGGAGCAGCTGCGCGCCGTCCTGCACACGGTGGGGCTGGGCCCGTGGCTCGCTGAGCTGCCGCTGGGACTGGACACTCGGGTGGGGCCCGGTGGGCACCACCTCTCCGGCGGGCAGCGGACCCGCGTGTCGGTGGCCCGCACGCTCGTGGCGGGGGCCGACGTGGTACTCCTCGATGAGCCCACAGCACACCTGGGCCAAGACGAGGGCGCCGAGCTGATAGATGATTTGCGTACGGCTCTGAGCGGTGCCGCCGTGGTGCTGGTGACGCACGACGACGACCTTGCCCAACGTGCCGATACTCACCTTCGGTTGGGGGAGCCTGTGTTGGAAGGCGCGGGTGCTCACCTTTAGGCTGAGAGGATGATTGAGGAACCCTCCGGCACGAACATTCCCCTCCCGCATGCTGATGGGCTGGTGTTCCGTCCACCGCTTATAGGCGATGTGGATGCTTGGCTGGGTCTTGTTAAGCGCATTGCGGCGTTTGAAAATGCGCCGTGGCATGCCCAACGTTCCGAGCTGGAGGCTGCACTGGCCGATCCGGGCAATCCCGTGGCGGAAAATGCTCTGGTTGGTGTGGACGCGGACGGCGTGCTGCGCGCTTACGCCGGTGTGAGCAAGAACCCTGCCGGGGACAAAGCCAATGTCCAAGGCGGCGTGGATCCGCTGTGGCGCCGGCGCGGCGTGGGGGCGGCCTTGCTTGCCTGGCAGGAAGCCCAGGCTGCCGCACGCTTTGCGGTTGACAACGCTCTGGTCCTCGATAACGTTCAAGCCCCCGATCCGCGGGTACCCAAGGTGCGCAACCACGTAGAAGAGGACAATGTGGGGCAACGGGCCTTGCTTGCCGGTGCCGGTTACTCTGTGGTGAGGTACTACTCGCAGATGCAACGGCCCTTGCTTGACCTGCCTGCCGTGCAGGCTCCTGAAGGGATCACCATCACGCCGTTGACCGATGAGCTCAGCGAGGCTGTGCGGCTGGCGCATAATGAGGCCTTCGCTGATCATTGGGGTTCTGAGCCGCGCACTCAGGAACGGTGGGCCGTGGAAATGCGGCACGAACACCTGCGCCAAGACTTGTGTACGGTTGCCGTGGACAACACCACCGGTGAAGTAGCCGGATACCAGCTGGTAACGGTTGACCCGGGGGATTTACGTCCCGGGCATGGCGGTGAGGGGTACACCGAACTGCTCGGTGTGCGCCGGGAGTGGCGCGGGCGCGGGATCGCCCCGGCACTGCTGGCCGACGCCATGAGACGTTTTGTGCAAGCAGGTTTGGACCGTGCCGCACTGGATGTGGACACGGAGAACCCCTCCGGAGCGCTCAGGCTGTATGAGAGCATGGGCTACCAGCCGGTGCGCCGCACCATGGTCTGGGACAAACTACTCGGGACCTGACTACTCGGGCCTGTGCGCGTTCCGCGCAATTCACTGCCACGAGGGTCTTTTGCACCAGCGCAAACAGTGGTGTCCTTGAAGGGAAGACCAAACCACTTCACAAGGAGAAAACCACCATGCGCGCAGTAATCATGGCCGCCCCCGGAGAGATCCGCATCGCCGAACGTGAGAACCCCACCATTGTTGAGGCTACCGATGCGATCATCAAGGTGACCGCGAGCTGCGTCTGCGGATCGGACCTATGGCCCTACCGCGGCGCCCACGAGGTACACGACGCTCCCATGGGCCACGAGTATGTGGGTGTGGTGGAGGAAATTGGGGCGGACGTCAAAAACACCAAACCGGGCGATTTCGTTGTGGGTTCCTTCATGGCCTCGGACAATACGTGCGAGACTTGCCAGGCCTGCTACCAATCTCGGTGTGTTCATGGAGAGGGTATGGGTGGGATTGGCACGCAGGCCGAATACGCCCGCATCCCCTGGACGGACAGCACCTTGGTAGCCACGCCGGGCATGCCCGACGCCTATTTGGTCCCGTTGCTGTTGGTGGTTGGGGACGGTGCCCTCGGCCCGCTCGGTATTCTCGCGGCCAGTCAACTCGGTGCCACGAGAATCATTGCCATGTCACGGCACGCCGACCGGCAGGAGATGGCCCGCGAGTTTGGGGCCACAGACATTGTCACCGGCGGGTCCGGGGCACATTCGGTCATCGAAGCCGTCGGCACCCAGGAGTCCATGATGCAGGCCATTCGCGCCACCCGCCCCGGCGGGCATGTCGGCTATGTCGGTGTCTCCCACGACGTGGAACTCTCCGGCCAGGAACTATTCCTCTCCGGCATTCACCTGCATGGCGGCCCCGCACCCGTGCGCCGCTGCCTGCCCGAACTGATCGAGCTGATCTGGGCACGGAAGATCAACCCCGGGCGGGTATTTGACCTCATGCTTCCACTGGCGGACGCGGCGGAAGCTTACCGCGCCATGGATCAGCGGCGGGCCATCAAGGTCCTGCTCACTCCGTAGCTGCTGTTCGCGTGCAAGCCAGAAAGGGAGGACAAGAAGAATTGGCGGCGGAGGCTTGCCACCACCAATTTTTTCTGCCCCCTGCTTGACCCTTCCCCGGTCTACCACGTCTTGAACACCGGCCCGGTGGCTGGCGGGGCCGAGGTGAGGACTACGGCGGATACAGGCTCGCCGCACCCCCAGGCAAGCACTACTTGATCCAGCTCTGGCCCGAGACCAGCCTTCGCCCACGGGAAACTGCGCATGATGATGGGTCCGGTATGGACGCATAATCCCGGAACACATAAGCAACGTCCCAGATCCTTGACACACCTTGTCTTGGTTGAATCACCCACTGACACCAATCTCTTCAAGGAACCGGAAGCCTGCATCACTACTGCATCATCACCACGGCGTCCCGTACAGGGTTCCTCCCTAGCGGCAACGGAGGTGCACAAGGAATGGAGTACCTCACATTGCGCGGCCCTGCGGGCCACTCACAGAGAGCGGCCCTGTTGACCCATCTTCGCCGCAATGAGTGAACCGGGGAAGACCAGTTCCGGGTTCTGCGCATCCCACCGGGGGAAAGATTGCAAAATCCAGTACAGCAGGAACAGGGCCAGAGCTACGAGTTCGCAGACCAGAACCGGGGGCACCGCTAAAGCTTCAAGCCAGCCGCCGGAGATGACGGCAATGGCAACCACGGCGTCGAGCAGGAAACCTGCGGCAATGAGCCAGTACAGCCGCTGATACTCCTTAGTGGGCCGGATGCCGTGGTGGTGTTCGAAGGCTTTGGCCACGGCAACGGTACCGATCGCAAGGAAGAACACGATCGCGGCCGTGACGTGTGTGTACTGCAGGAACGCGTCCCGGGCCAACACCCACATCAGTGCCACCAAGAGCAGCAGACCGCTCGCCGCGAGCAGCGAGCTCCGGACGGCCTGAAATTCGTGGTTGCGACCCTTGAAAATGAAGAACGCGGCAACCACCATGACCACACTGACTACAAGGTAGGTGGAGATTCCATTCGCAACGTCGGGACGGTAAGCAGAGGGCACACAGCTGTTCCCCGGCACGCAATCGATGGCGATCCCTGGAACTGATCCTGGGATCAGGGGTGTTGGGACGAGAGCGATCAGGGGTGCCAGCAACCCGGCCGCGACCAGCAGGGCCCGCTCGAGTCCCGTACCGGAAATGGCCAGCAATCCCAGTGACGCAGCAATCAAGGCACCCACAAAAACGGTGCGGGCCGGTGTGTAGAAGTAGGCACTGACCGAGGACAACACCCCCACCTGGACCATGGCGACGGCGACGGCAACAAAAATGAGCACCACAGTTCCGCCAACGCCCAGCCGCAGGTAGCGGTATGTTCGTTGCAACGATGCCTGATCTGTCAGGTTCGGCGGCGGCGGAGTGAAGTCCCTCCTGTGAAGATGCATCTGGGGCTCCCTGCGTCCGGCGGTTCAGGCGTCGATGTCATGCAAGTGGTGGACCAGATCGTGCAGGAAGTAGCCGCTGATTGTGACTACGGTGAACTCTGACCCGTTGCTGCGGCGCCCTCTGCGGTCCCACTGCTCTGGTGTGACAGCACCAAAGGCGGCTGCCGCATCGAGACCGTTCTGGGTAAGATCTGCTGCTACCTCGGCCGGATCCAGTGCCTCATAGTTGCCGTCAAGAGCGGCCTGGTCTTGGTCCCAGTTTGCAAAGGTGGGGTTGTCCTCACGGAGCATGAGTTCCAGCCTCGAGGTGAACACCTCAAAGACGTCCCGAACATGGGCGCCGTATTCCAGCACCGACCATTTGCCAGGGTCACTGCGTTCCTCGGCACCGGCACGCTGGAGTGCTGCCTCCCACCGAGGCAGCAGCGCGGGCACCATGGTTGCAGCCGTTGCAGGAGTGGCCTTTGACGCACTGAAATTACACTCTGGACAGGGGCGATCCAAGACCCAGGTCCAATCTTTGTCATCTGGAATGATTGCCATGGCCCCAGTCTAGGCTGGGGCCATGGCGGGGTGCGCAAATGGGTCGGCATCAGTCCAACGGCAGTTCAAACGCTTCCTGGGTGGAGTCTGGGATGGGTTTGGGATCACGCAGTGGTGGTGGCGGTGCCGTTGCCGGGCTACTCACTGTGGGAGGGGCCGCGGGCAGGGTTGGCGGCAGGCCGGCGTCGTGCGTGGAAATACTAGGACCGAGCAGGTCAATGCCAGCGGTCAACGGGACACCTGAACCGTCCCGGTGCCCGTGTTCTACGGGAAGTGCCCGCGCCACGCCAGAACTTGAGGAGGCCTTCGCCGGGCCGTGACCTGCCCATGCCACCAATAGGTGGTCCTCGCCCTTCAAGAACCGGTGTGCACGCACACCGGCCGTGGCACGTCCCTTGCTCGGATACTCGGAGAGTGCGGTGACCTTGGCCGAGCCCGAGGGTGTTCCCGGCAAAGCGTCCTGCCCACCCGAGACCGTCACCACCACGGCGTCCGGATCGGCAGGGGAAAGGACCCCGAAGGAAAGTACGGCGTCATTGACCCCCAGCTTGATCCCGGCCATGCCACCGGCGGTCCGCCCCTGCGGACGGACATTGGCTGCACTGTAGCGCAGCAGCTGGGCACCGCGGGTGATGAAGACCAGGTCCTCGTGTTCCGTGGAAATCCCGGCACCCACCACGTAGTCCTTGGGTTTGAGAGAGATGTACTCCCACTCATCGCGGTTCAGCGGGTACTCGGGTGTGACCCGTTTAACCACGCCCGCCGCCGTGCCCACCGCAAAGACGGCGTTCAACGGCACAAAGCCCACCAGTGTTTCACCCTTGGTTAAGGTGATGAAGTCCTTGGCGGGCACCCCACCAGCTAAGTTGGGCAGGGCCGCGGTGGGCGGCAGCACCGGCATATCAACCACTTGCAGGCGCAGCATCCGTCCCAGCGAGGTCAGGGCGCCAATTTCTGCGCGGGCAGTGGTTTTGAATACCGAGGTGAACACATCATGCTTGCTGCGGCCCCCTGATTCCACGAGCGGATCCGCTGTGGCCGTGCGGGCAATTTGGCCCGTGGCGCTCAGCAACACCCAGGTGGGGTCGTCGGCAATTTCCAGGGCCAACGGGGCGGCCTTGCCAGCTTTGGAGCCAAGTCCGGCAGCCAGTGCCTTCGCCACGGACGGTGCCAGGGCCTCTGATTCCAACAGCACAGTTCGCCGGGGAGTGCCATGCTTGGCGGCAACCTCGCCAAGTTCATCGGAAACCAGCCGGTGCAGGACCGCTTCTGAGGCCAGAATTTCCTCAAGGGCGGCAATTTCGCGGCGTAGATCGTCCCGCTCGGATTCCAGCTCCACCATGGAAAAACGCGTCAGGCGGCGCAGTTGCAGGTCAAGAATGTAGTTGGCCTGAATCTCGGAGAGGTCATAGACGGCCATGAGCCGTTCGCGGGCGTTAGCCACTTCATCCGAGGTACGGATGATCTGGATGACCTCGTCAATGTCCACGATCGCAATGAGCATGCCCTCAACAATGTGCAGGCGGGCCTGTTTCTTGCCCAGACGGAAGGCGGTGCGGCGGCGAACCACGTCAATACGGTGGCTGACAAAGACCTGCAGTAGCGGCAGTAGACCCAGAGTTTGCGGCTGACCGTCCACCAGGCACACGTTGTTGATGCCGAAGGACTCCTCCAGCGGTGTGAACTTGTATAGCTGCTCCATGACCGCGGCGGGGTTGAAGCCGTTCTTGATTTCAATGACCAGACGCAGCCCATGCTTGCGGTCGGAGAGATCAATGAAATCTGCCACGCCCACTACTTTGTTGTTATTGCGGGCGTCCTTGAGCTTTTCCCTGACCTTTTCCGGGCCCACCAGGTACGGCAGTTCGGTGACTACCAGGCCCACCTTGCGTGGGGAAAGCTGTTCAACGGCGATCTTGGCGCGCATCTTGAAGGAGCCGCGGCCCGTTGCGTACGCATCGCGAATACCCTGCAACCCCACAATGCGCCCGCCGGAGGGCAGATCGGGACCCGGCACATAGGCCATGACGTCCTCAAGAGTGGCGTCCGGGTGCTCAATCAGGTGCCTGGCTGCGGCAATGACTTCTACCAGGTTGTGCGGGGCCATGTTGGTTGCCATACCCACAGCGATACCGCTGGCCCCGTTGACCAGAAGATTCGGATAAGCGGCCGGGAGTACGGAGGGTTGCATCATCTGGTTGTCATAGTTGGGCACAAAGTCCACAACATCTTCATCCAGGTTGCCGGTCAGGGTCAGGGCCGCCGCGGCCAGCCGGGCCTCGGTGTAGCGGGGGGCGGCGGGGCCGTCGTCGAGCGAGCCAAAGTTGCCGTGGCCGTCAATGAGGGGCAGGCGCAAGGAGAAGTCCTGCGCCATGCGCACCATGGTGTCGTAAATGGCCGAGTCACCGTGCGGGTGCAGCTTGCCCATGACCTCGCCCACCACGCGGGCACTTTTCACATGCCCCTTTTCCGGGCGCAGACCCATCTCGGTCATCATGTACAGAATGCGCCTTTGCACAGGCTTCAGACCGTCCCGCGCATCGGGGAGCGCACGGGAGTAAATCACCGAATAGGCGTACTCCAGGAAGGAACTTTCCATCTCATTGGAAACATCAATGTCAACAATGTTCTCAACGAAGTCATCTGCTGCAGGGGGTTGGCGCTTGGCCATGGTGGCGGTGATTCCTTTTCTAACTGGGTGTTGCGGGTGGCATGCACGCCAAAACAGGCATCATGTCGGTACAGTGATTCTATGGTGAAGCCAGAGCTAGCGCCCGAATATCCGGCCCATTGGGAAGCCGATGTTGTTCTTCGCGATGGGGGCACAGGACATTTGCGTCCCATGCGGGCAGATGATGCGCAGGCCGTCCAGACTTTCCACATGGCGCAATCGCAAAACTCCATTTACCTGCGTTTTTTCACTTACAAGTCCAAACTTACGGCCAAGGAGCTGCGCCGTTTCACGGAGCTGGACTATCACGACCGTGTGGCCTTTGTGATCACCCGCGGCGGGGAAATCATCGGCATCGGCCGCTATGACCGCTTGAATGAGCCCACCGAGGCAGAAGTGGCCTTCAACGTCTCGGACGCGCATCAAGGCCGTGGCCTAGGCTCTATCCTATTGGAACACTTGGCCGCTGCGGCCCGCGAAAACGGGATCGATAAGTTTTCCGCCGAGGTCCTGCCCGAGAACCGGAAAATGATGCAGGTATTTTCTGAGGCCGGTTATGAGGTGCGGCGGCACTTTGATGACGGCGTGGTCTCCTTGTCATTCGATATTGACCCCACAGAAAAATCCCGGGCCGTCATGGCATCTCGCGAACACCGGGCCGAGGCGCTCAGCGTCGCCGGGTTGGTAGCACCCACCTCGGTGGCTGTGATTGGGGCCAGCCGGGAGTGGGGCAGTGTTGGTCAGCAACTACTGGAGCATGTGATCGAAGGTAAGTTCACGGGCGCCGTCTATGCTGTCAACCAGGATGCGCTGGAGGTTTCGGGCATGATGCCCTACGGCAGTATTGCCCAGGTTCCCGGGCCTGTGGACTTGGCCGTCATTGCCGTCCCCTACGATCAGGTGCCCGGCGTCATTGAACAGTGCGGTCGTGCAGGGGTGCGGGGCCTGGTCATTGCCACGGCAGGTTTCGGGGACGACGGCGAACGCGGCCTTGCGCGGCAGCGGGACCTGGTGCGCCAGGCCCGAGCCAACGGCATGAGGCTGGTGGGGCCGGCGTCGTTGGGCCTGGCCAACACCGACCCCGCCGTTTTGCTCAATGCCTCCATGGCGCCAGAACTGCCCACGCAGGGCGGCCTCGGAGTGTTCACCCAATCAGCGGCGCTGGGGATCTCCCTCTTCGCCTCCCTGAGCAGGCGCAGCCTGGGCATGTCCACCGTGTTGTCCGCCGGAAACAGGGCGGATGTTTCGGGCAATGACATGATGCAGTTCTGGGAAGATGACCCCAACACCACTGTGTGCGCCCTGTACCTTGAATCCATTGGAAATCCGCGCAAATTTTCTCGTATTTCGCGCCGTCTGGCCCGCAGTAAACCTGTCATTGTAGCGAAGTCGGATTCCATTGGCTTGCGTCTTCCTCCGGGGCACGCCGTGCGTACCACCCAGGCCCCGGCTGGCGCCCTGGACGCCATGCTCAGGCAGTCCGGCGTGGTTCGGGTGAACACCATTGAAGAACTTTCCGATGTGGCGCAGATCATGGTGGGGCAGCCGCTGCCCAAGGGGCCGGGACTGGCGATTCTTTCCAATTCCGGGGCTCTCGGCACAGTGGTGGCTGATGCAGCCGAGGAGAACGGGCTCACGGTGGTGGAGATGCAGGCGGCTCTGGAGCTGGACATTGGCCAGTCGCGGGCTTTGCCTCTGCTCAAGAGGACCGTTCTGGCAGCTCTGGGGAAGAAGGGTGCCGATTCGGCCATAGTGACGCTCTTGCCCGTGGTGGGGCTTCCCGTGGACACCATCGCCAAGACGCTGCAGGCCTGTTCGGAGGAATCCGGTAAACCCGTCCTTGCCGTGTTTACTGGGATTGTGGATGTGAGTATTCACGTGAACCGGCAAATGTCCGGGGCGCTGCCAGCGTTTTCCAATCCCGGAGCAGCCATAGCGGCACTGGCTGCGGTCACGCGTTATGCTCACTGGCTAACACTGGAATCATCCGTTTTTGAGCCACCCGCCGGCGTCAACCCACAGGCTGCTGAAGCCCTGCTGGATACGTGGCTAAAGGACGTTGCCGGCGCGCAACTGCGCACCCTCAGCACCGATCAGGCCCGGGAACTCCTGGGTCATTACGGCATTGAGGTCTTAGAGTCCGTGCCGTTCGGTAGCGAAGACCAGGCTGTGGCCGGCGCCGAACGTCTGGGCTGGCCTGTCGCGATCAAGACCTTAGATCCGAGTCTGCGCCACCGCCTGGATTTGGGAGGTGTACGGATCAATATTGAAAACGCGGATTCGCTGCGCCGCAATATTGTGCAAATGCGCAAATTTCTTGAACCATACGGTGAGAAAAACTTGGAAGTACAGAGCATGGCAGAAGTGGGGCAGTCATGCACACTGCGCGCCATTGAAGATCCATTGTTGGGACCGGTGGTTTCCTTCGGCTTGTCCGGGGACGCCGTCAACCTCCTCGATGACTGGGCGCACAGGGTGCCGCCCCTTTCCGCCTGTGACTCGGCGGACCTGATCCGCTCGCCCAGGGCCGCCGTGAAACTTTTCGGCTATGAGGGGCTGCCAGCAGGAAATATTTCTGCCTTGGAAGACTTGGTGGCGCGTGTTGCCATGCTCAAGGATGAACATCCAGAAGTGGCGCTCATAGAATTCAAACCCATCCTTGTGGGACCCACCACGGTGACCGTGTTGGCCGTGGACGTGCGGATCGGAAACTCCGCCCAACGCACTGACAGTGCCAGACGCGCCATGAGGTCCTAGGTGGTTAATTCCACGGTGTTGAGCAGTTTCACGGCGTCAGTTCGCAACGCTCCGTGCAAAGTGCGAAAATAAGGACCATGAACAGCTTTGGAGCAGGTGTACCGGCCAACATCAAGGGCCGCGATTTGGAATCAGCGTTACAGCGCTCTGGTTTTTATCCCCGGCTGGTTGCCGACGTGGTCAATGATGCTTTGGATAATCAGGAGCCGCTGTCCCACCTGGTACATCTGGAAACCCACTTTGACCGTACTGAAGTGCACCGGCACATTACCGTTTTGGTACTGACCCCAGAAATGTTGGTGATCACGCACGTTGATGATCACCAGCTAGATGACTCTGGAGAGCAGATGGTGGCACAGGTCTCCACGGAGTCGGTTCCCGTCAGCCAGATCAAATCGGTGGTACTGAGCTACATTTACGCTCAACCTCAGGATTACAGAAGCTCCGATCAGGCCCGTGAGCTGACCTTGTCAATTGCCTGGTCCGGGGGCCAGCGGGTGGAAATGGGACCGGCGTCGTGCGGGGACGCCGAATGCGATGCCGACCATGGCTACTCGGGAAGCATCGCCCAGGAAGACATCGCCTTGCGCATCAGCGCCGAGGCTGAGGGCCTGCAGGCCGTGGCGGATGCCAAAGCCTTCGCCCGCGCCCTGCGTGCCGTGAACACCAGGACCGGTACGCCAGCTCATCTCGATGCGGGACCCGGCCGGTTCCCTGCCTTCGGCGCACGATTGGCTCGCTCCCATCACCGCCGATAACGCCGTGGGTGTCCCCGAGACCACGCTCACCAGCAAATCCCTCCTTGCCAGCCAGCCAACATTGCCGGCCGCACCCGAGTACGGCAAAGCCAGCATTGGTGATGTCCTGACCAGTGCCGCTGCCGTGCTTGGCGCGGAGTCCTACAACAACGTGTTGAGACTGCCCACTGCCCGGCGGATCTGCGTGGTCTTGGTCGATGGGTTGGGGAAGTCACTGCTAAAGAAGCGCGCCTCCCATGCGCCGTTCCTCCGCGGGGTCATGGCCGCCGATTCCGGTGGCGAACACCCCCGTACCCTTCACGCTGCATTTCCCAGCACCACAGCCACCTCGTTGACGGCACTGGGTACGGGGGCAGTACCGGGTCAACACGGCATGGTGGGGTATGACGTCCTTGATCCACGCCAGGACAAGGTGGTGAATCTGCTGGGCAACTGGGACGGTGGCGTAGACCCGCTGCTGTGGCAACCAATTCCAACAGTCTTTCATACACTGCCACAAGACGTACCAGCCACCACCGTCAGCCTGCCCAAGTTTGCCGACTCAGCCATGACACGCGCGGCCCTGCGAGGAAGCAACTTCAAGGGCGCCACCTCCACCCACGCGAGAGTGGAAGCGGCGGCCGCGGCATTGGCGGCCACACCCAAAGCACTCGTCTATCTCTACTGGAGCGAACTAGATAAGGCAGGGCACGCCTACGGCGCAGACTCGCCCCAGTGGGAGAGGCAATTGGAAGAGCTCGACGCCGGCATGAAACGTCTAGCGGCAACGGCGCCTTCGGACACCCTGATCCTGTTGACGGCCGATCACGGGATGATTGACATCCCCTACTCAGACCGGATTGACTATTCTGTTTTCCCGGACTTGGTGGAGAACGTCCGTCACACCGCCGGGGAACCCCGGATGGTCCACTTGTACCTTGAACCCGAAACAACCGAGGAAAGCCGGGACCGGCTCGTGGCTGCCTGGCTGGAACACTTCCGGAACAAAGCATGGGTACTGACCAAGGAACAAGCCATCACGGCAGGTTACTTTGGCACAGTGAGCGAGAGCGTCAGCGCACGCATTGGTGACGTGCTGGTCCTGGCCCGTGAATCAGTGGCATTCTATGATCTGCGCCGCGTTCGCGTCCAAGCCATGGGAGTGGTTGGCCAGCACGGCTCCATCACCAAAGCCGAAAGGGAAGTGCCGCTACTGCGGATCCCGGTCACAGAGAAAAAGGCCAAGGGCAAACGCCGCTAGTCCCCACGCCCTCCCACTGTTCGCAAGCTCGCAGCGGGTCCCTCGGGCGCGTGGCCCCACCCACACCCCGTCCGCCAACCCGTCACGCGCAAGCTCGCAGCGGGTCCCTCGGGCGCGTGGCCCCACCCACACCCTCTCCGCCACTACACTGTTCGCAAGCTCGCAGCGGGTCCCTCGGGCGCGTGGCCCCACCCACACCCTCTCCGCCACTACACTGTTCGCAAGCTCGCAGCGGGTCCCTCGGGCGCGTGGCCCCACCCACACCCTCTCCGCCAACCCGTCACGCGCAAGCTCGCAGCGGGCGCAGCAACGCAAAACCGCCCCCGGCCGCCAGGAGTTCGGCAGCCGGGAGCGGTTCGGTGGATCAGGATTCAGTCACCCTTGGTGCCAAAGACAATCTCGTCCCAGCTGGGCACGCTGGACCGTTTGGGTTTGGCCGCAGCCTTGCGTTCCAGGCGTGCGGCAACTTCGCTATCGCTGGGCCCACTCTCAGCGGCTTCGAGAGGCCCAGCGGAGGGAGCCCTGTACTCAGACGACTCGGGGGCTGCCGGCTCCTGGAGCGGCTTCAGACGGGCCAACGGCTCGCCGGAAAGGACAATCTCCCGGGTCTCAGTACTGACCTCGGCAACACTGCCAACGTGCGTGTCCTCAACCAATCGGGGTGCCAATTGCAAAAAAGGCATCTTCTTCACTTGATCGCTGGGGGAGTCCGTGCCCTGGGTGGTGCTGGCGGGCTCCTGCGTATCCGTGGTTAGAGAGTAACGGGCTTCATCGCGAGGGTGAGCGCCAGGAACGTGGGTTCCCAGCATGGCTGCGAGTTCGTCGTCGCCGTCCTCGTCAATGCCCAAACGAACACCCCTGCGGGAACGGAGCATGTCCAAGAAACCGTGCCCGGAGTAGCCGGTACTGGAGTCCTGTTCCTTGACGACGGCTTCGGAGGAGGCGTCGGGGGAGTGCTCGGGTTCGGCGCCATCGCCGCCGTCAAAGCACTCTGGCGAGTGCGGATCCGCAACGGCCTCCGCCTCAACATCGAACGGTTTGTCGGCAACGGCACTGAGCCGGCGCTCCGGCACAGGGCTGTCCAACGGCTCAAGTTCACTGAGCTGCTGTGCCCAGCGGTTGGCGTTCTTCAAGGACTTGCGTCCGGCGTGGAAGCTCCACAAGGCGGGAGGGGCTTGGCCAATGCTGCTGGCAGCCCATTCGGTGCCTGGCTCAAAGTCTGCGCTGATGGTCCAGGCACCGGCGTGGTCACGCCAAGCATCCCATCGCAGCGAGGCCTTCTCGATGCCGAAAGCGGAGAGACGGTGAAGAACCATCTCCTCGAGCGTGGTGGGTTCCTGAGCCATGGAGGAGGAGTAGTTTTCCGTGTGCTGCGTGGAAGTTGCTACAGAAACAGCTCGGGCCTGGTTGGCAATGTACTCACGTTCCGCCAAGACGGGACCTTCATAGCGGCGCACCTGTTCAAGCGTCAGCCCCGACTGGTCAGCGACGTCGCTGGCGTTGGATCCGGCACGGATCAGTGACTGGATTTCGCGCGGAGTCATGCGAGCACCGGGCTGGTTAAGCCTGGGTGCGCGTTGGCTGGTCCGGCCCACGGCTGTGCGCAGTGCCTCATCCAGGGGGAGTAGGTAATTGTCCCCATCAGGACCACTGAGCAGCAGATGTTCGCCGTCGTCGTGGACACCCACCAGCCGTAAATCAGCCATGCCGTCCTCCAAAAATTTCTTATTAGTTCAGTTCAAGACTTTGCCACCGATGCGTGGCAAATCCTACTACCGCGCTAGGCGTGGCGTGAGATGGCTACGATTTTGGTCAAGTTTTTCCCGCTAGCGCATTCATAGAGGGTCAAACTTAAGCCTGCTGCGAACTCGGCAGCTCTGTTGGGCAGTAGAGCCGCTGCCTTCCTTTAGGGTGTTTGCTGTATTAATCCAGAGTTGCATCTGGCCACAGAGTGAGGGAACAGACATGAACACCGGCACCCGCCAGCACCACAGGGCCCCCCGCGCCACCGCTTCGCCGGTAGCGGTGATCGACCTGAGCGAGAGTGAGCTTGCCGAAAGTTACGAACTGCCCGGTGGCGAGCACGCTCCTGACGACCAAGCCCTGGAGATCCTGACCGAACAGGCAGACGAGTTTACCTGTAGCAGCTGTTTTTTTATCAGGCACCGCTCCCAGCTGGCCAAGGAAAGCAAGAACCTCATGTACTGCCGGGACTGCGAAGGATAGGCCGCGTTATGGCAGAAAAATACCCCGGGAGAATGCTCAACGCGCAGTTTTCCCGGGGTATTTCTCTAGTTAGCGGCCAGCTCGCAGCGCCGCCGCCAGGTGTTCAGGGTTGCGAGAGGACGCCAACCAGTAGGGGGTCCTGTCATTCGGGTCCGTGATTTCAATCTTCACCACGGGCTTGATCCAGCCGCGGATGCACAGATACGCCAAGCCGTTGAGTTTGATGCCGCGCTGATCGGTGGCGTCGTCGCCGAAGTAGACGCTGACTTCTCCCACAAATTGCCGCTCAATCTGTGCCCGGCCTACCTGCAGGGTCTCCGGTGTGACGGCGATGGTGGGGGTGGTTGTCACCAGCACCAGCGTCTGCAGGGCCAGCAACACGACAAATGCCACGAAGCCCGCCGTGGGGCTGATGGGAATGAAGATCAGGATTCCTGCACACGAGAGACCCAGCACAATCACCCAACCCCAGAAATTTGGCCAGAGCTTTTCGGTGTAGTTTGCCGTGGCTGCGTAGGTGGAGCTTTGTGGCGATTGAGATGACATGGGTCAAGCTTTTCATCTTTCGCCCCGTAATTCACCTTGAGGTGCCCTTATTGCCCGCAGGCGGGAGCCACGGCTTCAAGATAGAGTGTTCTGTTGTGACCCATGAGACTTTTGATGCCAACCCCGCCACCGATCTTCAGAGCTCCGTAGTTCAAGTGCAGTTGCACATGCTCGACGCCGGGATTGAACCTCCCAGCTACGCCCACCCGGGCGATGCTGGAGCGGACCTGCGCAGCCGCATTGATCTGGTGCTGGCCCCGGGGGAGCGTGTGCTTGTCCCAACAGGAGTGAGCATCGCGTTGCCCTTTGGTTTTGTTGCCTTGATCCACCCACGTTCCGGGTTGGCTGCCAAACATGGCCTGACCATTGTCAACAGTCCTGGAACTGTTGACGCAGGGTACCGCGGAGAGATTTCCGTGACCCTGCTGAACACCGATGCGCATCATTCCATCTCCCTGTCACGGGGCGATAGAATTGCACAAATGGTGATTCAACGCGTGGAAACCGCCCAGTTCATTGCCGTGAACGAACTCGCCGATTCGGTGCGAGGCACCGGTGGCTTCGGCTCAACCGGCGGTTTTTCCCCGTCCACGAATCCACCAGCACCCAACTAACTGCTGATCCGCAGTTTCCATCCTTGACAAGGAGTCTTAATTCCCATGGCTTTTGGGTTTGGTAAGAAAAATAAGAGCAGTTCCGAGGCTCCGGTGCCTTTTGTCTCCGAAGCTGACACACAGGACGCCGAGAACGCTGGCACAGAAATAGCAGATGCAGAAGTAGCACAGCCATCGGCTGATGCTGTTGCGCTGCCTCCGGACCCGGCAGACACGGTGTACGAGAGAGATCTCCATGGCCCCCTCGATGCTGACGAGATCGAGACCACGGACGGTTACGTGGATCTGGGCGCATTGATGGTGACCCCGTTGGAGGGCCTCTCGCTTCGCCTTGAAGTTGAAGAGAACACCCAGCGCGTTATTGCGGTCACCTTGGATTTGAACGGTTCCAGCCTGCAGCTCCAGGCGTTTGCGGCCTCACGTTCGGAGCCCCTGTGGCGAGACATTCGTGAGCAGATTGGCCTCTCGGTGGGTGCACAGGGCGGCGAAATTGAGATTCTCGACGGTACCTTCGGTAAGGAAGTGTTGGCGAAGGTACCTGCCCAGAGTGATGATGGCAGCCGGGGATTCCGGGTTGCCCGCTTCATTGGTGTTGACGGCCCGCGCTGGTTCCTCCGCGGCGTCTTGGGCGGTGCTGCAGCTGTTGATAGCCAAGCTGCGCTGCCTTTGGAAGACTTGTTCCGTGGCGTGGTTGTAGTCCGCGGCGAGGTGCCCTTGCCTCCGCGCGATCTCTTGCTCCTGCGCCTTCCCAAGGACGCCATGGCCTCCGCACCCGCTACCAGCGGCCCGGACATGGGCTCTGCTCAAGGTGGTTCCCCGCTGGAGCGCGGTCCGGAAATCACCACGATCGGTTAGCCTTGGCCACTACTGAGCAAGGTGACTGGCCGGCAGCAATCCCCATTGCGGAACTGCCGGCCCGCGGCAGGGCGGTGTGCGGGGGAATCATCGACGCCGTTACGATCCCCCCGGCCACAGCCACACCCGCTTTCACGGCGATTCTCAGCGATACGGATTTTCACCGCGCGGCCCAAGGTCCAGGCAACCACCGTCTGCGGATCGTGTGGCTAGGACGACGGCGTGTCCCCGGCATTAGCGCCGGCGTTCGGCTCCGTGTTGAGGGTATGGTCTCCCTGCGCGAGGGACTGCCCACCATGTACAACCCACGCTACGAGATCATTGGAATTCAGGAGAGCTAGTTGAGTCAGCAGAGCCCCGAAGAAAATATGCCAGATCCCAAGCCGAGTGGCGGATTTGCCGAGATTGCCCAGGAAATGGCGGCGAAAAGTACACTGGTCCGTAAGGAAAACGGCCACATAGATCTCCTCGCCGCAGCCGGTGGCATCAGAGGCATTGCCGAAAGTGTCTTGCCGGGGCTGGTGTTCTTGGTGGCTTTCACCGTGACCCGGGATTTGACTATTGCCCTGGTGGGATCGGTGGCCATGGCTGCCGTGTTCCTGGTGACCCGGCTGATCCAGCGCACTCCCTTGACACAGGCGCTGGCCGGAATTGCCGGCGTCGCGCTATCAGCTTTTTTGGCAATGAAAACCGGCAAGGCCGAGAATTTCTATACTGTGGGTTTCTACACCAACGCCGCCTACATCGCCGCCATGGTGGTCTCCATCGCAGTCCGCTGGCCGGTTCTTGGACTATTGTTCGGCTACGCCCGCAATGAGGGTGTGCGCTGGCGGACGCAACCAGAACGGCTCCGCGCCTACCGTGTGGCCACGTGGATTATTGTGGCTGTCATGGGTGCCCGGCTTCTGGTGCAACTGCCGCTGTACTTTGCCGGGCAAGTGGATGCGCTCGGAGCCATGCGCTTGATCATGGGTGTGCCACTTTATGCCTTCGGGCTGTGGATCGCCTGGCTGGTCAGCCGCCCCGTCACCGAGAACAAGTCCACAGAACTCTAGAGACAAGTCCGGGCGCCGGGGCAGGGCAGCAGCGCAGTTAGCGGGCTACCAGCAGGGTTCGTAGTTCATTTTCGGCCGCAATGGTGGTGATGAAGAACAGCTCATCTCCGGCTTCCACCACATCATCCGGGCTGGGCGTGATGGGGGCTTCATCGCGCAAAATAGCCACGAGCGAGGAATCGTGTGGCCACATGATGGCTCCCACGGTTGAGCCAATCACGTGCGAGTCACCAGGAACCGTGAACTCCACCAGAGATGCCACACCGGTTTGCAACGTCAGTAGCCGGACCAGGTCTCCGATCTCCACGGCCTCTTCTACGAGTGCTGTCATCAGGCGCGGAGTGTTGACGGCCACGTCCACACCCCAGGAATCATCGAACATCCAGTCATTCTTGGGATTGTTGACCCGGCCCACTGTGCGGCCCACACCAAATTCAGATTTGGCAAGCAGTGAAACCACCAGGTTGACTTTGTCATCACCGGTGGCCGAAACCACCACATCAGCCTCTTCCAACTTCGCTTCACGTAGGGTGCTGATTTCGCAGGCGTCGCCCACCAGCCAGCGGGCGCCGCGCAGCCCGCTCTTGCCAATCACTTCAGGTTTGGGATCGATCAGTAGGGTCTCATGACCGTGGGACAGCAGTTCCTTGGCAATGGAACAGCCCACGCTGCCGGCACCGACAATGACAACAAGCATATTAAAACTCCTTCACGGGTGCTGCTGCCAGGATGCGCGCAACTTCTGTTACGCGGGCGCTGGCCACCATGGCATGGACGGTGTCGCCCTGTTGGTAGCTGGTATCAGGGCCGGGCAAAATGCCCTCCCCGAAGCGGGTCAAGTAGGCTACCCGAACGTTCGCGGCTTTCTCCATATCCACAAGGTGACAGCCAATCCACTGCGCGTTTGGCGAGAGCTCACACAGCAGCAGGCGCCCGGACGGTTCACGGAAGTCGCCCTTGATGGCAGTCTCCGGCAGGATGCGCCGCAGCACCTGATCTGCACTCCACCGCACGGCAGCCACCGTGGGGATGCCTAGGCGCTGGTATATCTCGGCCCGGCCGGGATCGTAGATCCTTGCCACCACGTGTTCCACATGGAAAGTTTCCCTGGCCACGCGAGTAGCGAGAATATTTGAGTTATCGCCACTGGAAACAGCGGCAAAAGCGTAGGCTTCCTCAATGCCGGCCTGCTTGAGGGTGTCTTGGTCAAAACCGACACCTGTGATCTTTCGGCCACCAAAACCGGTGCGTAGACGCCGGAACGCTCGTTCATCCTGGTCAATAATTGCCACCGAATGGCCCGAGTCCTCTAATGTATGGGCCAAGGTTGCACCCACTCGTCCGCAACCCATGATCACGAAATGTGCCATTGACGCTCCCTGATGTGGCGGGCCCGGAATTTTTTTCCAGGTTCCGCTTGTATGCATGGCTTTTCTAAGCCTTGCGGATAACAATTTCATGCTCTGCAGGGCCCCGCGGTCAAGTCCGGCTCGAAGCCGATGGCGCATCCTGGCGTGTCACTAGTGTGTCATGGTGGCGACCCGGCACCCGGATAGGGGCGCTGGTGCCGTCACTGGTGCTAGCGTTACCCGCGTGCTGAATTTTTTCAACGCGTTCAAGCGGGTTCTTGTGGGCCGCCCGTTCCGCAGCGATACGCTGCATCACACGCTGTTGCCCAAACGTATTGCCCTGCCGGTTTTTGCCTCCGACGCATTGTCCTCTGTGGCGTATGCCCCGGATGAAATATTGCTGACCCTGGCACTGGCGGGGGTGGCGGCCGTGGCGCTTTCTCCCTGGGTGGGCTTGGCCGTCATGGTGGTGCTGCTAACGGTGGTTGCCTCCTACCGCCAGAACGTTCACGCATACCCCTCAGGCGGTGGTGACTATGAGATCGCCACCGTCAACTTGGGAAAGAATGCCGGCCTCACAGTGGCCTCCGCGCTCATGGTGGATTATGTGCTGACCGTGGCCGTGTCCATGTCATCGGCCGCTAACTACCTAGCCACCGCCATTCCTGGCTGGCATGGAACCCAAACGGTGATCGCCGTGGTGGGTGTCATCATCTTGGCACTGGTGAATCTGCGCGGCATTCGCGAAGCGGGCTCGGTCTTTGCCGTGCCCACCTACATTTTCATGTTCTGCATCTTCGCCATGACCGCGGCGGGTCTGTTTCAGGCGGCTACGGGCACGCTGGGCCGGGCGCCGTCGGCCGATTTTGAGATTGTTCCCGAAGCCGCCTTCAACCAGGGTCTGGTGGGACTGGCCGGTGCCTTCTTGCTCCTGCGAGCCTTCTCCTCCGGCGCCGCAGCTCTTACAGGTGTTGAAGCCATCAGCAATGGGGTGCCCAATTTCCGCAAGCCCAAGAGTAAAAATGCTGCCACCACCCTGCTGCTGCTCGGGGCCATCGCTGCGGGCATGATGGCTAGCATCTTGTTCCTGGCCAACGCCACGGGCGTTCATATTGTGGCTGATCCGCACACCGAATTCTTAGTCAATGGAGTAGCTCCACCTGCTGACTATGTTCAAAACCCTTCCATTAGCCAGATTGCGGCCACCATATTCGGTGCCGGGTCCATCCCGTTTTTCATCATTGTGGCTGCCACAGGCACCATCTTGGTGTTCGCCTCCAACACGGCGTTCAACGGGTTCCCAGTGCTTGCTTCCATCCTCGCCAAGGACGGCTACCTGCCCCGCCAGCTGCGCACCCGCGGAGACAGGCTTGCGTTCAGCAACGGCGTGCTGCTGCTAGCTGTTGGCGCACTGGTTCTCATTATTGCCTTCAACGCCGATGTGACCCGGCTGATTCAGCTCTACATTGTGGGCGTTTTCATCTCCTTCACGGCCAGCCAGTTGGGCATGGTGCGGCACTGGAGCCGAGAATTGCTCAAGGTCAAGGACAAGACCATACGGTTCAAAATGATGCGTTCACGGGTCATTAACTCTCTTGGTTTCTGTATGACGTTGACGGTGCTGATCATTGTTCTGATCACCAAGTTTGAACAGGGAGCCTGGATTGCGCTACTCGCCATGGCGGCCCTGTTTGCTGTCATGGCAAGCATCCGCAAGCATTATGACAACGTGGCCCGTGAGCTGGCGGTGGAGACAGACTCCGCCACTAAGGCGCTCCCAGCCCGGATTCACGCTGTGATTTTAGTCTCGCACGTGCGCAAGCCTGTCATGCGTGCTATTGCTTTTGCCCGTGCTTCCCGGCCCTCCACGCTGGAAGCGATCACGGTGGATCTGGACCCCGCAGAGACGGAAGCGACCATTGCGGATTGGGAGCGGCTGCGCATCCCGGTACCGTTGACTGTGTTAGCGAGCCCGTACCGGGAAACGCTAACGCCGCTGATCAACCACATCAAGGCCATGCGCAGGGATTCCCCGCGCGATTTGATTGTGGTGTACATCCCGGAATACGTGGTGGGCAAATGGTGGGAGCAGCTGGTGCATAACCAGACTGCCCTGCGTATTAAGACGCGGTTGCATTTTGAACCCGGCGTGGTGGTGGCCAGTGTGCCTTGGCAGCTGAAGTCCTCCACTGACGCGAAGAAGTACCAAGAGTAGAAGAGCGTAGAGCACATGAGTGAGCCCACCAGCAGTCCCCGACTGAGCGTTACCGTAGGGCCAGTGGCCCATGGCGGCCATTGCGTCGCCCGGCATGAGGGTCGCGTCATTTTTGTGCGCCACGGAATTCCCGGCGAAACCGTTGAGATCACGCTGACTGAGAACGAACCCGACGCCAAATTCTGGCGCGCCGACGTCACCAATGTTGTGGTGGCCTCACCCGATCGCGTAGCCCACTTTTGGCCCGAAGCTGACTCCTTGCGGGCTGGCGCGCGCTCCACAGCGCCCGTGGGGGGAGCCGAATTTGGCCATATTTCACGGTCCGGCCAGCTTGCCCTCAAAACCGCTGTGGTGCGCGAACAGCTCGAACGCTTGGGCGGGATCGCCACGGAGCAGCTCGATTCATTGTTCAGCGCCGGGGTGGAAGATGTCGATGCGGACGGCACTGCTGATCAGCGCTCCGGCCTGGGCTGGCGGACCCGCACAGGATTCGCTGTGACCCGCTCCGGCAAGCTGGGCATGCACGCGCACCGCTCGAACACCATTGTGCCCATCCATGACATGCCACTGGCCCTGCCTGCCATCAACGAGCTCCGTCTGTGGGAACTGGACTTCACCGGCATTGAGCGGATAGAAGTTGCCGCTCCCGCTAATGGCTCAGGCGTACTGGTTTTGCTGGCACCGGAGCCCACCTTGAGCGAAAAGGCTGCCGGGGCCGCTGTCAAACGGGTCGCACGCGCCTTGGCTGCCCTTGAAAACGCGCCCTCGGTGGCCCGTTGGAACCCGGAAAACAGTGCCATTGAGGTGCTCAATGGGCGCGGCTGGGTCAAGGAAACCACAGACGACCACGAATTCCGGGTCACGGGCGACGGCTTCTGGCAGATTCACCGCCGTGCCCCCAAAGTTCTCACGGATGCCGCTCTGGGCGCCTTGCTGCAAGGCGGATACTTAGATGATGGCGCCGATGTAGCGGACCTCTACGCAGGAGCAGGCCTGTTCACGGCACCCCTGGCTGATGCTGTGGGCCCGGAGGGCAGCGTGCTTTCCGTGGAAGGATCCGCCGGCACAAGCCGCGACGCACGCAAGAACCTGCACGCCAGCGAGCAGGTAGAGATTTCGCAGGGCCGGGTGGAGCGAATCCTGGGCACCTCCTCCAGGGGTTCACATACCCCAGCAGGACAGCGCCGCCGGTTTGACGCCGTGGTGCTTGACCCGCCCCGTGCAGGTGCCGGAAAAGCTGTGGTCCGGGCACTGGTTGCCACCTCGCCGCGAGCCATTGCCTACGTGGCGTGCGATCCGGCCGCGTTTGCCCGCGACGTCAAGTACTTTGCCAATGCCGGATGGGCGCTGGCATCCTTGCGGGCCTTTGACCTGTACCCGCACACGCACCACGTTGAAACTGTGGCCCTATTGGTGCCAGTGAAGAGCCTCCCTCAACCGTCAGACGCCTAGGAACCCACGTGAAGCAGCAGGCCCGCAAGGAAATGGCGGCCCAGCAGGTCAAGGTTGTACAGAACCACAAGCTGGCCCGCCGGGACCTGACCCGCAACAAACCCAAAGGTACGTTGATTGCCGAACGGCGTGAGGCACACCGCCGCGCCGCCATGGCAGCGGCGCGCGCTGCTCTGGCTCCGGTTGACCCCGCACGCCTGGCCACGAATGGTCTGGACGCGGCTCAGGTCCGGGAACGTCGGCTGGCTGAGCTCAGCAATGCTGTGGCGCATGAGAGCAGCCGCAGCATTTGGGCCATTGTGCGGGCCAATGTCTTCACTTTGTTCAATACGGTGTTGGGCAGCGCTCTGTTTCTCGTGTTACTGGTGGGGGACCCGCGGGATGCGTTGTTTGGGTTCATTGTGGTGGCCAATGCCGCCATCGGAGTGGTGCAGGAGTACCGGGCCAAACGCACGCTGGACAGGCTCGCCGTCCTGCACGCCCCGCGGGCTCGAGTACTCCGGGACGGGGCGGAGGTTGCCATTGCCGTAGCTGACGTGGTTCATGATGATGTGCTGTTGTTGCGCACGGGGGATCAAGTCCCGGCGGATGCCACCATCCTGGCGGCAGACGCCTTAGAAATTGATGAATCGCTGCTGACGGGGGAGGCAGATCCCGTCATCAAAATTTCTGGTGACACAGCATTGTCCGGCTCGGCTGTTGTGGCCGGGTACGCCAGTGCACGCGTCCACGGGGTGGGCGCCGAGTCCTACGCTTCGGTGTTGACCGCCGAGGCGCGGCGTTTCTCGCTGGTGAACTCTGAGATCCGCAACTCCATCAACCGCATCATCTTGTACATTGCGTGGGCCTTGATCCCTATCATTTTGCTCGTCATCAATGGTCAGATGAGTGCCCATGGTGGTTGGACCCAGGCCATAGCGTCGGGCCAATGGCGCATAGCCGTGGTCAGCGCAGTGGCAAGCATTGTGGCCATGATCCCTGAAGGGCTGGTGCTGTTGACCAGCATCTCCTTCGGCATGGCCGCCGTGAGTCTGGCCCGGCGCCAAGTGCTGGTCCAGGAGTTGCCGGCGGTGGAAGGACTGGCCCGTGTGGACATGGTGTGCCTAGACAAAACCGGGACCCTGACCGAAGGGCACATGGAACTGGCCAGCACCACTGTCTTTTCCGCCGTTCCCGGCTGGGAAAAAGTCCTGGCCTGGCAAAGTGTCCACCCCAACGCGAATGCCACGGCCCTGGCCCTTGCTGGCAGCTACCGGGACGGGCTGGCGCAGCTTCCCCTCTCCGAGGTGCATTTCAGCAGTGCCCGCAAGTTCAGCGCCGTCACCTTTGGGGCCGGCCCTGCGGCGGGAGAATGGGTGCTGGGCGCCCCGGAGGTGGTCCTGGCAGCCGGGCTCCACCGGGAGGCGTTAGCGGCCGCAGATGAAGCGTCTGGCAGTGGGCTGCGCGCTGTCATCCTTGCCCACCGGGATGTGAAGGAGCCGGCCCACCGGGAGGTACAGGAGCAGGCGGCCCATCCGGCGTCGGACGCTTCCTTCAGCCTTGCGGACCTGACGCCTGTGGCGCTGCTGGTGTTCCGTGAACGGGTCCGCCCCGATGCCGGGGCCACGCTGGAGTACTTCCGGGAGCAGGGTGTGGAGCTGAAAATCATCTCAGGAGATAACCCTCGAACGGTTGCCGCGGTGGCCCGAGATGTTGGGTTTAGCTTCGAGGGTGACGGATATGACGCACGGCAGCTCCCGGATGACGTGGATGCCATGTCCCTGGTTCTGGAGCGTGAAAGCGTCTTTGGCCGGGTCACTCCGGAGCAGAAAAAGGCCATTGTGCTGGCTCTGCAGAGCCGCGGGCACGTGGTGGCCATGACCGGCGACGGCGTCAATGACGCCCTCGCGTTGAAGCACGCCGACATTGGGATCGCCATGGGCAGCGGCGCTGCCGCCACCAAGGCCGTGTCCCGGCTGGTGCTCCTGGATGGGCAGTTCTCGCACCTTCCCTCGGTGGTTGCAGAAGGCCGGCGGGTGATTGCCAATGTGGAGCGAGTGGCCAATTTGTTCCTCACAAAAACCACCTATGCGATCATCATTTCCATCACGATTGGCATCTTGATGTGGCGGTATCCTTTCCTGCCGCGCCAGCTGTCCATTGTGAGCTCCATGACCATTGGCATCCCCGCGTTCTTCCTGGCTCTACTGCCCAATGCCCGGCGCTATCAGCCTGGATTTCTCCGGCGAACACTCATGTTCGCGATTCCCTCCGGCACTATTGTGGCCGCCTGCATCATGGCCGTGTACTGGTACGCGAGTGCCTTCCCGAATTCGGCATTGAGCGGGGAACACCTGATTCGCGAGGCACAAACCGCTGCCACCATGACGGTGCTGGTGGTGGCGCTTTGGGTGTTGGGGGCGCTGGCCCGGCCCTTCGATAAATGGCGGGCATTGTTGGTGGCCGCCCTGGTGGTGGGGCTTGTGTTGATCATGGCAGTGCCGTTCGCCCGCAACTTCTTCGCCCTCGATATCCCAAGTGGTGGGCTGTTAGCGGCTACTATTGCGGTAACTGCCGCAGGATGCGTAGCTGTTGAACTGCTCTACCGTTTTTTGAAGAAGCGTGGAGCAGTTTCAGAGCGTGAGTAAGGGGTGCCTAACTGGCATCCTGTCCTGTGCGTGACAAAGATAAAAGTAGTGGCGAGAGGAGTCCATCGATGACTAATGTGGACAGCTTCGGTTCAAAAGGCGTACTTAATGTAGGCGGAACCGATTACGAGATTTTCCGACTGAACTCGGTAGAAGGCGCCAAGAGCCTTCCGTTCAGCCTCAAGGTATTGCTGGAAAACCTGCTTCGTACCGAAGACGGTGCAAACATCACAGCCGAGCACGTTCGTGCGTTGGCAGGTTGGGATCCGAACTCGGAGCCCGATACCGAAATCCAGTTCACCCCGGCCCGCGTCATCATGCAGGACTTCACAGGAGTTCCTTGCATTGTTGATTTGGCCACCATGCGTGAAGCAGTCAAGGACCTCGGCGGCGATCCCAGCCGAGTCAACCCGTTGGCTCCGGCCGAGATGGTCATTGACCACTCCGTGCAGATTGACGTCTTCGGCAACTCAGGTGCTGTTGAGCGCAACATGGACATTGAATACCAGCGCAACGGTGAGCGTTACCAGTTCCTGCGCTGGGGACAGACCGCTTTTGAAGACTTCAAGGTTGTTCCCCCGGGCATGGGTATTGTGCACCAGGTCAACATTGAGTACTTGGCCCGCACCGTGATGACCCGCGAGGTGGACGGCGTCTTGCGCGCCTACCCGGACACGCTGGTTGGCACCGACTCACACACCACCATGGTCAATGGCCTGGGTGTGCTGGGTTGGGGTGTTGGTGGCATTGAAGCCGAGGCGGCCATGTTGGGACAGCCCGTCTCCATGCTGATCCCGCGCGTTGTAGGTTTCAAGCTGACCGGTGAAATCCCGGCCGGTGCCACCGCAACTGATGTGGTTTTGACCATCACCGAGCAGCTGCGTAAGCACGGCGTTGTTGGCAAGTTCGTGGAGTTCTACGGTGAAGGTGTTGCGGCTGTGCCGTTGGCCAACCGCGCAACCATTGGCAATATGAGCCCGGAGTTCGGTTCCACGGCTGCCATGTTCCCCATTGACAGCGTCACTGTTGATTACCTGCGCCTGACCGGCCGCAGCGAAGAGCAGCTTGCTCTCGTTGAGGCTTACGCCAAGGAGCAGGGCCTCTGGCACGATCCTTCAGTTGAGATCGCGTTCTCCGAGTACCTCGAGCTGGATTTGTCCACGGTGGTTCCCTCCATCTCTGGCCCCAAGCGCCCGCAGGACCGCATTGAGCTGACCAACGCCAAGGTTCAGTTCCGCTCGGATCTGAACAACTACGTTGCTGCTGATGCACATGCTGAAGGCAACACAGTTGATGAGTCCTTGGAAGAGTCCTTCCCAGCCTCGGACGCCCCGTCCTTCACTCACCCGGACACGCACCAGCATGACACCGAGCGCACGCTCGTTTCCGCTGCTAGCGGTGCTAACGGCCGTCAGTCCAGCCCGATTCACGTCAAGAACGAATCAGGCGTTGAATTCGAGCTGGATCACGGTGCAGTCTCAATCGCCTCGATCACCTCTTGCACCAACACCTCCAACCCTTCAGTGATGCTCGCTGCCGCCGTATTGGCTCGCAACGCCGTCAACAAGGGCCTGGTGTCCAAGCCGTGGGTCAAGACCAGCGTTGCCCCGGGCTCAAAGGTTGTCACCGACTACTACGAGAAGTCAGGTCTGGTGCCGTACCTGGAGAAGCTGGGCTTCTTCACAGTGGGCTACGGCTGCGCAACCTGCATTGGTAACTCCGGTCCGTTGGACACAGAAGTTTCGGCAGCCATTGCCGAAAACGATCTGTCCGTGACCGCTGTTCTCTCGGGTAACCGCAACTTTGAAGGCCGCATCAACCCGGACGTGAAGATGAACTACTTGGCTTCACCGCCATTGGTCATCGCGTACGCACTGGCCGGCACCATGGACTTCGACTTTGAAGCCGATGCCTTGGGTCAGGACGCCGAGGGCAACGATGTCTTCCTGAAGGACATCTGGCCCAACCCGGTTGAGGTCCAGGAAGTCATGGATGCCTCCATTGACCGTGAGATGTTCACGAACTCCTACGCCACCATCTTCGACGGTGACGATCGCTGGAAGGCCCTGGAAACTCCTGAAGGCAACGTCTTCGAATGGGATCCCAAGTCAACCTACGTTCGCAAGCCACCGTACTTTGATGGCATGAAGGCAGAAGCTGATCCGGTAGAAGATATCACCGGGGCACGCGTGCTGCTCAAGCTGGGCGATTCCGTCACCACGGACCACATCAGCCCCGCAGGTTCCTTCAAGTCCGAGACCCCGGCTGGCCAGTACCTGTTGGCCAACGGGGTGGAGCGCAAGGACTTCAACTCCTACGGTTCACGCCGTGGCAACCATGAGGTCATGATCCGCGGTACCTTCGCGAACATCCGCATCCGCAACCAGATCCTGGACAACGTTGAGGGTGGCTTTACCCGCGACTTTACCCAGGCTGATGGCCCGCAGGCTTACGTCTACGATGCCTCCGTTAACTACCAGGCCGCCGGCACACCGCTGGTTGTTCTGGCTGGTAAGGAATACGGCTCCGGGTCCTCACGTGACTGGGCAGCCAAGGGCACCGCGCTCTTGGGCGTCAAGGCTGTTGTTGCCGAGAGCTACGAGCGCATCCACCGCTCCAACCTCATTGGCATGGGTGTCCTGCCGTTGCAGTACCCGGCCGGGCAGAACGCTGCTTCCCTGGGCCTGAACGGTACGGAAACCTTCTCCGTAGCAGGCGTGACGGAGCTGAACAACGGCACCACGCCTAAGACGCTCAAGGTCACTGCTGTGAGCGAAGACGGCACCACCGTAAGCTTCGATGCCGTATTGCGGATCGACACTCCCGGTGAAGCAGACTACTACCGCAATGGTGGAATTCTGCAGTACGTGCTGCGCCAGATCACGGCAAGCTAGTAAGAGTGAGCAGTTGGTACTAAGGATTAATTGGTACTTACAGTGAGCTAGCGTTCAAGGGGCGGGCAGCCGGGAAACCGGAGGCCCGCCCCTTCGTGTTTTTGGCTTCCAATCCGATCATTTCGGTGCAGAATATAGTGCCTGGAACATTCATCCCGGAGTTCGTCCGGGCCACGCACACGTAAACCAGTCAGACGCGATATTGTTAGATGTTATCTGTGCACCGAGGAGGTACCCATGGGACTTTTAGAAACCATCACGCATCCGCGTGACCTGAGCCGGCTCAGTGAGCATCAAATGGAGGAGCTGGCCCAGGAGATCCGGGGCTTCCTCATTGCGAACGTGTCCCAAACAGGCGGCCATCTTGGCCCCAACTTGGGTGTTGTTGAGCTGACCCTTGCCATCCACAGGATCTTCGATTCACCCCGTGACAGCATTATTTTTGACACGGGCCACCAGTCGTATGTGCATAAACTACTGACGGGTCGGCAGAATTTCTCCACCTTGCGCCAGCAGGGCGGGCTGTCCGGGTATCCGGACCGGGGCGAATCTGAGCATGACATCGTAGAAAGCTCCCACGCCTCCTCATCCTTGTCCTGGGCCGATGGAATTGCCCGGGCCCACCAGCTCAAGGGTGAAAACGATCGCTACGTAGTGGCCGTCATTGGTGACGGGGCACTCACAGGCGGCATGACCTGGGAAGCCATTAACAACATTGCCGCAGATAAGGACCGCAAGGTTGTCATAGTGGTCAATGACAACGGCCGCTCCTATGCGCCCACCGTTGGCGGGGTCGCCGATTACCTGGCCTCACTTCGCCCCGCCATTGACCAGGTGCGTACCCACAAGAAGTATGAAGCGTCCATGGACTGGGGTAAGAAGCGTTTGCAGGACGGCAACGCTGCCGGCCGTTTCGTTTACAAGAGCCTGCACGCTGCCAAAAAAGGCGTCAAGGATTGGTGGGCCCCTCAGGGCCTCTTCGATGATCTCGGCATGAAGTATGTGGGTCCGGTGGATGGCCACGATGAAAAAGCCATGGAAGCTGCGCTGCAGCTGGCCAAGAACTATGCAGGGCCCGTCATTGTGCACGCCTTCACGGAGAAGGGCCGCGGCTACGCACCGGCCCGTGCCGATGTCAACGATCAATTCCACGCCGTGGGCGTCATCAATCCGGAAACAGGGGCCTCTGTAGAGCAATCCAGTGGAAAGTCCTGGACGGGTGTGTTTGGCGAGGAAATCACCAAGATCGCCGAGGAACGCGAAGACATTGTGGCCATAACAGGCGCCATGCTGCTCCCCGTTGGCTTCGCCGCGTTAGCTGCAAAGTTTCCCGAACGTGTCATCGATGTTGGTATCGCAGAACAACATGCACTGACCATGGCCGCCGGCATGGCCTTTGGTGGACTGCACCCGGTGGTAGCCATTTACGCTACGTTCTTGAACCGGGCCTTTGACCAGCTCCTGATGGACGTTGCCCTGCACAAGGCCGGTGTCACAATTGTGCTGGACCGGGCCGGTGTCACAGGCCCTGACGGTCCCAGTCACCATGGCATGTGGGATTTGTCCATGCTGCAGATAGTGCCAGGTCTCCACCTTGCCGCCCCCCGGGATGCGCAACGTCTCCGGGAAGAACTTCGTGAGGCGGTAGCCATTTCGGATGCACCCAGCGTGGTGCGTTATTCCAAGGGTAAGGTGGGCCCGGAAGTTGCGGCCATTGAGCGTTTGTACGACGGCGTTGATGTCCTGTCCCGCTCACAACACGAGATGCCAGGTGCCGCCAAAGAACCCCAGGCAGATGTCCTGATAGTCAGTGTTGGCTCTATGAGCGAACTCTCCCTTGATGTCGCCGCACGGATTGGTGCCCAAGGAATTAGCTCCACTGTGGTTGATCCACGCTGGGTTCTGCCCGTGCCGCGCTCCATTGTGCAGCTGGCCTCACAGCACAGAATAGTCATTGTGGTTGAAGACGGGGTCCGTGCTGGTGGTGTCGGTTCCCGCATCCGCCAAGAATTACGTGCCGCAGGGATAGACACCGCCCTGAATGAGGTGGGTCTGCCGGTGGAATTTTTGGCACACGGTTCGCGCGAGCAAGTCCTAGAACGTGTGGGACTGACGGCACAGCGGGTGGCCCAGGACGTCGTCGAACAGGTCCTTGGCACGAAGGTGCCCTTTGCGCGGCCGCTGCCCGGTGAAGTTGCTCCCCGCACGGGACAGATGCCGATCCTGTGACGGAAGCCTTTCACACTACGCTCCAGGGCCCGGATGTACCCGTGCCTGGGGACTTAGTGGTTGCCCGTAACCGCAAATATGACGGCACAGCCCACTGGGTTGTCCCGGGACGCCACCTTGGCACGGATGAGCATGGGCACTGGATTTTCCAAGGCACGCATGAATTCATTTCCCGGCCCGGTGCTGCCCTGTACACCGAATCGGATGCCATTTTTTTGATCCCGCATACCGGGGATTGGGTGGCCACCTTCTTCGATGACGGGCACCCAAACGGCGTGGAACTGTACATTGATTTGGCACTGGATCTGCAGTGGCACCGCATTCGCCCCTCCGTTATTGAGTTCCACATGATTGACATGGACCTTGACGTGGTGCGCACCAAGGGCCGCGGATTGTTTGTTGATGACCGCGACGAATTTGCCCAACACACTGTGAAGTTTTCCTATCCGCAGGAACTCTGCACACGTATGGAGACCGCCACGGGCGCACTTACGGACGCCGTGGCGGCCTGCCACGCCCCATTCGATGGCCGCGACGCGGCCTGGTTCACCCTTGGAAGGACGCTGCAACCAGCATGAGCGAGACTATGAACACCGAGCAGCACAATGAGACCATTTTGGCGGGCCTTGACCCCAACATTGTGCGTATGTACAAACGCGACGACGCCGGAACGCTGATTTTCCGTGAGGCGTGGGTTGACGCTGGGGGAGCCGAGGAGACTGACGCCGCGGAGGGTAGCGAGCACGGCGCATTCTTCGTTGTCAACCATGGCACCGTGGGTCATGTCAGCACGTCCAAGGAGGCCGCTGTTAACTCCTTGGAAGAGGCCGAAGCCATGCTCGCGGCTTTTTCCGAGCAGTGCACCGAAGACGGCTATGCTGTCCTTTCCCGTGAAGAGCAGGTGCTGGTGGTGGCGCAGTTCGCGCTCAAGAGTGACAAGGTCAGTGATCGTGATAAGCACCTGGCTCACCGGGCCAAGGACGCTCTGACGCCACACTTGGCGTGGCGCGGCAGTGGTGTCTTGGAGAAGCTGGAGTTCACGGCGGCAGGGCACGGCTTGGGCAAGCTGAACATTTACATTGTGGCTCCCGACGCTGCACGCGCCGTAGCTAACATCAAGGTGTGCATCCGTGAAGAAAAGCTTGACTTCACGAAGCTGACAGTGGCCACCGGCCCCATTGATGACCCCTCGGCGCTGCGTGCCAAGCACAGCGCCACAGGAGGAACAGCCTTCTCGCTATAACCGCTACCCCGCCAGCCAACGGTCGGTTAGTTTAGGGGCGTTTATTCTGGACGCTCCCTCACCTTCTTGAGGGAGCGTCCTTTTTGGGTGCGGAAGATCAACCGAGCGTTGCCTGTGGTGGTGGGTGTTGCTTTGACTATTGTTGAAGCATGAGTGAAAATCACAATGAATACCGCCAAGTAGGACGCTCCGGGCTGACAGTTTCCACCGTGGGCTTGGGCTGCAACAATTTGGGCCGAGGGGGAACAGCGACGCAGACGCAGGAGGGTAGTGACGCCGTCGTGCATGCAGCACTGGAGGCAGGCATAACCCATTTTGACGTAGCGGACGTCTACGGGATGACGGCCGGGCTCAGCGAAACAATGCTCGGCAGAGCACTCGGCCGGCGCCGGGGTGAGGTGGTTGTGGCCACTAAATTTGGTATGGATGCCCAGGGCGCCAACGGTTTCGGAGGGGGTGCGCGCGGTTCGCGGAAGTACATCGCGCAGGCGGTGGAAGCCTCGCTGCGGCGCTTGAACACCGACTATATCGATCTGTTTTATTACCATACCCCCGATGGACTCACCCCGATGGCTGAAACACTCTCAGCGCTGGATGACCTGATCCATGCCGGAAAAGTTCGCTACATTGGCCACTCCAACCTGGCCGGTTGGCAGATCGCCGATGCCGAATACACTGCCCGTGTGGCTGGCACACAGCGTTTTGTGGCTAGTCAGAATCACTACAATCTCCTTGACCGCCGGGCAGAGCAGGAAGTGACCCCGGCCGCCGAGGCTTACGGGCTCGGTGTCATGCCCTACTTCCCGCTTGCGAATGGGCTGCTGACTGGAAAATACAAGGGCGGCGCGGTGCCGCAGGGCAGCCGGCTCTCGCACACACGCCAGCACATGGTGGCAGAGGCAGAGACGTCCCAATTCCAGGCGTTCAGCGACTTTGCGGCTGCCCGGGACCTGACGGAAGTACAGGTCGCATTCTCCTGGCTGGCAGCACAGGCATCGGTTGCCAGTGTGATTGCAGGGGCCACGAAGCCCGAGCAGGTACAGGAGAACGCGCGTGCCGCATCGTGGAAACCAACCGTGCAGGATCTCGCCGAACTCGATCTAATCTTCCCGAAAACGCCCAAGGTGGCACTCTTCTAGGGCGCATGGGGGTGTGCAGCTCTAGGCGTAGCGAGTGGGCGCGACGCCTCAGCCGGGCGTCCGTGGCCTCTAGACAGAAACAGTGATCCATTCACCGTCAATGCTGGCAGCGTACCGGGGCAGCGGGGCCTTCGCCGGGCCGGAGACAACCGTGCCGTCACTTCCCTTAAAGATGCTTCCATGGCAGGGGCATTTGAAGTCCTCGCCACTGGGAGCCACTTTGCAGCCTGCATGAGTGCAGATATCGGAGTAGGCAAGGACGGTGGCCTCGTCGGGGCGGAACAGCATTACCTCCACCTCACCGGCCGTTGCCGCCGCGGAGCCGCCAACAGGCAATTCGGCAATTTTTCCCACCTCGTAGGGTGTGCCGCCCGTGGGAATCTCTTCCGGGGCCTGGCCCTTGCCCTTGGTGTTGCTGACAGAGGGTGCGCAGCCAGCAAGGGCCAGTGCGCAGGCGGCGCCGGTGACGGCAGTGGTAGCTCGCAAAGTGGAGCGGCGGGTCAGGGAAGGCTCAACAGTCATAGAGTCATTCTTTCAGGCCGCGCTGTGAGAATGCCAAACGGCCACAGTTATCAGGTAGGGGTTCCCCGAGGGAACGGCGAATACCTCTCCGTTCGGGAGAAAACACGTCAAGTGGTTTGACAATGGTTCCTTCTTTCTAGGGACGGCTCCGGTCCCTCACCTTGGCAAGGTGAGGGACCGGAGCCGTACTGGGTAGAAGCTGTGCTGGTGAGTGAGGCAAGCAACCGGTGAGTTACACCACCGGGTGGAACGGCTTCCCGTTGACCCGCTGGGAGGCGCCCACCCGGTCTAGGTACGGGGTGATCCCGCCCAGGTGCATGGGCCAGCCAGCGCCGAGGATCATGCACAAATCAATATCCTCCGGCCCGGCCACCACGCCTTCGGCGAGCATGAGCCCGATTTCTTCGGCCAAAGCGTCCTGGGTTTTGCGCAGCAACTCGTCCCCCGAAGAAGGGGAATTGCCGAAGCTCAACAGGGCCAGGGTCTGGGCCGGGATGGCGAGAGAACCATCCTCATTCTTAACCCAGAGCGCCTTGATACCCGCATCGATCAGGGCCTGCTGGTTGGCGGAGACGTGGAAGCGGTCCCCGAAGGCGGCATGCAATGACTCCGTGACGTGCTGCGCCACCGGAATGCCCACCATGGCTAGCAGCGTGAACGGGGTCATGGGCAGTCCCATGGGCCGCAGCGCGGTATCAGCCGTGTGCGCGTCGGTACCTTCGTCGAAGGCTTTGGACACCTCAGCCATGAGGCGCAGCAGTACGCGGTTGACCACAAACGCAGCGGCGTCCTTGACCAGCACCGCACTCTTTCGCAGCGCCTTGGCGGTGGCGAACGCAGTGGCGAGGACGGCGTCGTCAGTTTTGGGTGCGCGCACAATCTCCAGCAGCGGCATGAGCGCCACGGGGTTGAAGAAATGGAAGCCCACCAGACGCTCTGGGTGCAACAGGTCCGCAGCCATGGCTGTGACGGAGAGGGAGGAGGTGTTGGTGGCCAGGATGCACTCGGGGGAGACAACCGCCTCCACCTGCGCGAATACGGCCTTCTTCACTGACAGCTCTTCGAAGACTGCCTCAATGACAAAGTCGGCGTCAAAGAAGGCTTCCTTGCTGGCGGATCCGGTCACGAGCGCCTTGGTCCGGTTTGCAGCGTCCTGGCTGATACGGCCCTTGGCGAGCAACTTATCCACCTCGCCGTGCACGTACGCCACGCCCTTGTCCACGCGCTCCTGATCAATGTCTGTCATGACCACGGGCACCTTGAGTTGGCGGGCGAACAGCAACGCAAATTGGCCAGCCATGAGCCCGGCGCCTACCACGCCCACCTTCGTTACGGGGCGTGCCAGCTTGGGATCCGGGGCTCCAGCCGGCTTCTTGGCACGCTTTTGGACCAGGTCCAGGAACGCGTACACAGTGTCGCGGAACTGCGGGGTGCCCATGAGCTCGGCCAGCGCCGCATCCTCGGCCGCGAAGGACTCCGCCTTGGTGAAGTGCTTACCCTTCTCCAAGAGTTCAATGACCTTCGCCGGGGCCGGTGCGGCGTTGGAGGTCTTGGCTTCCACAAATGCCTTGGCACGCACGACGGCGGCGTCCCACGCAGCGCTGTTCTCCTCGCTCAGCGGTTCGCTCACCGCATTGGGGCGGCTGACGCTTTCGGCGCCGGCGAGCACGCGGGCAGCCCAGATCAGTGATTGTTCCAGGAAGTCGGCGGGCTCAAAGAGCGCGTCAGCAATGCCCAACTTATAAGCAGCCGGACCGCTGAGGGTGCGGTTGTTGGAGAGGGAGCTTTCAATCATGACTGTGACGGCGTTAGCAGGACCAATGAGGCGGGGGAGCAAGTACACGCCACCCCAGCCGGGCACCAGGCCCAGGAATGCCTCAGGCAGGGCCAGCGCTCCGGCCCCGGTGGAGACGGTGCGGTAGTTAGCGTTGAGGGCAATTTCGAGCCCGCCACCCAGTGCCACGCCGTTGATGAACACGAAGCTGGGCACGCCCAACGCGTTGAGGGTGGAGTAGACGTCGTGGCCCAGCTGGGCCATCCACAGTGCCGCCTCGGGATCCTTGAGGCTCTTGACAGCGGAAAGATCAGCGCCGGCGGCCAGGAAGAACGGTTTGCCGGTGACGCCCACGCCCACAATTTCGCCGCGGGCTGCCCGCTCGCGCTGGGCTTCTAGGACGGTGCCCAGCTCCACCAGGGTGTTGGGGCCCAGTGTTGTGGGGCGGCGGTGGTCCAGTCCGTTATCGAGCGTGATCAGCGCAAAAGTGCCGGCGCTCGGTGCTCCGTCCACACCGGGCAAGGCAATGTCTTGGACAAAGGAGTGAGTCACAACCTCGTCAGGGAACAAGACGGCGAGTTTGTTGAAGTCTTGGGCGCTCATGCTGCGCTCCCTTCCGTGGTTGTTGCGGTGTCCGTACCGGTATTGAAGTGCGGGTTTTCCCAGATGACGGTGGCACCCATGCCCAAGCCGATGCACATGGTGGTGATGCCGTAGCGGACGCTGTGGTCCTCCTCGAATTGGCGGGCTAGTTGGTTCATGAGCCGGACGCCGGAGGAGGCCAGGGGGTGTCCCACCGCGATGGCGCCGCCGTAGCGGTTCACGCGCGGGTCATCATCGGCAATGCCAAAGTGATCCAAGAAGGAAAGCACCTGAACGGCGAAGGCCTCGTTGATTTCAAAGAGCCCGATGTCCTCGATGCTCAGCCCGGCCAGGCGCAGCGCCTTTTCTGTGGCAGGAACCGGGCCAATGCCCATGACTTCAGGGGCCACGCCAGCAAATGCGTAGGTAACTAGGCGCATCTTGACGGGCAGGCCCAGCTCGGCGGCAGCATCGGCAGAAGCCAAAAGTGCCGCCGTAGCGCCGTCGTTCAGGCCAGCTGCATTTCCGGCACTGACCCGGCCGTGCGCGCGGAACGGGGTACGCAAGCTGGCAAGATCTTCCACGGTGGTGCCGGGGCGTGGCGGCTCATCGGCGGTGTTCACGGTCCAGCCTGCGCCGGGCTTCATGGTGGCCACAGGCACTAGGTCGGGCGCAATGGCATTTTCGGCCAGCGCTGCGGCAAATTTGTTCTGGCTGGCCACGGCGTAAGCGTCGGTGCGTTCCTTGGTGATGGCCGGGAAGCGGTCATGCAAGTTTTCCGCCGTGTTGCCCATGTTCAGTGCGGCCGGATCCACAATGCGTTCGGACATGAAGCGCGGGTTCGGATCGGCCCCGGCGCCCATCGGATGGTGCCCCATGTGCTCCACGCCGCCGGCAATGACCACGTCGTAGGCGCCAAAGCCAATGCCCGACGCCGTCGTTGTCACCGCGGTCATGGCGCCAGCGCACATCCGGTCAATGGCGAATCCCGGCACGGACTGCGGCAGGCCGGCCAACAGTGCCGCGGTGCGGCCGATCGTCAGGCCCTGGTCCCCGGTCTGAGTCGTGGCTGCGATGGCAACGTCGTCAATGCGCTCAGGGGGCAGTTGCGGATTGCGACGCATGAGTTCGCGAATGCATTTGACCACCAGGTCATCGGCGCGGGTGTTGGCATAAATGCCCTTTTCCCCGGCGCGTCCAAACGGTGTGCGGACGCCGTCAACAAAGACCACGTCCCTAATTTGCCGATTATGGCTCACGTCTATCTCCTTGGTCGCAAACAACGGATACTGCCCAGCCTAAACGTCAGGGCAGCGGTTGTGGTGCACATCATGTTACTCGCCAGTAACTTATGCTCCAAATCGTATGAACTTCGTCAATGCACACTCTCGTCCCGATATAGATCAGCAACGCTATCCCAGCAATGGGGCTTAAACGCCGAACGCTATCGCAGTTCAGTGCGATAGCGTTCGCAAAAATCCAACCATTGGTGGGATAGCGTCGGGGTTGGCCGGGGTGGCGGCTTGGTTAGAGATGCTCGTCGTCGTGCTTGGGCTTTTTTAGCTCCAGCGGCTCAGGATGCAAGAAGGCATTGCTGAGCATGCTCGCCGTTGTCGCAATCTGCCAGGGCCGGGCGCCAAGGTCTGCCAGCGCCTCAGACACGGACGCAACAGTGATCTGTGCGGGGGGACGCCAGCACACGCGGCGGAGGTGGTCCGGGGTGAGAATGTTCTCGGCCGGTATGTTCATGGACTCGGAGATCTCAGCCATGCGGTTGCGGGCCGTAGCAAAGCGCGCTGCCGCTTCGGGGTCGCGTTCTGCCCACACGCGCGGCGGTGGCGGGGTGTTGTTGGAGACCTGAAGCGGGGGCAGGTCGGTGCTGTTTTTGGCACTCTGAATCGCGTGGAGCCACTTGGGTGCGTCGCGCTTGGCGGAGCGGCCATGGAACCCGGCGAGGGCCAGCAGCGCGGGAACGGTGGCAGGCATACCCTTCGCTGCGGCGATGATGGCCGAATCCGGGATGAGGCGGCCCGGTGCGATGTCGCGGTGCTCAGCCAGTTTCTCACGGGTTTGCCACAATTCGCGGACCGCAGCGAGTTGCACCCGGCTGCGTACGGTGTGTGATCCCGAAGTACGCCGCCAGGGATCCACCCGCGGTTCGGGTACTCCGGCGTCAAGGAGGTGCTGGAATTCCTGGGCGGCAAAGTCTAGTTTGCCACCTTCTTCCAGTAGTGTTTGGAGTTCCTCTTCCAGATCTACCAGGACTTCCACATCCAGTGCAGCGTAGCGTAGCCACGGCTCGGGAAGGGGACGGGTGGACCAGTCTGCGGCGGAGTGCTCCTTGGCCAAGTGGAAACCCAGGAGTGATTCAACCACGGCACCTAGCCCCACGCGGGGTAGTCCGGCGATCCGGGCTGCCAGTTCCGTGTCAAATAACTTATCTGGCCACATGCCCACTCCCGCCAGGCAGGGCAGGTCTTGACTGGCTGCGTGCAGAATCCATTCCACGCCGCGCAGTGCCTCGTCGATGACCTTCAGATCAGGGAAAGCTTCCGGATCAATGAGCCAAGTACCGGCGCCTTCGCGGCGGATCTGCACGAGCATGGCTCGCTGGCCGTAGCGGAATCCGGAGGCGCGCTCGGTGTCCACGGCGGCGGGTCCGGTACCGCCTGCCAAGGCTGCTGCACACCGGCGCAGGGCAGGTTCTGTTTCCACAACGGCGGGAATGCCGTCCCGGGGCATGTCCAGATTCACCAGCTCAGGGAGTTCGCCCAGTTCAACCTGCAAGCCGTCAATTAGCACAGAGGTGAGAAGTTCTGGTGCCAGATCGGTACTTATCCCCGTGGCTGCGCCGCCGGTGGAAGCGTTCTGGTGCGTTGGTGCGATGGCGCCGCGGCTGTGATGTGTTGTGGACATTTTGGCCCTGGCGCGGCTGTGTGCGTTTGAATCTGCATTGGTCATGATGGCCTTAGTCTACCGAATGGAGACCCGGAGCGTTCGATCGGCCCGGATTAAAGGGTTATTGCTTCCGTCCGAACCCACCAGATCACCCTTGCGAATAACCCGCAGCGCCCAGGTGGAGCAGATGAGTTTGCCTTAGCGATCAGGCCGGTTCTGCCGCGGTGCCAGCAGCGTGACGCCGTCTGGCACCGGTGGTACACCCGCGAAGGTGCATAGGATGTTGGCCCACGCCTCAAGATGCTCTTTCATGGAGGTTCCAACCGGCGTCCAGGAGGCTCGCAGTTCAAGGTCTATCGCGTCGGGGCGCGTGGCCAAGGTGCCGTAGCTTTCGGACAGGATGCGGGTGGCTGTCCCGCCCACATGGGTGTAGGTGACACCTTGTTCCTCCAATGCCTCCACCAACCAAGCCCACGCCACGTTACCGAGCAGGGAGTCGTTGCCCATCTCGGATTCCAGCTGCGCACGGATATAGGTCACAACCCTGAATGTGCCGCCCCACAGATCAGAGCCGTTCGGGTCATGGAGGAGAATGAAACGTCCCTTAGCGAGTTCTTCGTTATTGCAGAGAATTTCCGCGCCCAAAGCTACTCCGAACGGGGCCAGCCTGGCCGGGGCAGGAACCTCGGCGAGTTTTAGTTCGCTGCGATACCGGGCAGCACGCAACGAGGTCAATGCGCTCAGAAACTCTGGCGGCAGTGCTGGAGAGGGGCTCACACACGAACATTATGATGCGCTCGTCACAAAGTTCCGCAGGCGCGCCGGAACCGGTCTCATTAACCGGGCCCGCCGCTACCTGGCGCGCACTATGGAACAGCGCCGCTTTAGGCCTGTGGCACAAGCTCCAAGGCAGTCTCGAGTGCTGCGGCGAAGGCGTCAACGTCCTGCTCAGACGTATCAAAGGAACACATCCAGCGCACCTCCCGGGCGCTCTCATCCCAGTCGTAGAAGCGGAAGCTTTCCCGCAGGAGCTCTGCCACACCGGCTGGCAGAACGGCAAAGACGCCGTTTGATTGGGTTGCCTGGGTGCATGTGACGCCGGGCAGGGATTCAACGGCGGTGCGCAGGCGCGCGGCCATTGCATTGGCATGTGTGGCTGAGCGGAGCCATAAATCGTCCGCCAGCATGGCCAGGAATTGTGCCGAGATGAAGCGCATCTTGGAGGAGAGCTGCATATCCATTTTGCGCAGGTAGATCAGCCCATCGCACGCCGACGGGTTCAACGCCACTACCACTTCGCCGTACAGCATGCCGTTTTTGGTCCCGCCAAAGGAGAGCACATCAACGCCAGCGTCCGAGGTGAATTCACGCAGCGGCACGCCTAGGAAGGCGGCTGCATTGGCAAGCCGGGCACCGTCCATGTGCACCTTCATGCCCAGCGAATGTGCATGATCACAAATGGCGCGCACCTCGGCCGGGGTGTAGCAGGTGCCCAGTTCAGTGGTCTGGGTGATGGAGACGGCCAACGGCTGGGCGCGGTGCTCATCGCCAAAGCCCCAGGCTTCCTTATCGATCAGCTCCGGCGTCAGCTTCCCATCCGGTGTGGGAACAGAGAGCAGCTTCATGCCGCCCACCCGCTCCGGAGCGCCGTTTTCATCCATGTTGATGTGGGCGGTGGAAGCACACACCACAGCACCCCACCGCGGCAGCAGTGACGAGAGTCCCACCACGTTGGCCCCGGTGCCATTGAACACCGGGAACACCTCAACCTCACGGCCAAATAGTGCGGTCATCTGCCTCTGAAGTTCGGCCGTGTACACGTCCCCGCCGTAAGCCACCTGGTGGCCGCCATTGGCGCCAGTCAGTGCCGCCAGCACCTCGGGGTGAAATCCCGAATAATTATCCGAGGCGAAGCCCTTCAGGTCTCTCTGGTGCAGCGGGATGGATTCCTTGCCAATGCTCACTATGTGCCTTTTTCTCTTATGAATGTGGTGCCAAGACCAACCGGGCACCATTGATGTCCGCGGCCGGCGTGGTGAAAAGTCCCGCAACAGTTTGACCCAGCTGGTCTACATCTGTGAAACCGGGGAACGTTCGTTCAGGGGAGCGCGCGCGCATAGTGGCATCCACCAGGGCCTTCACCACCAGCACGACGGCGGCCGCGGCACCTTCCGCCGGAGCTGCACCTTCCGCGGGAGGGGCAGCGAATCCGGCGGCCACGGAACGCACCCACGTTTCAGCTGCTGCCTTCACCGCCGCGTAGTTGGCGTCACCGGCGGAGGGGTTGGTGACCGTGGTGGAGGAGACTATTGCCAGCCGGCCCACGGGTGAGGCAGCGAGGTCGTCATAAAAGGCCTTGCTGGTATTCCGTAACGTGGTCAAGACCGTTGTGTGCAGGAAGTCCCAGTCGCTATCGCTTTGGCCAGTGATTCCCGTGCCGCCGCGCCACCCGCCAACCAGGTGGATCAGGCCGTCAATGCGGCCATAGCCGGTTCGAAGATCGGCCGCCAGCTCGGCCACGTCCTCTGGGTCAGCCAAGTTGCACACGAGAGGGACTGCGCCCTCGGTGAGTTTGGCGGCGGCACTGATGCGCCCGGCGTCGGACCCTACAGTGAGCACACGCATGCCAGCGCCGAGGAGGGCGCCGGCTACAGCAATTCCGGCGGCACTGCTGCCACCGGCGATCAAAACGAGGGGACTGTTCATGCTTTCAACAGTACCCACCTAAGCTGCGCTCGTGCCGGTTATGCCAGCGGTGGATTCAATGACGTCCCGCATTTTCTTGTTCAGGGCCTCGTAGAACATGGAGTGGGGGAACTCATCATCCATGACGGCGTCGGTCATTTCACGCAGCGGCGCCGTCAATGGCAGGGCGTCCGGACCCTTGGCCCAGAGTGAGGCCGGGTGGGGTGTCAACGTGGCGGAGACCAGCTGGTAGGCGGCGAGCCAGTGCGCCACCTTGGGCCTGTCAATGGAGCGCCAGTACAGTTCCTCAATCTCGTGGCCCAAGGCAATCACCACGGCGGGCACTTCTGCCCAGTCAATGCTCAGCTTGGTGTCGGTCCAGTGCAGCACGTGGTGCTGGTGCAGCCAGGCGAAGAGCAGCTGCCCGCCCAGTCCGTCGTAGTTGCGCACCCGGGAGCCTGTGATGGCGAAGCGGAAAATCCTGTCAAAAATGACGGCATACTGAACAAGTTTTGCGTGTTTGCGAGCCTCAGGAGAGGCGTTCTCATCCGCTTCCACGGCCACGGATTCGCGGTACGCGGTAAGGTCGCAGCGTAACTCTTCCAACGAATACAGGAAGTACGGCATGCGCTGCTTGATCATGAACGGATCAAAGGGCAGGTCCCCGCGCATGTGTGTCCTGTCATGGATGAGGTCCCACATGATGAAGGTTTCCTGCGTCAGTTCCTGATTCTCTAAAAGTTCCAGAGCATCTGCCGGCAATTCCAGGCGGGTCACTTGTGCTGCCTCCCGGACCACCCGGCGGAAGCGGGCGGCTTCGCGGTCCTGGAAGATGGCGCCCCACGTGAACGCGGGAGTTTCGCGGACGGCGACGCTTTCGGGAAAGAGGACGGCGGAGTTGCTGTTGTAGCCGGGGGTGAAGTCAATGAACCGCAGGGGAACAAAAAGTTTGTTGGAATAGTCCCCGGCTTCCAGTTCGCTAATGAATTCAGGCCACAGCGTTTCTACGAGTACGGCCTCCACCAGGCGGGACGTTGAACCGTTTTGGGTGTACATGGGGAACACCACCAGATGCCCCAAGCCGTTGACGCGGTGGTCTTGAGGGCAGAAGGCCAGCAGAGAATCAAGGAAATCCGGCACGCCCAGCCCTTGTGCGAGCCACTTGGTGAAATCATCCACCAGCAGGTGCAGGTACTCGCCGTCGTGGGGGAAATAAGGTGCCAGGGCAGTAATGGCAGCTGTGATGGCCTCAATCAGCTCCGCCGCAACGGGGTGGTTGGCTTCCTCCGGCACGGAGCCGTCCTTGACCTGGAGTTCCGCCAGTGCCGTGGCAGCCTGTTTCAGGGCCAGCCACGCAGGGTGATGGGCCACCTCAGAGTAATCGAAGGAACTGGCGTCAAAGAAATTGGCGTTATTGATGGTTTCCAGCGTCAGACTCATGGCCGTCTCCTAGGCTCGTCGGTGGCCGGAGGTGTTCCAGACCGGTTAATTCCGAGCGTAGCAATGGAATAGAAGATCTAATGTCAAAAGAGCCTGAGCATAAGAAACTCTCTGGCTCAGAGTGTTGTGAACAATTCAGGCGACAGTTCTCTTGAGCCTTTTGGCGGGGGACTTCCCGTGAGCTCCCCGCAGAGCCCAGCTCCCCGCAGGGCCTTTAGGCTGGGTCAGCAGGGCGAAGGGTCAGGCAGATGGAATTGATGCAGAAGCGTTCGTCCGTGGGGGTGTCGTACCCTTCACCCTTGAAGAGGTGGCCTAAGTGAGAATCGCACGCGGTGCAGCGCACTTCGATGCGTTCCATACCGAGTGTTTTATCATGCAGGTACCGCACGGTGCCTTCTGCCAGCGGTGCAAAGAAGGAAGGCCAGCCGCAGTGTGAGGAGAACTTCTCCTTGGAAGTGAAAAGCTCGGCACCGCAGGCGCGGCATTCGTACACGCCCTCCTGCATGGAGTCCCAGTACTCGCCGGTAAAGGGGCGCTCTGTGCCAGCCTTGCGCAGGACCTTATACTCGGCAGGGGAAAGTTCTTCGCGCCACTGAGAATCGCTCTTGGTAACGGTGGGGGAGTTCTCAAAGCTGTTCATACTGTTGCCAACGTTTAAGAGTCACCAATAAATCCCGAATCAGAGTACAAATGCAAAACGGGGAGCCCCAGCTTGCGTTGTGCCTGATGCGCCCAGTCCTGCCGGAAGGTGTCTGCCACGGCGTGCGGGCGGGTGACCACCACGGCCTGCCGAGCGCCGGATTCGGTGACTTTGGCAACCAGGGAGGCAACGGCGTCGCCCTCGGCAACAGTGCCAGTGGCCTTGGCCCCGGCTTCGGCAAGCGAGGACAAGGAGGCCGCCAAGATGTCCGCAGCCTCTGCCCTGACAGTGCTAACGTCAGGCTTTTCGCGGAATTCCCGCAGGGCGCCGGGCAGATCCAGCATGGTCAGTTGATCAACCACGTCCACCAGTAGATTGCGCCGAGTATCTGCCGGCACTACCAGGACCAACTCCACATCATCCTCAGGCCCGTAGAGCTCCGTGATGTTTCCCGCGTCAATGGACGTCAGTGCTTCTTCTGTCAAAATGATGATTGCCTCGCTCATGGCACCAGCATATGCGTCCTGAGAAGAAAACAATGAACAAGCACAGAGAAGTGCGAAGAAAGTTACGAAAGCTCCGGTGCGCCGCTCGACGCGCGCCGGGGCAGTGGGCACAATGGTGGCATGGCATCCTCTTCTCAGCCCTCGCGTCCATGGCTCAAGTGGGGCGCCCTCGGTGCCGCAGCGGCGGGGACCGGGGCAGCCGTTGTGGTGACGGCAACCTCTGGCCTTGCCGCCTACTTTGCCCGCCGCGTAGTGACCCCGGAAAAGCAGCGAGTGGACGATGTTGCAATTCTCGCCGTCATTGCCGACGGCCCGGCGTTGCAGATCGTGCTCGAGGCCACACCCGACACCACCATTGATGGCAGCTACGGGCTGTTCTTCAACAACAGCCGCGCCCACGCCGTGATTGGCAAAATCATCTCCTATGTTCCGCGCGAAGGCAGCGTCACGCGTGAAGTACTTGCCGTGCACGGTGGGGATTTGCGCACCGCCACGGCCGGCTGGTGGTCCGGCAACCTCCACGCACACCCCGAAGAGATGGGGCTGCTCAGTGAGGACATCACCTTGAACCTTCCCGTGGGCCCAGCACCTGCCTGGCTGCTGCCGGCCCCCGATCCCGGAGCGAGCTGGGCCATCATGGTCCATGGGCGCGGAGCCACCCGCAATGAGGGGCTGCGGGCCGTTCCCACAGCGCACCGTCTGGGTATGAATGCGCTCCTGATGTCCTATAGGAACGACGGCGATGCCCCCGCAGCGCCAGACGGACGGTATGGGCTGGGGGTCACCGAATGGGCCGATGTGGAAGTCGCCATTGACTTTGCCATCTCCCGTGGGGCCAAGGACGTGGTGCTCTTTGGCAATTCCATGGGTGGGACCATCAGCCTGCAGACGGCCGATCTGGCCCGCAACCGCAAACACGTCTTGGCGTTGGTGCTAGATGCTCCCGTCATCAACTGGGTTAACGTGCTAGCGCACCAGGCACAGCTGAACCGGATCCCCAACTTCATTGGCCAATACGCAGAGGTCATGCTGACCCACCCACTGGGCCGGCGCATTACGGGCCTGGCTGGGCCCGTAAACCTCAAGAGTATGGACTGGGTTTCGCGCGCCGTTGAATTGCGGACACCGTCACTGATTCTGCACAGCATTGATGATGACTTTGTGCCCTATGAGCCCACGGCGGAACTGGCCCGGCGCAATCCAGAGATGGTCACGTTCGAGCCGTTCAGCAAGGCCCGGCACACCAAGGAATGGAACGTGGACCCGGAACGGTGGGAAAACGTGGTGGAAGCCTGGCTGCGGCCCCGGTTGGGCTGCTACGGCCTGCCACGGAGCTAAGTTCCAAGCCTCACGGTTTGTAGGTATCTACCTTTCGTGGGTGCCAAGACGGGCAACAGCTTAGGCGGGCATCAGCTAGGACCGGCCGTGCTCAGCCAGCAGCTGCAACGGTCAACTTCGGCATCCAAGATCACGCGCCTAGAGTCCGGTCACCGGCTCGGGCATGGGCCCGGGCCAGCGTCTGCCCGCACACTGACGCGTAGAATTTTGCACCGCGAGGGCGGATGTCGTCAACGTTCACGGAACCCTTCCAATCGTGGAGTTGCCGTAGGTAAAAGTCCCTGATGATCCCGTCCACTCCCTCCGCGGACTGCCACCCGAGGAAGATGTCCCCCGATGCCTGAAGCAGACGCTGACCCTCAACCACCCGTTGCCCGTGGCTGGGATACTGGCTGGGCCCAAGGTATCGCTCAAGTACCGATTCCTGGGCCTCCTTGGCCTGAAGGACCAGAGGGTCGTTTGCGTCCCTGCCCGTCAGGAGCAGAATCCAGGCCCGGGTGCCAACGCTTCCTACACCAACGACCTTGCGAGCCATATGTACAAATGAGAACTCCTTGACCGGATGGTTCTTGAAAGCCAGAGTGGCCGCGTACTCGTGCAGGAGCATTCGCATCGAATCCTCGAGCCGGTTGCGTGCTCCAGCATCGCCAATCAGGTCCTCGATGGGTTCAATGAGCGGGGGATCCGCCTGAATCCGCAGCTCGCCGTCGATCTCCCGCACAAGTTTGGAAAATACAGCTGCACTGTCCTTAGTACGCGCCTTGGCCACAATTGCTTGGGTCTTCTTTACCTGGCGCTTGCCGGCCCGCTTAGCTTCTTTCTCTGACCGGACCCATGAAAGTATGCGGTCCGCGTCCAGCCGGTCGTACCAGGCGTCCAGCACGCGCGCCTTGGCAGCCCCACGCATTTGCTTGCGGTAGCCCTCTGCAACGGCCAGCGTTGTCTTCCGCCGTTGTTGTGCTGTGAATCCGGCATTGCGGGTGCCGACCTCAAAGCTTGCCGCCAGACGTTTGAGGTCCCACTCCCACGGCCCTGGCAGGGTTTCATCGAAATCGTTGATATCGAACGTTAACTTGCGCTCTGCGGTTCCGAAAACACCGAAATTCGAGAGGTGGGCGTCGCCACAGAGTTGTGTCATGATGCCTGAGTTTGGTGTGGTCGATAGATCCGCGGCCATGAGAAGCGCCGCCCCCCCGAAAAAAGGTAAACGGCGAGACCATCATCCGCCCGTAACGAATGGGCACGAGCTCGGGGACACGCAGGACCGATTGTCCCTCAAGAAGAGTGACGGGATCCGGCCGGTCAGGTGCGGATCCCACGGTGCGTGGCTTGATCTGGGGCATTCTTTCCTTGCCGTCCGGCCGCCGCTGCGCCGTTCCTCGGCGGTTAATTTAGGCATGACATTCCTCCACATCCTCGCAGGCGATGCCCCTGTCTGAATAGGCAAGGAGGGTCTCATAAAGCTTGATCTGGCGTACAGGAAGCGAGTCCGCCCGCCTTCACCATCAGTATGTCAGCAGCTTGGGGTGGGGGCTAGAGGCCGACGAGAAACGATTCACGCCCTCAAGGGGCGGTTAGCACCGTGGACGGTGCCCAGTTTGGAGACGCACGGGCCGCCTTGACACTATCTGGGAATAGGCAATAGATCTCTCCGCTTGGTGGCCGCCTATAGATAGTCTTGTCCCTGAAAAATTCGGAATACCGCATCGTGGTGCCCTCCAAGCATCTAGGGCGTCTAGCTGACCGTCCAGATCGCTGTGGGTTGAAATGATCGGGAGAATCTTGTTAGAGAGGCCTACCCTTAAATTACTCGCCCATGGCTGTAGACGTCAGCCGAGATCATTGTTGGGATGTTGCAGGTGTTGCCCGTGAGGAGAGAGTTTCTGGCTGTGTAAAGCCCACTCCGTGCCTCACGTTTGTCCAGTCCGCACGAGGACAATCAGAAAGGTTTTCAAATCGCCAAAGAAGGCTGAGGCAAATTTCGTGTTTAGAACGCCAGGACCGGGGTGGGCTTAGGCCGCCAGAAGCTGGCGCAGGACGTTGTGGAGGATCCCGCCGTTTTGGAAATATGCGGCCTTGGCGGGGTGTCGATCCGCACGATTGCTTTGATGTCTCGGGACTCTCCATCCTGTTGAACCCGCACCAAGACTTGTTTTGGGATGTCGGCGGCGCCGGCTAGCCCCATGATGGAGTACTCCTCTTCACCGCTGAGCCCAAGCGTCTCTGCGTTCTCGCCGGGGCTGAACTGTAGCGGGAGCACGCCCAGTCCCTGGAGGAGCCCGAGCCGTATTCAGCCCCGGCGATAACAATCAATGGGACGTTGTCTTAGAGATATTTCCGTGACGCCTCGAAGATGCTCAGCTGTTCGCCGTCTGGCAGATGGCGAGTGAATCCCCACCCCCTCGGTGCCGGGCACCATCTTATTGCGCAGTCTGAGGTTGACGAACGTGCCCCGGATCATAACTTCATGGGTGCCGCAGCGAGATCCGTAGGAGTTGAAGTCGACGCGCTGTACGCCGTGCTACAGCAGATAACGGCCGGCGAACATCCGTCGAAGCATCATCCCAGGCGTACATGTCGGCGGTGGGAATTTGAAGATTTTGCCAGTTGTGATCCCCATCGAAGACGTTAGCTTAGCCGGGCGCAAACAGCTTGTCATGAACTGCTTCGCCAACCACTTCCTGGATTTTTTGGCTGGAGGGCCAGATATCGCGCAGGTAGACGGGCTCACCCGACGCGCCCTCGCCCAGTGAATCCGTGAGCAGGTCAATGTTCATGGTGCCGGCCAGCGCATAGGCGACCACGAGCGGTGGTGAGGCAAGAACATTCATTTGGGTCTGGGGGTGGATCCTGCCCTCGAAGTCGCGGTTCCCGCTGAGCACCGAACTGACAGTGAGATCGTTGGCTGTCACGGCCTGTGGTGCCTGCGGAATTAGCGGACCGGAGTTGCCGATGCAGGTGGTGACGACGCGCGGCCCGGGGGCCAGTGAGGTCTTCACCCACGGCTGTGATCTCAAGCCGTGCTCTACCGCTTTCTTGGCCGGCAGCCCGGCGCCGATCATTACGGAGGGGTTGGACGCGTTGGTGCAGCTGGTGATCGAGGCGATGACGACGTGGCCGTGCTCGACAATAACCGGCGTTGTGCCCGGCAATGTTACTTGAGCCGGATTCGACGGGTACTGTGAGGTCGCTCCGTCACCGCCACCGTCTCCGTCGCTGCCACGGTCCACGGGCCGGTCGCCTGGGCGATCCCTGTCGCAGGCCAGCGGGATGCGATCCTGCGGGCGCTTGGGACTGTCGATGAATGGTTCCACCCCGGCCAGCTCGAACTCGACAGACTGGGAATGGCTCGCTCCGTGCCCGGCGTCATGCCAGAGACCCTGTTCCTTGACGCAGGCCACCACCAGCTGAATTTGCTGTTCCGGCCATTCGGTCAGACGAAGATAATCCAAGGTGATCGCGCCGATCGGGAAAATTGCGCAAGTTCAACCATATTCCGGGCTCATATTTCCAAGGGTGGCGCGATTGGCCAGTGGAATGGCAACCACACCCGGACCGTAAAAACCGACACCCCAGCCCAACACGCCGAGACCCTTGACCACGGGCGTGTGGGTGTCGGTGCTGTCCGGGCTATCCGGATATGCCTGGCGCAGCGCCACGCCATTAACGCTGCCGGGTCCTTTGCAGCCTCCCGGGTGAAGATCACGCGGGAGAGGTACTCAAGGTTGATCTGGTGACAGATGCCTGTATCGGGGGGCGGACCAGGAAGTCGGAGAAGGCCTGCTGCGCCCAGCGCAGCAGTTCAAGTTGGTAGCGTTCCTTGTTGCGGAAGAATTCCAGCTTTGCGTTGGCCGCAAATGCGCACGAAGTGCCGAAAACATAAGCGATGACAGAGTGGTCAATCACCAGTTCCGAGGGGATCAACGGGTTGATCTTCTGAGGATCACCGCCCAGCCGGCCGGCTTCATTGCTTTCATTGCCGACCGTCAGCGTAGTGCGGGCTCCGAAACTGTTCCACAGCGGGGCCTAGGATCAGGTGTTTTCTTTGGGCAATGCGGACAGGACATCGGCATTGAGGAAGGAGATCATGTCCAGTGGGATTCCCACCGGGCACACGGCGGTGCATTCGCCGATCTGTGTGCAGCCGCCGAATCCTTCGGCGTCGTGTTGGTTGACCATGGCCAGTGCCCGCTCTTGGCGTTCGGGCTGGCCTTGGGGGAGAACGCCCAGGTGGTTGGCCTTGGCTCCGGTGAAGAGCATTCCTGATCCGTTGGGGCAGGCTGCGATGCAGGCTCCGCAGCCGATGCACACGGCGGCGTCGAAAGCTCGGTCAGCGTCTTTTTTGGGCATGAGGGTTGCCGCGGCGTCCGGGGCTGATCCTGTGGGGGCGCTGATATAGCCGCCCGCCTGGATGATCCTGTCCAAGGCGCTTCGGTCCACGATGAGGTCCCGCAGGATCGGGAAGGAAGCAGAGCGCCACGGTTCAATGTCTATGGTGTCGCCGTCGTTGAAGTGGCGCATGTATAGCTGGCAGGTGGTGGTGAGCGCCTCGGGGCCGTGGGCGATCCCGTTGATGACAAGGCTGCACATGCCGCAGATGCCTTCGCGGCAGTCGTGGTCAAAGGCCACCGGATCGTCTCCGGCAGCAGTGAGCTGGTCGTTGAGTACGTCGAGCATTTCCAGAAAAGACATGTCGGGGGAGACTCCGTCCACCCGGTAGCTGACCATCTGGCCGGCGGCGGTTTGGTCGTGTTGGCGCCAGATGCGCACGGTGATGTTCATTTGTAGCTCCTCTGCGCCAGTTCCACGTTGTGATACTCGAGGTTCTCCTTGCGCAACCGCGGAGGGGCGCCTTCGCGGGTGAATTCCCACGCCGCAACATAGGCGAAGGCAGCATCGTTGCGCAACGCCTCGCCGTCGCCGGTTTGGCTTTCGGTGCGGAAATGGCTGCCGCAGGATTCACCACGGTGGAGCGCATCGATGCACATGAGCTCGGCCAATTCGAAGAAGTCTGCGACCCGGCCTGCACGTTCAAGCGTCTGGTTCAGTTCCTCGTTCATGCCGGTGACCTTGACGTCCAACCAAAACTCCGCCTTGAGCGCACGAATCAGACCAACAGCATGTTCAAGGCCCTCGGCGTTGCGTTCCATTCCGCAGTACTCCCACACGATGGCTCCGAGCTCCTTGTGGAAGGAGTCAACGGTCCGGTTGCCGTCAATGGACAGGAAGCGGTTGAGGCGTTCGCGGACCGTTTCCAGCGCTTTCACTGCCTCTGGGTGGGAGGAATCTGCGGTGCCAACAGGGTTTTTGGCGAGGTAGTCGTTGATGGTGTTGGGCAGGATGAAGTACCCGTCAGCCAAACCCTGCATCAGTGCGCTGGCACCCAGCCTGTTGGCGCCGTGGTCGGAGTAGTTGGCCTCACCGATAACGAACAACCCGGGGATGGTGCTCTCCAGGTCGTAGTCAACCCACAGCCCGCCCATGGTGTAATGCACGGCCGGGTAGATGCGCATCGGGGACCGGTATGGGTCCTCGTCGGTGATCTTTTGGTACATGTCCAGGAGGTTGCCGTATTTCTCCTCGATCGCGTCCCTGCCCAGACGGGTGATGGCATCCGCCAAATCAAGATATACCCCGCGCCCGCCAGGCCCCACACCGCGGCCGGCGTCGCACTGGTTCTTGGCGGCACGGGAGGCGACGTCCCTGGGGACGAGGTTGCCGAAGGCTGGATATTGGCGCTCGAGGTAGTAGTCCCGTTCGTCCTTGGGAATATCCCCGGGTGCCCGGGTGTCCCCGGCCTGCACAGGCACCCAGATGCGCCCGTCGTTGCGCAACGATTCGCTCATCAGTGTCAGCTTTGATTGGTGTTCGCCGCTGACAGGGATGCACGTCGGGTGGATTTGGGTGAAGCAAGGATTGGCGAACAAAGCACCCTTGCGGTGGGCCCGCCACGTGGCACTGGTGTTGCACCCCATGGCGTTGGTGGAGAGGTGGTAGACGTTGCCGTAGCCTCCTGTGGCAAGGACGACGGCGTCCGCCAGGTGGGTCTCCAGCGTCCCGTCCACGAGGTCCCGGACCACAACCCCGCGTGCCAAGCCGTCGATGACGATGAGTTCGAGCATTTCGTGGCGGGTGTGCACTTCCACCGTACCTGCGCTGACCTGGCGCTCAAGGGCTTGATAAGCGCCCAGCAGCAGTTGCTGGCCTGTCTGCCCGCGTGCGTAGAACGTCCTGGACACCTGTACCCCGCCAAAGGAGCGCGTGTCCAGCAGACCGCCGTAGTCTCGGGCGAAGGGAACCCCCTGGGCAACGCACTGGTCGATGATGGCGGAACTGACCTCCGCGAGCCGGTAAACATTTGACTCCCTTGACCGGTAGTCCCCGCCCTTGACGGTGTCGTAAAAAAGACGGCGGATGCTGTCGCCGTCATTGCGGTAGTTTTTGGCTGCGTTGATTCCGCCCTGGGCTGCAATGCTGTGGGCGCGCCGGGGGCTGTCCTGGTAGCAGAAACTCTTGACGTGGTAGCCGGCTTCGCCCAAGGTGGCCGCAGCCGAGGAGCCAGCCAGCCCGGTGCCGACAATGATGACGGAGAGCTTGCGCCGGTTGGCAGGGTTGATCAGCTTGGCACCGAAACGGCGGGTCTCCCACTGGTCCTGAAGCGGCCCGGCGGGGGCCTTCGCATCCTGAATCGGTTCTCCCACCGTGAATAACGGCTCCATCAGCTCACCCATCCTGTGAAGATTGCCAGCGGTGGAACGAGAAAGCCCACCAGAATGATCAGCATGACAACGGTTGCCAGCTGATTGAGGAAACGCCGTGTGGCGACGGATTTGTTGGCGCCCAGGGAAGCGAAAGCGCTCCAGATTCCATGGCGCAGATGGAAGCCGAGGGCAATGAGGGCGATCACGTAAGAGAGCACAACCCACCAGATTTGGAACCCGTTGACCATTCTTTGGTAGGGGCTGTCAGAGGCACCACCGGGTGCAATGACATCCGCGGAGAGGTGCAGCAGGTGGTAGATCACGAAGAGGCCTATGATCACCCCGCCCCAGCGCATGGTGAACGAGGAGTAGCTTCGTTGGACGCCGCGCCGGTTCTTGGTGGTCTCGTATCGCCAACCGCCTTTGCCTGCCGTGGCCCGGCGCGAGCGGTGCCACAGGGTGAACGCGGAAAAGATGTGGAGCAGGACACTGACCAGCAAAATTACCCGCAGGATCCACAACGCGCCCGCATACGGCAGCAGTGGCTGGCCGATCTCCCGCAAATATCCGGCATAACTGTCAAAGCCCTGTTGGCCCTCGAAGACCTTCAGGTTGCCATACATGTGGGCTAACAAAAAAAGGATCATGATCAGCCCGCTGATCGCCATTGCCGCGTGTAGCGCCACAGATGAACGCGCTGCGGTAGAGCGCACACCGGCCACATTGCCCGTTCTCATGCGCCCACCCTAGGCTCCGTTCCGCCAACACGCCAGCAGGGGCAGGCGCTTTGAAGGGCACCGCCAACTACCCGTCCCCGGCCCTAGCCTCAGCCAGGACTCTCTCCAACGGGATTTTCGAATCTGCTAACCGTGCCACATCGACTTGCCGGCCGCAGCGCACCAGGGCCTTGATGGTCTCGGTCTGGTTCCAGATGTTCACGTTCATACCTGCCAGCACCCGGCGGTCCTTGAGCCAGAACGTCATGAATGTCAGAGCTGCCGGGTCGCCGCGGAATATGATCTCGTCGTAGCCGCCAGGGGCCACATAGCCGGAATACTCCATCCCCAACTCGTACTGGTCGCTGTAGAAATAAGGCAGCTCCGCATAGACTGCGTCCTGCCCCAACATGGACCGGGCCGCCACGGCCGGCTGGCTCAGAGCGTTATACCAGTGCTCACTGCGGATGTGTTTGCCCAGCAGCGGGTGGAAGGCGTTGGCAACGTCCCCGGCAGCGTAGATATCGGGATCTGAGGAGCGCAGGTGCTTATCAACCATGACACCATTCTCAAGCTCCAGTCCGGCTGCCTGCGCCAGCAAGGTGTTGGGTACGGCGCCAATGCCTGCCACTACAAGGTCCACACCGAGCTGCGAACCGTCGCTTAGCGCCACGCCGGTGGGCTGCCGGGGATCATCGCCAATGATCCGGGTCCCCTGGACGCCGCAACGCAGGTCCACGCCATGGTCGCGGTGTATCTTGGCAAATATTTCGGCCGGTGCGGTGCCTAGAATTCGTTGGAGCGGAAGCTCTCCCCGTTCCAGCACAGTCACTTCCAGACCCGCCGCGCGTGCGGCTGCGGCGACTTCGAGCCCAATCCATCCGGCGCCGAGGATTGCCACACGTGATGAAACTGAGAGCGCAAATTTTAGTTGTTGGCTATCTTCGATGCGGCGCAGGTAATACACCCGATGTCTGTCGCTGCCGGGGACCGAAAGCTGACGTGGTGACGCGCCGGTGGCCAGCAACAATTTGTCGTAGCTGACAGGTCCGCCTCGGGCACAGTCCACCCTGTGTGCTGAACGATCAATCCCTGTGACCTTGGTGCTGGTGCGAAGCTCGACGTTGTGCTCGGCATACCAAGACTGGGCATGAACAAAGATCTTTTCCCGCTCTGATTTTCCCTGCAGAAAATCCTTGGACAGCGGCGGCCGCTCATAGGGACGCTCGGGCTCCTGTCCAAGAAGCACTATGCGCCCGGCAAAGCCCTCCTCACGCAGTGCCTGGGCAGTCTTTGCCCCGGCCAACCCGGCTCCAACAATGACGAAAGTCTCTTGGGCTCCCATGCTCTCTTCCTCTGTGCGGACTGAGCCGCTATTGATTTAGATCGATTGGCTGTAACCAAAGAATTCGTGATCGTTGTTGTAACCGCCTTGGCCACCGCCAACTTCGGAGAAGTCCTCAACGAATTCGATGCCCTTGATCCACTTGACCATTTTGAAACCGAGCTGGACCTCATTACGCAGCCGCAGAGGGGCGCCATGGCCGTAGGACAGGGCTTGATCGTTCATATCGTAAGCGAGCATAGTCAGCTCATAATGCATTTGCTCGATGGGTTGGGCATCGTAATACAGGCCCTTGTCGGAGCCCTCGGCGAAGGAGTAGAAAACAACCCATTTGGCTTCCGGGGCTGGTTTGACCAGGTCCATGATGGTTTGCAGTGAGACGCCTCCCCATTTTGCAACCCCTGACCAGCCCTGGATACAAAAGTGCTGGGTGATCTGCTCATGCTGGGGTAGGGCACGCAACGCCATTAGATCCAGGTGCACAGGGTTCGCTACCAGCCCGCTGACCTGCAACTTATAGTTGGCGAAGTCGCCATCCATGAGGTCTTTATATTCCTGTGATTCGGGATATTTGCCGTTGTGCCAGAAATAGGGAGAGATGTCCTTCTCCGTGTACTGCCCCGGCTTGGAATCGATATGTTCGAATAAACGTTGTGCGGGGCCAATCAAGGCATACCCGACCCGTTGTACCTTCCGAGGGTAACGGTACGTCAGCGGGGTCGCTGCTACCCAGGCGACCACCACGATGACCATAGACGCGGCAAAGATCCAGAACCCGGTCCAGGATTCGCTCTCCTGCGCGGCATACATGTGATTGAGGTTGGCTAAAGCACCCGTCGTCAGGACCAAGGTGACATGGATGACGATGAACAAACAGAAATAGCACATGACTAAAAAGTGCAGGGACCGGGCCACCTGAATACTGAAAATGCTACTGATCCACCTGAATTTTGTGGACAGTGCTGGCGACATGCCCAAGCCCGTGATCAGTGCCAGCGGAGCTGCGATGAAGACGGTCAGGAAATACGCGATCAGCTGCAGGCTGTTGTAGTTGGTCCAGCCTGTTTCAACGGGCCAGTTCAAGGACAAGTATTGGATGGCGACTGAGATGGAGTTGGGGATGACGTCCCAGTGCAGCGGCACCAGACGCAGCCACTGCCCTGTGGAGAAGAGCAGAACATAGAAAATGAGGCCATTGAGCAGCCACAGCGTGTCGATGCCCAAGTGCCACCAACGTGCCAGCCCGATGGTGTGGCGCCGGCCCGGCAAGCCGACTCCGGCGGGCAACGTGATGGAGTCTTCTTTTGCGGTGTACAGCGGATTGGTGGGAACAGGTTTTTGCATCCGGAACCAGCCCCTGCCCGGGGTGCTGTGGCGGGTCCAGTACAGCCGGGGATGATCAGCTAAGATCTGCCAACCTGAGCGGATGATGAAGAGCATGAAGAACAGGTTCAAGAAATGCTGCCAGCCCAGCCACGCAGGGAAGCCTACAGGGGCATCGGCGCGAAGGCTTGATGTTCCGGGATACTCGGCCATGAAAGCCGCCACCCCAGGGAGCCCGCGGATACCCTTGGCCACCGTGATCCCGATGACCACCACTACGAAGCCGATCGGAATCAGCCACAGCAGGTTAAACCACTTGCTGGCACCGATCCGTACCCGGGGAGCCACTCCGTATTGTGCCGGAATCGAGCCAGCCCACTCGGGGTCGATGACGTCGTCGTCCTTGTGAGTGAGTTCTGAGCGGAAGCTCTTGTAGGTGGGTGGACCCTCATCCGTTGCGGGCACCGGAGGCAGCTGGGAGTGTGCGCCTTGGGCAGGGACGGATGAGGTTTCTGATGGAGGATCCAGATTATCGTCTGGGTGACGTGCCATATTTTTGAGCCTACCCCCACTGGTGTGGATCTGCCAGGGTGCCAAGCTGACCACTGTCGATGGATGAATCCCAGCGTGGCGGTTGCGCCGGCTATGTCCTTGGTGGTGTCTTGTGGCGTATCAGTTTGCTCTTGTCCTCAAGTTCTAGACCGCTGACCTCAGGCAGCAGTGCCTTGACGAACCAGAAGGACAAGACGGCAAAGAACGCAAACCCGGCGTAGACGAAGCCAAGGCCGACGGCGGCACTCATGATCGGGAAGAGCAGTGTCACGATGAAGTTGAAGATCCAGTTGAATGCTGTGGCGATGCCTAGGGCCAGTCCACGGATCTTGTTCGGGAAGACCTCTCCTAAGACCACCCACATCACAGGCCCCCACGTGGCGGCAAAGAAGATGACGAACAAGTTGGCACCGACTAAGGCGATCGGCCCCCAGGGTGCCGCGAGAGTGAGGGAGTCCCCTGAACCAGTCGCTTGGGAGAACGAGATGGCGGCCGCAATAAGCCCCACGAACATGCCCACCGAACCCACCAGCAGCAGGCGCTTGCGCCCCACTCTGTCGACGAAGAAGATGGCCACAAACGTCAATAGAACGTTAATGGTGGCCGTGATGACGGAGGTTGTAAAAGAGTCTTGTTGGCTGAACCCCACAGACTGCCACAACGTGGTGGAGTAATAGAAGATTGCGTTAATACCCACCAGCTGTTGAAAGGCGGCCATGCCGATGCCGATCCACAGGATGGGTTGGAGCCCCAGTGCGGGCCCGCGCAAGTCGCGGTAGGTGGAGCGCTTTTCGTTTTCCAAGCTGTCTTGAATTTCTTTCAGGCGCTGCTCCGGGTTCGCTGGATTGGCGACGCGCACAATCACCGCGAGCGCTTCCTTACTGCGGCCCTTGCGGATTAGAAAATGGGGAGATTCGGGGATGGTCAGGGATAACAAACCATAGACGACGGCGGGAATGACACCAACCAGCAGCATCCACCGCCAGGCAGGCATGCCCCACCACAGTTCGTTGCTGGCGCCGCCTGCAGCCCCGGCCAGACCGGCGTCGGAGAGCAGTGCCAAAAAGATGCCCAGGGTGATGGCTAATTGCTGGAGCGAGCTCAGCGCGCCACGCATGCGGGCAGGGGCCATCTCACCAATGTAGGCAGGGGCTATGACCGAGGCGATGCCAATGGCGAGTCCACCAATTAGCCGCCACGTCATCAGGTCCCACACGGCGAAGGCGTATCCCGAGCCGATAGAGCTGGCAACGAACAAGAGCGCGGCCAAGACCATGACGGGCTTGCGTCCCCAGATATCTGCAAGTTGTCCGGCAAACCATGCGCCGACGGCACAGCCGATCAAGGTGATGGCGACGGTGAACCCGATGGCTGCGGAACCGAGGTTGAAGTCGGACTGGATTGAATTGACGGCGCCGTTGATCACCGATGTGTCAAAACCGAAGAGCAGACCACCCAACGCGGCCGCGAGGGTGATGACGATGATTCTTCCCTTATGGGGAATGGATTCGCCCCCGGGACGCGGGACGGCCTCTTCTGTTGGACTTGTTCCCACGTGGCACCGCGATCCTGGCCCTCTTGGATGGTCACTAGCGAAGCTGGGCCTGTTCTTGGGCTGTGGCCGTCGGCTGCCATGCGGCTCGGCAACCTTGTGAGGAAATCTATCACTTTGCCCACAAACGCAACAGAGCAGGCAACGGTGCAACAGCAGCCACATCCGTACCCCTGAGGGCGGCTGTCTGGCTGTGTTCTGTGCTCTGGTAATTAGGGGCTCTGGTGGCTGTGGATCCACGGGTGTAGCTTGATTAAAGGTGCCGCCCAGACCCTGCAGTTCACTGTCTTGATCACTCATGGAAGATTTCCACGAGAACCCCCGGTGGCAGGAGCCCCACCATGCATGAAGAACATCTTGCTATCAACCGCAGACTAGCTGCACAGTTGCGGGTGGACTCTATCCGTTGCAGCACCAGTGCCGGTTCAGGCCACCCCACCTCGTCCTTGTCCGCGGCAGATCTGATGGCGGTCCTTTTGACGGGACATCTGCGTTACAACTGGGATCAACCCGATTCCCCGGTCAATGACCATCTGATCTTCTCCAAGGGCCATGCGTCCCCGCTGTTGTACTCCATGTACAGGGCTGTCGGGGTGGTCGATGAGGACGAGCTCATCAATACCTACCGCCGCTTGGGGGCGCGCCTGGCCGGGCACCCCACCCCGACAATTCCATGGGTTGATGTGGCAACAGGTTCCTTAGGCCAGGGCCTGCCCGACGCCGTCGGGATCGCCTTGGCCGGGAAGTACCTAGACAAGTTGTCCTTCCACGTGTGGGTGTTGTGCGGGGACAGCGAGACGGCTGAGGGCTCCATCTGGGAGGCGTTGGACAAGGCCAGCTATTACCAGTTGGGGAACTTGACCGCGATTGTGGACATCAACAGGCTGGGCCAGCGCGGCCCCACTGAACTTCAATGGGATGTACAGCGATATGTTGCCCGTGTTGAAGCTTTTGGGGCCCGTGCCATCGTCATTGACGGTCACGACCTAGCTGCCATCGATACGGCACTGCGCCAAGCTCGCTCCGATACAGATACGCCCACAGTGATCCTAGCCAGGACCATCAAGGCCAAGGGCGTGACGGAGTTGGAGGACAAGAATGGCTGGCACGGCTTGGCTCTCCCGCCGGAGATGGCGGAACGGGCCATCAGTGCGCTGGGTGGACCCACCCATTTGGTCATCAAAACACTTTCACCAACCCAGGGCCACGCAGTCCCGGCCATCAAAGCCAACCCGGGTGCCGCCGTCGTACTTCCCAGCTATGAACTGGGCGAGAAGGTGGCCACCAGGGTAGCCTTCGGAGCTGCCATCGCCGCACTGGCGGCCCGCCCCGAGGTCGTCGTCCTTGACGGGGAGGTCGGGAACTCAACGCACGCCGAAGAGTTCGCCAAAGTGTGCCCAGAACGGTACTTTGAAATGTTCATCGCAGAGCAACAGCTGGTCGCATCGGCCGTGGGCTTCGCGGTGCGCGGATACATCCCGTTCGTCTCCACGTTCGCGGTATTCTTCTCCCGCGCCTTTGACTTCATCCGTATGGCAGGGATCTCACAGGTCAACATCCGATTGGTAGGCTCCCACGCCGGAGTTGAGATCGGGGAGGACGGACCATCCCAGATGGCGCTGGAAGACCTAGCCGCCCTGCGCGCTGTATACGGTTCGGTCATTTTGTACCCCGCTGATGCCACCTGCGCTGCCAAGCTCACCCTGACGATGGCCGACACCGAAGGCATTGTTTACCTGCGCACCACAAGGGGCGCTTACCCGGTGATCTATCCCGCTGCCGAAGCGTTCCCTGTTGGCGGCTCGAAACTCCACCGCGCCGGGCCCGAGGACCAGGTGGCCCTGATCGGCGCCGGCGTGACGCTCCATGAGTGCCTGTCTGCTGCCGAGGAACTTGCGAAGTTGGGCATCATGGCCCGGGTCATTGACGCCTACTCGGTCAAACCCATCGACAGGGCGGCCCTGATTGAGGCCTGCAACGTCACCGGCAGCCGTCTGGTCGTGGTGGAGGACCACTATCCTGAAGGGGGATTGGGCAGCGCGGTGCTGGAAGCCTTGGCCGATGCCCCCGTGCCCGCACTGAGAATTGCGCACTTGGCCGTCCGCGGACTGCCCACTTCAGGCAAGCCCTCCGAGCTCCTGGACGCCGCTGGCATATCTTCCCGGCACATTGTGACGGCCGCACGCGAACTAGCCGGGCGCGGACACAGCGATGACTGACACAGCGGGCACTGAAACAGAAGGAAACACGATGAAACCAACACAGCAACTGCACGAGTTCGGTCAGAGCCTCTGGTTGGACAACATCACCCGGAACCTGCTCGATTCCGGCACGCTCGAGCGTTACATTACCGAGGACTCCATCACCGGGTTAACGTCCAATCCGAGTATTTTTGACAAGGCTATTGCAGCCGGAACTGACTATGACCAGGACATTGCCGGCGGCAAGGTGGCAGGGGGCTCCGATGAGGAAGTCTTCTTCGACCTGGCACTGGCTGACCTGCGGCGGGCCGCCGACCTTTTCGCCCCGGTCCATGCACGCACCGACGGGGTGGACGGCTGGGTCTCCTTGGAAGTCTCCCCTTTGCTGGCCCGGGACACGAACGCCACCGTGGAACAGGCAAAGGCGCTGCACGCAAAAACGGAGCGTCCGAACATCTTTATCAAGATCCCAGGAACGGCCGAGGGCCTGCCGGCCATCGAGGAGTGCATCTTTGCAGGGGTGCCCATCAATGTGACACTGCTTTTCTCGGCCAAACAATACCAAGATGCCGCCGAGGCATACCTACGCGGCATCGAGCGGCGGGTGGCTGCCGGGTGGAACCCCGTTGTTCCCTCCGTAGCCTCGCTGTTCGTGAGCAGGTGGGACAAAGCTGTCGCCGGACGGGTTCCAGACCACCTTGAGAACCGGCTGGGCATCGCTGTCTCGACGCTTGCCTACAAGGGGTACCGAACGCTGCTGGAGTCCGCGAGGTGGGGCCGGCTGGCCAACGAGGGAGCCAGGGCTCAGCGCTTGCTGTGGGCGAGTACCTCCACAAAGAACCCGGCCGCGCCGGATATTTTGTACGTCCAAGCGTTGGCCGCGCCCTTCACCATCAATACGATGCCTGAGGCCACGCTGTCCGCCTTCGGCGATCATGGGGAGGTGGGAGACCTACCAGTGGCGAAGGCCCAAGCCGCGAAGCAGACCCTGTCATCCTTCGCTGAGGTCGGCATCGACCACCAGAAGCTTGCCGGAGAACTCCAACACGAAGGCACCGAATCCTTCGACGCATCATGGAAGAACCTGTTGGAGAGTATCCGCTCCAAGTGATAAATGGTGACAGCAAGCAGCCGCTAATACCGAGTCTGCCGGGAATGCAGGGGACGCCGGCACAGCACCTGCGAAAGGATGAACCATGGCAACAAACGAGGCACCAAACGAGAACAGCAACAGCACGCTCATGAAACTTAGTGACATGGGTGCCAGCATTAAACTAGGCGATGAGGATGTCCGTAAATATTCCGTGAAAGACAAGGACGGCCACGACATCGGGAAAGTCCATGACCTGCTGATCGATCCGCGCGAAAAAAAAGTCCGGTTTTTGGTGGTGGAATCCGGCGGGTTCCTAGGGATGGGCGAGAAGAAGTCATTCATCCCCGTTGACGCCATCACCGGCATCACCCCGGGCGAGGTTCACATCGACCAAACCCGTGAGCGGGTAGCAGGGGCGCCGCCGTACGACCCAGAGCTGGTCACCACACGGTCCTACCACCAAGACTCCTACGGCTACTATGGCTACTCGCCTTACTGGATGGGTGGCTATTCATACCCGGTTTTCCCCTTCCACTTTTTAGGACCAGACAAGGAGCCAGAACCACCTTCCGATTCCACTTCTTCACCCTGAGGTGCTGCGCCATGTCACTTCTAAGAACAAAACTCGTGAAGAAGGAAAAAGCAGCCGAAGGGACCATGCTGTTCCAGTTTGAAAAGCCTGAAGGATTCACGTACACAGCCGGTCAATTCGCGGACTACACCCTGCTTGAGCCTTCAGAGACCGATGCGGAGGCAAACACCCGGGGATTCACGCTTGCCAGCGCCCCCTATGAGCCGAACCTGATGTGCACAACCCGCATGCGTGACACCGCATTCAAGCGTGTACTCAAGAACATGCCTTTGGGCACCGACGTGGAGCTGGATGCCCCCTACGGTTCTTTTACCCTGCACAGCAAGCTGGACAGGCCCGCGGTTTTTCTGACCGGCGGAATCGAAAATCACGCCTGTGCGCAGCATCATCTTGCAATCGGTCCACGACAAGACTGGGCACATGATTATGTTGTTCTACTCCAACAAGCGTCCCGAGGATGCAGCATTCCTGGACGAGCTGAACCATGTGGCAGATGCCGAAGCCAACGTCACCGTCGTGCCCACTATGACGGGGCCGGAAAATCCCGGCATGGCTGGACCGGGGAAACCGGGTACGTCGATGCAGCGATGCTGGCCAGGCATATCCAGGACCTGAGCGCGCCGATCTACTATCTTTGCGGGCCAGCCAGGATGGTGACCGCCATGCGCAGCCTCCTCAACGGTGCAGGGGTAGACGACGACGATATCCGCACCGAAGAGTTTACCGGCTACTAGAAGCCGGCGGCCAGCCCCGTTTCTCAAGGATCGTGGTGATCTTCGAACCGAACCCGGAGAAGGTCGCGCCCTATCTGAGCCGTCAGCTGTGCACGGAGTTGGCCGTACGCATGCCGGAGATCCTTATCGAGCAGCTGCCCACCAGCCATGCCGGGCACGGGCGTGAGTTGGCCAGGGCCGCTGCACAGCAGTCCTTGGCGTCCTGCTCTGGTGGCGAGGGTTCGGGTGGATTGCCACTGCTGATCGTGTCCGTCAGCGGAGACGGTGGTTTCAACGACGTGGTCAATGGCGTCATGGACGTCCCCAACAGCACCACGATCTGCGCCGTTTTGGCGGCTGGGAACGCCAATGACCATCGGCGCAGCATCGCGACCATGACCGTCGTGGACGCGATCGTTGCCGGGCCCATCCGCCAGATGGACCTGTTGAAGTTGACTGTCCGTGACAATGGTGGCCTAACCAAAGAGCGATTTGTGCATTCCTATGTTGGTTTCGGACTCACTGCGGCCATGGCCCGCGGGATCGAAAACTCTGGCAAGGGGCGGGTGCCTGAACTGTTTGGCGTGGTACTAACGCTTCCCAGGTTGCGGTCCTTCGAAATAGTGCGGCCCGACGGGGCCCGGGCCCGGTTCGACAGCCTAGTTCTTGCCAACGTCAACGGAATGGCAAAGTACGGAACTGTGAGCGACTCAAGGATTCCTGCCGACGGGCAGTTCGAGGTCATCTCCCTGCCGCACACCACGCGTGGGGCTCGGTCACCAGAGAAGCGTTTCCCGTTACGAATTCAGTACTGAGGTCCCTTTGCCAGGCCAATTCGATGGTGAGATCTTCGACGTTCCAGCTGGTGCCTCCGTTCTGGTGGAAAGCGCCCACCGTGCTCTGCGAACGCTCGGATAGCAGCTCGCCATGAAGACCCTCAACGGGCCCGCAGAAAGGGCTGGGGATGGTGGAAACGCCCATTGGTAGAGATAGCCGGTGCGGCCAGATAGAGACTTTGGACCCTGTGCACGGCTCCCGCCGGGAGTCAGTATGAGAACTAAAAGGACGGTTCATGCCATGAAAGAATCGACACGCCCAGAAGGCTCGCCAGTTGTGGTGGGAGTCGACGGTTCACCGGAATCAATTCTTGCTTTGAAATGGGCAAACACGTTGGCACCAACCCTCGGGGCCACCATCACAGCGGTTATCGCATGGCATCTTGAGTCGATGTACGGCCCCTTCGCATCTTCTGACTGGGATCCTGAATACACGGCACAGCAGGTCATCGAAACAGCGCTGGTTCACGCATTCGGGGACAAACCGCCTGACGGCATTGGCAGCAAAATTGTCCGCGGCCAGCCAGCGAAGGTTTTGCTGGACCTGGCTGAATCGGCGCAGCTTCTCGTTCTCGGCTCACGTGGACACGGCGGATTCGCAGGCTTGTTGCTGGGCTCTGTCAGCTCGGCCTGCGCCGCACACGCCACCTGCCCGGTGCTGGTTGTGCACACTGAAACGAAGCAAGAGAGATTGACCAGCCCTGCCCAAGGATTCCAAGGCGGTGACGATGAGCCTGCTGGCAAAGCATGACGTCAACGGCCTACCGATAAAGTTGCTGTCCATCGCAGATGCGGCCCAGAACACGCCCGAGCAGGTGCTGGCTGAACTTGACTCGAGCGCTCTGGGACTTTCCAGCCGTGAAGCGCAGGATCGCCTGGCTGCCGTGGGACCCAACGCGCTGCGCAGTCACAAGGCCAGCCCATGGTCAGTGCTGGGCCGGCAGCTGGGCAGTCCCATTCTGATCCTTTTGATTGTCACTGCCAGCCTGTCCCTGTTTCTCGGGGATGCGACGAATTCGATTGTCATTGGGGTCATCCTGCTGGTCAGTGTGGGCTTGGGCTTCAGCAACGAATTCCGGGCCGAACGCGCGGCCGAGGCACTGCATTCCCGCGTCACTCACACGGTTGTTGTCCTCCGGGACGGCACTGCCTGCCAAATTGACGTGGTGGGTTTGGTGCCCGGGGACGTGGTGCGGCTGGCCTTGGGTGCCATCATCCCGGCGGACATCCGGCTGCTGACCAGCGAGGAGATGTTATGCGATGAAAGCATCCTCACGGGGGAGTCCCTGCCTGCGGAAAAGACCACTTCAGCCATCGTCGGGGAGGCGGCACTGGCGGACCTTTCCTGCTGCTTGTTCATGGGAACCGTCGTCCAGAGTGGAAGCTGCGCGGGAGTTGTCGTCGCCACCGGAGGCCGGGCCGAGTTTGGTCGAATTGCCATGGGTCTGGGGGAGCGTCAGCCGCAAACCGAATTCCAGCGGGGCCTGAAACGCTTCTCCTTTCTGCTGCTGCAAGTGGCCGTCGGCCTGACAACACTGATCTTCATTGCAAACCTCCTGCTGGGCCGCCCCCTGCTGGAGTCCCTGCTGTTCTCCCTGGCCATCGCCGTCGGCATCACCCCGCAGCTGCTGCCCGCTGTCGTTAGTACCTGCCTCGCAGCAGGAACCCGGGCCTTGGCCAAGCGGCAGGTGTTGGTCAAGAGGCTCATCTGCATCGAGGATCTTGGCGACATGGATGTACTGGTCACGGACAAAACCGGGACCCTAACCGAGGGGCGTATCAGCTTCCAGGCGGCCCTGCCCATCCTGCCCGAGGTTTCCGAGCAGGGGCTCTTCACGCTGGGACTTGTCGCCACTGAAGCTGACTACACGCACGGCACAGTCTCCACTGTGGGCCAAAACCCCCTTGACGCCGCTCTCTGGGAATCGCCGCAGGCCAACGACTTTGATGCTGGGCGCCACCGCAGACTCGGCATCATACCGTTCGATCACAGGCGCCGAATGACCAGCGTTCTGGTGGTGGATGCGGCCGGTGCCCAAAGGATTGTCACGAAGGGCTCACCCGAGGATGTCATGGAGCTGTGCTCCAATATCCCGCCGCATGCGCTGGCGCAGTTGGATAAACAGTACGACGCCGGGGCACGGGTCATCGCCGTCGCTACCCGCACCGTCGTGGGCATGACCGCGATCAAGCCAGCGGATGAGAACAGTCTGACCCTGGCCGGTTTCCTCATTTTCCTGGACAAGCCCAAGGCCAACGCCAAGGACTCCCTGGTGGAGTTGGCTTCCTTGGGCATCGCTGTCAAGATTGCCACGGGAGACAACGCCAAGGTTGCCGAAAAAGTGTGCCGGGACCTGGGCTTGGTGTCCGGCGGGACGCTGACGGGCGTCCAAGTTCAGGCGCTGACGGATCCGGAACTGGCCACGGCCGTCCGGGACATAACTATTTTCGCCCGGGTCTCACCCGAACAGAAGGCGCGCATCATCCGTATGTTGCGCCAGGACGGCCGCGCTGTCGCCTTTCTGGGTGACGGCGTCAACGACGCCCTGGCGCTGCACCACGCCGACGTCGGCATATCCGTGGACAGTGCCACCGACGTGGCCAAGGATGCGGCCGACATTGTGCTGATGGACAAGGACCTTGGTGTCCTGGCCGAAGGAGTGCGGGAAGGGCGCCGAATTTTCGCCAACACGATCAAGTACGTCCTCATGGGAACTTCGAGCAACTTCGGAAACATGTTCAGCGCCGCAACCGCCTCCGTTGTGCTCAGCTTCTTGCCCATGCTCCCTGGCCAAATCCTGCTCAACAACCTACTCTACGACACCGGCCAGCTTGCCATTCCCGGGGACAAGGTCGATGCGGAGCAGCTGCTGGCCCCCTCTCATTGGGACATTGCGTCCATCCGCCGGTTCATGCTCTTGTTCGGCCCGATCAGCTCACTGTTCGACTTTGCCACGTTCGGCCTCATGCTGTTCGTCTTCACGGCGGCACCGGGGGAGTTCCGGGCCGGCTGGTTCATCGAGTCCATCGCCACCCAAACCCTGATCATCTTTGCCATTAGGACCCGGCGCGTGCCGTTTCTGCGCAGCCGCCCCTCCGCCGGACTGCTCTGGGCTTCTCTGGGTGTTGTGGCGGTCGGCATCTATTTGCCGCTTTCACCCTGGGGCGCCATCTTGGGCTTTGATCCGCTGCCCGTGCCCTTCTTTCTGGCGTTACTGGCGATGACGGTGGTGTATCTGGTGCTGGTGGAATTTGCCAAGAGATGGTTCTTTTCCCGCCCATCCCAAGGACGGCCGGTGGCGCGCGGCCGCGGACGCGCCCACCACATTCACCGGCGTGCGGCAAGATTTAGTGTGGCCGCTGCGCTGAAATCGCCGTGAAGCCGCGAAACAGGTCAAGCAGTGAAACTGTGAAGCCGTGCTGCGGGAAATCAGCGGCCAGTTAGGGCTTCTTTCGGAACAGGCCCAGTCGCGGGGACGTGTACGCTGCTGCGCCGAGGGGAGGTGCATCCAGAACTGGACCAGCCGCCAGCCGATCACCCCCAGAAGTGCTACTCCTGCCGGTGTGCCGAAGCCAATTCGCGGCTGCGAGCAGTATATCCAGGCCCACCCTGCGGGGCTCTTGACGAGGTGGAGGAGTCGTTCGGCCATCGTGCCAAGGAAGGTCTCGATCCAGTCCTCATTCACCGGCGGGATACGCCGCGCGATGGACCGCGGCCACTTATTAATTGTCCGCGGTGTGTGGCGGGTCAGGAACCACATTCCGACGCCCGAGGCAAGGAGAGCAACAAGTGCGAGGACGGAGTCAGTTCGGTAGTACATATTGGCAGAGATGGTGGTGAGGGACAGTAGCAGTCCCGCGGCAAAGAGTGTCGCCAACACGAGATTGGAACCGGAAATTTGGATGGCCGCAGCGCTCAGGGCTTTTTCCGGGGGACTCCTGCGCGTTGCAACAAGCGGTACCGGACTGCCGCCGCCCCGCCCCGGGCACCACATGGCTGACGCCAACGTCGGATGAATCGATGCGAAGAAGGGTGAAGTAGCTCGGGCGTCCGGCGCCCAGGACGGAGGCGCTGAGTGCGGAATAGGCAAGAAAGGAGGCAAGCTCAAGACCGACCGCCAGTAGTACCAGATACACGGATAGCTGTTCAAGGGAACCCAGTGTCGGCACGGCATTGGAATATTGCGGCAGGATGATCCACCACACGGAAGCGCCATGGATGATGACGGACGCAGTCACCAAAAGCCACCGGGGGATGCGACCGTGAACCACTGCCGGGGGTGTGGGGGCCCCGCGTGTGGGAAGTCTAGGTTCCTCGGAACCCTCTACAACCGGTTCAGGCCGCCCGTCGGAAGGACTCAAGCCGGTGTCAGGGTAGGGAAATCGAGAATCATCATCTTCGTCCACCGCCCCGTCGGTGCCGCCCCGTCCATGCCAAATAGGTGCTCAACGCCCCCACTGCACCAACAGCGCCGGCAAGGAGCGGTTTCCCCCACTTTGTCAACCGCTCGCTATCCGCCGTTGCCACATCCCCGATGCCTCGGATGAAAGCGGCGGCAACCATCCCGGCAACCAGTCGGTTGCCAATCTGTTCAACACGGGCCACCATCGGCTCCAACTCGGAGGCACGCAGACGGACTTCGACGCCGTCGTCCATGCGTCCAGCCAGCCGCTCCAATTTCTCCGGCAGGTCCAGGCCGAGCTCGGCCACCGTCAACCCCAACCGGGAGAATGCCTGGGCCAGATTCCGGGGTTCAAAACGCTCCAGTGCCATGTGCTTGGCATAGGGCTTCAGGACGTTGCCGAGGCTGAAGTCAGGATTTAAGCGGGCCCCCATGCCCTCCGTCATGAGCAGCATCTTGGCCAGCAAGGCCATTTCACGAGGCAGCTGAAGACGGTGGTTGCGCAAGATCGCCAGCAGCTGGACCACCAGCGGGCCGATTTCGAGCTCACCTAATTTTTTGTCTTGGTACATCTGGACAAATACGGTTGCGTCGTAGCGTAGCGCAGCCCGGTCTGCGGTGGGCGGAGCAGTGGAAAGGTTCAGCAGCGCACTGCTGATCCGGTCGGGGTTGTTGGTGGTGAGTGCCTGCAGTAGTTTGGCCAACTGCTCACGCAGAGGTGCACGCACTTCCCCGACCATGCCAAAATCAATGAGCCCAATGGTGCCCGACGTTTCGACAAACAAATTGCCGGGGTGCGGGTCCGCGTGAAAGAAGCCATCTTCAAAGATCATTTTGGCAGCGGCCCGGGCTGCCCGGTCGGCAAGGTCATGCGTGTCGATCCCCGCCTCAATCAGCCCTTCGACGTCGTCGACCTTGATGCCGCGGATCCTCTCAATGGTGAGTACCCGAGAACTCGTTGTCTCCCAAAAGATCCTGGGAATGTGGATGCCCGGGTCAGCAGCAAAATTCGCCGCAAAACGTTCCGCGTTGCGGCCTTCTTGCAGGTAGTCAAGTTCAGCGCGCAGGGTGGCTGCGAAGTCAGCCGCGATGCCGCTGAAATTGAAGTCAGCAGCAGCCGGCCACGTACGGTTCGCGTAGGTGGCTAGGTTCTGTAATATCTCCAGGTCCTCGTTGATCCGTGCCACAACACCCGGGCGGCGAACCTTGACAACAACTTCGGTGCCGTCGAAAAGTCTCGCCGCATGGGCTTGGCCGATCGAAGCGCTGGCCAAGGGTGCGTCGTCGAACGTGGCGAACAGTTGTTCCGGCGCGGCGCCCAATTCCTGCTGGATGACAGCGCGGACAGCGTCCACTGCCACAGGTGGTGCACCGTCTTGAAGTTTGGAGAGCTCGGTGAGGTAGCCCGGGGGCAGCAGATCCGGGCGGGTGGAGAGCATCTGACCGAGCTTGATGAACACGGGGCCGAGCTCTTCCAATGCAAGCCTGATGCGGTGGGGGTTCGTGATTTGGGGTTTTGAGCCCACGGCCTGTGCCACCCGCCAACGGTCCACCCCGGTGGCGGCCACGAGGGATCCTAGTCCGTGGCGACCCAGTATCTCTGCGACCTGGGCCAATCGCTCAAGGTGGGTGTTCATGCCCGTGGCTGCGCATCATCGGCGCCACCGTGGCAATTAGTGTTGTCTGCAGGTCTGCTCATACCCCTCAGTATGGGCAGTAGGGCGGGAAGTTGCCAATGGCGCCACACGGTAAAACTATCTTCTCGCAGGTGCGTCACACGGGCGTAGGATGAACCGTATCGACGGTATTTTGAACGCGAACAGTCATGATCGCGACGCCGTCGATTCGGATGCAAGTGGACGGTTTTTCAGCCGAGACGGGAGCGCTGACCAAGACGCAGCACATGGCTGAACCGGCTCCGACCGATCCACACACGCCAACCGTGAACCGGTTCCAAGTCTCTCTGAGCATTGACCGCCGGCCCCAGCTGACCCGGATCTGCCAGCGAACTTAACACTTTACGGCTTGGTTCCTTGAGAATTGAGCCCAATTCCTAGGGAGTTGTCATGACTGTCATTGTGGCCCATATTATGGTGGTCGTGATACTGGCGCTGATTGCGCTCAAACTCTCGATCCGTGTTCTCACAGGGTACGAGATGGGTGTGTTGTTCCGGCCCGACAGGATGCCCAAGGTCCGTTGGCGGACCATCACTATGCCGATCCAGTTGCAGGGCATCACCTGTGAGAACGTCAGCGTGGACATTCGAGAGAGCCTCGACGTCAGGACAGTGGATTGGGGTGTGGAGGTCACCGGCGTGGAGCTCAAAGACCTCCAGCTGGCGGACAGCATGAAGCGCGTAATGGCTCACCCGCTTGCGTTGCAGTTGCGCAACCTGCAATCCCTGATCGAAATCGGCGTCGACAAGAACACGACAGTGCTCTTCCCGCCCTGCGCACCCAACAATGACAAGGGATCAAGCCATGACCAACAACACCGATGTCTGCGAAACCGCCCCGCTTCCGGGGCCCCCGTTGAGTCAGGAACTGCTGCACCGCATGGATGCCTATTGGAGGGCGGCGAACTACCTGTCGGTCGGACAGCTCTATCTCTATGACAATCCGCTGCTCAAGCGCCCGCTGGCGCTCTCGGATGTGAAACCGCTGGTGGTGGGGCATTGGGGCACCACACCAGGACAGAACTTCATCTATGTGCATTTGAACCGGGCGATCGTGAAGTACGGGTTGGACATGTTCTACGTTTCCGGGCCCGGGCATGGCGGACCGGCCTTGGTGGCCAACACCTATCTGGAGGGCAGCTATTCGGAGATCTACCCTGACGTCAGCCAGGACGAGGCTGGTATGAAGAAACTGTTCAAGCAGTTCTCGTTCCCGGGAGGCATTTCAAGCCACGTGGCACCGACCACTCCGGGCTCGATCCATGAGGGAGGGGAGCTGGGCTACTCGCTCAGCCATGCGTTCGGGGCCGTGTTCGATAATCCGAGTCTGGTGGTCGCGTGCGTTGTTGGCGACGGGGAGGCCGAAACAGGGCCGTTGGCCACATCGTGGCAGTCCACGAAGTTCCTTAACCCTGTCAGCGACGGGGCAGTTCTGCCCATCCTGCACCTGAACGGATACAAGATCAGCAACCCCACCGTGCTGGCCCGGATCGAGCACGAGGAACTTGATGCGTTCCTGCATGGCTGCGGGTGGGACCCGCGCTATGTCGAAGGCAGCGATCCGGAGCAGATGCACCAGCGGATGGCCACCGTGCTGGATTCGGCCATTGAGGACATTCTTACCATTCAAGCCGACGCCCGTACCGGTGGCAGTACCACCAGGCCGCGCTGGCCCATGATTGTGCTGCGATCCCCCAAAGGGTGGACAGGGCCCAAGGTGGTTGACGGCCTGAAGATCGAGGGCACGTTCCGCTCGCACCAAGTGCCGTTGCTTGTGGACGATGGCCACCCAGGTCACGTCAGCCAGTTGGAGGCGTGGATGCGCAGCTACAAGCCCGAGGAACTGTTCGACGCGGACGGGCGGCTGCTGCCCGAACTGGAGGCGCTGGCCCCGTCCGGGGAACGGCGGATGGGTTCGAACCCGCACACCAACGGCGGGCTGCTGCTGCGGGACCTGCGTATGCCCGACTTCCGCACGCACGCCGTCGCCGTGGCCGCACCCGGAGCCGTCGAGGCCAAGGACACTCTTGTGCTGGGGAATTTCCTGCGTGAGGTGATCGCACTGAATGCGGAACGGCGCAACTTCCGTCTCTTCGGTCCGGATGAGACATTGTCCAACCAGCTGGGCGCCGTATTCGAGGTCACCGACCGCCAATGGGAGGCCCGCACGATCGAGGGCGATGAGTTTTTGGCCCCGTCCGGTTTGGTGCTGGACTCGATGCTCTCTGAGCATCAGTGCCAGGGCTGGCTGGAAGGCTATCTGCTGACGGGCCGCCACGGCTTGTTCAACTGCTATGAGGCCTTCATTCACATTGTCGACTCAATGTTCAACCAGCATGCCAAATGGCTGAAAATCACCAAGGGACTGCCGTGGCGCCGTGACATCGCCTCGTTGAACTACCTGCTTGCCTCCCACGTGTGGCAGCAGGACCACAACGGTTTCACCCATCAGGATCCCGGCTTCCTTGACCATGTGGTGAACAAGAAGGCGGACATTGTCCGGGTGTACCTCCCACCGGATGCGAATTGCCTCCTCACCGTCGCCGACCACTGCCTGCGAAGCCGCCACTACGTCAACGTCATCGTCGCTGGCAAACGCGATATGCCCCAATGGCTTTCCATGGACGATGCCGAGATCCACTGCACCCAGGGAATCGGGATCTGGGAGTGGGCCGGCAACGACCGTGGCGCCGAGCCCGACGTCGTCATGGCCTGCTGCGGTGACACCCCTACCCTTGAGGTGCTGGCCGCCGTCTCGATCCTGCGCGAGCACCTGCCCGAGCTTAAGGTCAGGGTGGTCAATGTGGTGGACCTGATGAAGCTCCAATCAGCCAGCGAACACCCCCACGGGCTCTCCGACGCAGACTACGACTCGTTGTTCACCCGCGACAAGCACATCATCTTCGCGTTCCACGGATACCCATCCCTGATCCACCGCCTGACGTACCGGCGCAGAAACCACAACCTGCACGTGCGCGGCTACAACGAGGAAGGCACCATCACCACGCCCTTTGACATGCGCGTGCAAAACCGGCTCGACCGCTTCCACCTGGTCCAAGACGTCATCGACAGGCTGCCCCAGCTCGGGGCTAAAGCGGACTACCTCAAGCAAGAGATGGCCAACAAGCTCATCGAGCACAACCTTTACATCAACCAACACGGTGCGGATCTGCCAGAAATCCGCACCTGGACCTGGGACCCGGACGGGGCATGTCATGGCCAGTAAGAAACCGGCGGCCGCCAATCCGGGGAGACCTGTCCCCGGGAGCGATGCCGCGACCGCGGAGAGCTTGAAGACGCTGCCCATGCAGGAAGTGCAGCACCAGCTGGGAACATCGCCGGATGGGCTGGGCCAGGTGGAAGCTGCGAAGCGGCTGATTCAGTACGGTCCAAACGAGATCGCCGAGCACCACGCGAATGCGCTGCTGAAGTTTTTGTCATACTTCTGGGGCCCGATTCCCTGGATGATCGAGGCCGCCGTCATCCTGTCTGCTGTGGTGGGGCACTGGCCGGACTTCTTCATCATCTTGGTGTTATTGCTGGCTAACGCCCTTGTGGGCTGGAGTGAGGAGCGCCAGGCTGGCAATGCCATCGAGGCATTGCGGGCGAAGCTGGCAGTCACAGCGCGCGTCCGACGCGACGGAACGTGGATCACCCCGGCAGCCCGGGAGCTAGTTCCGGGAGACGTCATCAGGCTTCGGCTCGGCGATATCATTCCCGCCGATGCGCGCCTTTTCGCAGGTGATGAGATTGAGGTTGACCAATCCGCACTGACCGGGGAATCGCTGCCGCTCACCTGTGCCCCTGGCGATCCAGTGTATTCCGGCTCGATTGTCCGCCGCGGCGAGATTGACGGTTTGGTCTATGCAACGGGCGCCAACACCTACTTCGGCGCCACAGCTGAACTGGTACAGGGTGCGCACACGGTCAGCCACTTCCAAAAGGCCGTGCTAAAAATCGGCAACTACCTCATCATTCTCGCTGCCGTGTTCGTTGCCGTGATAGTTCTCGTGTCGCTGCTGCGCCATGACCCGCTGCTGACCACGCTGCAGTTCGCCCTGGTGCTGACGATTGCGGCGATCCCTGTCGCCATGCCCACGGTGCTGTCAGTAACCATGGCTGTTGGTGCCCGGATCCTCGCCACGAAACAAGCCGTCGTCTCCAGGCTTGTGGCGATTGAGGAACTCGCCGGCGTCGACGTTCTCTGCTCCGACAAGACAGGAACGCTGACCCAAAACTCACTGACACTGGGGGACCCGTTCTGCGCCGATGGTGTCACGGCCGCAGAGGTGATCATTGCCGGGGCGTTGGCCTCCCGCGCAGACAACGACGACCCCATAGATCTCGCTATCCTCGGCGGGCTCAGCGACCCTGACGCACTGCACGGATACACCGTGACGGGCTACCAGCCCTTCGACCCGGTCAGCAAGCGCACCGAGGCCACCGTCACGGAAAAAGGGGCCGGTACAGGAACAGAGCAGCCCACGTTCAAGGTCAGCAAGGGGGCGCCGCAGGTGATGCTGGCCCTGGCTACTGACGCATCCGCCGTGAAATCCGCCGTCGATGCGGCGGTCAACGATTTCGCCACCCGCGGGTACCGTTCCCTCGGCGTGGCCCGCACCGGTCCGACGGGTGACTGGCGCTTTCTGGGCGTCCTGCCGCTGTTTGATCCTCCGCGTGAGGATGCTGCGGCCACCATTACCACCGCCCGTGAAATGGGTGTGGAAGTGAAGATGGTGACCGGGGATGCGTTGGCAATCGCCAGGGAAACCGCCGTCAAGGTCGGTTTGGGTGCGAACATTCTCGACGCCGCCGGCCTGGGGGAGGTGCAGAAGACGGAAAGCGCCACAACTGCCGAGTCTATTGAAAGGGCCGACGGTTTCGCCCAAGTCTTCCCGGAACACAAATACCACATTGTCGAGGTCCTGCAGCAGCGCGGCCACATCGTCGGCATGACAGGCGACGGGGTCAACGACGCCCCGGCCCTCAAGAAGGCGGACTGTGGCATTGCGGTGTCCGGTGCCACCGATGCCGCCCGTGCTGCGGCCGCGATTGTGCTGCTCACCCCGGGCCTGTCGGTGATCATCGATGCGATCAAGATCAGCCGGCGGATTTTTCAGCGGATGAATTCCTACGCCATGTACCGCATTGCCGAGACGCTGCGCGTGTTGCTCTTCGTCACCCTCACCATACTTGTGTTCAACTTCTACCCGGTCACCGCCATCATGATCGTGATGCTCGCACTGCTAAACGACGGCGCGATCCTCTCGATCGCCTACGACAACGTCCGCTATCGCAGCCAGCCAGAAGCGTGGAATATGCGCGTGGTGCTGGGGATAGCGACAGTGCTGGGTGTGCTCGGCCCGATCGCCGCCTTTGGCCTGTTCTACCTAGGCGATCGGGTCTTCGGCATCGGCCGTCCCCAGCTGCAGACCATGATGTATCTGATGCTGTCGGTGGCCGGTCACCTAACCATTTTCCTGACTCGCACACGCGGCCCGTTCTGGTCCATCCGGCCGGCCCGCATCCTGCTGTTCGCCGTGTTGGGGACCCAAGTAATTGCCACGCTCATTGCCGTGTTCGGACTGTTTATGACACAGCTGGGATGGGGGTGGGCGGCCTTCGTCTGGGGTTACGCCATCCTATGGGCGTTGCTCAGCGACCGTGTCAAGCTCCTCGCGTACAAGGTGCTTGATCCTGCCGTTGCACTAGCTGCTGGGGGCGGTCACAAGATCCGGTGAGAGCTCGCTGGTGCTGCAAGAAAACTCGAACCGGTCCCCACCTAGAACACTGTCCCCACCTAGAACACTGGCTCCACCTGGAACACGGAGCGCACATTAGATCCTTGCGTATGGCGTCGTCGTGTGTTCGGGGTTAGTTGTAAAGCCGGCTGTCGAACACGGAACGGGGCTGTTGCTGTGGGCTAGGGTGGGCGATGACCACGCGAGTGCCGTCCGGGTCGTGGCCCTCAACGAACGTCACCCCTGCGCTGGTATGCGTGTAGGTGTAGGCGCCGCGGTCCTTTAATACCTGCTCGAAGTGCGTCAGAGCCTGGGCACTATCGGTGGCCCACATCAGGTGTTGCTCGCCAATGCCACCCGTGGGGTGTCCCTTGCGGCTACCTTTGGCCACCAGATAAATCTCGAAACCATCCGGAGATAATATCAGCGCTCCGTTGCCGTGGCGCAGGGCGAGAGTGCAGCCGAAGACGTCCTGATAAAAACTCAGAGAGCGTTCCAATTCGGCGACGACGATGACGGCGGATGCAACCTTCGCTGTGTAGTCCATTACTCCATTCTTGCCCCGTCCAACCGGTCTGGCTAGAGCGGGTTTCTCGCCGTCTTTGACCGGAGCTGCATCCGGATCAAGCAGTAGATCGGCCAGATCAGCAAGGACAACATCGGCACCGTGTCGCCGTAATTGGTCGGCATAGTCGTGGGTGCCGTCGGTGTCGTGATGATTGACTCCAATCACCAGAGCAAAGTGGCCGGCTTTGCCTGCCTCTACCCCCGCCAAGGCGTCTTCGATGACCACGGCCTTGGCAGGATCCACACCCAGCAACCTGGCACCTTCGAGGTAACTGTCCGGTGCGGGCTTGCCTGCCAGATTGCGTTCCTTGACCACCTGGCCGTCAACACGGGCGTTGAAAAGTTCGGCTATCCCCGCAGCGTCAAGCGCCGCTGCTGTGTTCTCACTGGCGGAGACCACAGCAGTGGGTGTTCCTTGGGCATGCAGGGCCTTCACCAGCGCCACGGCGCCGGCGTAACTTTCGATGCCACTGGTTTTAAGGGCGTGCAGAAGCAGCACGTTCTTACGGTTTCCGAGGCCTATGACCGTGTGGGCGTCAGCAGCATCCCCATCCGTTCCTTCGGCCAGGGTGATACCTCGTGCGGCTAAGAAATTTCGCACCCCGTCGGCGCGTGGTTCTCCGTCAACGTAGCGCTGGTAGTCAGCGCCCGGATCGAACGGGCTGAAGGACTTTCCGAGCCGGGCACCCTCTTCGTGGAGGAATTCGTCAAAAGCCTGCTTCCAGGCAGCGGCGTGCACCGAAGCGGTCTTCGTCAGAACACCGTCGAGGTCAAAGAGCCAAGCGTCATAGGCGGCAATGTCCACAGCAGGGTGTCCGCCACCGGGGTGGTGCAGGTTACTCATGGTAAGTCCTTCGCTGTGCGGATCCTGCGGCGTCCACTGCGCAGGAGAGGTTCGCGACCCGCCGGCTGGGTGGGCCGTTTGGCTTCTTCTGGTGCCAGCACCAACGCCGGTGTGGGGCACGACGTCGGCTCTTTTTTCACGATGACGGGCTCACCAAAATGGAATATCTCCAAGGCTGTACCTTCCAACAGCTGGTAAATCGTGCAGCCAGGGATGGTTTCGACCTGCAGGCACCGCCCCTGAAACAGGACGCGAAAGCACACCCGAGTCAGGCCCTCGGGTAGGCGCGGGGCAAAACGTAGCGTGCCACCTCGTTCACGCATACCGCCCAGACCGGCAACCAGGGCAATCCACGTGCCAGCCAGCGATGCGATGTGCACGCCGTCGCGAGTGTTGTGTTCAAGATTTTCCAGATCCATCAAAGCTGCCTCGGCAAGATAGTCATAGGCCAAGCTCAAATGACCTACTTCGGCGGCCATCACGGATTGAGTACATGCGGACAGCGAAGAGTCGCGCACGGTGAGGCGTTCGTAATAGCGGAAGTTCGCGGCCTTTTGTTCCGCGGTAAAGGCATCCCCGCGCAGGTGCATGGCAAGGACCAGGTCTGCCTGTTTCACCACCTGCTTGCGGTAGAGGTCGAAATACGGGAAGTGCAGCAGCAGCGGGTATTCTTCGGCGCTGGTACCGGCAAAATCCCACTCCTGGTGCGCCGTGAAGCCATCTGCTTGCGGATGCACCCCGAGGACGTCGTCGTAGGGGACCATCATGTCCCGCGCGGCATCGCCCCACGCGGCCATCTCCTCCTCGTCAATGCCCAGTTCACGGGCCCGGTCCGGATTTCTCTTGGCAACCTCGACGGCGGAGACCAGATTGTGCTGGGCCATCAAGTTGGTATAGATGTTGTTATCCGCGACGGCACTGTACTCATCGGGACCGGTGACCCCGTCGATGCAGAATCGGCCTTGGGCATCGTGGTGGCCTAGGGATTGCCAGAACCGTGCGGTCTGCATCAGCAATTCCAAACCAATCTTCGCCTCGAAGTCAGTGTCACCGGTGGCGTTCATATAACGGACGAGCGCGTCGGCAATGTCGGCACCCACGTGGAAGGCTGCAGTTCCCGCCGGCCAGTAGCTGGAGCATTCCGCTCCTGTGATGGTGCGCCAGGGAAAAGCTGCCCCTTTCATACCGAGCTGGGCTGCCCTATCCAACGCGGGCTGCAGGGTCGAATGCCTCCATGCCAAGGCATAAGCAGCAGCTGTGGGGACGGTGTATGTCAGGACAGGAAGAACAAAAGTCTCCGTGTCCCAAAAGGCGTGCCCACCGTAACCGGTCCCTGTCAGGCCCTTGGCGGGGATAGCCCGGCGCTCGGCCCGGGCCCCTGCCTGCAAGACGTGGAACAACGCGAACCGGACAGCCTGTTGGATCTCGGCATCGCCATCCACTTCGACGTCGGCCCGGGCCCAGAAATCATCCAGATAGGTCCGCTGTTCGGCCAGTAGTCCCTCCCAACCGCTCTGGTGTGCCCCCGTCAGGGCGGCGTCCACCTGGTCGCCAAGCTCTTGGCGGGTTCGTTCCGCGGACCAGCCATAAGTGACGAATTTGACGAACCGCAGCCGCTGCCCCGGCTCCAAAATGACCGTCATGCTGACCCTGCCCATATCGGTGAAGCTCTCGCTCAGCACCTGCATGGAGTCTGGCCCATCCACCAGATGATCCATGGCTGCAGCCACCAAAAGGTTGCTGAGCTCGGTCCTGTGTACCAGCTCTACTCGCATGCCGTCGCTGGCGTGCATCTGCGAGCGCAACGGTGACTCCAGCACGGCCGCTGCACGGGGGTCTTCACTGCCGGGAGGCAACGGCTCGTTGACGACCAACTCTGACTGGATCACCAAGCGAACCGGGCCGTCGACTGCCTCAATTTGATACTCGATGGCAGCGACGGAACGTTGGACCAGTGACACGAGCCGGGTTGATGATACGTGGACGGTCCGCCCTGCTGGTGAGGTCCAAAGCGCATTGCGCCGCAGTACACCGGCAGCAAAGTCAAGGACTCGTTCGTGGCTGTGGAGCGTGCCGTAACGCACATCGAAGGGTTCATCGTCCACCAAAAGCCGGATCAGCTTGCCGTTGGCCACATTAATCATGGTCTGGCCGGACTCTGGGTAACCGTAGCCGGCCTCCGCATAGGGCAGTGGGCGTAACTCGTGGACACCGTTGAGGTAGGAACCCGGCAGCTCGTACGGTGCACCCTCATCCAAGTTGCCCCGCCAGCCGATATGGCCGTTGGAGAGCGCAAACAAGGATTCGCTCTGCGCCAGCACGTCCAGATCCAGATCCGTCTCACGCAGGCACCATGCCTCGCAACTGAACGCTGGATGCGAAATCACGCGGACGCCGGATTGTTTTGGACCAGATCAGCCAAGGCCCGCAGGTGTTCAAGGGACCCGGCGCCTTGAGGCTCTTCACTTTCGCTCCGGTACCGGCGGCCGAAGTCTTCGAGGCGTTCCGGATCGTGGCCGTACCACTTGCACAACCGTGTTGAGAAAAACACCGTCTTGCACCACTCATCTAGATTCGCTTTTTCCCTGCTCAGGCCGTGTGACCAGATACGGTCTACCAGCACCCGGGAACCCTCCCCGTGCGCCCTGCCTTCGTAGATGCGGCCCGCCCTCACCTTGTGTATGTCCGCCATGACCCGGCATTCCTCTCCTCGGCACCAGTCTCGCAGTTCCGGTTACCCGTGGCTAGGACGTATGTGTCAAAAGCATTATTTCCTTGGCCCGTATCAACTACGAACCATAAGAGGGTCGTATTCGTTGCGATGGAACGAACATTTCCGGTGTGGTGGTGGAGAAGGATGCGCTGACCGTGTGCCGTGCGAAGTGGGGCACCTGCGGGGTCGGGTAGCAACGGCTTTCCGGGCACGAGAAGCTTCCTCACAAGATCCTGCGCCGGGCACTGCACCAAGCGAGAAACGGTAACCACCACATACAAATGGTCGATGACCTCATGCACACACTCGCCGGCACAGCCCACATCAGTGACTGACCACACGTTAAGCCCCCGCTAATCACATCAGGAACCGTAGCCGACGCCGCAACAGTCCTGTTTCGCCGACTCCGATTGGGTGTCCGGGATGACGAAGGCCGCCAGACAAAGACGCAATGACAAGATCCAAAAGTGGCTACCCAGAATCCATCAGACTGCTAATCGCATGAGGGCTCCGCTGGCAGCGTCCCAACCTGCAGACCCTGGAGTATCAGCAAAGGAGCCGCGCAACGATGCCTCAAGGAACAGCCAGCCACTCACGTCGCCAAGATCTCAAGGTCACAGCGAACCGACTCGGCGGTTGTTAGAGTCTCAATCGTCACCCCATCCCCGGATGCCAGGGCGTTGGAAACGTTAGAACATGCAATGGCTGGCACCCTTTCCCCAATAGGGCAAAGGTAGCTGGCTGGCGGACAGCGATCCGCGCCGCCCTTGCCTTATGCCGGAACGCTGGTCAAACCGCTAACTCGCCGGATTCTGGAAGCACTTCGACGGTCCATGTGGTTCGCTTCGAATCACGTCGTCTCATTCTTAGCACGGGCGCGGTCCCGAGTAGCGACGATGTCCACGGGCTGGCCCGTGGACTGGGCTTCACGCTGGTTGAGGCGTTCCTCGACGCTCTCCTTGGTCAGGCTGGCGGCTATCCTTGATAGGCAGGCCTCGGGATTGCTGTGAGGCATGGCTGCTGCAATCACGTGCCTACGCGGATTTCTCGGTATAACCATCCGGTGTTTCACCAGGCTGCCTTCGGAAGTGGAAGTCTAGTGGCAATCCTTGCGCCGAGGGCTGGTGTGGACGTCCAGGCGTCGCCGTATTCGTCTTCCTGAGGTTGGCTATTGGACAAGACGTCATCTCTGCGAAACATGCGCTGCTCGTTGCCAGCCCAGATGAAGGCGCTGGAACACGCATGGACGTCATTGCTTTAGTGTCCTATGCTTCTATCCACTAAGCAGAGCTGTCTTTTGCGCAGTCCGGGCCTGCAACGCAGTAGGACGGAAACGAATCCTGGGGGTACCAGTTAAGCCATGGAATCGGTCGATTCACAGTTGGTCAGCTCGCCAAGGATGGGACTCACGGAAGCCTCTTCCTTGTGGAGCTCCAAACCAATCCTCACTCTCACCATGAACCCCGCACTGGACGTTAGCACTTCAACAGACCTCGTCTACAGTGGTCACAAGCTCCGGTGCGGCCGTAGCAGCCTCGATCCGGGAGGTGGTGGGGCAAACGTAGCCCGGGTGATACAACGGCTTGGCGGTCAAGCCTTGGCTGTGTTCACCGCAGGCGGTACCACCGGAGACACCTATCGCCGGTTGATGGAAGCTGAAGGGATCCCTGTTTTGGTGGCAGCAGTCGGTGGGATAACCCGGCAAGACGTCACGGTTGATGAGAACTCGACGGGGAATCAATTCCGATTCGTCTTGGAAGGTCCCGAGCTCAGTGAAGGGGAGTGGCGCACCTGCCTGAAGATTGTTGGCCGGTCCATCCGAGCAGGTGGATATGTGGTTGCCAGCGGTAGTCTGCCGCCGGGGGTACCGGAGGACTTTTATGCCCGAGTCGCGCGGCTGGCACGAGAGGCCGATGTGCGGTGCGTGGTGGACACCTCTGGGCCGGCACTTACAGAAGCCCTCGCTGAAGGAGTCTTCCTGGTCAAACCCAGCCGGCGGGAACTGGCTGAACATGTCGGCGCGGCCCTTGACAGCGAACAGAGCCAAATCGACGCGGCTTCATCACTGATTGCAGAAGGGCGCGCAGACTACGCCGCGCTGACACTCGGAGAAGCCGGGGCCGTGCTTGCCTCCAAGGCCAGCGTCATCCGGTTACCGACGCCGTCGGTGAAGGTGGTCAGCACCGTCGGAGCCGGGGACAGCTTTCTGGCCGCATTTGTTCTGCGGCTCGCACAGGGAAACACGGCTGAGGCGGCATTGAGAACAGCAGTCGCCGCGGGAAGTGCCGCGGTGATGTCACCGGCAACAGAACTGTGTTGCCGGGACGACGTCGAGCGCCTCGAAGCGGAAATGGTTGCCAGAGCACTCGCAACTAATTGAGGTGACTGACGGTTGAGCCAGATTCGCGTATCTGCCAAGGGGGAGTCTCCAACACGGCGTCGGTGTCCGGCCTCGCACGTTCACAACTCTCAGGCCAGCGCTGGGAGTCGAACTGGTAGCCTTCCCAGGATGGTCTAACGGGCGGAATCGCTACGGCTAAGTTCAGCGCAGTAGATAGCCAAAGGACCCGAGAAACGTGACCCACCTTTCGATTCATTGTCCTGCAGCGTCCACGGCCAGGCCGCTGCAGCACAGGAACGGTCCAAGACCAGTAATCGGGGCACAACAGTGTGGGCATTGAGAGGCCATGACAGCAGTGCGCTGGACCGAAATGGCGCCTACACTGGGCCCCAGAGACATTCCGATGGAGGTCGTCGTGGCGCGATTGAGTATTCTTGACCGTTTCAGGCCTGTGGGTGCGCCAGGCCCGACTGGCCCGTCAGGTGTCCCAGCCGTTGACGACCAGGGCCCCGCGATGGAATTGACGCCTGTGTTCGCAGCCTTGGCCGCCGATGTCAAAGCGGGTGAATTGCTGGTCGAGGAGGCTCGTCGCCAAGCCGAACATGACGTAGCGGCGGCACGGACCCAAGCAGCGGCCATGGTGTCCCAAGCTCGACTCGATGCCAGTGCGGCACGCGCCGAAGCGGCCGCCCAGGTTCAACGTGAGGCCCAGGAGAGGGATTCGCGGGCTATGGACCAGGCTGCCCTGGAGGCCAATGCTCTGGAAGAGTCCGGATTAGCCAGGATTCCCGCCGTCGTCGCCAAGGTCATCGACACCCTGCTCAGCCCACGGAAAGCTGGACGGTAATGGAGGCGGGCTGGGTTGCGGCATCCGTTCGGGCCCGATCCATGGCGCAGCGCCGTGTGGGGGCTGGTACCAGCCGTACACTGGCCACAGAACCTACCTTGGATGCTGCACTCTCCTCACTGCAAGAGTCAAGCTATGCGGAACGACTCCACGGCGTGTCAAGTCTTTTCGTCGCTGAACGCGCCGTTCAGGAGGCCTGCTTGTGGCAGCTTCGAGTGCTTGCTGGCTGGCTTCCAGCCTCCGGCACCGCACTCGCCCGGGCCGCGGCGGGCATTTTTGAAATTGAGAACATTGTGGCTTTAGCCCACCAGCTCGACGGCGGCCCACCAGCTCCTGAGCCCTATCGTCTGGGTACGCTGGCGACCGCCTGGCATCGCCTCAGTTCGGCTGGTTCACGTGAGGAACTCGCCACAATCCTGCGCACCTCGCCTTGGAAGGGTGCCGATGGCGGTGGGCGGGGACCGCTACGGCCCGCGTTGACCGTGGCCTGGGTGCGCAGGCTGGCCGTCATCGCACCCCCGGCGCAGCCGTGGTGCGGCGCCGTGTGTGTCCTTACTGCTGCACGGAGTCTTACGGTTGACGGCGTTCTTCCGGAACGAGCGCTTCTGAACTTGTTACGCCCTGTTCTTGGCCGGTCATGGGAAAGCGCAGACAGCATCAGCAACTTTCGCACAGCGCTGCCGCCGTCGCTGCAAAAAATAGTCGGCGATATTGACTCGCCGGTTGAACTTTGGCGCGCGGAGGCCCGTGCGCATACCGCTGTGGAGTCGGATGGATTCCGGCTCCTGCGCCACTCCAGACCCGGACCTGACGTTGTGCTGGGGGCTATTGCTGTCCTGTCGATGGATGCGTGGCGCGTGCGGGCCGCCCTCGCAGCGGCTGCCGCCGGTGCCGGCTCAAGCGAGGTGCTTGATGAGGCCGCGTGAATCGCTGGCGCCAGCCCGAATGCAGCGGGTAGCCCTAGTGGTGGCGGAACAGGACAGGGCGAGCATGCTCATGGAAATTGCCCGCAACGCGCAGGTGGAACTGGACCTACCCTACGAGCCCGGCAATGGCAGCGGGGAAGTGGACAAGGCCGCGGCGGCCGCCGTCGTCAACGGGCCCACGGCAGCGTTGGTGGGCTGGACTCCGCAACACGGGATTCCCGCACTCACCGAAGCACTAGCCCCGCTGGGTGCCGCAGTTGTTCCGCTGCCCGGGCCGAGGTGGATCCAACCTCCCACGTTGTTCGGTGGAAGCAGCCGTGAAGGAATGTCTCGGACACTCGTGGACACGTACGGGACAGTGCCGTACGCGGACCTTGACCCTTCACGCCTCGCGGCACTGGCCTATGTCCTGATGTTCGGAATAATGTTCGGCGACGTCGGACATGGGGCGATGTTGCTGGCCTGCGGTTTAGTGTTGCGCAGCGGGCGCATCAAAAAACTTGCTTCCCTAAAAAGGGCCTGGCTTTTTGTGAGTGCCTCCGGGATGGCCGCCATGGTTTTCGGAGCACTATACGGGGAGGCCTTCGGTCCCACAGGACTGGTTCCTGTGCTGTGGCTGGAACCTCTAGCCAACCCGGTGCCACTTCTGTTGGCAGGCCTGGGTGTCGGGGCTTTCCTGCTTGCCGGAGCTTACGCCGTCGGCACCATCAACCGTGTACGGGAGGGAGGCTGGGGCTTGGCGCTCTATGCCCGCTCCGGTGCTGCAGGTTCACTGTTGTTCCTATCCGTGGGGCTCCTCGTTTGGGGGCTCGCCGCGGGCATCGGAATCTTGACCGCCACCTCAATCGTGCTTAGTTCTGGCTCACTCGTCTTCATTTTCATTGGCCTGTACGTTGAAGCCGGAGGCGGGGGTACCGCCGTCGTCCAAGCATTCATCGAACTCATGGACACGATCATCCGGCTGGGTTCCAACATTGTCTCCTTTGCCCGGCTCGCCGCGTTTGGGTTGACTCACGCCGCCCTGTTGATGGTGGTCTGGAACGGTACGACGGCGTTGTGGGTGCCAGGGTGGCGCGCAGGCGCTGCGGTACTGCTGTTCCTGGTGGGGAACATTGTTACCTTTGCGCTGGAAGCCCTGGTCGCAGGAATTCAGGCACTGCGGTTGGAGTATTACGAGTTGTTCTCACGCATTTTTCAAACAGAGGGGCGCCCCTTCAAACCGTGGGCGCCGGAAGCAACCACCGTCGGCAACCCGGCCACCACAACGGCCGATACAGGCATCCCAGCTGAAAGGCAACTACCGTGAATCTCTGGCTCGTCACCATTCCCGTGTTCCTGATCGCCACCACGGGAGCAATTCTCCTCGTCAAACGCTGGCGAAAATCGGCGTTCAAATTTCTGCTGGCCATCAATATCGCGGTGATGGTAGGAGCCCTAGCGTTGCTCGTTGGGGCTTTGAGCTCCGGTCCGGCTGCCGCGGCCGGTGGAGTGGAACCAGCTGTCGCAGCCGCAGCCGCAGCCGCGCCGCACGGTGCCGGCGGCGCGGCCTTGATAGCAGCAGCCATCGCCGTAGCAGGTTCCTCGATCGGCGCTGCCTTTGCCGTGGCTTACACCGGATCGGCTGCTTTGGCCGCGATGAGTGAGCGTCCTGAGATCTTCGGCCGGGCAATGGTTGTAGTTGGCCTGGCCGAAGGAATTGCCATCTACGGCCTCATAATTGCCATCATTTTGATAGGCAAAGCGTGAGTACGCCACGCGCATCGACCCCTGAAAATTTGTTGTCCAGTTCCAGCGCGCCCAACACCATCGCACCCGATAGGATTGCCGCGATCGGTGAACAGGCCCTCTTGGCCGGGTTCCAACTCGCCGGCGTAACCCTCCACGCGTGTGAAAACGAGGCAGAAACCCTCCACGCATGGTCTGCACTGCCAGTTGAAACAGCACTGGTGATCCTCACACCTCGTTCAGCACGGGCCTTGGGGCCGGCGCTCTCGGACTCGCGCTCACCCATGACGTTGGTGCTTCCATCATGAACGGGCTGACGCCGGTGTCTGAGGCCGCCTTGGCGCCGGTGCGGCAGACGCTGCGGGCATCGGCCGAAAGCCAGGTCGCCGAGTTCCGCAATGGCGCTCTCCAGGAAGTGTCGGCCATACTGGCTTCAGCGCAGGCAGAGGCTGCCCAGATTGTCACTGACGCCGCAGCGGCGGGGGCCGCATCGGCCCGGACCGAGGCAGCACTGCGCTCATCCCGGGTGCGCAGGGAGGCGCACGAGCTGGTGCTCGCGCGGCAGAGTTCAGTGATAGAAGAACTCCGCCACCAGCTGGCGGGGACTGCATCAAAATTGCAAAGCGACCCTCGATACCCGGAGTTGTTGGCAAGGTTGCGGGAAAACTGTCAAGACTTGCTGGGACCTGAAGTGAGTGTTTCCTCGAGCAGCGACGGCGGTATCATCGCTGTTGCAGGTTCGCGCCGGTTGGATCTTTCCCTTCCCGTTCTTGCCGAGATGACATTGGACTCCCTGCCCGAGGCGCGTGAGTTGTGGAACCGGTAGCAGAGGGGAAGGATGGGCAAGTGGTCCGGGTCAGTGGTCCACTCGTGGAGATCGAAGGTGTGGAGAGGCTGTCCATGCTTGAGCTGATGACGCTCGGCCCGCAGAGGATTGCTGCAGAAACCGTGGCCATCGCGGGCACCAAGGCAACGTTGCAGGCTTATGAGTATACGGGCGGGTTGAAGGTTGGCGATGTTGCCGCAGCGACCGGTGCGGAGTTGTCCTCTCTCATGGGGCCGGGCCTGCTGGGTCAGGTGTTCGACGGACTCATGCGGCCCCTGTCTTCGGCGCCGATGTGGCTGACACCTGCGCGTTCGCAATCCACGGCAGATCCGGTGGTTCTGGCGCGCGAGTGGACCTTTGTTCCCACTGCTGTGCCCGGTACGAACGTTTCCGCAGGCGACGTCCTCGGCACCGTGCCAGAGTCTGGATCGGTGGTCCACCGCGTGCTGGTTCCTGCCGGCGTTTATGGCGTGCTCAGCTGGGTGGCCCCGGAAGGCAAGGTTCGCGTGCTTGATCCGATCGCTGTAGTGGCTGATCACGTTGTGTCGCTGGCCGAGCGTGTCCCGATTCGTCGTGCTCGTCCCTTTCTGGCTCGGCACACCGCAGCCGTTCCATTGCACACCGGCCAGCGGGTCCTGGACTTGGTTTTCCCGCTAGCACGTGGTGCCGCGGCGACTGTTCCGGGCGGCTTCGGAACGGGCAAGACGATGATGCTGCAACAGGTAGCCAAATGGAGCGATGCCGACGTCATTGTCTATGTGGGTTGCGGGGAACGTGGCAATGAAATGGCCGACGTCCTCGACGGACTCTCACAGCTCGAAGATGCAAGGACTGGGGACAGGTTGATTGATCGTACGGTCATCATCGCCAACACCTCCAACATGCCCATGATGGCACGAGAGGCCAGTATCTTCACCGGGATCACTGTGGCGGAGTACTACCGCGACATGGGATACGACGTCGTCGTCATTGCCGACTCCACCTCGAGGTGGGCTGAAGCCCTGCGTGAATTCGCCAACCGCAACGGCGATCTACCTGCTGAGGAAGGCTATCCGGCCAACCTCTCCTCCGAGCTGGCCTCCTTCTACGAGCGGGCAGGACGGGTGACGACACTGGGTGGGCAAAGTGCTTCGGTAACAGTGATAGGGGCTGTCTCTCCGCCCGGTGGTGATATGAGTGAACCTGTCACCACTGATTCCCAACGCTTTGTCCGGTCGTTGTGGATGTTGGACCGGGACCTGGCCTACTCCCGCCACTATCCCGCGGTCAGTTGGACGGGTTCATTTGCTAGGGACGCCGAAGAGTTGGGCAACTGGCATGCGGCCAACGGGCAGCCCGGTTGGGCGATCCGCCGGGCACGCACCGTCGCCCTTCTGGCCGAGTCGGACCGGTTAGCTGAACTCGCGGAAATCATCGGACGGTCCTCGCTGCCCGGGCATGAGCAAGTCCTGCTGCTGGGAGGGCGACTGCTGCGCGACGGGGTGCTGATGCAAAACGCCCTCAGCAACAACGACGGCTACTGCTCACTGGAGAAAGGTGCTGCGCTACTGGACCTGGTGTTCGACGTCGTTGACGCTTGCCAGCGGCTTGTGGAGCGTGGTGTGGCAGTGGCCAGCATTGAGGAAGCCGATTTTGGACCGGTACTGAGGGCCCGCGAGGAATTCGGGCCCTCCGACGATGCCTCGGTGCGGGCCCGAAGTGCAGAAGTGCTTGTGGCTTTAGAGGCACTGCAATGAAGGACTCGACCGGACCGGCCAAAGAGCCTATTGAAGGCACGGACCCCGCGCCGCTGTCTGATCGCTTCGGCGCGCAGATCTCCCATGGCGACATCCGGGAAGTTCGGGGGCCACTGCTTGTAGTGGGCGGGGCTGGCGGTGTTGGGTGGGACGAATTCGCCACCATTGACCTAGCCGGAGGGGAAAGCCGTCATGGGTTGGTGCTGGAGGTGGACCGGGATCTGGCAACCTTGCAGGTGCTGGAAAGTACCGATGGTATGTCCCTGGGCGGAATCGGGGTCCGGTTTGACGGCCGTCCTCTGCATGTCCAAGTCGGCACCCAGTGGCTTGGCAGGGTCTGCAACGGTCGTGGGGAACCGCTCGACGGCGGGCCACCGGTGACGGGCACGGCAACACTGCCTGTTAGCGGGTGGCCGCTGAATCCGGTTTACAGGGAGCCTCCACAGGAGCCAGTTCTGACCGGCATCTCAGTGATCGATGGGTTAATGACCCTTGTCAGAGGACAAAAGCTGCCTATCTTCTCGGTGCCGGGATTACCTCACCTGACGCTGGCCACCCAGATAGCGGCACAGGCCACCTCCAGCGGCCAGTCGTTTCGGGTGGTATTTGCTGCCATGGGGTTGACCCATGCGGACATCGCCTTTGTCCGGGATCGTCTTGAAGAACGCTCTGCAGAGAAGGAACTGATCCTGCTACTGAACGCTGCCGACGATCCGGTCATAGAACGCATCCTCACCCCGCGGATTGCGCTAACGATCGCCGAACACTTGGCCTATACCGAAGGTCACGATGTTTTGGTGGTCATGTCCGACATGACCAGCTACGCCGAAGCCGTACGTGAGGTGTCCGCCGCCCGGCGCGAAATCCCGGCCCGGCGTGGTTACCCAGGCTATCTGTACAGCGATCTTGCGACCCTTTACGAACGCTGCGGGAGGGTCAAGGGACACGATGGTTCTGTGACGATTGTGCCGGTGCTGACGATGCCGGCAGGCGACATCACTCATCCGGTGCCGGATCTGACCGGATATATCACGGAAGGTCAGATCGTCCTTGCCCCCGACATAGCCGCGCGCGGCATCTATCCTCCGGTGGATGTCCTGTCCTCGCTTTCTCGGCTAATGCGCAGTGGCGCAGGCAAGGGTCGGACCCGGGAAGACCACCCCGATGTGGCGGCACAGGTGTTGGCCGCCTTGGCGCGCGCGCGGCAGGCCACCGAGCTGGCCGAGCTGGTGGGTGAAGCTGCTTTGAGCGAAACAGACCGCAGCTACATTTTGTACCGAACCTTGGTGGAGAAGGGACTTTTTGATCAAGCGCGGGATGAGAGCAGGACTTTGGAAGATACCTTGGGCCGGGCCTGGACGGCTTTGGCGGCACTTCCGGATAAAGAATTGACGATGCTGCCCAGGGTGTTCTTGGATCGATACCTGCCCAGAAGTGGCAGCTGAAAATGAGCGGCACGGGACGCGCGGCAAGGGTTCGGCTTGAACGTCGCCTTGAAACAGCGCGCCACGGTGCGCGCCTTTTAGACCGCAAACAGCGTATCTTGATGGATCAGATTGAACGGCTACACCTGCACATGGACCAGACCCGGGCGGAGTGGGAGGATCTCGCCGGGGAAGCTGCCGTGTGGCTGCGTCGCTCAGCCGCCCTGGACGGCAGCGCCCGGATAGCGGCGGCGGCGCCGTTGGCCGACGCTACAGTATTTTTCCGGTGGGGTAACGCGATGGGTATTACGTATCCCGAAGATGCGCAATGCGCTCTTCCTGCGTTGCTAGCGCAGTCGGGAAGTTCGGCTCTATCCTACGCTGCTTCTGTCCATCGCAGCGCGCTCGTTGCTGGAGCCCGCCATGCCTCTATCCAGCGCGCTGAGCTGCTGCTGGCTACTGAACTTCTGGCAACCCGGACGCGTCAGCGAGCTGTTGAGAGCCGGTGGATTCCCAAGCTGGAGGACGAGCTGGCGAACATTCGAAGGCAGCTCGACGCTCAGGAGCTTGAAGAGAGCCTGCGCCTTCGCTGGGCCGCCGACAGGAAGTCTGGTGACGGATGAGTGCCCGATTCTGTTGGTGCGCATGCGGGGCGACGATGTTCTAGGGACAGGCCCTGAGAGTTCGCCAACTTGTGAGCTACGGCGAGCACTTTTTCCTTTGCATCGCACGCCCATTCCAACGAGCAGGGTGACGACGCAGTTAGCGCATGTTAGCAACCCTCCATCACTGTGCGACGCCGGTGGCAGGCAGCCAAGTTTAGTGGTGAATGAACTGTTCCATGGCTTTTCCTACGCTGACGCCCCAGTCTCGAGCTCGGTCCAGCTCACCTTCTTCGAGGGTGTTGTCCCTGGACACGAGGAAGCTCTCTGGCGAAATGACGGTGCGCGAGCCGCGTTTCGTGAGCGCGTGTTCGATGTGCCCTGACGCTGCTCCTGTCAGAATGTGCGCCTTGTCCGCTCGCGTGTCGAAGGCTGCGCACAGAGCAGGAACCAGATCAAGATCCTTGATCCATTCACGTACCCCCATGCCCGGCGTTGAGGGTTCGAGTGACAGATGCTTGGAGGCGTCGCTGGCCCACGTTATTGCTTCTTTGCGCGATTCCGGTCTTGTCATGCCATGGACATGGGTTGGTCCGCCCAGAACCAACAAGTCGGCCGAACGCGTGGCCTCTTTAGCTCGCGGATCGTTGACGTTTGCCGTGACCACCACGCCAAAGGGAGCCAGCCCTTCAGCGACCGCCAAAGCGACGGCGCGTGTGTTGCCAAACATGGATTCATAAACGACGACGACACTCATCTGGATTGCCTTTCTTGTGGATCAAGAGTTAGGGGTTTCTGTTTCAAGACTTACTGGTCCCGGTCCAGTGCACTAGTGCCGAACGTCCCACTGCTCTGGAGGGGGAGCTGACGGCTGTGGGGGACTAGGAGGCGTCGCTCAACGCCATCGTGACTGTCAGGGGGCCGCTGCACTACTACTCATGGTCATTTACCTCTTGTGGGGTGAAATTCAACACGGATAACCTGGGGGTTTTCCCTCTAAGGGCTCCTTGGGGTCGAGGTTGGCCATATGGGGGAGCATCGAAGGAGTGTGCCGGCCGTCCTCGCCTGGAGTGATTCAGCCACCATGGATGCAGCAGGGGAAAGGGCTATGGCCTCGTGGCCGTGTTCCCTTCAGGTTTCGCCAACGCCGGCTTTAACCGGGACATTGGGCCGAGGATACGATGACGGGTGGCCAGCAAGGTGATTACGGAACCGTGCCATCGGCAACGGCTGAGGCAAATTCACCCAAGTGCAGGCGATGCACACACCGTGATTTAGGAGTCTATGCATGGCAATACCGGACATGCCGTGGTGGCCGTGGGCAGGGAACCCCAGTCTGCTCAAGTGCTGCCCGTGAAGGCATATGCGAATGGATGTGGTCCTTCGGCGGGACACGTGACCAGGCTGTCGTCTGCGGTATCTAGCATGACTCGGCATCTTTGCCGACAGGCCGTGCGTTTACACGCGTTGGTCGGCCTCTAGGCAGTAATGGGTTCTCCACGCTGGATACTGCGGGAATTTCCCCCTTCACCGGCAAAGATACGGGTTTGTTGCCACAGGAAGAGACTCTGGCATAGGTCTTCAGCCATGTTGTGCACAAGGTGCTTCCGACGCAGTGGGAGGCACCTCGGTCCCGTGTTCCGTAGCTGAGTAGGGTTGTCGTCATAAAGAGGACTGGTGACGTTGGACCCTAGACGGCGCTGACCTAGGGCGTCAGTATTGATCACAGAAGACAGCTCAACCAACGGAAGGCTTGCACCATGGGTAAAGAGAAGGAAACTGGCCGTATTGTCGTCGGAATCGATGGGTCCGCAGAGTCCATAGTAGCCCTCAGGGAAGCCGAACGTGTCGCAAAGGCAACTGGTTCATGGCTCGATGTGGTGACATGCTGGAGCGATTCAACATTCGCAGCCGGGCAGTCTTCAACGAGTGCTTCGGATCTTGAAAACAGGGCCCGCCAACTCCTCCAAGACAGCGTCTCGAACACCTTCGGGACACCATTGCCGGATAGAGTCTCCACGAGTTTGGTCCGGGGCCAGCCGCGACAGAAACTGATTGAGCTCAGTGATGGTGCGGACATGTTAGTGGTTGGGCGGCGGGGGCATGGCGGGTTTTCCGGCCTTCTTTTGGGCTCAGTCAGCCAGGCGTGCGTGGCCCATGCGCACTGTCCAGTGCTGGTCGTTAATATGGGCCACGATGGTGAGAGCCTTTAGCGCGATCAGTAGTGAGACATCAGTAATGAAACATGTCGACTCCGATGACCGGCATGCCGGGACGTCGTGTTGCCGAACATGGAGTGACTGAAATACCCGCCAAGGGGCCGCTTCAGGTGTCCTACTCGAGCCCGGCCCGGATCGTGTCATCCAAGGGAACATTCCACGTCATGGAAGCATCAAGGGTGAAGCGTCTGCCCGTCACTTCCTCAGCGACGATGCGTACGAGTTGGTCTTTTCCAACTCCCTGCCACGGAAACATGCCTTTGCTTGCCGTGTTAAGAACCTGGCTGTCTGAGGCGGTGATTTCGGTATGGCCCTTGACGACCACGCTCCACGCTACGCCGAACTCTCCACTCACGGCGTCGGCCTCTAACGCAACCCATGCTTCGTGGCGGAGTGCATCGAGCTTTCTGCCGCCACCTGTTCGAAAGATGAGGGACTGCCCGTCTACCTTGTAGTTCACAGGGAAGACGTCGGGGCGTCCGTCCACGATGACGGCGAGCCGTCCAATGGACGTTTCAGAAAGTACCTTCCAGCATTGCCCGGGGGTAAGATTTTCTACTTTTGGTGCCAACGGATTTGCTCTCATGCAGATCATATTACGTCTGCTCCACCCTAGGGGAATAGGGTCCAAAGTCCCCGATGCCAGTACTGGATGGCCCATGGCTGGACGTGAACACGGACTAGGGTGTGATGGGGCGCCGTTGGATGCTATATCGATTCAATTCCCTCAGCGGGTACCAAACGTAAGATTGTGCTGGGAACCTCAAAGAGATTCCTCTTGAGCAGTGCAGGTGGACAAGGGCGAATGGTTCTTGGGTTCCATGGCGTTGTGGTTCCAACATTCGATGGGCGCTGTGGACTTTTAGGGATAAGCGGGTTCTGGCAGCGGCGCAGAGTCTTTGTCACGGACCCACTCTGCAAAGCGGGGGGCAGATCTTGCAGTGGCGGCAGGTCTGCCGCAGCTCATGCACCATCCGCACAACTTCGTACCTGGGACAACACGCTGGCGCCGAGGCGCCTGCTCGCCCTCGCCCTAGTGAAGATCCATGCGAAAAATCTGCGGCTTCGAACACTGAGTAGCAACTAGTCGCCCTCCGGCTACGGATCTGCCTGTTCCTCAGGGAAAGTCGACTCGAAGACAGGAGGCACGGTTCCTTTAAGGACCGTGCAGGCACAAATAGCTCCTTCGCTGGTTGCAGTCGGGTCCTAATCTAAGTGAGTGCGGGACTATTCCTTGCCAGTAGAGCAGAGGTCCCTTCGTCCCGAAGTGGCCCCCACGTGGAAAGCTTGTCGGACAGTGGGACTTTGGCCCCTACCCGGACTTGACCCAAGGGAGTTGACTCGTGACGTGGGCACCTAGCTTGGGAATGCCCCACGGAGCAGAACAGCGAAGATGCGAAGGAAACCTGATTACTGTGGATAAAGAGAGTGTTGTTTGGCTTGAGGACGTCGGCATCAAGGACGTTGCCTACGTTGGCGGAAAGAATGCCTCACTGGGAGAGATGATCCGATCCCTGGCTGCCGACGGTGTCAGGGTGCCCGGCGGTTTTGCCCTCACAGCTGCCGCGTACCGGACGTACATCGCGGAAAACGACATGGCGCCACGGCTGGAGCAGATCCTCGCCACGAAAGACTCTGCAGGCACCAATTGGCGATCGATCGGGAACCAGGTGCGTGAACTGATCCTTGCTGGTGAGTTCCCGCCCGAGACAACCACGCAAATCCGTTCTTTCTACCGCGAGCTGGCCGTGCGCACCGGGCACGAAGATCCCGCCGTCGCAGTTCGCAGCAGCGCCACTGCCGAGGACCTGCCTGACGCCAGCTTCGCCGGACAGCAGGAAACCTTCCTGAACGTCAGGGGTGAGGAACAGCTGCTCGATGCCTGCCGACGTTGTTACGCATCGCTCTTCACCGACCGTGCCATCAGCTACCGGGAGATCATGAAGTACGGGCACCTGGACGTGGCGCTGTCAGTGGGAGTCCAGCTCATGGTTCGCTCGGACCTAGGGGCTGCCGGCGTCATGTTCTCCCTCGATACCGAATCCGGCTTCCCTCGAGCCGCTGTCCTTAGCGCCAACTGGGGACTCGGTGAGACAGTGGTCCTAGGCATGGTGAACCCGGACAAGTACGTTGTCTTCAAACCGATTCTGGGCATGCCAGCGTTCTCGCCCGTGATCGAAAAGTTACTTGGTTCAAAAGGGTGCAAACTTGTTTACTCCTCCGACGGCGGCGCGGGAACGCGCATGGTCGACACCACCGATGCTGAACGGACTTCGTTTTGCCTGAACGACGACGAGATCCTCCAACTGGGCAGGTGGGCCGTCCAGGTCGAGAACCATTATGGACGACCCATGGACATGGAATGGGCGAAGGATGGGATGAGCGGGGAATTGTTCATTGTCCAGGCCAGGCCAGAAACCGTCCAGGCGCGCAAGAGCGGTACCGTGATGAGCACGCACCGGCTGACGGAAGAAGGGCGGCTGCTGGTAGAAGGCGCTGCGGTGGGCGATTCCATAGCCTCTGGCATCGCCTGCGTGATCAAGAGTGCTGCGGACATCGGCAATTTCGTGGACGGCGCTGTCCTGGTCGCCGAACAAACAGATCCGGACTGGGTCCCGGTCATGAAGCGTGCCAAGGCCATCGTCACTGACAAGGGTGGGGCAACCAGCCATGCGGCGATCGTCAGCCGCGAACTGGGGATTACAGCCGTCGTCGGGACAACTGATGCCACCAAAGTGGTTGTGGATGGGCAGTCCATCACGGTGTCCTGCGCGGACGGGGACACAGGCCACGTTTATGAGGGACTTTTGGCGAGTGCCCAGGACGATGTGGACCTCGGCGAATTACCAGTCACGCGGACGTCCGTCATGCTCAATCTTGCCAGCCCTTCTTCGGCGTTCAAATGGTGGCGCCTGCCCGCAAAGGGCATCGGGCTGGCACGCATGGAGTTTGTCATTAATGACATGGTCCAGGTGCACCCGATGGCACTGGCATACCCTGAACGGGTCACGGATCCGGCGGATCGGGCCAAGATCAAGGAACTGACGCGCGGTTTTGCCGACTCCTCAGACTACTTTGTGCAAACCCTTGCGCGCGGCCTTGCCAAGTTAGCCGCACCGTTCCATCCCGCGCCGGTAGTCGTACGGTTCAGCGATTTCAAAACGAACGAGTACGCCCACTTGATCGGTGGCTCAGTCTTTGAAGGGGAGGAATCCAACCCGATGATCGGATTCCGTGGAGCATCGCGCTACTATGATCCGCATTACCGGGCCGGTTTTGACTTGGAATGCCGGGCCATCCTCCGCCTTCGTAACCAGTGCGGCTTCATGAACGTCATAGTGATGGTGCCGTTCTGCCGGACACTTGCTGAAGCGGACCGGGTCCTGGCCGTAATGGCCGAAAACGGACTTGTTCGTGGTCAGGACGGGCTCAAGGTCTACATGATGTGTGAAATCCCTTCCAACGTCATTCTGGCGCCAAAGTTTGCCGCCAAGTTCGACGGCTTCTCCATCGGCTCAAACGATCTCACCCAGCTTGTTCTCGGTGTAGATCGGGACTCGGCCATACTCGCCCCGCTCTTTGACGAACAGGACGAGGCCGTCAAGACCATGATTAGTCAGGCGATAGCCGGAGCCCATGCCGCAGGCATCCGGATCGGGATATGCGGGCAGGCACCCAGCAATCACCCTGAGTTCGCTCAATTCGTGGTTGCGGAAGGCATCGATTCCATCTCGCTGAACCCCGACAGCTTTCTGCGTACCGTCCCGGTCATCGCAGCAGCAGAAGCGGCGCAGAAGCAAAACCCGATTGCGGCGGCTAAATCATCCAGGTTTTAACGGATGGTGTTGGTGCTTTGAAAGAAAAAAATTCAATGGCAGTGTCGAACAAGTGTCCAGATGAGCTTCCTCAGAAGGCGGCCCCTCCTGTGATGAATGGGCAGAACAAGCCTTCAGACCGGCGTGGTGCGGCTACCCGTATGCGTGCGCAGATGGGAACACCGGCGGAGATCGACCGCTCCTGAGAACCAACACTTGCAGTTTGCCCCGCCAACCTATTTCGCGGCTAAAGCCCGTTCGGAATCTAAACGGCAGATAAGTGATGCTGTAATTATTGCGGAGATTACCCAGTCCACCGGAAAAACTAAGGTGGCTTTGATGCTAGGAAAGTCCATTTTGCTCTGAATGGTGGGGGCCACACGATGGCACGGGGCCTCGTGGAGCGCTCGATGAACGGTCTGGACTGAACGATGCACTCCGGGCGAAGGGACCCCGCATCTGGAGCGTAGTCGCAGAGACCGGAACGGGAAGGATATCGCAACCTATCACGAGGGTGATCAGCGGCAGCTGGTGTGAAACCCACCATCAAATTTCGGCTGGCTGACGGCTATTGCCGTGGCGCCCCGGACCAAGACGCCGGCTCGTATGCGAACCAGAGATTACCAGATGCGCGGGCCGTGATCCGTATACTCCTCGTGACGCAAACTTGCAGCGCAGGATCAGGGCCGGCAGCTGCTGTTCAGTAATTTTGTTCTGATCCCCAATGGTGCCGAAGGCGAGCCCAACAATTTCAAGAACAAGACGATGCTTGCCCATGCCGCCACCTAGCCATTGTCTGGATACTCATTGTCAGGTGGCCGCTGCTGCGCGGGGCCCAGGGTATCCGCATTGCCGATGTGCATATAGACCACCTCGGCGGTCGTGTCCGCAGTGACGGGTACCGTGGCCGGGCGTCAAGATTTTTGCAGGGTCAAGGTGGGCCAGACACCAGAATCTTATATATTGGGCGAGTCTAACACCGTCGTCAACAGCATCGCACTGCCTCTTGGAGAGGCGCAGCCGCGTGAGTCAATGAGGCGGCAAAGGCCCGTCCCACATGTGTCGTGAAACGTGAGACGCTTGCTCGTGTGGCGCGCATTGCCTCCTGCTGCTGCGCCATAGTTCCGATCAGCACGATCGGAGCGGGAACCTGGAAAATGACCCGTTTTGTTTTCCCGCCATTGCGCGCAGCAGATGATGGAAGTCGAAGGAGATGCCTGTCTCGCCCGCATCGTGACCAACGCTGGCACAGACCTTTTCGCTGTTGGTGTCGTTCAGGTGGGCGGTTACACGGCCGGTGGGTCAGACCGCTGAACTACCGTGTGCACCCGTCTGGCGCGTTGGAGAAAGGAGTCCACCCAGATGTGGGCGTGGGCCACATGCTTCATCCGAGGAATGCGTTTTGGTGGCTATAGCAAAATTGCTCAGCTATTTGGCAGGGGAGCCCGCCAGACAATGTGGGCCGTGCATGGTGGGCATGACTGCCATCATCCGGAAGGGTACTGTCTGGTTCGCTGGAATTGCATTGAAGATATTCTCGGACGGCTGTAAGGCGCACTTTGCCGGTGCCTTCACTAGAAAAGTCAGGAGGACAGCTTGAGGGAAACGCTCCCTATTTTACTGGTTCAGGTGTGAAGGGTGTGGGCTTGCGCCGAACTCTTACCTGCCGGGCGGGCGGCAATGACTGGCGCTATCCTCTCGCCAAACAGTCCTGCAACGGTGGCCGTTCAAACGTCACGATAAGTCCCGAGGACGTTGATACCGTCGGGGAGGAGGTCAACCGGTGTTCCTAGCGTCGATGAGCTTGTCATCACAACAGGGCAACAACTGAAGCCAGGCATCCCCTTCATCCTGGTGACGGAGTCCGTATTGTGATTCTTGGTGGCGGCTAAATTAAACCGCTTGCACCGAGGACGCTGCCGATGCCACAGTTCGCCGCTAGTGCTAGAGCACCGCCAATGACCAGACGAGGCGCCGAAGTAATTTTGGAGCTGCCCCCAATGGCGGCGCTAAGAGTACCCGTGAGGGCCAAAGCCAGCAGGACAGCTATGAACGTCACAGGGATCCGCAGCTCGGTTGGCGGCAGCAAAATAGCGAGCAAGGGCAAAACCGCGCCGACGGTAAACGCTACCGCCGAGGCATATGCGGCCTGCCACGGATTGGCTACCTCGTTTTGGCTAATATTGAGTTCTTCAGATAGGTGCGCGGACAGGGCATCGTGGGCCGTCAGCTCAACGGCCACTTGCGCCGCTGTGGCGGGACTGAGACCTTTAGCCCGATAGAGCCCCGTAGGTTCAGCCAATTCTGCGTCCGGGTCCTCGACGCGTTCGCTCAGCTCCTTCTCGATCATGCCCGCTGACCTTCGCGTTGGCTGCTAACGGAAACATATTCACCCAAAGCCATCGAAATGGCGCCACCAACTAGCGCAGCGACTCCCGCGACAAGAATCGGGGTTGACGAGTTCGCCACACCCGCGACTCCAACGACCGTCGCGGCGACGGAGACGATACCGTCGTTGGCGCCGAGCACCCCTGCCCGAAGCCAGTTCAGGCGCCTTCGAGGGCGCCTTGTGCCGTTTGATTCTCACTACTTCTTTGAAGAAGCAGCCCCGCCAGTGCCAGGACCAACATCTGGTACATGATGTGTGGCATCTGTGCTGGCGCCAATCAGTATGGGCCGGGGGTGATCCGCTCACGAGCTGGGATGTGAGGCTCCTTGGCTTGCCCAATCCAAATGCAGTCTCAACTGCATCATCGAGGTTCTTTTGTGAAGCCCCATCAAAATCGAATTTTCCCACTGCGTAGGGCACTATGTAGGCGTTTGGATACTTCCAGAACATCAAGGCTTTCACCTGTGCGAGGAGATATTTTGCCAACCATACGGCTTCGCTCAGAGCCCTAATGGACGAGGTGCGTCCGTCGCCTCCGATGATGATGGTGGGTTTTCAAGGTTGTCCTCCCGTCCTCACGGGGTGGATCTGATCCCGAGTTACGGGATCTAAAACGTAGAAAAGGCTCCTCCGTTGTCCCAAGGGTGGCACTATCGTGAATCGAACGTTAGGGACTTTTGACCCTGTGCAGCTGCCTTCGCCGGCGTTGATCATTAAAGTGGGTCGGGCAGCGAAGTGGAAAGTCTGAGCGGATCAAGCCCCTTCTGGGAGGTGCCTCGCGGCCGGAACTGCAGGAATCAAACGTGAAAGAGTCGAAAGATGGTTGAAGCCATGGAAGAAGAGAGAGTCCACGAGCGTGCGCGCATTGTGGTGGGTGTAGACGGGTCTCCCGAGTCGGTCTTGGCACTGAAGTGGGCACAGACGCTGGCGCATTCACTTGACGCCACGATTACAGCTGTCACCGCATGGCATGTGGAGACCATGTTCGGCACGTACATCAGTCCGGACTGGGACCCGAACGAGGATGCGCGCCGGATTCTGAGGATCGCCACGCACGAGGCATTCGGAGACAACCCGCCGAAAGGATTTACTGGAGTATCCGTTCGTGGAAGACCAGCCCAAGCCTTGCTCGAGTCCGCCCAATCTGCGCAGATGCTCATAGTTGGCTCGCGTGGTCGCGGTGGATTCACAGGAATGTTGTTGGGCTCCGTGAGTTCTGCCTGCGCCGAACACGCAAGTTGTCCGGTCTTGGTAGTACACGGTACAGCGGATATAGCGGAGGCGCAGGCAGCCTTGGATGTAAGCCATGAGGTCACCGAAGCGACCAGCCCGTCAGCTGCGCTGCGGCGCGAAACGACTTCGTAAGATCGTACGGTTGAAGAATGTCCATGGTTTCTCCGTCAGACTTCTTACAGAGCCTCTTCCTGATTTGGTGCTACTAGACACCGACATCAAACCCCAGGAAGAGGCTCCCTCCGTTAAGAACACGGCGATGCTAGAAAATAAGAGTGGGCAGTTTCATGGCCACCATTCGGCAGTTTTTCATGGCCGCCAACAATGGTCGGCAAGGTGTTGGGGAAAGTCCTATGGCAAGACCTTTGCGCCCTTCCCGAGGGTTCTTGAACCATGGCTTGCAGGAGTCGGTAGAAGATCATGCCGGGGGCGTGTGAGTGTCTGCGGTTGAACCAAAAGGCGAACTCGTCAAGGAAGGTGCTCAGGTGTTCTGGCTGGATGCCGACTAGCGTCACGAATTTGAAGTCATGTCGAGGAGGCTGCGTGACGGCGTTCGTCAAATTGGCGTCCGTGGCGAACGTTAGGATTTGGACGGCTTTACGTCTAGTCGTGAGTCACGAATACGGGAACGGTCGAGCATTCACAGGATGTCGGGTTTCTCAAGGCCTGTGCAGTCAATTGGACACCATTCAATTTGTGGCAAGGCTGGTGGGCTTGAAGCGGGATCCGGACGCTACGCTGTGCTGCTGGCAAGGGGAATCGGGAGCTGGTGTCATGACATCGGCCGGTGGCTCGGATGCCTAGAGGGCTGGTGATAGACGATGAAAATGGTAGAATTCTAACTCAAAAACGTGAGCAGAAATCGAGCCTAGTTCCGCCCCAAATCATGCCAAAAACGTGAGCAACTTTTCGTTCAAAAACGTGAGTAAACCGTGACCTGGGTCCTTTTTGGCCTCAAACCACTCTGACCTGCTGAACCTAACCGCAGGTCACCAGGACCATGTTGGTACTCCGGGCCGGACTCGAACCGGCGGTCAAGAGAATCTAACCTCATGAGTATGGCGGGCTGTCGTTGACCCTCAAAAACATTGAGTTCTAGCGAATTTTGGGTGATTTCAAAGGCGATGGTATGCCGTAGATGGCGGTTGTTTTGGTTTAAAAAGGGGGAGTAATAAGGGGAGTGCCTCTTGCGCTCGCTTTCACGTCAACTGGATTTCGGCTGCGACTATCGGCGTGGACAGGTTCGCCGGTGATTGGCCGTCGTGCTCTGTCCATGCCAACTTCTGTGCTGCCTATTTTACGCCTGGCGCCGGAAGCGGGCACTTCGTTGGTTGCAGATGGGTGGCCTTTGGGCCGTTTCAATACTGCTGACACCCGACTTCAAATGGTCGGTGGTCGAGGATGACCTCAAGTCCAGGCGTCCTGGACTTGACCATTCTTCGCCTACGTACTTGACGTACGTGATGTACATATGGATGATGGGCTGTATGAGTACCCCTACACATGAGAGCGCCGGCGGACGCGTTTACGGTTTTACCCAGGCGCGGGAGTCATTGAAGGCGATCCTAGATTCCAGCGAAAGGGGTGGATTGTCTACGATCAGCCGTCCGGATCGAGCTCCGGCAGCTGTGGTCAATGGTGAGAGCTTGCGTCGCTTTTTGGCGTTAACGGTCGCGCCGAACGTTCAGGTCGTGAATGAGGACGGGGCGTGGGCTGTTTTCATGTCTGGGCAGCCGTTTGCCGCCGAAGCCACGGAGCTAGGTGAGGCCCTAGAAGACTTCGTGGACGCACTGCGGGACTATGCAGAAGATTGGGAAGACCACCTGTATGCCGCCCCAAACCATCGGGAGAATTGGGCGCTGGTCCAGCTCGTTGATCTATCCACGGATGAACAGTTGACCACCTGGCTTACTGGTTCCGTGGCGTGAGCGTCCGTCGGCTCGGTGGTCGGGATGACCACGAGAAATTCTGTGTGACCGAAAAGTGGGAATTGGTGGTGAATGCCCGCGGGAAGCCCGTGCGACACCACACAACATACCGACTTGCGCTGAAGGACGGGCGGATCCTGCGAACGCGTATTTCACGCCCGGTGGACCGGACAACGTACTCAGCGTCGATCTGGAACCACGTTCTCCAAGACCAGCTCACGGTCGAAGACGATTTGTTTTGGGCCTGCGTTGAGGATGGGGTGTTACCTGCGCGCGGTACTGCGTCCGTACCCGAGTCGGCGATTCCCCTGGCGCTGGTCTGGCAACTCACTCGCACTGCTGGTATTGATGAAGCAGTCGTTGCGCGAATGACGAAGGAGCAGGCTGTCCAGGCGATCAATGACTATTGGATGTCCCAAGGGAACCAAACCGGCGACTGACGGCTCAGCCCCCGGGCAGCAGGGCTTTTTCGCCATGGCGGGGTGCGGATTCAAAATGGCCAGCACCTGATTGGCAGGTTACGCCGACCTGTATGTTTCGCCGACGGAGGACATCCAGTTGCTCAGAATCTGTTTTGCGCGGCTTCGAATCCATCAAATTACGCTCATCGACAGAGAAAAGTAAAGACCGGCACTGGACCCCTAGGGGCGGAACCGGTCGTGTTGGTCAAAAATTACCACATGTGTCGCCTCGATTCGTCGACTTGACGCCCAGCCGCGTGGCACCTCTGCCCGGAAGCGGCTAGCAAAATTGGCTGGGCAACCCGCGCGTAAGGTCTCAGCCTTTGGCCCAGAGGCGCCCCAAGCTTCGTACCTGCGCACGACACCGTCGAAGGAGCGAAACGTGGCGCGGGCACGCCAAATATTGGGTTTGAGCTGCATGCGGGTGATCTGACCCCACGTGCCCAACGGCAGGCGTGCTCTAGGCAAAGTGATCTTCCGTCGTTGCGAGCCACTCATTGAGGTCGCTGCGGCTGATACGCAGGTGCCGGCCAATGCGGTGAGCTCGTGGACCAAGGTGCTTGACCCGCCACTGGTAGAAGGTCTGCTCCGGAATTTGAAGTTCCTTGCAGATGTCCCGTGGGCTCAGCCATTCCTCAGCGACTGCTGCGGTGGACGGGACATGGCTAATTTGCTCGCTCATCAGATGCTCCTGTTCAACATGGACGTTCCCCTTTCCATGGCGCAAAGACACTGAAACCACATGACCGCCGTTGGCATGCCGGAAGAACGACGACGGTGAGCTCGCTTACCGCTGTCCCCGAGCGGGGACTCTACTATTTGGGTTGACGTCGGGCCGCTGATAATAATGCCAGCGTTGTGCGGCAAGGCGCGCGTGCTGGCTAGCCATGTCATCGGCTCCAACGTGGTGAACCACCAAGTCCCGTCGGGCTGGACCGGACCGTGCGTGGACGGAAATGGGGGAGGGCGGTCATGCGGCATAACGTTTTTCTCGGCATAATCGGTATTCCAAGACAGTTGCCCCGAAATCGACCAAGCCTCGACAAGGACGAGGAGGCACAGGGTGTTGGCGATTCAGGCAGACGAGTCAGCCAGTGAATGCGGGAACGATGGCTCCCGAGAACACCTGCCACGCGAGGGCCGACTTGGCCACCAGGCTCAGGGTGATATAGGTGCGCTCGCCCTGCAGGTAACTCTTCCACTTGCCGACCTGCTTGTACTGCAGCCACTGATTGACGGCGAAGGTGTTGAAGAAGAGGAACAATGAAATCACAATGCCCACGACGAAGCTGGGCGCGGCAACGTCGCTTTCGCTTCCGGGACGCAGGAAATAGATCAGAACAATGATCCAGGGCACGCTCCCGACCATCGAGCCGAAGATGAAGGGCAGCATCCCCCCGGAGCCAGGTTTCTCGTACTTCTCCTGCAGGGCGCCGAGGAGGATCATCGCGGCATTCACTGTGAAGACCGCGAACAAGGCTGCGATATCGGTGACCCCGTTGATGGCCAGGATCAGCCAGATCATGATCGATGAGCTGAGTGCGTACTCGGTCCAGCGGAAATAGTTGTGGTTCTGCTTGAGTCCATTCTTGTAGCGGCCGAAGAACCACGGGCTGGAGACCAGGAAGTGGAAGACGGTACTGAGTGCGAGGAAAACGACGACCCCGACACCGATGTTGATCTCGAACACTGTCACGCGTTCCGGCGGTATGGGGGCACCGGGTGGGCCGGCCAGGTAATCCGCCGTGACGGGGAACAGAACCTGGGTGCTCAGCATGGTGAGAATGATCGTGAAGGCGATGGCCTGCAACAGGTGCAGGCTACCCGCGACGACGTTGTAGATGCGAAGCCGAGCGTTCTGCTGCTCGCCAGAGTATTTCTTCTTCGCCATGACCGTACTCCTCTGTCTCATGTGGGTTCAACGCTAACATCGACTCACAGGTGAGGACACCCTTCTGCATGCGTGGGATTGCGGAGGAGCCGAAGCGGCGCGCACGGCTTGACCCGGCTGACAGTCAGTGCTCCGAAGTCGTGATCAGAAAATCGATCAGCAGCGGTGCGAGCGCATCGGCACATGCCTCGTGGGTCTGGTCCGGCAGGGTCCTGTATGTTCCCTGAGGCACGGCACGTGCGGTGACTTTGGCTGTCTTCACGCGCTCGGTGGATGGCTTGACCACTGAGGGATCCGCGATCCCGAGCTGCGCCGCAACGTAATCGACCACAGCCCATGGCACATCGAGCGGGTCGGCAAGAAGCGCCCGCAAGAACCGGGCCGTCCCGACCTGCACGGCAAACCCAATCCGGCTGTGCTCACCCCTGTGCCTGCGGATCAACTCCAAATCGTTCTGCGAAGGTTCTCCCACGAACCGCCCGAACGCGGCGGTCTACGCATCACTCAAAAAATTCAACTGGCACAACTGTGAGAGAGGCTGAACGGATATGAGTTGCTTGAGGCCGTGGGAATAGAGACGACCTTTGAAGTTGAGAGTGTTGATTTTCTCGAGCAAATCGCTGAAGAGTCTGAATACAGCAATCAATAGCTGTAAGCGTGTTCTGGGCCACAGATTGGCAAGTGACAATTCCAACCGACCCTCAACAAACTCTCCAGAATCAACGCAAACTGGAGAGTGTTTAGTAGCTGCCATTGTTCCGCATCTTCCCCGGAAGCGCAGGTCAATACTGGGTAGTGACAAGGGATAGTAGGTTGATGCTTGGAAAGCGGCGATGCCAGGCGCCAGCCACTGTTTGACGGTTTTGGGCTGCACAGCATTCTTATGGACCGGCCAGCAGCGAGGAGGCCTGCCCACCGGGAATCCGGCGAGCGGCGCATTCCTAAGCGTATGTCTGATCATTAGCGTGTGTATCCGCCCCCGTCTGCCTGCGTTTGAGGACCCTTGGGCTTCGGGGCAACCCGTGTCGCGTGTAAAGGGAGAGTCCACTTGGCTGAAAAGGGGGAGTGATTTCTGAAGAAAGTTTTGTTGAATTGGGGGAGTAAAGGGGGAGTTGGGCCGTTTTTGGCCTTTAACGACTCTGACCTGCAGAATGAAACCGCAGGTCAGAGGCACTTTTTGGTGCCCCGGGCGGGAATTGAACCGACGGCCAAGAGAATCTAAGGAGTCTCATGTCAACAGTCGTCATTCACCGCCAAGAACCGCTCGTTTCCGGGGGAGTAGGTGCCGTTTGGGGTCCCTTGATATGTCATGATGTGTGGTCGTTTGTCGTTCAAAAACGTGAGTAAAACGTGACGAGGCTGTGTAACGCAGCGTCGGGGCCGCTGTTGGATGGCCGTTTGCAGGTTCATGGACACGGTGGACGGCATGTCACTGGTTGTCGACTACGGGCTGTTGCGTGCCAACAAGCATTGTTGTCCAGAGCGCCGATTCGCACCATGCAGCAAACCGTCCCAGCATGGTCTCAAAACTGCATGGCGGTGACGTTCTCAGGACAGAAATGAGCATGAATATTAGCGATACAGGGAGTAGCAGCTTCTGGACAGTCCCCGACTAGCCGATCTGACTGACCCGGAAAAGCAACTATTTCGTGAGCCATACTGCGAGCAGGTAAAGAGGTTGGTGCGCAGAATAATTTGCGATCACTCACCCAGCCCCAGGGCACATTTTTTGTCAGAAGGTTATGTTTGATATAGTCCTCGAGCGGTACGTCCTGTGTGTCGTCTATCCGTGGTTGGTACAACGTCGATGTTGCTTTGGTTGAAGCATGGATGTCGCGTTTGGAAGAGGAATTCTATGCGCAGGTGGTCGCTACCTGGGAGCTGTTGCTCGTGCGGACTGGGAACTATCAGCAAAGGACTCGTTGCCAAGTTTTCCCGGACACTTGAGATAGGCATGCTCGAACCCGACATTGGTTCACGACTTCCCGGACCAATGACGTCCCAGCAAGCCGGCTCAGTGGGTTCTTCGAAAAGTAGCAGACCTGGATCATTGGGATATGGGAGGGAATGGGTCAGGATATAAACATTGGCCCAATGGCGGCCGTGGCCGTGCTCTTGGCATGGCCAGCCTTGACGGAATTCTTGGGAAGAAGACGATGAGCGGGATCGATGATCTCTTGGCAGAGTCCAATGACCGTTGGTCGCGGGCTAAGAGAAATGCCGACGATGTCGAAGACCTCGGCTTGAGCCAAGCCCTAAGGACCTATTACACCCGGTACTTTCCTGCCGGCGTGCTCGTTTTGGTAGTGGCCGGAACCGGGGTCGGTCTGCTAATTTTCGGCGGCATGCTCTCTGACTGGACATCGTATGTGGCCTTCGGGTTCGTTCTGGCCGCGGTCGGAGCCACCATTGGCGGGCTGATCTACAACGCCAAGAAAGTGGCTCCCGCAGCACGTCTGCCTCGGACAGACATTCTGTATCCGTTGGAGACCGAAGAGCGGAAACAAATCAACCGCCAGATCGCAGGAAAGTCACCCGTCGATAGAGCACACCTTTCAGTAGCCCGGGCGGGCGCCATACAGCAACGCAAGAGCCTGGTCAGACAACTTCTTCTGTTGCCAAGCAACTTATTCTTGTTCACGTCGTTAGCGGCAAACTGGGCCCGCCGGGGAGATCCCCTGGTTTGGGTCATGCTGATCGCCGTGGCCCTCTCGATCGCCGGCAACTTTTTTCTGGTTCGCGATTTTCGGCGCACGAGCAGATTTCTGGCATCCACATCCGAAGAATGATCCGCTCTCAAAACAACTATTGCCGCCAGCCCAAGACCACTCCCTCTGTGCCGCGATCAGGCAGCCGGACCCGTCCCGTAGAGGTTCCGTAATCCGTAATCGGACGGAGTAAAGAGCCGATGGCCATCAACCGCGCTTGAGTGCAAATCCAAGAGAAACCTGCGAGGAAGTCGACAAATGCGGAGCCAAGTGCTGACATGTAGTTATGCAGCCTTCAGCGCGGGACAAACGGATACGAACCAGTGCCGGGCTGGCCATCATGGCCTTGGGACTCTTGTCGGTTTTCATGGTCTTTGCCTCCGGTCATGACCGTTGGGCTGATATTCCGTTGGCAGTCTTATATGGCCTCCAAGCCCTATTCACGTTGAGCGCAGGCATCTACCTAGCCCACGGCCGAGGCAAGGCAGGGGGCATGGTGCTGCTTCCTGGCCGGTGGCGGCGCATAGGTTTAGCCGTCATAGCCGCGTTCGGAGCTGCCGCCGTCGTCTTCGGATTTACGGCCGGGCCAGAAGCCCTTGTGACAACTGCTCTGTGGCCCAACATGGTTGGACTGTGGATTCTGCTGCAGTTCCGAACCCTTGGGGAGCGGTTCAAGAACTCGGAACAATGGACTACCGGTTTGCCCATCGCCGTCGCTCTTGATTCGCTTAGCCGAGAGCTCCATCAGCCGGGGCTCAGCACAACGACGGATGGCCAAGACGTGTGGGTCAAGATCGGGCGAGACTGGACAGGTGGAGCCTGGTTCCACAAGGATGCTGCTCGTTACCTGAAATCCGTGACCGGCGTCCACTTTCGTGCCGATGAAATCGACGGCGGGACCAGAATCACCGCCAACAGTGGAGACCGGACAGTTGAAGGCATGTACGACGTTCTCAAGCTATCGGACGAAATGAGCGCGACGGCCGTGGAACTCGCTAGAAAGGTAACCACGCATCATCCCGACGGCATGCATTCTTAAAACATGTCCCGTTCACCATTCTCCTTGTAGGCCATCCAGTGTCCACTGGAGAATATGAGCTTTGGAGAACATTTTGAAAGCATGGAAAATTGGCTTCGGATGCTTAGCAACTCTCAGCATGGTGATGATCTTCATCGGAAGTGGCGCACTCGTTAGAGGCATTTACGCCGCCCTATTTGTCGTATGCCTTATCGTCATGGCCCTCGTGTCAAGGAAAGATCCTTCACGCAAATGACATCGGGGTAAAAATGGCACCCTACGAATCGGATGACCTCACGCTATACCCACTGTCCCGGTTGGGGTTCCGGTTGTGGCCACGGCGCTGAGAATCGTTCAGGTAGCGGCCACCAGCTAGTCGATTTTCTTCACTGTTACCGGGCTACGGCGATTAGTTCTAGTTTGACGCAGACCGCGGCCTCCGCGTCTATTCAGATGCTGTCATCGAAGGCCGAAACGCCTGCGCGTAGCGACGAGGGAACTCAACGTGTGAGGGCATAATCCGCGGGTGGCCTACGAGCAAAACTAGTGGTTTCCACCAGTCATAAACGCACCATGAATTGAGTCGACCAAACGTTAGGTGGTCTTCCGTTGACAATTCCGGGTTTTATCTGTGCGCTGTTGCCTCGGGTTCACTTAGCCGCGTTCTCAACTCCTCGATCTGACTTGGCAACCCTGCTAACTCCCAGAGCCCACGATTAGTAACAACCCGCACGATATGTAGCTGAGGATTCATAGACCAAATATTGCGCAGACGCGGCCGTCGCCCCGTGTCCTCGCCGAGCTCGCTGACTTCCAATTCAACCGGGGCACCGCTGGGTATGCGCACCTGCCAGAAGTAAGGCTGGAAACTCAGCTGACCGTAGCCAACTGTAATACGACCATGCCGCCATTTGCCATCCTGCTCACGAAGGGCCGCCTCGAACCGGTCTCCAACCAGCCGCCTCCCAATGACTTTCCTCGATAAAAGCGTAAAAGAAGCGACCACCAGCGTGACAACGACGACGAGCAGTAACAATCCAGGCGTGACCTCACGACCATTCCCGAAAATCGCCGGCACAACAAGCACCACAAGGATCCCGATGAGCATGCCGCCGACAATGCTGAAAATGAGGAAAGACTGTTCACGAAGAGGACCGCGATTGCGAGGCATTGACGACCTCCATGATGGATTGATAACGAATTGCGAAAGAAGAGTACAAATTATCCCGAGCATAATCTGCGACTACGCAGCCGTATAGAGCCACGTTGCCAGGGACGCGCTCAGATCCGACGTACGTTACCGCCAACGCGGAGAAGAATGCATCGCCTCCATGTCCCGTAAGGGGGTTCCCCTTGCGGGACCTTGAGCTGATAGGAGCCTGGCTAGCTGGAAGGCAATCGCGTTGGAATGGGCCGGTTCTCGCCCATCTTTCGGCGAGTGGTCCAGGGCCATGTTGTCGAATCAGCCGCGCTGGTCTAAATGTATGTCATATGGGAGGGCGTCACCCAGTGAGAGACGTCCGTGCCGAGAGCATATTGCTCTAGCTCGGAAGTACACCTGTGAATTGTTCAGTCGCGTTGGCAGCATTGGTGCGGAATCTGGCTTCGCGCAATAGACGGTGGCCACAGTTGTCGCCGGTTGCCCACTCTTCTAGGTTTCCGTCGTCATTTATCCCATCGGTAAGTTCTGCAGAAACAAAATCATCAGACGTACCAGGCCGGCACTCTGGGCATGGTTGGTTGTTTGTAAAACGGATTCGATATCCAGACATGTGTCTAGCCCCTTTGAGGTTGGCTTTATATTTACAGGCGGTCATGTTGTTCACACCGGTGCCGAGTGCGCTGGCGCCTCCGAGGAGGTGCCCTAGGAGGTTTAGGAGGTGTTGTTGCTGGCTAGGATGCCGTTCGGATTGACCACATACAAGGGTTCCATCTTGGCTCTTGCGATGGCAGAGCCGGTCAGCGCATCGGGGCAGCCGAATTCGGTGGCCGAACAAACCCTGTTAGCAGCCTTAGCTAAACCGGGGTTGAGATTTGGGCTGGTCGCGAGCAGGCAGGAAGGGCCAAGCGCTTTCAGGGACTTTTCCACTCCGGTCGAGGCCACGCCAGTTCCGTCGGCAATCACCGTTCTCTTCACGCGCAGGCCGATCGGCAGGGAAGTGGTTGCCGCATCCAATGATTTAGCTGAACTGTAAACGGGCACGACCGGGGCACCGGCGGGGACCGAATGCAGACAACGCGTCAGGATAGTCCACGCCAGTGGCGATGCAAGCTGTCGCCGAGAACGCGCGAGTGACGACGGCGCGAGAGGTCGCGCAACGGTTGGTCCCGGAGCAGCTGACCGTGTTCGGCACGATCTGCCTAATCGCGGTGAATACGGTGTTGGACGCCGCATAGGTGCCGCCGACGGCGAACTTGGCTGGGTTGAGCCGCTCGATCTTATCCCCAGTCGCTGCCGGCAGTACACCGGGCGGGGTCAGTAGCAGCGGTCCTACTTCCATCGCCGCAACCGGGGCATCGGGGCAGTTCGTGCCAGTGGCAAGGTAGACAACCCTGTCCGGGCATGGATAGCCGGAGCGAGAACCATTCACGGCGGTGGTGTACCGGCCGGGAGCAGCAAGCCGATCCACGGCCTTGCCGTTCGAAGCCGGCGAAAGCACCACGGGCAGCAGCGATGGCGGGTTGTTGTCGCTGTTGACACCGCCAGCATTGCCGGAAATGCCACGTCCCTGGCAATCGCCCTCGGTGCTGTCTCTGCCGCCGCCGGGAACCCCTCCAGTCCCGGCCGGGAAACAGATTTCTGATCCGTTGCCACCGACGTCAGGGACATAGCCAGGTCCGCAGTTGACTGTGGCTTGGGTCGTACCGGCACCGCCGAGAGTCAGGGCAGCGGCTATGGCCGCTAGTTTTTTCTTGAACAAAGTGGTCATCCCCAAGGAAAAGGTCCGAGATACTGCAATGTTTGAGCCGGTTTGCGGCGGCTATGCGGCTTCAATGTAGTCCATGCAGCTGAATCTATGGTCGTAGTGGATCATACCTAAGGCAGTGGAACTTCCATCCTCAGAAGGTGCGTGAAGGGCTCGGAAACGTTGGCTCCCGTCCCAGGCGGGAACGCCACACAGTCACCAAACGAAAATTTTTGAGACCCAAACGCGAGAGTTTCTACCCCGTTTTCGAATCGTCGGCGGACGCTGTTTAGGATCTGCTGCTGGATTGCCAATCGATCAAGTAGTCGCGCCCGAGCATTTACCGTGCCGTCAGCGGCGTCGATCTTTACGACTAGGAACAAATCGACAGGATGGGGGAGCCACTTAGGTTCGGCGAGGAAACCTTCAAGGTTGTAGGTTCCAGCTTCTACAAAGTAGGACCACTGAAGAGCGTCGTGTCCGTCATCTGGGGCCTCCAGCCAGTCCATTCGCATCTTTACTTGGCAACCGAACGCCTTGAAAGGACTGTCCAAAAGCTGTTTAAACGTTTCAGGGAGAGTAGTGCAAAAATGGCGCCAGAAACCAATGTCGAGACCATCTCTATGCACGAATAGATCAACGTCGCTTATGGTCCCGTGACCGCGCGCCTTTTTGCCACGAGTCTGGTCCCATGCACTGAACACTCGCAAATCCTCGCCGCACTGACCTGCGGTTTTACTCCGAACGGCTTTAAAATAATCAGTATAGTTTGGCTTCCAATTGAACCCGTCAGAGGGCGAAAACATTAGGGCCGTTATTGTTTCGGCTAACCCACCGGGCCACGCTGCGTTGCTTGCGAGCCTAAAGAATTGGCCACCTTCGGCCACGTGCTTCATCTGCATTCTTGAACCGATCGCAAGATGCAGAACTAGGCCTTCAGCAGGTGTCATTGTGCCATTGAGAAAGCTTTTGGCAGCCGCTGCAGCGGCTGGTTCCAGTTTGAAAGTCATGAAGTGACTCTATCCAAAATTCGGATCGAATTTGTGCGCTTTCGAGACGACTGGCCGACTTGAATTTGCGCGCAAGAGGCCTAGGCCGTTTTTGCCTCTAAAGTGGCTCTGACCCGCGGAACATAACCGCAGGTAAGCGGCCCTTTTTGTGCCCCGGGCCGGACTCGAACCGGCGGCCAAGAGAAACTCAGGACTCTCATGCCAACAACATCCATTAACCCAAATACACTGTGTTTCCGGGGGAGTGCGGAACAACGGAGCCCCTTTGACATACCAAGGATTGCCATGGGTTCTCGTTGAAAAACGTGAGTATAACGTGACCAAGCGCTGAAGCGTCGGGGTGGAGTTGCTGTTTGATGGCCGTTTGCAGGTTCATCGACATCGTCGACGGTATGTCACTGGTTGTCAAGTGCGGGACCTAGCATGCCAATATACTTTGCGTCTCAAGGGATCGATTTGTCTCGGGTGTTCAATCTTCCCGATGTGGCCTGAGAACTGCTTCATCGTGACGTTTCCAAGGCGACCCATTAATGCCAGTGATCCGAATGCGTAACAGCTTCCGTGCGGCCCCTGATTTGCTATTTTGACGGACTCGAAATTGGATCGATTTCGTGAACCAAACTGCGAACGGTTAAAAAGGTTGATGCACAGAATAGGCTGCGACCGCTCACGTGCCTGCAGGTTTTCTACCAGCCGAGACGCCGCTCCTGCTTCTCCCTCGCACGTGCGGCCCCGAGTTGTCTGCCTAGTACTTCAGATGCCAATGCACAGACTTCGTCAAGCGCGGGCTGTTGCTCGCGCAGCTTTGCGAAGAACTCGAGATCACTGAGAATCGCATCCGACTCGTTCCCGGTCCAGCTGCTATTTCCAAGGGCGGCAGCGACGATGCGTTATGGAGAAACTTGTGCAGCCATGAGAGCCGGCGCGAGAGCTATGACGGTGTGATCGCGATAGCCTGACATCGTTCTGAGAAGGTCCTCTCCATCCACAACGCCCTCCGCCAGCAAATCACTGGCAAGCTTCGTGTCGGTACCAAGGACGTCTCCTGCGTAACCACTGCGGATCAGCGTCTCGGCATCAAGCGTCGTGACGATCCGCCGCTTTTGATCCTGCGGAAGGTTCCTCAACGCATCAGGAAATGACTTCACCAGTCGGCGCGCACGCGAAGAAAACCCAGTCGTTTCCGCGTTTGCGATGAACCAGTCCGCGCAGAGCTCGGGATCAGTGGTCAAGGCGTGCTTAAGTATCTCGCCGAGGCGCCAACTTGAGTGCTGTGGCAGCTGGTCGGGAGCTGCCCCGACCAGCGCCGTCCGCCAGACGGGCCTGAGATCCTCGGGCACCTCCGGTCCACGACCCCGTGTTCCCTCTCCGAAGGCGACGGCAGCTAAGGCACGTACTGATGTGCGTGTGTGTATGAGTAGTTCACGCAGGATTGGGGTCACGGACTCATGGATCCACAAGTCGCCGATAAGCGGGACGTCATCGTCGGTTAGACCGTCGATGACAGTGTGCGCTAGATCATCCAGTTCGCAGTCTTCGTGCGTGATTGCGCGCAGAGCCTCGGGCCGTAGCTCGGGGACCTCGATCGCCGACATAACCAAATCATCGATATCAGCACCACCTGCGCGGGCCTTGGTGATCAACGGGGCAACGAGGGGGCGGGCGATTGCCTTAATAGCGGCTTCCAGCCATGCGCCAGCGTTGGCCACCTGCTCGGCGAGAGTGCTCGCGAACGCAGCTCCCTCATTGTTGCCATCGAGAACTGATGCCTCAACCACAAGCCTTTGGTATTCAGTGACGCCTTCGGCAGCAGTTAGCTTATCCAGGTCTCGTGCCAGGGACGTCAACTGCTTCCGACGGTCGGCCATCCAACCGTCGATGTCGTCGTCAGGTTCTCGCACTCCTACGAAGCGGCCAAGATGATCGTCGTCGACCGGGAGCTCCTCCAGCGTTGTGGGCCCGCCGTTCCAGACAGAGACGAGGGCGAGTCGTCTATTAACCCGAATCGGCACCGCCGTGAAGCGTCTGGCTAGCACCGTCAGGGTGCTGAGCACCAGCTCGGCTCCCCTAGCGCCGGCAGTTCTATGCTCGGGTGAGGCATCGCCCGCATGGTTCGTGATGCCTACGGCAATCGCCGACCATGAATCAAAGATTTCGCAGAGTTGTACCACTGCACTATGAGTGATGCTTGAAGCTGCCTGCCCCCGGACTCTGGAATCGATCTTGCTCCAGTGTTCGAGTAATGATTCCATGGCCGCCGACGACATCATGCCCTGTGACATGGTGAGGCTGAGGTGGCTACTTGGATCAGCCCAGTTGCCGTCAACGCGGGGGTCGAAGACATAATGTGTGACCTCTGCGAGCACCTGCCACCGGGTCACGTTGGGATTTTCATCGAACCACTCGACGACATATTCCAAGATGCGGTCGCGCAAGGTATCAACGGGCCCTTGATCAGGGTCTAAGTAGTGTGCCATGTCCTGGATAACCCGCATCGGGTGGTCGGGGTGCTGGTGTCGAGGCCGGTCGTCGCTGACTGCGAGGTCGAGCAGCCCGTGAGTGGCCTCGCGAGAACATGAACGGCGGAAAGCGGTGCGAAGGATTTTCTCTGCAGCAGCGCCGGAGGGGTCGTAGGTCACACCACCGTATAGGGTCTGAGGCTCACGAGGCGAGTCAAGGACAGCGCGGGCGAGGACGGCAGCGCGGTCAGCTGAAGTCTCGTCGATGCCACTGTAGACCTCGATCAAGGCAAGTGGAATCTCGTCGATCTCCTTTGCCGATGTGTTGTAGAACCATGCATCGGCCATTGCCCTGACGCCTGTATCTGGTACATCGTTGGCCACATTGAGGACTGCACTGTCCAAGCGCTCATCACGTGGGAATTTGATGGCGAAGGAGGCCCAACTCCTTCGCTTTCGTACCCCGAAGAAGGTTGATGCGACGATGAGTGAGCGGAGCGGAGCGAGCACAGACCACTTGTCACTTGTCCGCTCCACGAGACCTCCTTGAGCGGTGACCTCTAGCCAGGCGATCAAGTCGGCGAACGGGACACAAGCATGGCTTGCAATAATCTCGATGTCCTCAAGAGAGGCTGCTCCAAGCGCGGCGATGCAGGCCAACGCGTCATTGAGTACGGCGCTGCCTGCAATAGTAGTAGCGAGGCCCGCCACTTGGTCAAGAAGCGACTGACCGGTTGCCAGATCGTCGCCTGCACCGTTGACGACCAAACGAGAAAGGATGGCCGCCCAGCCTGGTCGCCCATCGGACTGCTCGAGTACCAGCGTGCGCGCGTGGACGCCGTGGACTCCGAGCGCTTGGATCATCTGATCGAGTGCGGCTCGCGGTAGGCGGTCCACGTCGACTCGCGTCGGCTTGTTGAGCAGAGCCTCTACCGGCGCCTCGGTTCCTGGCCACGCCGCGGCGACTATGGTGAAGCTGAACCGTTCCCTGCTGCGAATGCTAACCAGCTGCTCAAGGAGCTCCTGATGAAGGTGGGCATCGTCTAGCACTACGGTCGTGGGATCTATGGCGAACAGGTCGTCGGCAAGGTGGTCGCGGGCAAGGCGGTCGATGAAGTGGACACTACCTTCGAGCTCCGCCAGCATACGGCTCTTGCCAACCCCTGGAACGCCTACTAAAGCGACATCGGTCGTCCGCGCTACCGCGGCGCGCAGGTGATCCAACTCCTCGTCGCGCCCGAACAGGTCTGTGAACGTCGACGAAGGCTCGGGTGCCTTCGTCGTCAGTGCTTCAAGACGACCCTGGATTCCCGTCAGCTCAACGCGGAGATCCGAGTCTCGGCGCAGAGACTCAACAAGCCACTGCCTTGCATAGATGCGCGGCACCGGGAAGTTATTGGTTCTACAGTAGGCCTCGATGTTGCGGCGTTTGGTATCCGAAAGACTCTTGGACGTAATCATCACAAGCAGATCCAGTCGGAATGTCTCGCCCGCATCCCAGAATTTTTTCCACGTTTTATGGCTGCTTTTGAGATTACTCAGGGAGTCGCCTGTCGTTACCAAAATCCGCCCGCGAGAGTCCGGATCGTCAGCAATGGGAGCAATGATGTCGCCGTCACGACCGCCATCACTGCCGCCTTCAATACCAACCACATTCTCGTAGTGGTTCGCCATCAGGGCCACGGCACACCGCTCAAACACGTCGGCGTCAATGCCTGCGTCGAGTTTGCCCGTGATGCGTTCGTTCAGATTCATAGACTAAGTCTGCCAGTAACTCCCGGTGGTGGCCCGCGCGCTAAGGATCCTCGTGCAGGGCAAGCTGAGAGTCGTGTCGGCCGCAGGCTAAATGCGCTGGAATGGACCCACCGTAGTCCATGGTTGGGTTGGTGGTTCACGGCAGTACTGCCGACTGACGAGAGTAGAAAGATTGAGTCGTCTGGGCCGGGCCGCCAGCAGTCTCGAGGGAAGTTATTGACCAACGGACCGTACTTTGTGCCGGGAAACTGCGATCGGAGGCCCAATATTTGGGAGTCGCCGGCTGAAACAACGTGGACTCGGAAAGTCGCGGATTCTAGGGGTTTTTCTGTCCCGCAAGTTGAAAAATGTGACAACAAGTATGGATTAATCGGACCTCGGTAGGGCAAAAACGTGATCAACTTTTCGTTCAAAAACGTGAGTAGAACGTGATTTAGTACTTCCGGGCACCTGACAAAAACAGTAAAACCGCAGGTCAGAGGTACTTTTTGTGCCCCGGACTGGAATCGAACCAGCGACCAAGAGAAACTCAGGACCCTTATGCCAACAGTCGTCATTCACCGCCAAGAACCGCTAGTTTCCGGGGAAGTAGGTGCCGATTGGGGCCCCTTGATATGTCATGATTTGTGGTCGGTTGTCGGTCAAAAACGTGAGTAAATCGTGACGAGGCTGCGTAACGCAGGACCGGAGCTGTTGATTGAAAGCCGTTTGCAGGTTCATCGACACGGTGGACGGTATATCACCGGTTGTCGAGATCAGGATATTGCGTGCCAACAAGCTGTGTTGTTCGGAATGCTGATTTGGACAAAGCTCGAACCCGTCCCAGCGGGGCCAAAAAGGCTATCTGGAGGTGCCGATTTCACAGCAAGAATGGACGTGAATTGTGTCGTTCCTAGATGGAAAGCACTCATTCAGTCATCGATTTGCGGTTCTGGCTGGCCTGAAATGGGATCAGTTTCGTGAGTCAAAATGCGAACGGATAGTAGACCGTGTGCAGAATAAGTTGCGATCGCCCGGCCGGATGCAGGCTCGATTTTTGGCCTGAAGCCTGCTTGATCTTGCCCTCGAGTTGCAGATCCGGCATGTTCCGCTCCGATAGTGGTGAGGGGGTGTCTGCAAAGTCGTTCAGCTGACTGTGAGGCCAGCTCGCTTGTGGGCTCGGGCCGGGGTAGCTTTGGCAAGGATTCGCTCGCCTTTCAAGCGCTGGACCGTGATCAAGCTATTTCGTAGGGATGCCAGGAATCGAGGCGCAGTGCCTCGCCTGATCTGACATTTCTACCGTCGTCTCGTCATGTCCCTTTTCCATGGCAAGCCGTATTAGACGCTTCAACAGCCGCGCCACTTGGAAGCTATGAGCACCTGTTTCCTCAGCGCGGAGGCCAGCGAGGTGACGGTTTACACGGTCTGCGGTGAAGAACCGTTTCCCGGGCGTTGAATTCACGTGTGCTATTACCGATTGAATCGGAAATTACGACGATAATTTCCAGTATGACTATCGAAACATCACTTCGATCAATACGCGCCACGTACGCCGATCTAGACGGGTGGCAGGAGCGAGCTCGACGAATGCCGCCCGAGCAACCTGAGCGAGGTAGCCCACTCGCAGTGGACGACACCGTGTACCCGTGGCACGCCATAAGCGAGGCGGCCCGACTTTCATTGATGACATCGGGCGAGCATCTGCGACTAGCCCGAACCTCGATCGAGGCTGGTCAGGTCTATCCCAGCGCGCACTTCACCGTGCTTCGTGGTGCACTGGTGGGGGCAGCGCAAGCAGTATGGATTCTGGCAGCGGAAGAACCAGCGAAGCGTCAAGAACGCGGACTCACATTGATTGATGAGATGTATCGGCAACTGCAGACGTACTATGGGGAGCTGGCGGCCTCTCAGTTGACCGCGGAAGAACGAGCAGCTCTCAAGGGCCAAGTCGATTGGTGCATGGACCGGCGGGGGCAAGTCGCGAAGGTTCGTCGAACGAATACAAAGCTCATTCAAACCGACATCATCAAGTGGGCCCTGCATCATCGCTTCCCAGATGATCAACGACGCAGCGCGGGGAGATTACTCTGGCGGCAGGTGAGTGCTGACGCACACGTCTTAGGATGGTCCATGTTCCAGCGCGGGAATGTGGTGACTTCTGACCGTCGCTCCGGCTTGGGAGTGAGCGAGTCCGGCGGGGACCTGTCACAAATCGCCGAACCGTTCGTGGCTATTCATCTCCTCCTAAAGGAGGGCTGGTCTTTATTTGACCGCCTCTGTGAGTCCCCAGCACTATGATTTCCTGACGAATGGACCGACGCTCGCTGAGGATCCTTTGCTGAAACTGCAAGGGGTGAAAGTCGTGACTCACGCTAATGCCGATGCTAAGGACGGGCGTGCTTTCCGAATGCGGGTTCGCATCGACCGGCCGAAACTCGTATTGCCTTGCCAAGAAGCGGCCCTCCGCTTCGCCATGTAGCGGCTAGCGACTGCCATAGGTACGTTTGGCATGCTCCAAGTGCTCTGACATCTGGCGCACCGCATCGAGAGGATTGACCACCGGGCTTGGTTCCGCAGGCAGGTCCTCATCATCCCACGTATGGAGGTCCAGCCATCGTCGTTCAATCCCCATATTTGGCGGCATCGCGTCGTAGTACATGATCGACTGGGAGGCCGTGGAGTCTCGGCGTTTCACCGTGTCCTGAATGATGGACTCGTGCATCTTCAACCGTGGATCATGTTCCGGGTGGAAGAAGATGTGGCGATGGGCGGTCGCAATAATGAGATCGTTGAGCGCCATCGCCAGCCCACCGGGGAGATTGATCCTGTGGTCTCGTCTCAGTCGAGGCTGGTCATCGTGCAACGCACCGGGCAGGTATAGGAACCGGTGCGGGTCTAGTGGGACATAGATGTCCCAGTAGCTTGCAGCGCGCAGTTGGTCCTCATCGTCCTGCCCATTGATGATTTGAACGGGAACGTCGGAAGTGAACAGACACAGGTTCGTAAACCCAATGCCCCATGGTCGTCGCGCCAGAAGAAAGGCGAGCGGTCCGATCTCTCGCGCAATGTACTCCAGGTGGGGATTGTTGCTTGCTAGCCGTGAGGGAAACGGCAGCGACTCGCCATCCAGTTTCCTTAGTCGTTCTCTTTGACGGGCTGTTCTGAGGATCTGTGCAGCGATCCACCATGCAATGGCATGCCGGGTTTCGTCCCGTGTCGGCCATTTTCCAGGCAGGGCACTATCAGCCGGTAGGCGCCCTTTATCGAGCACGAAACGAAATGCGGTGGCCGCTTCACCCTCTATGATCCCCAAGAGTTGCTCCATATGGTGATGGGGCACCCCTTCAGGATCGGTCCCCCAGTAGAAGCCCTTGGCGGACCCCACATTGCGGATGCCTTGCGTGAAGTCGGTTTGGGGCCTATCTGCAAGGGCCGCTTGTATAACCTGGGTGGTTGCCGCCTGCTTGGCAAAGCGTTTGAGGTACATCACCGGCACGATGTGGTCGTTCGTGCTACCTGGCTTCATCTTCCCTGCCCCTCCTTGAATTTCTCGCAGCTGTCCGGCGCATAGAGCGCAATACTGAATTGAATATATCCTTCCCGTCACTCTAGGCGCGTCTCCGCGCTATACACGGTGCACTGACGCTGGACGTCTAGGCAGATCTGATCCAAAACTTTGGGTGCCACTGGCACCGGTGAAGGATTCGCTTTCGGAACTCCTTGGCGGTCCTGTTGGACGTTCCGTTCGCGGGACATGGCCGGTGCTAACTGATCCAGAACTGCCGAAGTGTGATGCTAGTTCTGTGGACTTGAAAACAATCACCAATGCGCCAGCAATTGTCATTCGCCAGTATCGTCCCGCGGATGCTGCAGACACCATGGCGATATTCCTCGCTGACGTGACCGATACCGCTGCCGCCGACTACTCACCGGAGCAGATTCAGGCGTGGGCACGCCCAGAAACGCGCGAACTATCCACCTGGCACGCCGCGATGCATGCGAGGAACAGTTACGTCGCGATCGTCGATGGAGAGCCAGCAGGCTTCTCAGACGTAGACCGGCTTGGGTATATAGACATGATGTTCGTGGACCCTCGTTTCCTAGGACTTGGGGTAGCACGGCAACTGCTTGCCCATGTGGAGGCCTACGCACGTGCAGGACGCCTGACAGAGTTGACGGCCAATGTCAGCATCACGGCCAGACCCTTCTTCGAGCGCTACGGATTCACCGTCGAGGCGAAACAACATCCTGTGATGATCGGCGTAGAACTAACCAACTACGCAATGAAGAAGAACCTACTGAGCAACTGATCCACATCAAGAACGAAGTAGTTCCCAGCGGCAACATTCCCGCTAAAAGGTTCCTATTACCGGATAGTGAGTTGACACCTGGCCGATTGAATGAGCACCGCGTCGGAAATCTCTTGTCCCAAACCACCGTTAGGCTAGTGGTTCGAAGCTTACCGTCCGAGTCAGCGACGGGATCAGGACGATCGGAGGCCCAATAGTCAAGAGCCGCCGGCTGAAATAACGCTGACTCGGAAAAACCGCGGATTCCCGCGGTTTTTCTGCCCCGTAGGTTGAAAAACGTGACAACAGGCGCGGATTAATCGGACCTCAAGGGTCAAAAACGTGATCAACTTTTCGTTCAAAAACGTGAGTTGAACGTGATTTGGCCTTTCCGAGCGGCCGTCGAAAACAGTATAACCGCAGGTCAGAGGCCCTTTTTGTGCCCCGGACTGGAATCGAACCAGCGACCAAGAGAAACTCAGGACTCTCATGCCAACCGTTGCCATTCAACGCCGAAAACCGCCAATTTCCGGGGATCTTCAGGCCAGTGGAGTCCATCGATATGCCATGATCTGTGGTTGGTTTTCGTTCAAAAACGTGAGTAAAACGTGACGAGGCCCTGTAACGTAGCGCCGGAGCTGTTGCTTGATGGCCGTTTGCAGGTTCATCGGCATCATCGATGGCATGTCACTGGTTGTCGAGAGCGGGCCGTCGTGCGTTAACGACATGTGTTGTTCAGGGCGCCGTGTTAGTCCGGTCTGTCAGGCGGCCAGTTGCCCCTGCGAAAGATGCAACTTGGCGACTTTTTGTTGGGGGATTGAAGCATAAACTTACCTAATGTTACGTCTATTTGCTATCGATTTCGCCGTCCCGGCCGTCCTGAATCTGGAATAAATTGGTGAACCAAACTGCGAACCTGAACTGACTGGCGGAGACAAGAGAGTGCGAGCATTCCGCCTGCCGCGGGTTCAATAAATCGATGATCGAGAGGCCTAGTTAGCTGCTGATTCCCGTTTGTTGCTCTAGCCACTTCTGCCCGATCGTTATTCCCACGTCGGTGACCTTATCGGCGAGCTTCATGGTAAATGCTTTCAGGAACTGTTTTGCTTGGATTCGTCTGTTGGGCGGGGCGTTCGTATCTGCTAGTTCTTGGGTGGCTTCAGTCAGAGCTTGAGCTTCTTCATTGCCGAATCGTTGAATCAGGGACATGAGCTCGGCTGGGACAGCGTTGTTGGTGATGTTCCCACTGATGTGTTGGGCAACAACGCCTTCAACGTTGTTGAAGAATTGTTGGTTGATCTGTAGCGGCAGTTGATGTGGTTGCGATAAACGAGCGGGGAGCGGGATCACTTCAGGACTGGCCGGGATCAGCTGATCAAGCATCCTCTCTAGTAGGTCAGACGAGGCGTCAGAAGCGTACTCCAGCAAGTCAGATTCAAGGGCTTGCCGCGTCTGAAGCTGGTTCATTCTGAGGGAAGCATTTATCTTTTGGGTTACTTGTTCGCGTTCGTGTTTGGCGTCAAGTTGGATTCTTTTGAGTTTTTTGGAGTACGTGGAAACGAGCGCGGAAGCCATGACTTGATCGATACCTAGCCCTTGGATCATCGTGGTCGCGGCTGTGGTGTTGTCGATTATTGAGATGAACTGAGTGAACGTTTCTAATTCTTCCGACCAGGTGTGTTGCTGGGTGTTGTCTTCGGCGAAGAACTCGACTACGCGACCTTTGGCCGTTTGGTAGCCACCACGTCTGATGTTCCTGCCGCGTACTTGCAACAGCCAGTTATGGAACATGGAGAGGATTTCACTGGATTCTTCTTCGAATAATTTCCCGCTGGGGATGTAGATGCGAAACATCAAGTTGTTCTGGCTGTCGTCGAGGAAGTTGGAGGCCAGGGCGGATATGTCCAGATTTCGCTTGTAGGTTACGGGCCGAATGCCAGCCTCTGTAACCCGGTCGTTGACTCTGAGTCGCAGGGCTTCGTCGATATCCCCGAAGTGTTGTCTGGCTGCTGTGTCATTCCAGGTTACGCCGTCCCAAGATTCTTCATCACTTTCAGTCATCGAACGTGCTCCGCCGAGGACTGCTTCATGAATGAGAACAAGGTGAGGAACAGAGGAGACTTTTTCTAACAGCTTCGACGCTACAGACGCGTATTCCTCGGAGTCGATTTGCTCGTAGTTTTTGGCTGTCAGGGTAACAATGACCGCCATCAAATCGGGCTCTTGTAGAAGGTCAATGATTTTGCGCCAGTTGTCAGGCTTCGACTCGAGAAGTTTTCGATCATATGTCTTCTCTGCGGTTACGATCTTTGTCACCATCGCACTGGTGATACCGCCGATGATCAAATAGGGAGAACTCATGGCTACATTATGCGTGAGATTTGCTTATCGTGGTTGACACAAGCACCGCAACCATCGAGCGAGACTGTTGGTGTATGAGCATGCCCCAGCGGAGGGGCATGCTCGAAAAGGGCGTGTAGTGTCGATGGACATGATTAAGCGGCCATTCGTTAGCCTCTGCCAAGAGTTTCCCGCACTTGCCGAGGAGTGGCACCCGAACCTTAACGGGGACCTCACATCGGAGCAAGTGACTGGTGGATCTAAGAAAAAGGTGTGGTGGCTCGGTGCCTGTGGTCATCATTGGGACGCAGTCGTTTACAGTCGTGCCGCAGGCAGTGGCTGCCCATACTGCGGGAACAGGAGGGTAGGCTTCGGCAACGACTTGGAGACGCAGTTCCCCGAGGTCGCCGCGACCTGCCACCCTACTTTGAACGGCGCTCGAACGCCCGATCAGGTCGCGCCGCGCTCCAATTCGAAAGCATGGTGGCTGGGTGCATGCGGCCACCCATGGGAAGCGGTGGTGGCGAACCGCACGAACAAGATCCGCTCCGGATGCCCATACTGCGCTAACCAGAAGGTGGGCTATGGCAACGACCTCGCCACGCGTTTCCCCGAGCTGAGTAGAGAATGGCATCCCACGAAGAACGGAGACGTCACCCCAAGCCAGGTAACGTCTGGGGCCAGGAAAAACGTGTGGTGGACTTGCAGCAGCGGGCACGAGTGGCGGGCGATGGTGTTCAAGCGATCCAGTGGCGCCGCCTGCGAGAAGTGCAAGCTAGTGGGTCTTTCCGAACTCGAGATCGGCTTATACGCCGAGCTCAAGGCAGTCCTCGGAGAACACCTGGCCCCAGTCCAACACGACTGCAGGATCGCAACTGCCGGCGGGGTGAAGGTCCGGGTCGACGTTATTGTCGGCACTATCGCCGTCGAGTTCGACGGGTCGTACTGGCACGAAGGCAAGGAAGACCGCGACCAGGACAAGACCGGCCAGCTGCAGGAGCTTGGATACCGGGTCATCCGGGTGCGCGAGCACCCACTGAAGGCTCTCTCCCCTCAGGATGCTCTGGTGCGGCGGGCGCCTACAGGACATGAAGTCGCGACGGCAGCTCTCGAGAAGATGCTGGCATGTTGTCTAATTGAGGACGAGGCAGCAGAGTCCGCACGGCGTTACATCCTCTACGGAGTCGCCGTAGCTGAAACCGAAGCACGACGGATCATTGCCGCGCTACGGCTTCGGGAGTACGGGGAGCTGTCGCTAGCCGAAAAGTATCCCGCGGTGGCAGGCGAGTGGCACCCACAGTTAAACGGAGATCTAACGCCAGCCAACGTGATGGCGCACTCGGGGAAGTCGGCATGGTGGCTCTGCCCGGTCGGCCACGCTTACGAAGCAGTCATCGGGCAAAGGACGACAGGTGATGGCACCGGTTGCGGACGGTGCTCCGGGCGCTACGTGACCCCGGCAACGTCCCTTGCCGTCATCCGCCCCGACTTGGCCAGTCAATGGCATCCCACGCTCAACGGTGAGTTGACGCCGGAGGATGTTTTGCCACATTCTGGCGTGACCGGCTGGTGGCTATGCGCTAAAGGACACGCCACGCAGGACAAGGTGAGAGACCGGACCAATGGATTGGTCTGTCAGGAATGCCCGAATTCACGCCGCAGGGCAATGTATTAACGCGCGGCGGTTCCCGCTTGGGCCACGCGGTGGCACCTAGGCGTGCATGGCGAACTATCCCCAGTAACCTCCGTAGTTTCACCTAATCGGCCGTTCAGACCGGCTAATTTGTGCACCAGCGTCGTTGTTCAGAGTTGAACCGGGCCTCTTTGGAGGAGGCCCGATCTTTTTTAAGGAAAGTACGGGAATTGGCCATGTGACAGCCAGCCAATTAAAGTCCTGAATCAATCTATTCACGTGTGGGTCCCTTGTGTTGGAAGGCGGGTGACCCCCATCTGAGATGAATTGGTCTTTCATTCCATCGGGAAGGCTTGTTAGTCGGAATCGTCGCCTTCAGAAAGTTCCTCGTCAAGATCAACGAGTTCTGATGCGTTTGTATTTGATGGGTCTGGGGATTGGGATTTGAGCAAATTGTGGATGCGAGTAGTCAGTTTCGCACTTCGCTCGCCGAAGAATTTCCTGTACTCATCTACCGAGAGGGGGAGCGACAGGGGTAATGCGTTGCGCTCCAGGAAGGCACTGCGGTCGTGTGCTGACGGGTATTCCGCAGCCAGCCACTCCTCCGGTATTTTGGCCGACTTTCCGATGTTCTCAAGACCCGGGAGGAGTTCCAAATTCGGGAGACGGTCTCTCAGATCGAGTAGGTCATCGATCTCTTCAGGAGAGAATCTCGCCGTACCGTCCTCGTTTTTCTGTCGACGCAACACTTTTCTGTCAAGCAATGCGGCAGGGAAGACGTGGTCCACGTGGAACTGATGGCGCGTGTCAACATGTGGGAACAGCACAGCGAGTACGGCGAAGGTACGGGCCTTGCCGTACGACAGATTCAAGATGTCGTCGACTAGGGCGTCTGTAACAGCGAGTGGCTTGCCACGCAGAGACATCGCCCGCTCGATCTCAACAACTGGGAACGCGGAAGCGCCCTGCTTCTTGATGACCTCGCGGAGGTCACGGAGCAAAGTGTCCAAGCCGGAGCCCCAAATACCACGTACGATCAGCGATCTCAACACCCATGACCGGAGAGCTTCGCGGTCTTCCCGAGATTTCGGCGATTGACGGTAGGAGTGATCGAGCCCACGGTGGTGGACGTAGTAGGCTACCGGGATCAACACGCTATCTGCGGTGAGCGATCCATCTGATAGACCGAAATCACTGAGTAGGCCGACAGCGATCTGGAGTGATTTGCTCATGGCGTCCCAGTCAGCCTCGAGCTTTGACATGTTCGCCGTGGTGAAGTTCTTCACCTTGAAGCCGATATCACCGACGTCAGCCATCATCAGCCCTGACTTCAGAATCGTGTCTCTGGAGAAGTTGAATCCGTTCCCGGTCTGGTTGAGGGCATCTACCAGCCCGTGAACGGCGGCACGAGCATCACCTTCCCACTGTGCGGTGGCGATTGACAGAAGCAGGTCACTGTACGACAGAACGGTGCCTCCGGAATTGACCCGGACGAAGATGTCCAGCACCCGTTCAATATCCTGGTCGTCTTCTTCGTAAAAATGAAGACTGGCAGTCTTATGAACCGCCTCCCAGAGCTTGCTGACCAATGCTGAAGCTTTCGGGTCATTCCCGACTTCGTACTTCGCCAGCAGCTGTATCAACTTTGCCGTATCGGGTGCGTCAAAGATCTCGGAAACAGGCAACCATTTCTTACTGTCGTCGTCCGCCGACGCGTCAACGTCCTTTTTCGTCAGGAACTGAAAATGGTACTTAAGGCCAAGTTCGTTTTCCGGGGCCTCGCTGGCCAAGTTCAGATGCAGGCGGCGTTCCGGATAGGACCACGACTTATTCGCCCACCCGCCGTGGTTCTTGTAGGCGTATGTCCCGCGGAGCCCGATATTGAGAGAGGTTAATCGCTGCTGACCGTCAAGAATGGCGACTACCTCACGGTCGGTGGGAATATCGATGACCGGGTTATGGCGGTTGTCGAAGGCGCTGTACTCCGTCATAAATCCATAGAACTTGAATTGACTTACCGTCTCGGGCATCACCTTCCACGATAGAAAGCTGCCGACGGGGTACCCGCGCATTACAGAGTCGAACACACGAATAATCTGTGAGGGTTTCCATACATACTCGCGCTGAATCGCAGGCAGTATGAGTTTTCGGTCCTGGATCTGGCGCAAGGCACTGGCGATAGTCATCGGTTCTTTATGTCCCATTTGAGTACTCTAAATCAGATCGACAGGTCTTTTGCGCACCAACGCTGATAGTCGACCAGAACTGGCATCGATGGTGGGCCATATAGGCCTGTCGGTTGGGTGTCCGAACTCGGTCGGTCGGCGTTCCCTGAGCAGACGCCGCTCTTTCTCAGGTCTTCGCTGGCTGCGAGTATGTTCACATGATGATCGTGGACGAGATCTTGTTCGCAGCACGGCCAGCGTTTGAGACAATTCTGAATCCAAATTAGCTCGAACGTATGCACCTGGATATGGTGACGACCAAGGACGAACCAGTCATGCAAACAACTAGCATCAGTGAGGATTTGCTTCTCCGAGACGTCGTGTACGACGAGAAAATGCGGTTCTGGTTGCATCCGCACGAAGCGGCCAACGGCTTCACAGCCCCGTTGCATAGAGAATTGCAGGATTTCGTTGCGGAGAGTGGGTTCGGCTGGGGGACAGCTTCGTGGATAGTGTGCCCTGCAAGTTTCCTTTTACGCCACTCTTCGGGAATCTTTCGGACAGACAGACAGACAAGCTCGAGGGAACGGACTTGCCGCAGGCCATCATCGGACTGCTGAGTCATCGCACCATGGCCACATTGCGGGAGCTGAAAGATCGAATCGGCCGGTCAATCCAGCATCGCAGTTTCGGGGCAGTCTGTGGCTAACCGGCCGCTTTCAATGCCGCGAGGGCGGGGATCGGAGGGCCAATTATTGGCAGTCATAATCATAGTTCGTTCGTTCCCGGGAAAACCGCGGATTTCCGTCAATTTTATGCGCGCGGATTGAAAAACGTGACCTCGAGTGGAGTCGAAATAGATCCCGAAAATTTTAAAAACATGATCAACTTTTCGTTCAATAACGTGAGTAGAACGTGATTTGTCTCCTCGACGCACCTGGCCGAAACAGTAAAACCGCAGGTCAGAGGCGCTTTTTGTGCCCCGGGCGGGAATTGAACCCACGACCAAGAGAATCTCAGGACTCTCATGCCAATGCTCTCTGCTGGACGTCAAAAACCGCCTATATCCGGGGGAGTTCGGTCAATTAAGGTCCGTTGATATGCCATAATTTGCGGTTGGTTTTCGTTCAAAAACGTGAATAAAACGTGACGAGGCCCCGTAACGCAGCGCCGGAGCTGCTGGTTGAAGGCCGTTTGCAGGTTCATCGGAATCGTGGACGGCATGCTGTTGGTCGTCGAGAGCTAGCCGTCTCATTTCAACGCACTGTGTTGTTAGGGGCGTGGTTTCGGTCCGGCCGGCCAGCGGCCAGTTGCCGCTGCGAAACATGCAATTTGGTGACTTTTTGTTGGGGGAGTGGAGCATCACTTACCTTGATTTGGCGTCGGTTTGCCTCTAATTTGCGTCTTGGTCGGTCTGAATTTGGATCACTTTCGAGAGCAAAACTGCGAACCTGAACTACCTGGCGGGAACGAGAGAGTGTGATCATTTGGATTGCCGCGGGTTCAATAAATCCGGGACCGGGAGGCGCAGTTAAAACTCTTAGATCTGTATGCCCTGGAGGTTGTATTCTGCCGATGATGTGGACCGTCGAGGTGGGACTGGTTGAAGCATGGCGGTCCGGTTTGGATGACGACTCCTACGGCCAAGTGGTTGCCGCCAAGGGAGTTTTTGGCCGGGCGCGGGCCGCAGCTTGGCCGTCCCTTGGTGGACACTGTGGTCCGGTCGAGACACAAGAACATGAAGGAATTGCGGCCAGGGTCCAGCGGCCGATCGGAGCTGCGGGTGTTGTTTGCCTTTGATCCGCAGCGACAGGCGATATTGCTCGTGGCCGGCGACAAGGCCGGAAACCGGTCCAGGTGGTACACGAAGAACATTCCGATGGCCGATGAGTTGTTCGATGATCACTTGGAGACATTGAAAGGAATACCGTAGTGGCAATGTCCATGGAGGAGATGCTGGCGAAGCGCCTTGTCGACCGGGCGGTCGTGGACGGGCATAAGAAGCGCATGCTCGATGAGGTCCGGGCCTGCCGTCTGCGTGAACTGCGCGAGGCATCTGAGCTGACCCAGGTCCAGCTCGCGTGGCGTCTACAAGTCACCTAGAACCGGGTATCTCAGATCGAGCTCGGTGGCATTGACCGGGCCCAAGTCGACACGCTGCGCAAATATTTTGAAGCCATCGGTGTCACGTTGCGCATCGAGGTCGAGCTCGGCGACGAACGCACCCCAACCGCCTAAATGCGCCATATGCCAACCATCACGTGCGGATACGTCTTTCCCAACTACAACCGGGGATCCAAAGGCTCGGATTCCAGAGCGAGGACTCCGAAAACCATCTGGTGTATCTTCCACAGTGGTGCTCCCGTGGACGTCAGCCTCAAAGCTTCAAGGCCCAAAATGTACTCATGCAGGGCACGATTACGTTTCTTGTCCGTGGCACGTTGACGGAGGCGTTCGAGGTTGGCTTCCTCCAAGTAGTCCGGGCCATAAATCAACCGCAGGTACTCCCGGCCGCGTACCTTGATGCCTGGTTGTACCCAGCCACGCTTCGCCTTGGTAAGGTTCTGCCATGGCTTGACCACCATCCCTTCAGAGCCAGCAGCTGTAGCTTCTTCCCACCAGCGCACCGCGGCCGCCACATCCTGATCCTGGCTCAGATCTACGTGCAGGTACCGGGTTTTGGCAAACAGGTTGGGCTCCGCCGCAGCGAGCCTGTCGCTGAACTCCAAGTGCCACCCATGGTTCCGGGTCTCAAAGCTCTGTCCCTCGGCAGCCAGAACTTGAAAAGCAGCGAAACGCAATTCCTCGGTGGAACCTACATAACGCCGGTAGGATTCCCGGAACGCCTTTGCATTCGACCGCCGCGCACGGGTACGAGAGAGCAAATCGTTGACGTCAATACCGTTTTTGGCAGTACATTCCAACACCGCGACGGCGGCATCCGTCGCTGCAAGGGCTGCGGCACCCACCGAGGCATAAGTATCTTTGATCAGCGGCTCTGCCTTCAGCGACCACGGCATTAACTCGCCATCGAGAATCAGCCAATCGCTACCCAGCTCGTCCCACAGCCCGGCACGATCCATGGCTTCGTGTGCCTGCAGCAAGACCCGGCGTTCGTGCTCTGGCTCCAGAAACTGGCGCCCGGTGCGGGTATGCAGTGCACCTAACCAGCCTTCGGGCGCGTCGAATCGACCGGGATTTCGAGATAGCAGCATCACTGCGCGGGAGCCCATGTGTTTCTCCTCGCAGACCAGCTCCGTAACGCCTTGGCGCCGGAAGTAGCCAAATGCTTCGTTTGGGTGCTCCAAGTAACCGGGCTGGGACGAGGATTCTGCCGGCGACATGGTTGGCGGCAGGTAGCACAGCCACCGCGGGTCGATGGCAAATCGGCTCATGGCTTCCAAGGCACCGGCGGCCTGGGTCTCGCCGATCCGTACCGTTCCCAAACCCTCGGACCTCAAGAAAAGCGAACCTGAAACATCCTCCATGGACAGCACACCGGGGCTGCGTTCCGGACCGCGCGGGGATTCCAGAGGCCTTACCGGATCGCAGTACTTCTGCAGCGCCGGGACCTGCATCACCTCGCGTTCGGGATAACGCACGGCACTGAGTTCACCGCCAAAGACACAGCCGGTATCCAGGCAGGCGGTGTTATTGATCCAGGCCACCTCGGTGACTGGGGTATGCCCGTAGAGCACCATCGCGTTCCCGCGGTAGTCGTTGGCCCATGGGTAGCGCACCGGCAGGTCATACTCATCGAATTCTCCGGTCACCTGCCCGTAGAGGGCAAAGGCACGCACCCGTTTGGAGGCTCGACCGTGATACTGCTGGATCAAGCCAGCATGAGCGATCACCAGCTTGCCGTCATCCAGGACTAAATGGGAAACCAAGCTGTCGCAGAAGTCGGCGACCTTCCGGCCAAATCCTTGCTCCTGCTCGGTCAGCTGATCCAGTGTTGCATCCAGCCCGTGGGTCAGTGCGACCTTGCGCCCGCGCAACGCGCGCACCAGCTTTTCCTCATGGTTGCCAGGCACACACAACGCATGGTCATTGCCGACCATGCCCATGGCCAGTCGCAAGACACCAGCCGAGTCAGGACCGCGGTCTACTAGGTCGCCCACAAATATGACCCGACGCCCTTCGGGATGTACTGCATCTATGGCACGGCCCGCTTCATCCGTGGCCACAACATAGCCGAGTGCCCCAAGCAGCAGTATCAGCTCATCAAGACAACCGTGGACATCCCCGATCACATCGAACGGTCCATGCTCATCGCGGAAATCATTGAGTAGCTTGTGACGGCGGATTACTGCACTGTCGACTTCCTCCTGCGAGGACAGCACATGCACACGGAGGAAACCTTCCCGCCGCATTCCCCGCAGGGACTTGCTCAGCTGCCGGTGCTGGCGGTCAATCACCGTCGGTGCGACCTCCCGCGCCCCACGCCCCTCATTGCGTTCCAGGCACAGCTTCAACGGTACATCCAGCACGATCGCAGAAACCAAAACGTCCTGCGACCTCGCCACGTCCACTAAACTCTGCCGGGCGGAGGGTTGGACATTGGTGGCATCCACAACTGTCAGCAGCCCGGCTTCCAAACGCTTGGTGGCCACAAAGTTCAAGGCTTCAAATGCTGCCGGTGTCACGGACTGGTCAGTCATGTCGTTGCCGACCAAACCCCGGAAGTAATCGCTGGAGAGCACCTCAAAGTCACCAAAGTGCTTTGCCGCGAATCTGGACTTGCCCGAACCTGAAACGCCGACCAGCAGTACCAGCCCAACCTGCGGGATCTGAATCTCGCTCATGCTCCTGCCTTTCGGAAAATAGCCATTTGGGTGGACGCTCCGGCGCTCACCGAGGTCTCACCCACGGGGCGGTACTCGACACCATAGCCATGGCGTTCCGCGACCGCTTCCGCCCATTGGGCGAACTCGGCCCGTGTCCATTCGAATCGGTGGTCACCATGCCGCAGACGTCCTTCGGCCAATGACTGATACAAGTGGTTGTACTCAGCGTTAGGAGTAGTCATGATGACGGTGGGTGGGGCTGCCCAAGCGAATATTGAATCCTCAAGCGCGGAAAGCCTGCTTGGTTCAATATGTTCAATGACCTCCATCAAAACCACCGCATCAAAACCCGCAAACCGTTCATCCCGGTACAGCACGGAGCTGTGCAGCAACGTGATTCGGGCCTTGTCGCTGTCAGCGAGCTCATCCAGGTTCATGGCGCGGGCTGCTTGTTCTAGCGCACGAGCCGATACATCTGTGCCAAGGATTCGTGTGAAGAACCTATCCTTCTGCATCCGGCGTAACAACGCCCCTGACCCCGAACCAACATCCACCACCTGATGGGCACCGCAATCCTTGAGCGCCGTCATGACCACCTCTGCACGCTGCACGCGCAATGGTTGCGGCGAAGTGCCCCGGGCAGCAACCTGCGCCACGGTGCTTTCGGCGGCAGCAGTTGTTTCCTGTGCGAAACGCGCATCGGCCGCGGCTACCAAGTCTTTTTGGTGGGCCAGATACCGGTGGGAGATCAAGGTGCGTTCGGGATGCCCGGGTAGCCAGTCCTCGCCTTGGCGCACTAATTTCTCGGCCTCGTCATCGGTAACCCAATAATGCTTACTATCATCCAATACCGGAAGCAGGACATAAAGCTGGCGCAGGGCTGCGTGCAATGGCACCAACCCGGTGAGCACCAGACTGCTGTAACGGGAGTCCTCCCATAGGGGATGGATCTCGTCCAGCGCGATGGGCCGCTGTTCGATGGTCCAGCCCAAAGGGGCGAACAACCGGTGGGCCAGATCGTGCCCATCACGTCCGCGGGTGGAGATCACCGGCACTTCAAGACGCAACGGTAGCGGGGTATCGGCCAGCTCCGGATAAGTCTCACTGGTGGGAGTCATGGCGTTTCGCAGCACCTTGCCGAGCGCCACGGCCAACAAGCTGGACGCTGTGTACGGCTTGTCATTGATGTAGTAGTCGAGCACGCCGTTGTCGCCGCGGAAGCGCTTATTGCGGACCAATCCAATGGCATCAACTTCCAAAAGCAGTGCCGCGGTGGTCCGTTCGGGTGAGTACTCCGGATAGAACACGTGAGCATTGCCAACCGGCAGCTCAAACGTTTGCAGTCGCCCTGGGTGCTTGCGCAGCAGATGGGACAACGCAGTGGCGTCGAGTGGGGAATCAGCCCCCGGCTCTAGAGTGATGGTGATCAGCAAGGTCTCATCTTCCGAGGAACCACGCACGGCAGCATTTCCGCCACGCATTGTGAACTACGTTACTTCAGGGAAGGCAGCAGGGATTGATCGACGCGGTGAGGACTTCGAGGGAGTCACCGAATCGGGCACAGTATCCTGGATTCTTTCCCAGCATCCGAATATCTGACACCGAGGCTACGTCCTTTGCAGAGAATGCTCTTATGAACTTGAGAGCATCTAAACGGCTTTGCTGCCTTCCTGGGACGGAAGGGCTTTGGCTATGAACATTGGGCGTCGATGTTAGATGGAGTTGGAAACAAGATCGTCAACCTAGCTGTAGGGTAATCCGAAGCAGGGCCTGAGTTTATGAAAAGGGGATGGATGTCTAGTATGCCGATGTCGAGTGGATGGCGAGCAGGGGCCATCATGCCACCGTCTAATGACAATCTCCGTCTTCACATAGCAGAGCTGGAGGAAAAGTTTCCCGTGGCCCGGGAGCATCGGAGGGCGTTGGTCGAGCTGGGTTCTCAGGTGGTTCACGCCGAAAAATGTACAGTCAACGGTCTACAACGATGCAGGTTGTCATTGGTTCGTTTTTCTGGTGCAGTCGAATCTGCTTTTGGGCTTACTCGAGAGGTAATGTTCTTTTACAGTCCATACCCTGACCTGCAAATTCGCGAGCTTGAGGCGGCAAAAAGAGCGATAACAAGGCTTAGGAGAGATGTCACTCCTGACGTTATCTTCTTGTGGTCCCCCGATCCTAGGGCGCGCCAAAAATTGGATGATTGGTCCCAAGGAGGCTTTCTGGCCATCCCTCTCGCCAGTATTGATGAGACCGATCCGGTTTCGCTAGTTGCGCTGCTGCGCGACTACATCTATGCAAGAGACCTCTTTTACGAATCTACACCGGTGCGCGGTGATCGGTTCTTCGGACGCCGACAGTTGTTGCAAGCCATGCGAGACGACGTACAGAATCAACGAGTCGCCGGTCTATTCGGGCTCAGAAAAGCAGGGAAAACGAGCGTCTTGAGTCAGCTAGCCGACGACGTTTCAGCTGAAAACCGGGTCGTCATCCTTCGGGATCTGGAAAGCCTTCCTTCGCCTCCAGTGGATCCCATTCCGAGCTTGATTAAGGACCTCCGGGCCGATTTCGTCGAAGTCTTGCAGAACCGACAGTTGAATCACCGAGCACTGAGTCAGCTGGGGGATTTGGCTGACATTTCGGATTTCCGAAGGGCCATGCAGAGCGTACTTCGTGATCTTCGCAAACGAAACATTAACATAGTCCTGTTGTTAGACGAGATCGAGTACCTCACACCGTCGGATCGAATAGACATCAGTGAAGGCGATATGACGTCCGTATCTCAATTCCTAGGCGCCCTTCGCAGTCTTGTCCAAGAAAATCAGAACTTTACATTTGTTTTGTCGGGGCTCACCAGCGCCATCGTAGAGAATGGCCGATTGTTCGGGCGCCCAAATCCGCTGTTTTCGTGGGCAAAAACTCACTTCCTCGCTCCGTTTGATCGTGACGAGGCTGATGAGTTGGCAACTTCAGTAGGAAGTCGAATGGGAATTCAAATCGAGCCCGCTGCACTCCAGAGTTTCTTTGAGGCCACTGGAGGACATGCGTTTCTTTATCGCAGTCTCGCATCGGCTGTCGTACAGCAGCTCCCCGTGGATGTTTTTCAGCGGCGTATTTCGCGTCCTGATGTCCTTCGGACGATTGAAGATTGGAAAAGAACTGTTGCAGGAAACATAAACGAGATGGTGAACCATGTTCGTCGCTATTATCCTATCGAAGCATTAATGCTTGAGCTGTTGATTGAATCACCCGAAGACTTTGGATCGATCGCTAGCGAGAATCCGCTGGAATTGCAACACCTGCTTAGTCTTGGGCTTGTCGAAAAAGACGGATACGGATATCAAGCCGCAACGATCTTGAGTCTTTTATGAGAAGCCCGAATTCTTCCGTTTGCACAGAACGTGCAGCACTCATCTTAAAAAGTCTAACTCGACATAGACTCGTCTTCGTCCAGATGGGTGCAGTCTTTGAACCAATTCGCATTGGTGTTACTACCGAAACTCAAGCGGTACGCTCGACACTGGAAGAGCGCCACCACTGGATGAAGCTCGCAGAGTCGAGTCAAATAATTCTCATTACTGATCTGGAGCGCTGCATTGAAACGGCTGCAGATGTGCTGGGAGACGTCAGAGCAAAAGTTTTTTCACTCCTGGACGCAGGAAAAATGGTTTGTTTGTTTTCTCGTGCCCCACGAATATCATTTAGGGCGGTACCTGGCAGCTCCATCCTCGAGGATGCGGCTTTGGTGACGCTACCACTGCTAGCTGAATCAGAATTCGATCTCGAGCCTGGCGTGCGTCCGGAACCGGGATGGTCCTGGCCTTCGGTGACCTTTGGGGCACCATTGGACACGAGCACCTTTAAATCAGCGCTTGAAGACATCGGTCAGGGGCTGGTGGCCGCGCTTGATCATGCACTCTTCGAGGTCAATCCAAAGGGTACCGATGGCCTTGAATACTTGGCTGCCAGAGAAATCGAGGGCTTGCGCGGGGCTGGTCTCGTAAAATTCGACGATAACGGCAAGCCTCAACTGGTCCTCTCACGTTCCACCAATCTGTTGCGGGAGGCACTTGCTACCCACATTAGCGAAACGGTAACGCCTGCCAGCATCCTCCCCGAAGTAACACTTGGCCTGTGGTACACCGAACGGAAGATCCGAAGTGCACTAAGGAAAGCTGCTATAGATAAATACGGCTCGAAATGGTACGCATCCACTTTAGGAGGGCTGACTCAAGAAGTCCTCAGGCGGGCCCAACTGGATACCAGCGTGGCAGCCAAGTCAATTGCTGACCTGAGAGACCCGCTGGAGTGGCTGACGTTGAGCGAGCTGATGGAGATAGTGAGATCGAGTAAATTCGACAATCTTGGTGTAGAGCCGGCTATTTGGCGGAAGTTGCAGGAACAGCTGGTTCCCATTCGGAATAGACTAGCCCACGTAAGGATGCTTAAATCCGACGATGCTGAAGTCGTCAGAATGTGGGCGACTTTGATTCGGACCAGATTTGATGCGTAGCGATTCACGTCGGCATTGGGCAATGCTCCCGCGACTGTTGTCGGTGGTGTTGGGTTAGCACCCAGACTGGGTTGCAAGCATCGTTGGGGTAGACACTAAGTTCCAAGGGCGAAGACACTACCACGCTACGAGGAGGGCGTGCTTGAGGCAAGGCGATTCTGGACGCGTTCCGGGCCGAAATCGCATGGTCACCGGGGCGGGGGCATGCCCAAAGGAAGGTGTTGGGCTTGATACCGCCGAGCAATTTCTGACAATCAAAGTCGATCCATGTGTCCGGAAATTCACCGGCGTTTTGGCCGTCAGCTCGGTATGGCAGTGTCCGACTGTGCTCACCAAGAACGTAAACATCGCCTGGCCTGCGTCCGAGGGGAAGGCCCGTGTGGCACTTGGTATCGGCAATTTCTCAGAATTGTCCACTTCGCGAACCGTTGAGCGCCGGGCAGCCGCCATCGCCCTGGCTGGGACGAACGCTTGCGGGCCTAAGTCACTAAAGGCGTGTTCCAGTTAGGGCTAGTTTTCAAGTCCGTGTGTAGGACGATCGGAGGGCCAATTTTCGGCCGTCATGGCTCAACGGCATCCGGGCCGAGAAAAACCGCTGAATCTAAGGGTTTTCGCGCCAGCCAGGCGAAAAAGACGAGCGTAAATCGAACCTGATTCTGCCAAAAAGTGCCAAAAACGTGACCAACTTTTCGTTCAAAAGCGTGAGTAAAACGTGATTTGGCCTCTCAGCGCACCCCTCCGAAACTGTAAAACCGCAGGTCAGAGGCACTTTTTGGTGCCCCGGGCCGGACTCGAACCGGCGGCCAAGAGAATCTCAGGTTCAAATTCTGCAAATATGCCAGCTACCAAAAGAGCTCCGGGCGCTACGAGTGACCGATCCTCGCCGTCAGTGCTTTCGTGATGAGAATCAGATCTGCCGGTGCCAGTTCAATATCGAAGCCGCGCTGGCCGCCAGAGACAAATATGCTGCTGTACTCCAGGGATGAGCTATCAAGAACAGTGGGGGAGGGCTGGCGCTGACCGATGGGGGAGAGGCCACCCAGGACGTAGCCTGTGCGCCGCTGGGCTACGGCCGGATCAGCCATTGCGGCCTTCTTGTGGCCCATGGCCTGGGCCAGCGCCTTCAAATCTAGAGTCCCTTTGACCGGAACAATGGCGACCGTGAGCGTGCCAGCAACATCTGTCATGAGCGTTTTGAACACCCGTTCCGGCGCGATGCCCAGAACATCCGCCGCCTCCATGCCGTAACTCGTAGCGGCGGGATCGTGCGCGTACGCGTGGGCGGTGAACGCAATCCCAGCCTTGGTCAAGGCAATAGTTGCAGGGGTGCCAGGACCTGCACCCGCTGATTTCTTGGCCATGATTCTCTGGTTCCGCCGTTCAGCCTATGCAGCCGGACGGACGCCATTGGCAAGCTTGCGCTTGACGCGGCCCAGCATGGCGGACATGCCACGCATACGCAGGGGCGAGATGGCGCGTGTCAAGCCCAACTGTTCCGGCATGTCATCCGGGACGGCCAGAATCTGCTCAGCAGTCAACCCATCCAGTCCTTCGAAGAGAACCGAGGCGAAGCCGCGGGTGGTGGGTGCCTCAGGCGGGGCCTGGAAAAATAGGCGAATCACATCGCCGTTGTCAGTCGCTTCGGATTCCACCGTCAAGAACAGGGGTGACTGGCATTCCATAACTTGTTCCAGAAGTTCAGGATGCTTGAGCAGCCGTTCCGGCAGGGCAGGAAGCGAGCGGGAGAATTCCAGCAACAGCGTCAAGCGGTCGCGTTCTTCCAATTCCTGGAAGTCATTGACGATTTCGGCCAGTGCTGGGGGGAGTGCTTGTGAAGTAGTCATCAACTAAAGCGTACGATTCTTTTCCGGTCTTATCCAAAGTGTGTGAAACATAAATGGTGGGCCCACGGCTTCGAGGGCCCTGTGGTTGGGTCGCCAGCGACCCAACCACAGGGAGATGCTGGGGACTAGTTTGAGGCGGGCAGTTCCCCGCGCTCAGGGCCAACAGCGATGGGCACGCGCACGGCGTTGCCCCACTCGGTCCAGGAACCGTCATAGTTACGCACAGTGTCAAAGCCCAGTAGGTACTTCAGGGCAAACCAGGTGTGGCTGGAGCGTTCACCAATGCGGCAGTACGCCACCACGTCATCTCCGGGAACAAGGCCAGCTTCCCCGAGATAAAGAGCCTCAAGTTCCTCGCGGGTGCGGTAGCTGCCGTCCTCGGCAGCGGCGCGCGCCCACGGGATGGACGCTGCAGTGGGGATATGGCCACCCCGCAGTGTTCCTTCCTGAGGGTAGGCGGGCATGTGGGTGCGCTCGCCCGTGTATTCCTCAGTGGAACGGACATCGATGAGCGGCTTGCCCAGGTGCGCTAGCACGTCTTCCTTGTAGGCACGGATGGGAGCGTCGTTGCGCTCCACCACCGGGTAACCGGCCGACGGTGTAACAACAGTGCGCTCGGTGGTCAGTTCGCGGCCCTCGGCGATCCACTTGTCTCGGCCGCCGTCGAGCAGGCGGACGTCTTCGTGACCGAACAGGGTGAAGACCCACAGAGCGTACGCGGCCCACCAGTTGGACTTGTCACCGTAGACAATGACAGTGCTGTCTCGCGAGATGCCCTTGGCTTGGGCGAGCAGCGCAAAAGCCGCGCCGTCAATGTAGTCGCGAGTGACGTCGTCGTTCAGGTCAGTGTGCCAGTCGATTTTGACGGCGCCGGGGATGTGGCCGGTTTCGTACAAGAGCACGTCTTCGTCGGACTCGACAAGAACAATGCGCCCGTCCGTTGCGGCGCCATCGGCGAGAGCCTCGGCCAGCCACTGCGTGGAAACCAGGCGCTCAGGGTGGGCGTAGGAGGCGAACTTCTCGTTTGTTTCTACTGCAACTGGCATGATGCCCCTTCTGAATTTAACCGTCCTGGCCGGTGCCGCCCGGGAAATTCCGGGACGCTTCTGCGGCCATGGGAGAAGATTGGCTGGCCGCCGCACATGGGGACAGCAGCGTTTCCTGTTCTATCAGCTTAACGATTCAAGGCCCCGATTACTTCCCGGCGTTAACGCAACGCAATATGGCACGGGTATTCTTATCACCGTGAGTTGCGGGCTTGAGCATGAGTCTGCGCAAAAAATTCTTGATGATCGGAAATCTTTCTTGGTACAGGTTGAACAACTTTCCTCGCGCCGCCCGGCAGTTTCAGTGGATGAACTGCTGGCGGGTTTTGTCCCCTCGCCGCGTTTTGGTGAAGTTTCCTTCGACAGCTACCGCCCGGACCCTGCGCAGCCGTCCCAGTCTCAGGCCGTGACCATGTTGCGTGAATTCGCTCAGGGTGCTGCCAAGAAGCCGGCCGGTGGGCTGCGTAAGTTCTTTGGCGGCAAGGCCAAAAATGCTGGGGGCGGCGGGCGTGCCGGGATCTACCTCGACGGGGGGTTTGGTGTGGGTAAGACTCACCTGCTCTCCTCGCTATGGCACGAGGTTGAGGGGCCCAAGGCGATCGGTACCTTTGTTGAGTACACCAACCTGGTGGGGGCCCTGTCCTTCCGCAAAACGGTGGAGGCGCTCAGTGCCTACAAGTTGGTGTGCATTGACGAGTTTGAACTCGATGATCCCGGTGACACGGTGCTGATGTCCCGGCTCATGCGGGAATTGGCCGACGCCGGAGTGAAGTTGGCGGCCACCAGCAACACCCTGCCGGGTTCCTTGGGAGATGGACGTTTCGCTGCTGTGGACTTCCAGCGCGAGATCCAGGTACTGGCGGACCAGTTTGAGATCCTACATATTGATGGCGAGGATTTCCGGCACCGCGGTCTGCCCACGCCGCCGGAACCCATTGCCAACAGTGACCTGGATGCGCGCATGCGCCAGGACTTCGCCGGGCGCACGGTTGCGGTGGATGATTTCAGTGTCTTGGTGGACCACCTTGCCGGGGTTCACCCGTCCCGCTACCGGCAGCTACTGAACGGGGTGGACGCCGTGGTCTGGCGCAATGTCCACACCATCACCGAACAGTCCGTGGCGCTGCGCTTTGTGGTTCTTGCTGACAGGCTCTATGACAAGGACGTGCCCATCTTGGCCAGTGGGGCACCCCTTGACCAGCTGTTCACCCCTGAAATGATGACCGGCGGCTACCAAAAGAAGTATTTCCGCGCCGTGTCACGTTTGACTGCGCTGGCCCGCGAGGCTCAAGAAGCCAGCGTTAGAACCCCTGCCGTATAAACCTGTCGCTTAAACGCGAAAAGGCGTCGGTGCCGTCTCTCGACGGGACCGACGCCTTCCTTGACGCGAAATTAAAGGGCGAAGGGCTGGTTACTGAGCGGCGCCGTCAACGAAATCGCCGGCAGACTTCTGGACCGAATCAACGTGGTCCTTGAACTTGTCACCGGTCTTGCTGTCGACGAAGTCGCCAGCCTTCTCGATGCCGCCCTTGATTGCTTCCTCGTGACCGTTGATCAGTCCCGCGGCCTTGCCCTTTACATCGTCAAAAATTGACAAAAGGCACCTCCCTTCGATTCTGGGGCCATTGGCGCCCCAACTTTTCCCAGCATAGTAGCGGCCCGCCCATTGTCAATAGT
>NZ_JAUCEK010000009.1:0-216970 GCF_032458965.1 Arthrobacter sp. lap29
ACCATCCCGCAGAGGGTTCCGCTTCCGGGCGGTCCTCTAGAGGACCGTCTTGTGGGACAGCGTCCTGGTTTTGACAGGTTAGATAGCCGAATCTCTTTGATGTACGAATATGGGCCAAAGCTGACAACTAGGATTTTGGTCAGTAGCTTTGGAGCTTGCCCCGGGAATCCATCGGAGACTGATGCAATCGATGTCTTAGAAGGATGCTGGTGTCAATGACTCGGTAGGCGAACTCAGGGCTAGCCGCGCAGTTTGGTCACAAATCGTGTGAGGAAACGTATCAAATGTAGTTCGGCGAGAACAGCAACCCAGCTGCTTCACCTCGATGAGTTGGGAATCCTAACGACCTCGTCACCGCAAGTCAGCAAAAGCCCTGCATCGTTGGAATCTAGAACGCAAGCATCGGGATCAAAAGTTCCGCTGGACCCTGTCATGTGCCGCGAGGCAGACACAAAGCCATCGTAATATTCGTAGATATAGGAGGATCGCCGGGTATACACTTCGTAACTCTTCGGTTTGAAGCCATTCCGCTTGACCACCACACTTTGACCGTCTTCAGCCGAAACTTTGGTATAGCTGTGACCAAAGGCGTTGACAAAGAAGAACGGCAGGAACAGCAGCCACAAGGCCGCCAAGGCGAAAATAGTCAAAGATACAGCGATTCCGCTAAGCCGTCTAACCCAAAGACGAGAGATACATCGGATCAACGGAGGCACCATAATAACTATGCCCGCGGCGGCAGTGAGGCCACTGACGATAAACGCGCAAAAAATCAGCTGCACATCGGGCATCACGTAATACAAAATTTGGCTTAGTCTGTGCGGCGAAGCCCAAGACCATAGAACGCCCACAGCCGAACCAGCAATAGCGGCAATGAGCAGAAAGGTGCTACCCCAAAGGATGCGCCTGCGGCTCAAAGCAACCCTCGAGGAATCGGGGATGACAGTTATTTCAGATACCACGAAGGCCCCTCTTCAACGGCTCTCATTGAGTGCCATAGATTCGGGCGTGATGACCCGAGCGCGTAGAAACGCCTGATTCGCATGGCGATCCGATCGAGGCTGGCGCCGCTACGAGGGCGAGTAAATGCTCTTCGGAAAGGCCGAGTGTCAGGCGAGAGGTCATTCCTCCAGTGTTTCAGTTGGTCCAAAACGAAGCATCATACCTAGGAAGGATTCTTCAGACTTGATGCCCCTTCAGGGTTCCATTTGTGACAGTCCGATGTAGTCTCACTTTGCAAACGGCGTGCATGTTTTCTCTTTTTGATTCTGGCCGTCCACAACCATTCCAAGCATCGTCAGTTTCCACTCCAGATAGAATCCTTCGATGGGGACAGACAAGAAGTACTACCTGCCAGTCAGGTCACGAGTGTATTTGGCCAGCATCGCTTCTCTGTTGCTCGGCTTCGGAGTGGTCATTGGGTTCTTCAACGGGTGGATCCTGGTAGTTGGCTCGCATGTCATCCGCGCCTGGATACTAAGCAGTGGCCTTTTGCTGGCTTCGCTGGTGATCTGGGTCCTTTGGATCGTCCGTGGCAGCAGGAGGCCGGGCCTGAGAACGGATGATGGGCGCTGGGGACTGATGCGTTCCGTTGTCTTCTTTATGCTGGTTAGCGTGGTTGGGGCGGGCAGCGCGATGGTGGCGTTTTTCGATTTGGGTACGAGTAACTACATCCTGGATCCTCATGGACCGGATGGCTGTCGAGCGGTCGTACGGGAGACCGCAATGTTTGGTGGTAGTCAAGGGGAGGCCTACGCCGTCGGCATCATAGGAGTCGGCAGGTCGGCAGGAAAATGGCATACCAATGATGTATACCGGCCAATCAATTCAGGCGACTACACACTGGTGTGGACTGCATCCGGCGGGGAACTTACCATCGCCGACGCTTATGTTTTCAGGACACGCACGCAAAGCATCGCAAGGCACAAGGCGTTGCAGCCGCTCATCGATAGTGGAGAACTCAGCATTGACAATTTGTACGATCCGGAACCATTTGATCGGAAACCGGTCAACTGCCACTGATGCCGAGGCGGATTGGCTCGCGGACCAAGACTCCTGTGGGACAGTCCGATCTACGTACCACTCGAAATCCGAGCTCGCAGTGTTGGCTTTCGGGGCCATATCTTCGGATAGACCGGGTGCGGTCCCCTTCAGATTCGCTCTACAGCCCGACATGATCCAAGACCAAGGATTGCAGAAATGTCCGGTAAGGGTTCCCCAGTGGGCATGACGCGGCTGGCCTCCACGCCTAGAAGTTTGACTGCCAGAACATACTGGAGGTGGGTTGGGAATAAGTGAATGTTTGGTCAAGAGGCGTTGGGTAGTCTTGATTGATGACATCCGGCGACCTTTCCCCTCTTCCCGACGACTATGCCCAGGTGCTGGCTTCGTTGAAGGATCGGGTCCGTGAAGCAAGGATTACTGCCCAGCGCAGAGTCAATACGGAACTCATTAGCCTGTACTGGGGCATTGGGCAGCAAATACTTGCGCATCAAGACAACCAAGGATGGGGTGCCGGCGTCATCCGCCGTTTGGCTGAAGACCTACGCACCGAGTTTCCGCTGATGAAGGGTTTTTCCCAACGCAACCTGCAGTACATGCGGACCATGACCAGCGCTTGGGGACCTGAGTCAAATGTGCCACAGCTTGTGGCGCAATTGCCGTGGGGACACATCCGCACCATTCTTGACAAGGCAGAAACCCCTCAAGCACGTGATTGGTATGCCGCCGCCGCCGTGGAATTCGGATGGTCCCGCAATGTCCTGCTGAACATGATGATGAATCGTTCCATGGAACGCACGGGGACCGCGCCGTCTAACTTCACGCAGCATTTGGCTGCCATGGACTCGGAACTGGCACAACAAGTGGCCAAGGACCCTTATGCCTTTGAGTTTCTGGGGCTCTCGGGCGAGGTGGCAGAAAGAGACCTGGAACAGGCGCTCATGGACCGTATCGTGGAGACACTGCGGGAATTGGGCCCAGGCTTCGCCTTTGTTGGCCGCCAAGTTCATATGGAAGTAGACGGAGACGACTTTTACATTGATCTCTTGTTCTTCCATGTCGAGCAGCTGCGCTACTTCGTCATCGAACTAAAAACGGGGAAGTTCCAACCCGAATTCGCTGGGAAGCTGAATTTTTATGTCGCGTTGGTCGATGACAAACTACGACGCCAAGCTCACGCGCCGACAGTCGGAATTCTCATCTGCGGCAGCAAGAACGATCACACCGTTCGATACGCCCTTGGACGTTCCACCTCGCCCATGGCTGTGGCCGCCTACACCTATGATCAGCTCACCACCGAGGATCGTGCGATACTCCCACCAGAGGAACAGCTCACCGCAGCCCTCGATACCCTCCCGGAATGAGCAATCCTGAGCCCGGAAACAAAACACCCGGCTAGAAACCCTGTTGGTATATAACCAGCGATGAAAAGCGAAGCCTAGACCGTCCCGCAGGAGGTTCCGCTAGCGGACGGCTGTGTGAGACTTGGGAGTTGGACGAAGATCTAGAGGGTTCCCTGCACCATGTCGAGCTGTGGGTGCCAAGCCTTAAACGCGCGAAGGTTGAATGGGGTTGGATGCTGACTCGTTTGGGGTATACGCCGGATCAGAATTGGGATCAAGGAATTAGTTGGCGGCGAGGCAGCACCTATATAGTCGCCGAGGAATCCCCAGCGCTGACCAGCAGAGAGCATCAACGAACAGCGCCGGGATTGAATCACTTGGCATTTCATGCTGGAAGCGAAGAAAAGGTCGATGCCCTAATGGCGGACAGTCAGCTCCACGGTTGGCGACCGCTATTTGCAGAGAAGTACCCCCACGCTGGCGGCCCTGAAAACTACGCTGCCTACCTAGTGAATTCCGACGGCTTCGAAGTCGAACTCATAGCGACCAAATGATCCATATCTGTTCCGCCTAAGTACGATAGACGTTCGGCTTGTGACCGGTCACTCAGGGCGCCGAGGAAGGACGAGACCATGCGCGTGCTCTTTGACGGCCTAGTGTTCACGTCGTATGCGCAGATGACGCTGACGACAGGGATAGTCGAGCCGCCGATCCCCGATGGAGCGTTTGTCGGTCAGGTGAACGGGCTGTGCGGGGCGACTGTCGCCGGCGCGCTGTTCCTCATCACGGGGACGCACACCGGCTGGGTTCCGGTGCGAGTGAGTCTGTGGGACGACGCGCCCGACCTCGGCGAGTGGGAGGAAGTGGTCGAGGCGAGCCTTGTCCCTTCGGGCGAGGCCGCGTTCGCCGGCTGGGCGGAAGACCCGGTTGTGCGCTTCGATCTTCCCGCCCCCAGCTATCGTGTTCGGTGGAACGCACGGGGCATGGACGCCGGCCATGCGCATTCCAATGCCGATGTCGAGCATCCCGCGCCCGACTCCTACGAGCTGATGCTGTGGCCTGCGCCGCACTCCGCCGACGCGATTCTGCGGCGCACGGCGGCACAGGCCGCCTACTGGCACGACGAGGGATTCACTCGCCGCTAGCCGAGGGCCCGTCCCGACTACTCCTGCAACACGGCAAGAATCAGCACCGGTCAGCAAAAAACTGCCCACCTAGCCTTCCCCTATCGGCGTCTCTTGGCCCGAGCACCGAACTCGTCAAGAACCCGCACAACATCCTTCGCCAACCAAATGCGGTTGCGTCGTCCGCTCGAGATTTGGATCAAGACGCCGGCATCGACAAGGCGGTTGATAGCGACCTGGGCATTGACGGCTGAAATACCAAGTTGATTTGCAGCGGTGGCGGCGTCAATAACTGGCTGGCGAAGGAGGACACTCACGAGCCGGTGGGCCGCGGAGTCGCGCCTAGCCTTAACACGGTCGCGCCACTCAAGCTGGACAGTTTCTAAGTCGTCGACGAGGATGCGACCATTGTGAACTGCCGCGAACGATGCCTCAGCTATAGAGCGAACTATCGATGCGATGTCCCCTGTCCGGTAGGCACCGAGGGCATCGAAATAACTATCCGTGTTGTGGAGCAAACCTGCGGAGACCGGAACGGCGACATTGCGCGTTAGCTGCCCTCCACGCAGCATCGCCTGGATAAGTGCCCGGCCGACTCTGCCATTGCCATCGGGGAATGGATGGATCGTTTCGAATTGGGCATGGGCAATCGCGGTCTGAACAAGAACAGGAAGATCGTCGCGATTGGCGAAGGCGACAAGATCGTCCATGAGTGCGGTGACTCGCTCGTGATGGGGCGGGACGAACTGTGCGGTGTGGGGCCCGAGGCTCCCTCCTCCGATCCACACCTGCTGATCGCGCCAATGGCCGACGATGTCGGGGTTGCTTTGCTCCAGTAGCGCCCTGTGCATTTCCAGGATGGCGTGGCCATCAATGGATTCGGATAGTGTGAGCGCTGCTTGCATGGCTCTGACGTTGCCCACGATCAGTTGCGCGTTCTTCGAGGCGTGCTCACCGAGTTCCGCCAAGGCGATCTGTCGCGCGCCGCTGGTTAGGTTCTCAATCTCTGAGCTGGAGGCACTTTCCGTGCGCAAGAGAATGGCTGCGAATGGTGCTGCAATGTGCCCCACTTCGGCGTCGAAGCGGGCGAGTTCACTGGCTGCTTCTTCAGTTAGTGCTTGCAGTTCGCCATCGATATGGATTTCCAGAACGGAAATGAATGGGGGCACCGCGGCCAGATAAGGCCCGGTAGCCCGGCGTCTTTGCGTACGTGAGCCATACTCGTCTTGAACGTTGTGCCACGGCCGCTCTTCATAGCCGAGTGATGGCCAGGCCACGTTCTGCTCAAACATTGACATGACTTCAGCATACCAATGCTTAATTAATTAACCATTGGTATGTGATCTTGCTGTTCTGTTCTCTCCAAACGGCGCCACCCGTCGGCCGGGTACTGTTACTGGCGTCCCGTAGGCCGTTCCTTCAGGGGGTATCGCGATCAGCGTGACTTTCCTTTCAAAGAACTTATTTCATGTACATTTCAAAATGCTGGATGTACAATTTGACTATGGCTATTGTCAGCGTCGCAGACGCACGCAACCACTTTTCAGACGTCATCGATCGCTCGAAGACCGAAGCGGTGTTCATCGAGCGCCGCGGTCATCGCGCTGCCGTGGTTGTCAGCCCTGAGCGCTACGAGCAGATGCTTGAAGCTCTGGAAGAAGCCGAAGATGTCGCCGCATTCGATGGGGCGATGGCAGAGGAGGGCCCCAACATCCCTTGGGCTCAAGTGAAAGCCGATCTGGGCTGGGTATGATCTACCAAGTCGAGTTGCGTCCTGCCGCAGTTCGCGCGTTGAAACGCATTGACCATCAGGATCGCGACCGCATTCGTGGAGCGATCGCGCTCCTCGGTGAGGATCCAAGGCCGCCAGGTGCCAAGGCCCTCCAGGGGCGTCCCGGCCTCAGAGTTCGCATAGGGGACTACCGCATCGTCTACACGGTTGACGACAACATCCTCGTTGTAGCAGTGATCACGCTTGGTCATCGCAGCAACGTCTACGAACGCTGACTGCCCGCCGACGAATCAGCTTTGGTCACCCCGGTGTCCCGCAGGACGTTCCCCTGCGGGTGGACTCTTGGAGGCTTGCTCCAGCCAGGCTGTGGTCCAGTGGTTAGGCATCTGAGAGAGGCGCTACCGTTGGAAGTTTTCTTTTCCCAAGATCCCTACTTGGTCTCGTTGGGATGCTTGGTATGGACCTGCTCCAGATAGACGACCGGGCCCTCGACGTAGAACCATATACGAGCATCGCCCTTGAGCGTTGGCTTGTGCTGCCATCGCTCATGGGTGGAGCCATTACGGGTGACGGCGCCGTGTTCACCACGTAAGTGATAATTGGTCGGTGTAACAGCCAGAGGTGTCCTCGTCAGAAAACCCCAAGCATCGGCCAAGGGGCCCCTGATCGTGGCCTTTAGATTCATCCAGCCACGCTGGGCTTGGGTAGAGGCGAAGCGAATCTCGTATTCAGACTTCTTTGTTGGCCGCTCGACTTTCAGGTTCTTGGCCATCCCTTAGGGGCGCTCAACCACTACGGAATCATCGAGCCACTCCACGGGCTCCTGGCCGAGGCCAGCGGCGATAGCCGTCGCCGTTTCGCGCCAAGCTGTGAGTTCAGCAATGGCCAGGTGCGGCTGGTTGGTGGCGAACGAAGCGCGTGCGGCGGACAAAATATCATTGGCACAGGCCTGCTGATCGGCCGGGCTCAGCGCCAGCATCCAAGGGAACCTGTCGATCATGCGAGTTACTAGAGTTCCATCCGTGCTCGTTGAAACCGCAACAAGCTGGGCTGCCAGCTCCAGCAGATTAGTGCGTGCTCGATCTGCACTGCCGGACATGAGCACCAGAGATTCACCGTCACGACGAGTGACCTCAACAGGATGATCTGCCGCAGCCGCGAAGACCTCAGCGGAAGAGCGGCTCAATTCAGAAGACTGAAACGTGGTTCGGGAACGGGTGCGTGTGTTCATGCTTCGAGTCTAGTTCAGAACGTATTCAGAAGTCCATTGGATTCTTGATCCTTGAGTCTTAGGCAGTCCCGCCGGAGGTTCCCCAGTGAAACAAGAGCAACTTGGACCGCTCAAAGTCGCTGTCCTGGTTTCAGTGAACCATTTGCCGACCGGCTTGCGGGACACTTTGACTGCGTCTATACGGAATACCCCTTACGGCACGGCTAGAGCCGCAATCGTGGGGAACGTCATCGCGCCCGAGACAGCCACGGTAGCTCCGAGGAAACCGCGGCGTGCGATTTCAGGGCTTGTCATGAGCTTGCCTTTCTTGTCGGCTCTTGTCGGCGTCTTTTCTCATATTTAACTTCCGAGACGACTAACGCACAGATAAATGCGCCTGTGAGAACCAAAAAAGATCACCAGGGCGGGGTTAACCCAAACCGGGATCATGTCATAGCCAGCGTTGCATTTGTCATGTAGAGGAAAGAATCGGGACGGCTCTTTCTAGTTCTGCGCTCGATAGTCTTCGTCAAGCAACTGACCTGCCTTCGCGCAGGTCTTGTCAATGTCCTTACCTGAGGCAATAGCCCCGATGAAGTACGTTACAAGGAAGGCAAGGAAGGAGAGGAAGGAAAGTCCAAGCCAACCTCTCTGTGTCATTCGTTGCAATTCAGACCCATTCCCTCGTTAGTCACGGCGCGTGCACGCATGACGGCCGAGGTGGGTTGCTGGCTGGATTCCATCAGACAATTCTTTCAGTATGTGAAAGTTAGATCGTCCAACCAAGGGATGATTCCATCAATCGTGATGACCGCAGCGGGTTCCCCTACGGGCTCAGAGCTACCAAGCTAACGACTTCTGATAGTCGTGCCGTCGCTTTCTGAAAGCGACAGCTGCATAGTCAACGGTCAATATGACCAGCTGCGATCCTGAATTGCAAAGGTGCTGAGGTCAACGGCATTCGCCAGACACCGGAATTGATGCGAATATTCATATCATTGGTTATGATGTGAATATTCGTATCACAGCATCGTCTGTGTCAATGGGGAAGGCTCAAAGTGTCGAAACAAATAGCGAAGATCCATTCACCGTCTGATCTAGGGATGGCTTTGCAGCAGGCGAGGCTGGCCGCAGGGATGTCCCAGAGGGAGCTTTCCGCGCGGACGGGCGTCACGCAGAGCGCTATCAGCAATCTGGAGTCCGAGACCTATACCCTCTACGCGGAAAGGCTTTTTAAGCTCTTTCGCGAATGCGGTGTGACCGTCACCGCGGAGTGGGACGACAGTACTGAAAGTGGAGAACCTCAATGAGACTCCATGTTGAGTTGAGCGGGCAGTTCATTGGGGAGCTGAGCGGTGACGAGCGCACATTCGACTTCACACCGGCACGCACGGCTATCGATCATTTCGGGGTGGGTAGCCGGGCCTTATCCGTCGCTGTGCCATTCGTCGCGCGGCCAAACAGGGCGCACTCATCGCGGAGGCGGAACTTCTTCGAGGAACTCCTCCCGGAAGGAGATCAGCTTGAGTTCATGCTGGCGATGGCCGGGCTGCGCAGGCGCGATACTTTGGCGTTCTTGGCCCGGTTCGGGCGCGACATCGCGGGCGCGCTTCAGATATGGGACGCTGACAATCCTACGGAGCCACAGACACCCGAAGCCCGGCCGGTGTCGGAGGAGGACGTGCACGTCCTGCTGACTGAGCGCGCCGCGAACCCGCTCGCTAACTCCGGCGTTCTGGGCAAGACGTCACTCGCTGGCGTGCAGCCGAAGATTGTTCTTGCCCACCTGAACGGCGGGTGGCACCAAGTCTTCGGCGGGTTCCCGTCGACGCACATCGTGAAGCCGATAGTTTCAAGTCGGCCCACGGAAATATTCGATGAAGAGTACGGAGCGCGCTTCACCCGTGCGCTTGGCATTGCCAACTTTGACACGCATCTTGCAAACTTTGGCGGAACCGATGCGCTCGTTATCCAACGGTTCGACCGTGATCTTGCAGTTCCCGGCGGGAGGGTTCACCAAGAAGACTTCAACCAGGTCCTCGGAGCCGCCAGGAACCAGAAATACCAGGCGTACGGCGGCATCGTGAATCTGAAGCGCATCGCTGAAGTACTGAGAACTCACGGTCAGGCACACGATATGCGGAAGCTTGCCGTCATCACAACCCTCGGCGTCGCCATCTCAAACCTCGACATGCACGCGAAGAACCTGGGTCTTCTTCACTATGCCGATGGGCACATTGCATTGGCGCCAGCGTATGACTTTGTACCTCATGGTCTTCGCGAAGGGTTGGTTGGGCAGCTGGCCCTCGCTGTGAACAAGAAGTACTTGCACGCGACCGTCACCAAGGACGATCTCGTCCTCGAGTTCAGTTCGTGGGGTCTGCGCGGCACTAAAGACATCGTCAACGACACGCTTGAACAGGTGCAAGTCATTGCCGCTAGGGAGGAACCCGTTACTCAGGCGGCGCCAGGATTGGCCGAGAATGCTAGTGCGACTGTGCAGCATCTGCTCGACGGACGTGCCGCGGGCGCAATGGAAATAGGGTCGTGACAATCAACGACGAGAGATTTATGCGCTAGCGCCAGCATGCGGTTTCGGACTTACATGCCTCGTTCGGCTCCCCTTGGATCAGGCCTTCAGTCCAGGCCACCAACGTGTTCCGTCCAAGGTTGGGTTACTGGATGACTTATCTGTGCGTCAGTTCCTCGGTGAGGTGGCGATTCCGTGTTTCAATCAGTTTTCGCATATAGCGGGCCAGGGCCAGCTTCTCAACGAGTAGCCCGACGGGGCCGAAGGGTGCCGCGAACTCTATGCGGTCAATCATGATGGTGCCCTTCGCATCCTGGCTGAACTCATGGATATGACGGAACGACTTAAACGGGCCCTTAACCTGTTCATCAACGAAGGAGTCTGGCGCCTCCATTTGTGTGATCCGGCTTGTCATCCGCAGCGGAAGACCGAAATGCCACGCACGCCACGTCACCTCTTCTTCAAACGAAATGAGTCCCGAGGTGACACCAGCGACAGCTTTTTCACGGGAGTGCGCCATCGAGTCCTTATGCGCGTCAATGCTGCGCGCTAAATCAAAAAGCTGCGCTTTTGGCATGCTGGATGGTGTCGTGCATTCGAACGAAACGGCCATGATCAGAGTATGTCAGGTAGTTCCGTCTTTGCCCGTATCGCCGGGCAACCACTGGCAAACCGCCATAGAAGCGGCTCCCCGTGGCATGAGATACCCACCCAGCAGCTGGATGCCTGGAACACCACGAGGTTGCCCCGCAGAAGGTTCCCCTCTGGAACTGCCATGGCAGGACTTTTCAGCTCCCGCGTGCGCCTGAATCCGTAGGCCGGTATCCGACCGGCTTGTGGGACGGTTGGCCGACATCCTTTGACAGACAGTCCTTGCGGGGACCCAAGCTGTTGTGACGGTAAGGAAGCCATGTTCCGGATTCCTCAACTGGTGGTGTTATATGCTCGAAGAGCGATTCGTTCATTAACGCCACCGAGCAGGTGGTACTGGAAAGCTGGGGGTTCAAATGTATGGTTTTGGTGTCATGGGCGGCCTTTTTATCGGCCTCTACTCATTGGTTCTCGTCGTTATCGCAGTACTTGTTATCTGGGTCTTGATCCTGGCCGTTACTTTTCTGCGACTCCGGATTGCGGAGATTAGGGGCACCACGGGGTCTGCAAGCCGAAGCGAATAGTCTCAGTATCGCCATGCCGGCTTCGGTGGCGCTTGAACCCAGATCGATATCTGTCATCCGTACAAGGTTCCCTTGCGGGTGAGCATCGTCTATTCCAGACTGCCCAGACAGTGCTCGGATCCCACATCGATTCTCCTCAGCACCTAGTCCAGCGAAGAATTCAGACGGTGCACATTCCACAAGATTCCTGCACCCTGTATGTATAGCTCAGTGCCTTAATGATGGCTCGCATAAGGGCTCAACCAGTGCCTGACGAGAACGCTGACGAGACTTCACCAAGATGACCACGAACACTGCGGCCAAGACATCAGCGACCAGCACCATGAGCAAGGAAGCATGCGACGCCATCCACATAAGATCCGCATTAGGAAGCATCTGGGATGGATCGAAACCATTAGTCGTCTCCATCCGATTAATAGCCGCACCATCCGCGATCTGCCAGAGAGCGAAAAACAGCGAGACCGCGATATTAAGGCCCAGCAGCGTCAGACCACTGAGAATTCCTAGAGCCTTCTTGGTACCTTTTGACATTTGCATTCCTTCTCAGAACCGTTCGAATGCCGCCTAGGAGCCACGTGCGGTCACATCTGAGTCCATGCCCCAGTATTCCTTGTTTGGAGCCTGCAAGAGTGCAGCGAAATGAGCCAGATGGACCTGTCTGTGGTCTGATGCTTATTTCCCTTTGACTCCGGGGCGTTTCCTCTGCTCGATTGCGCTTCGCAGCCGAGGCTGAGCCTCTATGGGTAGATGCATCACTGTGCTCGATATCGTCTCGCTCCGGGTTCCTTCAGTGGGTATCCCGATCAGCGTGATTTTTCTTTCAAGGAACTCATTTGATGTACATTTTGACTATATCCACAGTCAGCGTCGCAGACGCACGCAACCACTTTTCAGACGTCATTGATCGCTCGAAGACCGAAGCGGTGTTTATCGAGCGTCGCGGTCACCGCGCCGCAGTGGTTGTCAGTCCTGAGCGCTACGAGCAGATGCTTGAAGCTCTGGAAGAAGCCGAAGATATCGCCGCGTTCGACGAGGCGATGGCCGAGGAGGCCCCAATATCCCTTGGGCTCAGGTGAAAGCCGATCTGGGCTGGGTATGACCTACCAAGTCGAGTTGCGTCCGGCCGAAGTTCGCGCGTTGAAGCAAATTGATCATCAGGATCGCGACCGCATTCGCGGAGCGATCGCGCTCCTCGGTGAGGATCCACGGCCACCAAGCGCCAAAGCCCTCCAAGGACGTCCCGGTCTGGGAGTTCGCATTGGGGACTACCGGATCGTCTACTTGGTTAACGACAACCTCCTCGTTGTCGCAGTCATCACACTCGGGCATCGCTGCAACGTCTACGAACGCTGACGGCCCGCCGACGAATCCGCTTTTGGTAACCTCCGGTGTGCCTTAGACGTTCCCCATAGGGACAGTGCTCCGAGGGGGTCCTGAAGGTCCGGACGGCGTCTTGACTGCGAAAACCCACCCCCACGGCTGGGTGGGAATGCCCGCGCACCGTGCCGCTGTTCATGAGTACAGTGGCGGCATCAGCCATGGCGGTTAGGACAACCCATTGCATCCACGGGTCGCAAGAAATACGGGCCACACCCAGTCCCCGCCCAATCCCGGCCGCGAGTGCCTTCGCCATGGTTTTGTCCAGACCAAGATGCGCTTGGCCCCCACCTCAAGCCAGGCGCGGCCACGTTCGACGGCGGCCTCCAGCAATTCACGCGGTTCCCGGTCCGCGCCGCGAAGGTAAGCGTCGGTGCTGGCGTTGAAGGCAAAGTCGATGCCCTCCGTGTCGCCGGCGTCATCCGCTGCTTTCATGCGCGCAACCGACTGGTTTAGCGGCAGCATGTGGTTCCCGATGGTGCCCCGACGCAGATAGCATTGCGGATGTGCTCGCCGTCCTCGTAACCGTAGACTGCTGCAATCGAGTGGCTGGCATTGCCAGCACCATGGTGCTGGCGAGTTCGGCAATGACCGTGGCGTTGACCGCATCCCACACATTGGCCAATTGCAGGATGCTCGAGACATGGCGGAGACGGAGAAACTCGGTGGTTTCCATGTCATCAGCGTAGCTTCGGCGCGCCGGTTCCAACAGGCCTGACCCTCCAGCGGAGCGGAAAGTTAGCTCACCGTGTGTCCAAGTCCTCAAAAATCAGGAAGGTCTGAGTGTCCAGCACGCTTGCCATCGATTGCAACCGGTCAAAAATTACCCGCCGTAGTCCCTGATTGTCCTCGGCCCGGACCAACAAGATCACGTCAAAATCGCCACCCACCAGCGCAATGTGTTCCACCTCTGGAATGGCTCGCAGTTCCTCACGCAATTCACGCCAGGAGTGCTGGCTGACCTTCAATGTTACATACGCAGAGGATTTCAACCCCGCCTTCACCGGGTCCACCACGGCCGTGAATTTTCTGAGTACCCCTGTAGAAGTTAGTCGGGAAATTCGGGCGTAGGCATGGGCGCGGGAGATGTGCACGTTCTGAGCCACTGCGCTCACAGACATCCTTCCATCAAGGGTTAGCTCGGCCATGATCCGCCGGTCCACCTCATCCAGCGGGACGGGGGTGTGCTCTGCCATGACTCTCCCAAGGGTGCTGGTGACGTTCTGCGACGAGACAACTTGGATGGGCGCCGCGCCTTCACCACTAGTTGTGTCTTCCAGACTATGGAGATGGTGAGAAAAATTCCAGAGTTTTCCCGATTCCTGGATACAAAGCGGTGAAAAATCCATACTTAGGTGAACGGAACATCTTTAGAGCTACATACCGCTGGATGAGGCTGTGAGGCTGTGAGGCAGTGCCCAACGTGGCACGCCCGCCATTGCTTGGAAGAAAGTGGGCGTTCAATGACGAACCATCCGGAATTTCTAGAGCACCCGGGAAACGCGGCACTGCTCGCCGGACACCAGGGCGAATATCTGCTGCCATCCGCCACCGCAGTGCAGTTCATCTCCGCTGAAGGCACCGCAATCACCACTGATAAATACAAGGAATGCTACGTATTTCCGGCTCCTGAAATCCTGCTGGAAGGGTACGGGGAATTGGTGCTGGGCCGGCGGATCAATGAGCAAGCCAGCGCGTTGGTTCGGCAGGGGCGGATGGCAGTGTATCCGTCGTCGTACGGGCAAGAAGCGTGCCAGGTGGCGGCATTTATGACACTGCACCGCAGTGACTGGCTGTTCGCAACGTATAGGGACACGGTGGCCGTGATGGGACGCGGCGTAAAACCCATGGAGGCCTTCGAATCGCTGCGCGGGGACTGGCATAGCGGATTCGACCCGCACCAATACAACACTGCACTGCCCACCACCCCGCTGGCAACGCAGTTATTGCATGCCGTCGGGGTTGCGCACGCGGCCAAACTGCGTGGTGAGGACACCGTGGTGCTGGCCCTGTGCGGAGACGGTGCCACGAGTGAGGGCGATTTTCATGAGGCCCTGAACTTCGCGGCTGTCTTCCACATACCCGTCGTGTTTCTCGTGCAAAACAACCAGTACGCCATTTCCGTTCCGCTCATTCACCAATCGGTGGCGCCCTCGCTGGCCCACAAGGCGATTGGCTACGGCATGCCGGGGGAGCGTGTGGATGGCAATGATCTGCCCGCCCTGCTCGCTGTCTTGGGCAGCGCCGTTGAACGGGCCCGCAATGGCGGCGGGCCGGCGCTCGTGGAGGCGCACACCTACCGGATGGAATCGCACACAAATGCCGATGACTCCACCCGTTACCGCAGTGCCCAGGAGGTGGCTCAGTGGGTGCCCAAGGATCCGCTGGTGCGGCTGAAAAAGTACCTGGTCCACGCCGGGGTGCTGAGTCAGGCTGATACGGATCATTTTGCCGCGGCCGCTGAAGCTCTCGCGAAGACGCTCCGTGACGGACTCAATGAACGCACCGAGGCGGACCCGCAGGACATGTTCCGCTTCGTCTACAGCGAGCCGACCCCGCAGCTTCGCGAGCAAAGCAGGATGCTCGCAACGGAACTGGCCGCCGCCGGTGTGGCTCCGACCTCAGCAGAAGGAGACTTGCCATGACTGCCGCACCAGTTCTGAATCCGCTGGAACTGACGGGGATCCAGGAACTCACGTTTGCCAAGGCGCTCACCCTGGCCCTGCACGATGCCATGGCGGCGGATCCCGCCGTCGTCGTTTTCGGCGAAGATGTGGGCACGCTTGGCGGAGTGTTCCGTGTGACAGACGGGCTAACCGCCACATTTGGTTCGGAGCGCTGCTTTGACACTCCATTGGCCGAATCAGGGATTGTCGGTATGGCCACGGGGATGGCGATCAACGGCATGTGCCCCGTTGTAGAGATGCAATTCGATGCCTTCGCCTACCCCGCGTTCGAGCAAATCGTCAGCCACGTCGCCAAGATGGGAAACCGCACGCGCGGACACGTCCGCCTGCCGTTGGTCATCCGTATCCCCTACGGTGGTGGCATTGGCGGGGTGGAGCACCACTGCGATTCCTCCGAAGGCTACTACGCTCACACTCCGGGGCTGACAGTGCTGACGCCGTCGAACGTGCAAGACGCCTACGTCCTGTTGAGCGATGCCATCGCCAGCCCGAACCCCGTGGTGTTCATGGAACCGAAGAAGCTGTACTTTTCCAAGGCCACGGTTGACCTGGACGCCCTGCGCGCCCGCTATGCTTCCTCCGGAGAGCGTGGAGGGGCGGGTACCGTGCCGTCCAGCATCGGGCAGGCGGCGATTGTCCGGGAGGGTACCGATGCAACACTTATTGCCTACGGTCCGTCCGTGGCTCCGGCGCTCGCCGCCGCCGCCACTGCGGCTGAAGAAGGCAGATCGCTGCAGGTGGTGGATGTGCGCTCCCTTGTCCCGTTCGACGACGAAACCATCAGTGCCGCCGTCAGATCCACCGGGCGCGTGGTGGTCATTGCAGAGGCTTCCGGTTTTGCCTCGATGGCTTCTGAAATTGCCGCCCGCGTTCAGGAACGCTGTTTCCATTCGCTCGCGGCGCCCGTACTGCGTGTAACAGGTTTCGATGTGCCATACCCGGCACCAAAATTGGAAAAATACTACCTTCCGGGGGTCGATAGGATCTTGGATGCCGTGGACCGGCTGCAATGGGGGCAATCATGACTGAACAGGTGTTCCTGCTGCCGGATCTGGGTGAGGGGCTTGTTGAAGCGGAGCTGGTGTCCTGGCTGGTGGCCGTGGGTGAGCTGGTCCATGTTGACCAGCCCATCGTTGAGGTGGAAACCGCCAAATCTGTGGTGGAGGTCCCCTCGCCATATGAGGGGACTGTGGCAAAGCTGCACGGAGCCGAGGGCGATACAGTAGCGGTTGGCACACCGCTGATCACGATCCTTGCCGGGGCTGATTTTTCCATGCCGGGCAATTCTGCGCTTGAAACTGAGCCAGCACCACAAAAGCCAGCACAGCAAAGTCCAGCAGCGGCTGGCTCGGGGAATGTTCTCATCGGCTACGGAACCACGGGATTGGATGGCGCAGGCCGCAGCAGGCCCCCTGTACGCCAGAACCCCCTGGTAATTTCGCCAATAGTGCGGAAAATGGCGCAAGATCACGGGATCGCGCTCGCCGGCCTCCACGGTTCAGGTGCTGACGGGCTGATCTTGAAATCAGATGTTGAGGCAGCCATGCTGACGGCCGGAAACGAGCTGGCCGCAAACGAGCCGGCCGCAACACATGTACTCACCGAAACGGCACCTTTGCTCCCACAGCGAGAAGGTCAGGGCAACGAACAGGGGGCCTTCGGAGCGATTGATCAGCGCACTGGACTGCCAGTTCTTGCACGCACGCCGCTGACAGGTTTCAAGAAGGCGGCGGCTGCGGCACTGGTACGCAGCCGCCGTGAGATTCCCGACGCCACTGTGTGGGTGGAAGTGGATGCAACAGCGCTGATGGAATTGCGCAGCGGGCTCAAGGAACAAGGAGAGGCGCCGGGAGTGTTGGCGTTTTTGACTCGCTTTGCGGTGGCCGGATTGATTAAGTTCCCTGCATTGAACATGCAACTGGACTCCAGTGCTGGTCAGGATGAGCTGGTTGAATTCGGTGGCATTAATGTGGGTTTTGCCACCCAGACCGAGCGGGGGCTCATGGTGCCGGTGCTCCGCAATGCCCAGGGGCGCAGCGCTCGGGAGCTGGAACTCGCCATTCGTGCGCTCACCGAGAGGACGCTCGGTGGCCATGCTGGGCCGGAGGAACTGGGGGGCGGAACATTTACGATCAACAATTACGGTGTGCTGGGTGTGGACGGCTCAGCCGCCATCATCAATTATCCGGAGGCGGCCATGCTGGGGTTGGGACGCATCATGGATAGACCCTGGGTGGTGGACGGGCAGCTGTGCGTGCGGAAAGTGACCCAGCTGACCTTGGCGTTCGATCACCGCGTCTGCGATGGAGAAGTTGCCGCCGGGTTCCTACGCTTCATAGCCGACGCCATGGAGCATCCTGCGAAGATGCTGGCCGAGCTCTAAGGCTCACTCCTCATCCTTCTAGGCTGGAAGCACTGGATGGGAGAATTTATGGTGCACAACGGCGTGACCTGGCAGGCGCTGGGCGCACACTCCTTCATGCTGCGTAGCTCAACGGTCCGGGCGCTGGTCAACACGCACGCCCACTGGGACCATTTCTTTGGCAACGCCATTTTTAAGAACGACGGCGTCACCGACTTTTGGGCGCACGCCACCACTGCGCGGGTTATGGCTGAGACGGGTAAATGGCAGCGGCTGGAAGTTGCCAGCCTCGAACCGGTCATGGCTGCCGGTGCCGGTGACTTGATGGTAGGTGTCCTCGGTGAACTTGGTGCGGCGGGCGTGCTCTTTGCCGGGGATGTTCTGGAGGAGGGCGCGCCGGCATCGGTAGAGCTGGAATCCTCCGTGCCGGGCTGGGCTGCTGTGCTGGACAGGCTGGCGAAGATGGGCGGAAAGTACTCCATCATGGTGCCCGGACACGGTAACCCCGTTGGCGCAGAATTCGCAGCGACGATGGCAGTCCACTTCTGGGCCCGCTGGCAGCGCAATAGCTAGTGCCGGCGTAGCCGGGTTTAGAGTTGAGACAGTGAGTAAGCGAACCAATCCCGAAGGCTTCAGCCTGCGGTCCATTGCCATTCCGGCGTTTGGGCCATCCTTGTTGTTCGGCATTGGTGAGGGTGCCATACTGCCGGTCATCCCGCTGAGCTCCATTGGGATGGGATCCTCCCTGGCTGGTGCCGCACTGGTGGTGTCACTGATTGGTATTGGCTCACTGATCAGCAACATTCCAGCCTCGATCCTGACGGCGAGGTTTGGCGAGCGTGTGGGCATGCTCGGGGCTGCGCTGTTGAGCCTGTCCGCCATGTTAATTTGTGTCTTTGCCCGGGAACTTTGGCTTTTTGCCGCCGGGGTGTTCTTAATCGGTGCCGCCGCGGCCGTGTTCAACCTAGCCCGCCAAAGCTACCTCACCGAGGCGGTGCCGCCAATGCTGCGCGCCCGGGCTATGTCCACACTGGGCGGGATAGGCAGGATTGGGCTGTTTGCGGGCCCCTTTATTGGTGCTTTGGTGATTCATCTGGTCGGTCTTTCGGGGGCGTATTGGGTGGCGGCCGTGGCTGTTGCGGCGGCAGGTGGTGTGGCGTGGGGACTGCCCGATCTGGTCAGCCCCGCCAGTACTGCTCCCGGTGGTACTGCGCCCGGCAGCCCGGCTCGCAGGGGCCCGCAACCCACTGTGGCATCGCTGTTGGTGGCTCACAGGCGAGTATTCCTGACCGTAGGAATGGGGGTGCTGTTGGTCAGTGCCGTCCGCTCTTCACGCCAAGTGGTATTGCCACTCTGGGCGGATAGCCTGGGACTAAACCCGGCTACAACCTCGCTCATTTATGGGCTCTCCGGCGCTATCGACATGCTCGTTTTCTACCCTGCTGGCAAGATCATGGATAAAAAGGGCCGTGCAGCTGTGGCAGTGCCATCCATGGTCCTCATGGGCCTGGCCCTGTTGCTGATGCCCCTGACAACTGGTGCGGCCACGCTCATGCTGGCCGGGTTGCTCATCGGTTTTGGTAATGGCATTGGATCAGGGCTGGTGATGACGCTGGGGGCAGACTATTCCCCACGCCGTGGCAGGGCACGGTTCTTGGGAATCTGGCGCTTCTTGGCGGACAGTGGCGGCTCCTCCGGGCCCGCCATCTTGGCAGGACTGACAGCCGCCGTCTCCCTTTCCTTCGGCATTGCAGCCTCGGGGCTTCTGGGCCTGGGAGCGGCTGCTGTTCTTTGGTTTTGGATACCGCGCAACAAGGACGCTATTTCGCCAGAGTGAGTGAAATATCTTCAGTATGACCCGCCAGGCTGACCCTGATAATTGAGTTTGAGAAGACACTTTCCGGCACGGCAATGCTGGATGTCCAGGGCGCCATATCGGCGGTGCAGACCCCGCCACCGTTTTTCATTTGCGTGGTGATTTCAAGGTGGTTTCCATCGGTGAGCGTCAGGGAATTGACCCATGCAGGACAGGAGGAGCTGCCGTAGGTGGTCACGTAGAGCAGTTTCTTTGCTACGGATAGTTCCGCAGCCCAAGATTTATCAGCAGCGTGGACAGCAGCCTCAGAGACGCCCCGTGTGCCTTGCGGATCCGGTGAGGTACCCGCAGGGGAGCACCCGCTCAGAGCGGGTGCCAACAGACCGGTGACCAAAAAACCGGAGACGAGAAATCCGGAGCGTAAAATTCTGGCTGCCAGAATTCCCCGCAGTGAGTCTAAATGCCGTGAGCGCGCCCCCTTGGTAGTCATCCAGTCACTGTAGCCGCAGCCCAGCCACTTTTCCACGGTGAGGCAGAGGTGAGGGAGAGGGGTTAACGTACGCGCCGGCGTCGTACGGGCAAGGTCAGCAGCAGCGTTCCGGCAAGGGTGAGCCCATAGCCGGCAACCACAATTTGACCCACGCCGATCAGGAGATAACTGGTGCTGCTGTCGGCATCGAAGCCCCAGATCCGGCGCAGGACCAAGGTCACGGCCAGTGCGGACAGCACGGCAATCACGCCAGGAATGAGCGTCCACCCGCGCGCCGAAGCCCAGTGGGCTTTGGACCCCAACCAAACATTCCAGGTGGAGCCGGTACGCATGACCCACAGGGCGGCCAGAGCCGTCCAGAACGCCACCACGAAGAACGCAGCCAAGACGTCTGAGGGGCGGTGCCACTGGTTGATGAGGGTGGCGATCCCAGCGAGGATGGCGTAAGTTCCGCCCACAAAGGCCGCCGCGGGCCGCCATCGGGGGGAGACCACTAGAAAGACCGCCGCCGCAGCGCTGGCAGCCAGCGTGCTGTGTCCGGACGGGAGAGAGTTCAACGCCAACGTGGCCACGCCCATATCGGGGCGGTCTGGCAGGCCCGCTTTGATCAGTTGTGTGGAGAGGTTGGCAGCGGCCATGGCAGCCAAGGCGATGCCGGCCGCCTTCCATCGCCGCCGGGCCAGCGTGACAAAAACCACCACCACGGTTGCCAACACCACGGACGTGGCGGGCAAGAGATCCAGAATTTGGGCGCTCTGCGCACCGATGCGTGCCTGCGCCACGGCAGCCTCAACCAGCGCTGACTCGTCAATGTACTGGCCCGTGGTGGTGTTGACGAAGATACGGTAACTCAGGATGAGCCCGGCCAGACTGATCAAGGCTGCTATGACAAATGGCCACGCAGCAGTCCGCGCTGGTGCGGAACCTCTGGGGCCTGTGCGGGACAGGGCAGCATGGGTATTCATTGTTCCTAGGTTCCCACATTTTCATGGGAGCTTGCTGACCACCGCGGTACAGTGGCACCATGCTCACCCTCCCGCCACTTGATGAAATCCTTGCCACCGCCCATGTTGTGGCCCTGCCCATGAAAGTAAAGTTCCGGGGGGTGGAGCTGCGTGAGCTCATGGTTTTTTCCGGGCCTGCCGGGTGGGCGGAATTTTCCCCGTTCCTGGAGTACAGCGACGTCGAATCGGCCAGGTGGCTGGCCTCGGCTCTGGAGGCGGGCTGGGTTGGGTATCCGGAATCGGTGCGGGACTGGGTCCCCGTGAATGCAACACTTCCTGCGGTTTCACCCGCAGAGGTCCCCGGCGTGTTGGCAGCTTTCAACATGGGCTCAGCTGGTGCAGCCCAGAGCGTGAAGATCAAAGTAGCTGAGGCTGGCCAGTCACTGGGCGAGGATGCCGCCAGGGTGGGAGCGGTCAGGCATCTGCTGCCCGAAGCCAAAATTCGTATTGATGCGAACGGCGGATGGGATGTGGGGCAGGCAGTTAAAGCGTTACGCATGCTGTCCGTGTTTGGACTGGAATATGCCGAACAGCCAGTAGCCACCATTGCCGAGATGGCCGCTGTCCGCAGCGCACTGGATGGTTCGGTTCTGATTGCAGCCGATGAAAGCGTCCGTAAGGCCACAGACCCACTGGCGGTGGCTCGTGCCGGTGCTGCCGATCTGTTGGTGGTCAAGGCCGCGCCGTTGGGTGGTGTGCGCAGGGCCTTGGAAATTGTGGCCGAGGCCGGGCTGCCTGCCGTGGTGAGTTCCGCCCTGGACTCCTCGGTGGGGATCAGCGCCGGATTGGCGTTGGCCGCCGCGCTGCCCGAATTACCCTACGCGTGTGGCTTGGGCACGGTATCGCTGATGGCCGCAGACATTGCCTCCCCGAGCTTGGTGGCAGAAGCTGGTGGCATGAACGTGCGTGAGGTGGTGGCAGATCCGGGACTTTTGGCGCAGTTTGCCGCCCCCGCAGACCGCCGTGACTGGTGGCTGGGCCGGCTTCGGCGCGTTTACGCCGTGCTGGCAGGCGCTGAGGCCTAACCCCAACTTCGATCCGTGAGAAATGGTCGCTTCCATCCCGGAAAGTGGCTGATTAGCGACCATTTCTCACGGATCGATGCGGTGCGCCATCGCAGTGCTGATCCGCGCCAGGCTGAGGTTGGCTAGAGTTGGTGGCGTGACTTCACTTAGCTCAATGGATTGTGCCCGCTACGTTATAGATGCGCTGGAGCGTGCCGGCGTGCACCACGTGGTGGTGGCCCCTGGTTCCCGCAGCGCCCCACTCGCCTATGCCTTGGCGGAGGCCGAAGCCGACCGCCGGATCAAGGTGTCTGTGCGCATCGACGAGCGCGTTGCCGGGTTCACAGCCTTGGGCTTGGCGCTTGGCAGCGGCGAGGCCGTTGCCGTGGTGACCACCTCTGGCACGGCTGTAGGCAATCTTCTTCCGGCCGTCATGGAAGCCAACCATGCAGGGGTTTCCCTCATGGTGCTCTCCGCAGACCGGCCCGAGGAGTTGCGCGGAACGGGAGCCAATCAGACGACTGTGCAGCTGGATTTGTTCGGCGAGCATGTGCGATTCGCCACCGACGTCCCGGCCGGAACTGACCCCACGGGGGCCATATCCACCGCTATCAGCGCGGCACGCGGCCGTCTCGAGGGCATTCCCGCCGGCCCCGTGCAGGTCAATCTGGCCTTCCGCGACCCGCTCACGCCCGCCCTGGACGGTTCCGAATGGGAGCGGCTTTTACCTGTCATCGAGACTCCTGACGCTTCCGCTGAGCTCCTGATGGACGACGCCGTCAACTCCTCCGCGATCAGCGGCACCGAGGTAGCTCCCGCGGAAGAGGACCGAGCCACCGCGGAAGATGTCCCGCCGGAGATAGTCCAGCCCTCCTCAAATCCCACGTCCAGCCACCGAACAGTAGTGGTTGCCGGGCACGGGGCCGGTCCGGAAGCGGAGTACTTTGCCCGAATGTTGGATCTGCCACTGCTGGCTGAACCGTCATCGAACGCCCGCTTTGGTCCGAACGCGATTGGTCCGTACCGGCTGCTGCTGGAGCTTTTTGGGCCAGGCAGCGCCCAGCCCATCCAGCGCGTGGTGGTCTTTGGGCGCCCCACCCTGTCCCGCCACATCAGCACCTTATTGGCACGCACCGATCTGGAACGGGCCTTGTTTGTGCCCCAACCCGTGCCGTGGTTTGACGCGGGACGCCGCACTGAATTAGTTCTGACCCAGTGGGACCAGCTTGTTGGATTCGCCGGAGCGGGCCCGCACGGATGGCTGGAAGCCTGGCAGGAAGCCGCTGCGAGGGCTGAAGAAGCGCTAGATGCCGCCCTGGATGCTGACCCGGATACGCAACCTGCTCAGCCGGTGCAGCTGACTGGGCCCGCACAGCTGACTGGGCCCGCAACGGCTCGCGCCGTCTGGGCAGCCGCCCACCGTGACGCTGGCAGTAATCTCATGCTCGGCTCCTCAAACCCTGTCCGTGATGCAGACCTTGCGGGCCGGCCAACACCGGCGAACAGTGCCATGGTCTTTGCCAACCGAGGCTTGGCCGGAATTGATGGCACTGTTGCCACAGCCACCGGGCTGGCGCTGGCCACGGGGCGGCCCACGCGACTACTCCTCGGTGACCTCACATTTCTGCACGATTCCGGGGCCCTTATGATCGGCCCCACAGAAGCGTTACCTCAACTGCAAATCATTGTCCTCAACGATGGCGGCGGGGGGATCTTCACGCTGTTGGAGCACGGTTCGCTGGGCCAGTCACCAGGCTATGCGGGTGCCGTGGAACGCTTCTTTGGTACACCCCACACCGTGAACCTCGCGGCACTGGCCACCGCTTATGGCTGGTCCCACACGCTGGTGCGCACCAGGGAGGAACTCAACGCCGCGCTCACCTCGACGGTGCTGGCACCGGAAATTATTGAGGTGGCCGCGGCGGAGCGGTCAGGCCTGCGGGAACTGCACGCCCACATTGAGCGTGCAGTTCTTACAGGACGCGGCTAAGGAACTCCTTGGTGCGAGCGTGCTGCGGGTTGGCGATGATCTCGCGGGGGTTCCCGGATTCCACTACCACACCGGCATCCATGAACGTCAGGGTGTCTCCCACTTCGCGGGCGAAGCCAATCTCGTGGGTTACCACGATCATGGTCATGCCGGATTTGGCCAGGTTTTTCATGACTTCCAGGACGTCCCCCACCAATTCCGGGTCAAGGGCGGAGGTGGGCTCATCAAAGAGCATCAACTCCGGTTCCATGGCCAAGGCCCGGGCTATGGCAACACGTTGTTGTTGACCGCCGGAGAGCTGGGCAGGGTAGAAATTGGCGCGGTCACTTAGACCCACCATCTCCAATAATTCACGTGCTTTCAGCTTCGCGGCTGCCTTGGACTGACGCTTGACCTGGGTAGGTGCTTCAATCACGTTTTGCAGGGCAGTCTTGTGGGGGAACAAGTTGAAGCGCTGGAACACCATGCCAATTTCGCGGCGCTGGGCCGCGATCGCCTTGGTGTTCAGATCGTGCAGTTTGCCGTTGACTTCCCGGTAACCGATCAAGTCATTGTGCACGTAGATGCGGCCTGCACTGAGGGTTTCCAAAAGGTTGATGCAGCGCAACAGGGTCGATTTTCCCGAACCCGACGGGCCAATGATGACGGAGACCTCGCCCGGGTTGACAGTCATGTCAATGCCTTTGAGGACGTGGTGGTCACCAAAGAACTTGTGCACGCCCTGAATCTCCACCAAGGGCTTAGGTGTGGCGGCTTTGTAGGTTGAGTCAGGCAAGGTTGTTCCCCCTGGGCTTCAAGATGGGGTCAGTGGTGGCCGGTGGTTTCTCTTTGACGGGTGCCTTCATAACGTTGTCAACGCCCTTACCGAAGTGCCGTTCAATGTAATACTGACCCACCATCAACACTGATGTGATGACCAAGTACCAAATCGCTGCCACAATGAGCAGCGGGATGGGTAGGTAAGTCCGGTTAGCAATGGTGTTGGTGACAAATGTTAGGTCCAAGGTGAATGGGATAGCCAACACCAATGAAGTGGTTTTCAGCATGCCAATAGTCTCATTTCCCGTGGGTGGGACTATGACACGCATGGCCTGCGGGAGGATGATCCTCCACATGATCTTTGAACGACGCATGCCCAACGCTTCGGCGGCTTCCATCTGGCCGTTGTCTACCGATTTCAGTCCGGCACGGAAAATCTCAGCCAAGTAGGCGGACTCGTTCAAACCGAGACCAACAATCGCGCCCACCAAGGCAGTGATTACGGTTTCGGTATTGACGGAGAACCATTCAGGGCCAAATGGCACGCCAATGATGATCTTGGGAAACAGCACGGCTACCAGGCCCCAGAAAACCAGCTGGGTGTAGACCGGGGTGCCACGGAAGAACCAGACCCAGAACCAGGCTACGTACCTGAAAAGTGGGTTGTCTGACTGGCGCATGAAAGCCAAGCAAATTGCCAATGCAATGGCCAGCACCATGGAGGAGACAGTCAGTAACAGTGTCCAGCCGATACTTTGAAGTACAAGAACATCGAATAGATATTTGCCAACGGTGTCCCAGCGGAAGTTCTTGTTCGTGACCAGGCTTTGGATCGCCAGTGCAACAAACAGAAGAATAAAGGCGGCGCCAACCCACCGGCCGGGGTGACGAACAGGAACTGCCTTGATCAGTTCAACTCCGCCGGCCCCGCCCGATGACTGCACCCCACGGGAGGGTGTGCTCAATTGCCTGTCACCGGGTTCAGGACAGCCTTGGAGATAGCACCTTCATTATTGTTCCAGTCCTTCAGGATTTGGTTGTAGGTGCCGTCTTCCATGAGCTTGTTCATGACCTTCTCGATGACCTCCGCGAATGCTGTGTCATCCTTGGCGATGGCGATTCCCTGCTCAGCGGAGTCGTAAACGTCGCCGAGCGTTTCCAAAGAATCTCCGGTCTTCTGCAAGGCGTTCTTAATGATGGGGGAGTCTGCGCTCATGGCGTCGATGCTACCGCTGACCAGACGCGTGGTGACATCCGTCTGGTTCTTCAGCGAGATGATCTCAATGGCCGGTTTGCCGTCAGCAACGCACTTTGCGGAACGGTCCTTCACATCGGGATCTTCCTCGACAGTGCCGGTCTGCACGCCAATCTTCTTCCCGCAAATGTCATCAAGGTTGATGTTCTTAGGGTTGCCCTTCTGGACAGCCCACCAAACGCCAGCGTTGAAGTAGCTGACAAAGTTCACGGCTTTTGAACGTTCCGGGGTGATGGTGAACGAGGAGATTCCTAGATCATATTTGGATCCGAGCGAGGGCAAGATGGTGGAGAACTCGGAGGTTTGTACCTTGACGTCCTTGCCCAGTACGGCTCCAATGGCCTTGGCAATGTCAACGTCGTAACCGATGGGAGTCTGGCCGTCGGTGGCGAGGAATTCTGCTGGTTCGTAGGAGGTGTCAGATCCCACGTTGAGGGTCGACTTATCCTTAAGCGCAGCAGGTAGGAGTGCGATCAGTGCATCGTCCGCCTTGACCGTGGAGGGATCGAAGGTGGCGCCGCCGCTGCCCGTTGTGGTGCCTTCCTCAGCGTTGTTGCAACCGGTCAATGCCAACGCTGAAACGGCCAGAACAGCCGCAAATCGCAGGCCCAGTTTGGATGAGATGTGCATGATTTACCCTTTGTGAAGTCCCTGAGGAGCCAGTATTTGAAATCTAGTGTAGCCTGCCAGTGACTTGCGTCACGGTAAACAAGTTTTTACTAGTGAACAACTAAATGTTGGCTCGCGCAAGAGCTCGCACACTGAGGGTGTCTGAAAACCAGGGCAGATCGGTGCCCTACGGGTGGTTGGGGAGGTTCAGAGCCTGCAGCATGGGCCGAAATTTGGCCCATGTCTCGGCCAGTTCGGCAGCCGGATCGGAGGCCTCAACAATGCCCGCGCCGGCGTACAAACGAACGGTGTGTTCGTCCTCCAGGACGGCTCCGCGCAAAGCAATGCCCCATTCGCCGTTGCCCGCCCCATCCAGCCAACCCACCGGTCCCGCATAAGGACCGCGGTCCATTTTCTCCAGATCCAAGATCAGCTTCCCGGCTTCTTCCCGAGGGGTTCCACACACGGCCGCAGTGGGGTGCAGGGCCTCAACCAGCGCCAAAGACGTGGGTAGATGGCCATTTGAGCTAGCTAATTGGGCAGTCACATCGGAGGCCAGATGCCACACGTTGGGTAGCTCCAAAATGAATGGCTCTGCCGGGAAAGAGAGGTCCGTGGAGAAGGGTGCCAGCTGCCGGGTAAGTGAGCGGACGGCAAAATCGTGTTCTTGGCGTTGTTTGAGTGAACCTCCAAGAACCGTATCCGCAAAGCCTGTTGAGCCGGCCGGTTCATCCTCGCGGTCAAGCGTTCCTGCCAGGACACGTGCTTGAGCTGTGGAGCCATCAACCTTGATGAGTATCTCCGGTGTGGCGCCCACCAGACCACGGACGCCGTAGGTCCAACATTGACCGTAAAGCTCCACTAATCGTTGCAGAATTGAAACCCGCCGCACTGGTTCCGGGAAGGACGCCACCACATCCCGTGCCAAAACCACCTTTTCTAAGCCACCTGCGGTAATGGCATTGACCCCCGCGCGGACGGAATCCTTCCATTGCTCTTCGGAGAGTGCCCCTGGTCTTAGCGTTCCAACAGAGGGGGTGGCCGGCGTCGAACTTCTAGCGGTGGCCAGGGCCCGCAGCAGGTTCAGGGCGGATTTAGCGGTAGGGACTGCGCCGTCCAGGGACAGCTGGGTGAGCCAGGCCGTGCCGGAGGAGAAGCCCACCACCAAGGCAGGGACTATGAGTACGGATTCGAAGGCGCTGCTTTTTGAGAAGGCAAAAGAGCCAAAGGCCATGGCGCCGGTGCCGGGCATGCGCACGGGATCGTTCACGGCAGCCGTGGCCACCAGTGATTTCCACCACTGTTCGGCGTCGGCAAAGCGCGTGGGGCCTGTGGCGGCAAAGGAGGCGATTTCGCCAAAACCTAGCAAGCCCTCGCCTAGGCGCAACCAGCACAGCGGTCCAACGCCTGGATCAGCCCCCAGCAAGTCCGCAGGGCCGGTGATGCCAAGCTCCGTCAGCGTGGCCGGGGTGAGGGCCAAGGTGAGGGTACGCAGCGAAAAGGAAACAGTCATGATGAGTCCAGATTACTCTCTGGGGCGCCAAAAACAGGTGCTTGCACGGTGTGATGGCCCACAACCTTGCCCAAACATCGGCGAACGATGCGCGAAGCTGCACAAAGTTTGAGAGACTAAGGGAGTGAACCGTGCATCCTTGGAGAAGCGTCCGGAAGAAATGGCCGCCATGTTTGACGACGTGGCCCCCAAATACGACGTCGTCAACGATATTTTGTCGATGGGACAGACGCGCCGCTGGCGGCGCATTGTCCTCGAAGCCGTGGATGCAAAGCCCGGCCAGCGGGTGTTGGATCTCGCCGCCGGCACCGGCACCTCGAGCGAACCGTTTGCCGACGCTGGCGTGAACGTGGTGGCCTGCGATTTCTCCGTGGGCATGCTCAAAGTTGGTAAACGCCGCCGCCCGGACATTGACTTTATTGCCGGGGATGCAACCAACCTGCCGTTTGCCGATAACTCCTTTGACGCTTCCACCATCTCCTTTGGCTTGCGTAATGTGATGGATCCGAAAAAGGCGTTGCGGGAGATGCTGCGCGTCACCAAGCCCGGCGGCACGCTGGTGGTGGCCGATTTCTCACACCCCACCTTTGCCCCTTTCCGCACTGTTTACACCGAATATTTGATGCGAGCCTTGCCTCCCATCGCCAAAAAAGTTGCCTCCAACCCTGCGGCGTACGTGTACTTGGCGGAGTCCATCAGGGTGTGGCCCAATCAGGACAAGCTCTCCGCCTGGCTCACCGAAGCAGGTTGGGATGCCGTGGCCTACAGGAATTTGAGCGGTGGCATTGTGGCCGTGCACCGAGCCGTGAAACCCCTGACGGTTGATGGCGAATCAGCCGCAACCGATCGCTAAACAAAGGAACTCCACCCACAGTGAAGGTACTCATAGTAGGTGCCGGTCCCGCCGGATCCACTGCGGCCTGGCATCTGGCATCCGCCGGGATTGAAGTCACCGTGCTGGAAAAGACCCGCTTTCCACGTGAAAAGGTTTGCGGCGACGGGCTCACCCCACGGGCCGTGCGCGAAATGGCGCTCATGGGCCTGCCGCACGAGCCCTCCGAAGGATGGCGCCGCAACAAGGGCCTACGGCTGATTGCCGCCGGGCGCCAAATTGAGGTGCCGTGGCCCGAACTCAGCGACTTCCCCAATTACGGGCTCATCCGTACCCGGCTGGGCTTCGATGAAGCACTGGCCAATCATGCCCGCGCCGCCGGTGCCACCATCCTCGAGGGCCATTCGGTGACACAGGCATTGACGGACGACGCCGGCACTGTGGTGGGTGCACGGGCATCACTGGTGGACGGGGCTGGGCGCAAGACGGGCGAAACTGTGGACTTCCAGGCCGACGTGGTGCTTGCCGCGGACGGGAACTCCACCCGCACTGCCGTCTCGTTGGGGCACGCCAAACGTGACGACCGGCCCATGGGCGTTGCTTACCGTACGTATTTCACCTCACCTCGGCACGAGGACGATTGGATGGAGGGCTGGCTGGAGCTTCCTTCTCCCAACGGACGGGTTCTGCCAGGGTACGGATGGGTGTTTGGGGTAGGTGACGGAACCTCCAACGTTGGTTTGGGCATACTGAACACCTCTAAGGAATTCGGCAAGCTCGATTACCGCGGCGTGCTGCGTGACTGGACTGCGGCCATGCCCGGGGAATGGGGTTTCACCCCTGAAAACCAGGTGGGACCCATCAGGGGTGCCGCCCTGCCCATGGCCTTCAACCGGACTCCGCACTATTCGGGCGGCCTGCTCCTGCTCGGTGATTCCGGCGGCATGGTGAGCCCCTTTAACGGTGAGGGAATTTCCTACGCCATGGAATCTGCCCGGTTCGCGGCAGAACAGATCATCCAGGCAGCAGGCACCAACTCGCGTCTCGCAGCAGATCACGCACTGTCCAACTACAGCACCCTGGTGCGTGATGCGTGGGGCAGCCACTTCACCATGGGGCGGGTTTTTGCTTCCATGATTGGAAATCCCACCATCATGAAGTTGGCGCTGCGCACGGGCATGAGTGTTCCGGTGCTGATGCGGTTTGTGGTTCGGTTGATGACGAATCTGACGGACACAGACAAACGTGGTTTTGAGGATAGAGTGATTCATCTACTGGAGAAGCTCGTCCCTGCTACCAGCAACCAGGACACTACCCGCACATCCGAGCAACAATCCCTACCAAAAGTTAGTGTTAAGCAGTGACTACTTCCGCGAACCACAGCTGGACCCATGCCGGGCAAGGACGCCCTGAATCTCACGACTCCAACCCCAGCACCATGGCCATTGCCACGGGGCTGGCACTGCCGTCCGGTTTTTCGGCAGTGGCAGAAGACCCGGATCTGGGCCCCTCGATTGCCATGAGCATGGCCAAGGTGGAGAAGGTGCTGCGTGAAGCAATTGCCCACTCTGATCCTCTGGCCGACGCCACGAGCCGGCACCTGGTAGAAGCCGGCGGCAAGCGCATCCGTCCGCTGCTGGTCCTTCTGGCCGCCCACCTTGGGGACCCGAACCGGAAGGAAGTGGTGCAGGCCGCCGTGGTGGTTGAACTGACGCACCTGGCCACGCTTTACCACGACGACGTCATGGACTCGGCGCCCTTCCGCCGCGGCGCCCCCACGGCACACGAAGTATGGGGCAACACTGTTGCCATTCTTACGGGTGACCTCATCTTTGCACGCGCTTCAATTCTGGTCTCGGAACTGGGCGGGCGGGCCCTGGGAATTCAGGCACGCACCTTTGAGCGGCTGTGCCTGGGACAACTGCATGAGACAGTTGGCCCGCGTGAAGACGAAGACCCCATTGAGCATTACCTCTCGGTTATTGCCGATAAGACCGGTTCGCTAGTTGCCGCCTCTGGCCAGCTCGGGGCAATCTTTGCCGGTGTTGATGAGAGCCTTCAAGATGTCATGCTCGAATACGGTGAAAAAGTGGGCGTTGCTTTCCAACTGGCCGATGACGTCATTGACGTCACCGGTTTGAAGCAGGTTTCTGGAAAGTCCCCGGGAACGGATCTGCGCGAAGGCGTCCCTACCCTGCCCGTGTTGCTGCTGCGCAATGCTGCTGCCGCCGGAGACGCCGATGCCGCCGCAGCGCTTGCTCTGGTAGATGGCGATCTGAGCAGCGATGAGTCACTGGCCGCGGCCGTGACGGCGCTGCGCGAACATCCTGTCACGCTTGAGTCTTGGGCCGTGGCGCGGCAATGGTCGGACGCCGCCATTGCTGCACTGGCTCCGCTACCGGAAGGTATGGTCAAAACAGCGCTGGCCAGCTTCGCCGAAGCCGTGGTCTCACGCGACGTTTAGCTTGGGCGCAATGGGGGCTGGGTGCTCGGGATTTACTTTTGTGCACCCAGCTTCGGCATGACGTAGGGGCTCAGGGCCTCAGCGCTGTTATTCCAGTGCGCCGGCGCATTCCGACGCCGAGCTTCTGCTTCTGAAGCCGAAGCCAAGCCAGCATCGTCGACGCTGACCATGACTCCGCTGTGTTGGAGATTGAAGAATCGAATCACAATGCGGCGGCCGTTGACGTTCCAAACGCACGCCTGAACAATGGGATCGTGCCAAGGATTTGTGCCCTCACCATAGAGGGTTATGAGCCGGTTATGGATGTCATCGTAGCCTTGCCGTGTGGACGGATTATCTGTTTGCATGGAGGAATAAACCTGCATGCTGATGCCCAGAAATCTCCCGTTGTAGGAAGTCCATGAGGAGGCGATCTCCCCGCCAGCCATGGGAGTACGCAGCGAGTAATGCGCTACAGCGGGGGCGGCGCTGGCCTCATCCCAAGCGGCCCCAGAGACCAATCCATGGCGTTCAAACCACGCCTTGCGGTCGAAGTCTGAGCGGGGCCACATCCCCTCAACCAACTTTTCAACCAGGCCAACAATTGCAGCCGGTTCCGGATCCAATGTGTTCGAAGCTTCCTGTGCGTTCATAACGCCACGCTACCGCTCCCGGATGAATATTCCCACAGCCATTCGCTGCGTACTTGCTGTGGGTTAGTCCTGGTCGGTGAGTACTTCCTTGAAGACCCAATCAAGCATGTCGAACACAAACTCGCTAAAGGTGCCTTCTTCGTTGATCCATTCACCCGTGGCGTTGTTGCGGCGCCAGACAATGGGATCGGGAACGTCCGCCTGATCTGCCAGCATTCCCCACGTGTAGTTCTCGTCTTTGTCCTCGAGGAAGAGTAGGTAGCCGTCTTCGAGTTCCAGTTCTTCGGGATCCCAGAAGTAGTAGTAGGCCTCCATGAGTTCCTCGCAGTTGCCCAAGGCGTGCAGGAATTCGCGCAAGGCCAGGGGTACTGTGATCTGCAATTCGGAGAAGACTGCGTCCAGGTCCGCCACGGTGATGCCGTCGGCCTCCTGCCAGGGCTCCTCCAAGTACAAGGGGACCAGACCGCGGAACTTCTCTACGAACATGTCAGACATTAAAATCTCCAGAAACTAGCAACAGGTAGCAATGCGCTCTAGAGCAATCTTAGCCGCGCTGGCCCCGTCGCGGTGTCCAGCTACGGGCAGCCAGGGGAGCATGCCAGCCGTAGCGCAGACTCAGCATGCGCAAGGCGAAAACCACTACAGTGGCCATAGCCCCCGTGGTAAAGGTCAGCCAGCCCAGATGCCATAATCCAGTGGCTAAACCGGCACCAATAAAGGCCGGAATCGCGTAAAGGTCCTTGGGGTCAAAAACCTTGGGGACGTCATTGGCGGTGACATCGCGCAGGATCCCTCCGCCCACGGCGGTGGTGACTCCCAGGAGGATGGATGCCACGGGGTTCATTCCCGCTTCGAGGGCCTTGAGCGTACCTGTGACGCAAAACAATGCCAACCCTCCGGCGTCGAACATGAACAGCAGGCGGCCACTGCGCTGGACGTTTTTCACCGTGAAATAGACCAAGGCGGCAGCTGCTGCAGGGGGCAACAAATAGATCTGATTTGTGAAGGCGGCAGGAGGTCCGGCATTCAAGACGATGTCGCGGATGACACCGCCGCCCAGGCCCACCATGGAGCCCAGCAGGAGCGAACCGACAAGATCAAAACCCTTGCGGGTCGCGAGCAGGCAGCCCGAAACTGCGAAGAAAAAGACGCCGAGTAGGTCAAGGATGAGGAGCAGATCAAAGTTCATGGGAGCATTCGTGGATCGGCAGCCGGTATCAGCTGCAAGGGGCAGGCAGCGCCAAGCTTAATGGGTGCTGGCAGACAATGCCCAATTTCCTATCACACGGGAGCCATTTGTGACTACGCTGGAAAAATGGATGCCGCTCAGCCGCTGATTTACGTTCATGACTTCCACATGCAATTCGGGGCCAAAAAAGTCATTGAGGGACTTTCCTTTGACGTGGCGCGCGGGGAGACGTTTGGATTTCTGGGCAGCAACGGCAGCGGTAAAACAACCACCATCAGGGCTTTACTGGGCATCTACCGGCCCACGGCGGGAACTCTTGAGATCAATGGCAAGGTGTTCAGTGATGATTACGGTGCCCGGCTCGGCTACCTGCCCGAGGAGCGTGGGCTGTATAAAAAAGAGTCGGTACTGGATGTGATGAGTTACTTTGGCCGGCTCAAGGGGTTATCCAAACAGGACGCGGTGGAGTACTCCCGGCAGTTTTTGGAGCGCGTGGATCTTTCCGACAAGGCAGATGTACGCGTGGACAAGCTCTCTGGTGGTGAACAACAAAAAGTGCAGCTGGGTGTGACCATTATGAATGAGCCGGAGCTGTTGATCTTGGATGAGCCCACCAAGGGGTTCGACCCCGTGAACCGGCGTCTGCTCATGGACATCATCGAGGAACGCAAAGAAGCTGGGGCCACGGTCATGATGGTCACCCACCAAATGGAGGAAGTGGAGCGGCTCTGCGACCGGATCATTCTGCTCAAGAATGGGCGGGCGGAGGCGTACGGCACCATTGCGGAAGTCCAAAACCAGTTTGGCGGGCGGACCATTCGGCTGAAATATTCGGGTGTGTTGCCCCGCTCACCGCACTACGCAGTGGTCTTGCAAGAAACCAACTACGCAGAGCTTTCGCTGGAGGATTCCGCAGATGAAGCCGAGGTGTTGAAGGAACTGGTGCTGGCCGGGGTGGTGGTGCGCGGGTTTGTGGCAGCCAAGCGCAGCCTGGAAGACATTTTCATACAGGTGTACGGGGAGGCGGGCGGTGCGCAGGACGGCACAGCCACACCAGCAGCCCGGGGACTTCGAAGGAAGGGGCGCTACGATGGCGCGGCGTAACTTGGGCACAGTGGTGAAGTTTGAGTTCACCCGCACCATCAAGAAGCGGCGTTTTTGGATTGCCACCTTGGCCATCCCCGTGCTGCTGGGAATAGTTTTTGCTCTGGTTTTTATCAGCAATTCCGCCACGGCAACTCGCTCCGACGAGCAAAAGAACCAGACACTTGCGTTCACCTATACGGACACCTCCGGGATCATCGACCCCAAGGTGGCCACCGCCATGGGCGGGGTCCCGGAGCAGAACCCGGGCACCGCAGCGCAACGTGTTAACGGGGGTGAACTAAATGCCTGGTTCAGCTTCCCTGCGGACATCACCAAGGAGCCGGTGCTGGTCTATGGGGCGGATCAGGGAATCTTCAAAAACGGCACGTATGAGGCTGTAGCCAAGGAACTGGTGGTTCGCTCTGCGCAGGAAAAGGTGGGCTCGGCGGAGCTGACGGCGGCGGTGCAAGGGAATTTCAGGACAGAATCTCAGACGTTCAAGGACGGCGAACCTTCGGGCGGGCTCGCAACAGTGGTGCCGCCGCTGCTGTTTCTGGTGCTGTTTTATGTGGTGATCATCCTGCTGGCGAACCAGATGCTGGCGTCCACGTTGGAGGAGAAGGAAAACCGTGTCACGGAGATGATCCTGACCACGCTGAACCCCACCACGCTGGTAGTGGGCAAGGTGATTTCGCTATTTCTGGTGGGGGCCGTGCAGGCGTTGGTGTTTGCCACGCCCATGGTGCTGGGCTACCTATTCTTCCGCGAGCAACTGAACATGCCCAACTTTGATTTATCCACGCTGCAGTTCCAATTCCTGCCCATGCTGACTGGGGCGCTGATGTTCATTGGAGGGTTCATCCTGTTCACCGGCGTGCTGGTGGGGATCGGGGCTGTCATGCCCACAGCAAAGGATGCCAGCACCGTGTTCGCCCCGGTCATGATCATGATGTTCATCCCGTTCTACATTGTCACTTTGGTGGTTAGTGACCCGGGCTCACTGATCGTGGAAATATTCACGTTCTTCCCATTCACAGCACCCATCACGGCCATGCTGCGCAACGCCTTCGGCTCCCTCCCGGGCTGGCAGGCGGGCATCGTCATTGCCGAATTGTTCATCTTCGGTGCCCTGGCCCTGCGCATTGCCGTGCACTTGTTCCGCTACGGCTCCATTGAATATTCCCGCAAGCTTTCCCTGCGTACAGCGTTTGCGCGGAAAGGCTGAGGCCCGGCCCTGGTGAATGCCGCAACTACTTCTTCTTGAACGTCTCTAGGAAGGCCTGGCGTGGGTGTTCGATCCCTGGCAGCGCGGTGAGGTCGCGCTTGGCGAAGGAGCCGGCAATCCACGCCGTAAACACATGCCACTTGCGGTTAAAGGTGGGCACTGCCAGGCCGTGGTAGAGCCGGTCCGCAAACCAGGCGGGCCGGTTCTTTAGTTCAATACCCAGTACGACGGCGGCACCCCGGCCCACCCCGTAGCTCGCCAGGGTGCCCAGGGACTTGTGCCTGAATTCCACAAGGGGCTTGCCGTCCAGATCGGCGGCGATGTTCCGGGCCAGTACCTTCGCTTGACGCATGGCGTTTTGGGCGTTCGGGGCGTAAAAAGCAGGCTGCTTTTCTGCGTTAGCATCGGGGACCTGGGCGTTGTCGCCAGCAGCCCACGCGCCGGGGACCGGTACGCCGTCGTCAGTGATGACCTGCAACTTGGCATTGGCATTGACGTGTCCCTTGGGCCCGCGGGGAACATCGGTGTCATCCAACACGGGATTGGGTTTGACCCCTGCTGTCCAGACAAGAGTATTGGCGGCGAAGGTGCTGCCGTCGCTGAGCACCACCTGAGAATCAACACACGATGTCATGGTGGTCTCCAGACGAACGTCGATGCCGCGCTCACGCAACTGCATCAAGGTGAATTTGGAGAGTGTGGGGCCCACTTCCGGAGCCACCCGGTCCAACGCTTCCACAAGGACCCACCTGAGGTCGCTGCGGCTCAGTGAAGGGTATTCATCCACTGCAAGTTTGGACAGGTCGCTCAGCTCGCACAGCGCCTCCACCCCTGTATAGCCGCCCCCGACGAAGACGAAGGTCAAGGCTTTGGCGCGCTCCTGTGGATCAGTGGCTGCCGCCGCGATGGCAATGTTTCCCAGTACTTGGTTCCGCACATGGACGGCCTCTGCCAAGGTCTTGAAGCCGATCCCGTGCTCGGCCAGCCCTGGCGTGGGAAAGGTCCGGCTGACGGCGCCCATGGCAAGGACTACGTGATCAAAGGACATAGTGGAGGGTGTACCGGTGAGCGTTTTAAGGGCCGCGGTGCGTCCGGCCAGGTCCAAGGAGAGGAGCCGGCCGCGAAACAAATCCAAGCCCTTCAATGCACGGGAAAGGTCAACAGCAACGCTCCGGGCATCGAGCTCGCCCCCGGCCACCTCCGGTAGCAGTGGCTGGTAGGTCATGTACGGATTAGGCTCAACCACCGTGATGTGTGCCCTGCCTCGCGGTAGCGCCCGGCGCAACCCCCATGCGGTGTAGAGGCCTACGTACCCACCGCCAAGAATAAGGATATGAGGGACTTGTGTGGGGGTCATGGCCCCTCCTAGAGGGTGGAATCTTTAAAGGAACAATTCTGTTGCCGTCCCTTCCACGATCGTCCCATTGGGCCCGGACGTCAATAACTCGAGGTGACTTGGCCGTGGTGCAAGCAAGCCTTGACTGGTTGGCCTCTGAGGGCCTCTAATGGCCACATGGGGACACGGAATAAGGGTGTCAGAGAGTTGCCTTGGCGGCGCAAGGGCAGATTGCCCCGCGCAGGTTCCGGCTTGCCCCGCGCAGGTTCCGGCTTGCCGGTTTCTGGCTCCACGGCCCAAGAGCCCATGACGTCCTTGCAGCGAGGGGTCCTGTGGGTGGCTATTCTTGCCTCCTTCGTGGCGTTTCTTGACGGTGCCATCGTCAATGTGGCGCTCCCAGCCATCAAAGACGATTTGGGAGGCGGCTTAGCCACTCAGCAATGGGTAGTTGATGCCTATCTGCTGACGCTGGGTGCTTTGATCCTGCTGGCCGGTTCACTTTCGGATACCTTTGGCCGGATTCGTATTCTTGGCGTGGGGCTTGGCATCTTCGGCATCGCTTCTATGGCCTGTGCGGTGGCACCCACAGGTGCCTTGCTGATCGCCGCCCGTGCCGTCCAAGGTGCCGGGGCCGCACTGCTGGTGCCCAGCTCGCTGGCACTGATCACCTCGGCCTTCACCGGCCCGGGGAGGGCAAAAGCCATTGGCTCATGGACTGCCTGGACCGGGACAGCCTTCGTCGCAGGTCCGCTGCTGGGAGGGGTGCTGGTGGAATACGTCAGCTGGAGGCTCATCTTCGCTATCAACGTTCTTCCCATCGCGGGGACATTGGTGCTCCTGGCCGGGTTGGGACGGAACAACAGCGCAACACCCCAGCTGGCCGGGGCGAGCTCTGGCAACGATCCGGGCGCAGCAAGAGTTCGCCCGAGCGTTGACGTCGCCGGTGCAGTCTTGGCGGCGGTGGGCTTGGCTGGCACGGTGTTTGCATTGATTGAGCAGCAGCGCTTGGGCTGGAAGAACCCTGCGGTCTCGGTCCCGTTCGTGGCCGGGATGGTGCTGCTGGCTGCTTTCCTTCTCTGGGAGGCCCGGAGCCGGCACCCCATGATGCCTCTGGGGTTGTTCAAAGCCCGCAATTTTGCCGTGGGCAATCTAGCCACAGCCTTCGTCTACGCAGGGGTTTCGTTGGGGCCGCTGATGGTGGTGATCTTCTTACAGGAAGTGGCAGGGTTCACGGCTGCGCAGGCAGGCCTGGCAACGCTGCCGGTAGCGGTGCTTACCATCTTCTTGGCCGGTGTCTTCGGAGGGATGGCAGGGCGCTATGGCCCGCGCTTGTTCATGGCAGTGGGTCCAGCGGTGGCCGGGTGCGGCTTTTTATGGATGATGACGGCAACCGAACCATTTAACTTCTGGTTCCAGATGCTGCCGGGCCTTATCTTGTACGGAATTGGCCTATCCGTGACCGTGGCGCCACTGACGTCTGCCATTCTCGGTGCCGTCCCTCCATTGCAAAGCGGCATCGGATCGGCGGTAAACAACGCGGTCTCCCGAGTGGCTGGCCTCGTTGCCATCGCTTTGGCCGGGATCATCCTAGGAACAGCTCTAGATGTTGACTCGTTCCGGCGGATCATGGTGGTGGTTGCAATCTTGCTGCTGGTGGGAGGGGTCATCTCCGCCGTAGGCATCAGCAACAAGGACACCGGCGGGTTTGTGCCGGACGAGGCAGCTGCTTGCTGCCAGGACAAGGCGGCCCCCGGAGCTGTTGCGGCCGGCTCCGGTCAGAGTGGCTTCGGGCAGGCGCGCACCGGATGATACGCCGCCAAACGTGGATCGAGCAGGTCCAGGTCCGGCTGGCACAAACTGTTACACGCATCTTAGGAGAAACCATGAACGCAAAAATCCCGGCCACGGCGGCAGACATCATGAGCAGCCCCGTAATAACCATCCCTGCGGATACGGCGGTGGCTCAGATCGCGGAACTGTTGCGTTCCCACCGGATCAGCGGTGTGCCAGTGGTAGACCATTCCGGCCACGTCTTGGGGCTGGTTAGCGAATTTGACCTGCTCGCCAAGGAAGGCAAAACAGCCGCATCCCTGATGACCACCGCGGTGATCTCCGTCAGCGAAGACACTCGCATTGCAGACCTGAGGCATCTGCTGATTGAAAAACGAGTCCGCCGGCTCCCGGTACTTCAGGAGGGCCGAGTGGTAGGGATAGTCAGCCGGGGTGACATCGTCTCCTTGCTTGCCACCGAATGGGTGTGCGGGGTGTGCGGGGAACCTGTCCGCGGACCCACGCCGCCGGACAAATGCCCCCGATGCCAAGGTGATGGCAGCTGGTTTGAGCTCCATGAACAACCGCCCGGAACCTGAGCCGCCACCCCAGAGAGCCGGCCAGCTAGGCGGCACCGGCCACTTCAACGCACACACAGACTTGAAGGAGATGGACAATGAACGAGTCGAGGACAGCGGACGCCGGGGCCCTGGTGGAGTTTTACCGGCGGATGGTGCTCATCCGCAAGTTCGAATTAACCGCGGACCAAATGTACAAGCGGGCCAAGATTGGCGGGTACTGCCACTTGAACTTGGGCGAAGAGGCGTCAGTGGTGGGGCTGATGGATGCCTTGCGGCCCACCGATTACCTGTTCACCAACTACCGGGACCACGGCTACGCCCTGATGCGTGGCATGGATACCGGCAAGGTCATGGCAGAACTGTTTGGCAAGACCACCGGCGTCTCCAAGGGGCGGGGAGGCTCCATGCACATGTTTGACACGAGCACGCGGATGCTGGGCGGCTACGGAATTGTGGGCGGGCAGATCCCACCGGCGACGGGTGCGGCTCTGGCGCTGACGTACCGCGGCGCACCCGGCCCGGACGCCGAAGCGGTCATGTGCCAGATGGGGGATGGAACCACCAACATCGGTGCGTTTCACGAGTCGTTGAACTTAGCCGCGGTGTGGTCGCTGCCCATTGTCTACGTTGTCATCAACAACAGGCTGGGCATGGGCACCACTGTGGAAAAAGCAGCGGGGGAGCCTGAGCTGTACAAGCGCGGCGCGTCCTACCGGATACCCGGGGTCAGGGCCGACGGCGACGACGTTCTGGCAGTGCGCCAGGCAGTCACCGACGCGTTGGATCAGGCGCGGACGCAACGCCGGCCAGCCCTGCTGGAGCTGATGAGTTACCGGCTGCGCGGCCACTCGGTGGTTGACCCGGCCCGTTACCGTTCCGCAGCGGACGTTGAAACCGCCCAAGAGGCTGACCCCGTGCCGGCACTGCGTGCCCAACTAATTGCCGATGGCACTCTCACCGAAAAACAGGCGGACGCCATTGAAACAGAGATGGAGGAGCAGGTGGCGGCTGCGGTCGCGTTTGCGGATGCGGGGCCGGACCCCACCCCCGATCAGCTCTTTGACTATGCGTATGCAACGCCGGTGCCCAATGCGCCCACGGCACTTCCCGGGGAAAGGATGGTGGTGCTGCCATGAGCGCAGAAGCCGACAAGACAAAACTGGTGACCTACCGGCAGGCGTTGAATGACACCCTCCGCAGCGAAATGAGCCGGGACGAAAAGGTGATCCTGCTGGGTGAGGAAATTGGCATTTTTGAGGGTTCCTACAAGATCACGGCAGGGCTGTTGAGTGAGTTCGGCCCGGAACGGGTCAGGGACACGCCCATCGCCGAGGAAGGCTTTGTGGGGGCGGCCATCGGAGCCGCCATGCTGGGTATGCGCCCGGTGGTGGAGATCATGACACTGAACTTCAGCCTGATCGCCATCGACCAGATTGTGAATCACGCGGCCAAGATCTACGGCATGTTTGGCGGCCAGCAAAGCGTACCCCTAGTGATCAGGATGCCCGGCGGCGGAGGGCAGCAGTTGGCAGCCACACACTCACAGAACCTGGAAGTCTGGTATGCGCACGTACCCGGTCTCAAGGTGGTGGCACCCTCCACACCGGCTGACGCCAAGGCGCTGCTATTGGCAGCCATCCGGGACGATGATCCCGTCATCTTTCTGGAGAACCTGGCCCTGTACAACACAAAGGGCGAAGTCCGGCCAGGGGATACGCCGGGCGAAATCGGTAGGGCCGCCGTCGTCAAGGAAGGCACAGACCTGAGCGTGATCACATACTCGCGTGCCACAACCATCGCCGTGGAGGTGGCCCGCCAAATGGCGCAGGAGGGCATCTCCGTGGAGGTGGTGGACCTGCGCAGCCTGCGACCCCTTGACCGGCCCACCATCTGCGCCTCTGTGCGCAAGACCGGACGCGCCGTGGTCCTCGAGGACGATTGGCTCAGCTACGGTATCGGTGCAGAAATCTCGGCCACATTGATGGAGGGCGCCTTTGACTACTTGGATGCACCGGTGCGCAGGGTGGCGGCAGCCGAGGTTCCGCTGCCGTATGCGAAACCACTGGAGCGCCGCGCACTACCCGATGCCGTGGACCTGCGCCGCGTGATCCTTGAACTACTCGATGACACAAGTTTCAGAAGCTAGGAGGTCCCCATGCCCGAGGTAATCATGCCCCGCCTATCCGACACCATGGAGGAAGGGATCCTGGGCCGTTGGCTCAAACACGTTGGCGATCAGGTCAAGGCCGGGGACGTCATCGGTGAGATTGAAACCGACAAGGCCACGATGGACTTGGAGGCCTTCGACGACGGTGTGCTGGAACGCCTGCTGGTGGCCGAGGGTGCCACCGTGGCTATCGGAGATCCTGTGGCGTTCATTGGCGACGGCAGCGGCATAGGATCCGGTGCTGGCTCTAGCTCTAGCTCCGGCGGCGGTTCGGCAGAGGCTGCCACGCCCGGAAGCGCAAACGAAGCCCCGAAGAGGGATACCCACTCGGGTACTGACACCCACGGACATGCCGATGGCAGGGTGTTCGCATCTCCATTGGCGCGCAAGATGGCGGTGGAACGGGGCCTTGATCCTGCGGACATCAAGGGCACCGGTCCCGGAGGCCGAGTGGTGAGGGCGGATGTTCTGGCCGCCGGTGACCATGCCTCTTCCGGCCGTGCCGCCGGTGACCACGGCTCTGCTGACCACGGCGCTGCTGCCAGCCGGGATGGGAAGGCTCCCTCGTCCACATCTGTATCCACTCCTGCAACTGCAACTGCACCTGCTGTACAGGAGGACTCGGTAGAGATCCCCTTGACGCAGATGCGCAAGGTCGTGGTCAAACGGCTGACAGAGAGCGCTGCGGTGCCGCACTTCTTCCTGACCGCCGTGGTCCAGATGGATGCGCTGCTGGAGTTCCGCAGCGGAATCAATGTGAGGTTTGCGGATGTGGGTCTCAAGGCGAGCGTCACCGACCTGCTGGTGCGTGCCTGTGCGGTGGCGCTGCGGGTCCACCCTGAGGTCAACTCGTCGTGGGCGGGTGAGAAGATCTATCAGCATCGGCACATCAACGTGGGCCTAGCCGTTGCGGTGCCGGACGGCCTAATTGTGCCTGTGGTGCGGGATGCGGACAGGAAGGGCCTGGCGGAGATCGCCACGGAAACGCGGGATTTGGCGAGCAAGGCCAGGGAAGGGACCTTGACGCTGCAGCAGTTTAGCGGTGGCACATTTACTCTCAGCAACTTGGGCATGTTCGGGATCGACAACTTCACGGCCATCATCAACCCGCCCGAGGCCGCGATCCTCGCCGTGGGTGCAACGTCGGAGGAGCCGGTGGTGCGCAACGGTGAACTCACCACACGGAAGGTCCTCAAACTCACGCTGACGGTGGACCACCGGGTGCTCGATGGCGCCACGGCAGCCGCGTTCCTGCAGGATCTGAAGCAGATCCTGGAGGATCCGATGCGGATTGTGCTCTAAACATGCACCGGACGCCAGACACGAGTCCGGTGAAACCACTACAGCAAGGACAACGGCAGCACCATAGCGGTCAGTGCAGTGTGTTCTCAACTGGCTGCAGGCAGGTTCCTAAATAACGTACATTGGCACCAAGATCAGCCAGTGCCTTTGCACGCCGGCGAGAAGGAGCCTGCCCATGAGTATGAGAAGAACTGAAGTGACCGAGCCGGGCTCGGAGACGGTGCTGATTGCGTGCGCGCACGGCACCAACAATGCAGAAGGCCAAAAACGCATCAACGCGCTCCGGGCCGAGATTGCTGCACTGCGGCCTGGGCTTTCCGTGCTGGAGGCTTATGTTGATGTGCAGGAACCTGCGCTGCCGGATGTGGTGGCCGGGCTGGCGCCGGGAGTGCGTGCCGTGGTGGTTCCGTTGTTGCTGACGGTGGGATTCCACGTTCAGGTGGATATTGCAGAGGCTGTAGCGTCCCGGCCGAACACCCTGGGGGCTCTGCCGTTGGGGCCCGATCCGAGGCTGGCGAAGCTGCTGGATGAGCGTCTGGGGGAGCTGCCTCATGGGTGGGGCATTGTTCTGGCCGCGGCAGGATCTTCCAGGCCGGAATCGGCTGAGCATATTGAAGTGCTTGCTGCGGATCTTGCCGTGCGGCGGCCCGAGCAGGTGATGGCCGCCTATGGTGCCAGTGCGCTCCCGTCCGTACCAGATGGAGTTGCGGCATTGCGGGCTTCGGGCGCACGCGGGGTTGCTATTGCCTCCTACTTGCTGGCGCCGGGATATTTTCATGACCAGCTTTCGCTGGCAGGTGCCGATCTAGTGACAGCGCCCCTGCTGCCATCTTCTTTACTGGCGGAATTGGCGTTGGAACACTTCGATTCGGCACTGTCCGGGCGGTGAGAGCTGAACACCTCCATATCTCGCTGTGATGGAGGGCAGCGCCGAGGGTTGCCCCAGGTTTTGCAGTCACAGAAATAGTTGAACAGGCCCGCGCCAAGGCCATGGGGACACCAATTGCTGGGATGATGGTGGGAAACATGTTCCACGAAGAAATGCATGCTGTGGGGGAGAACCCGGTCCAAGGCCCAGACAGTCCACGCAATGATCCAACAGATCAGCCACCGTACGGCCAACAACCTTACGGCCAGCAGCCACCGTACGGTCAACCGCCTTTGTATCCCGGAATGATGCCTCTGGGTTCAAAGGTGGAAACAACTAACGTTTTGGCAGTTGTCTCACTCGTGTCCGCCTTCGTGGTGAACGTGGTGGGGATCATCACGGGTCACATTGCCTTGGCCCAAATCAAGCGGACTGGGGAAAAGGGGCGTGGCCTGGCGATCGGGGGCCTCGTTGTGGGCTATGTTTCTTTGGCTTCCACGATCATCCTGGGCACCTTGCTGATCATTGGCATCCTCGCCAGCACGCCAAGCACCTCCAGCCATGAACCTCTGGCTCCCCAGCCGAGTTACGGCGCGCAGGAGATGAGCGGAACGTTGAATGCTTTTGGTGGCATCACTTTTGGTCCCGGAGGCGGCGTGTTTCCGGCAGCGGAGCTCCCCGGAGAGGTGGACCTGTCACAGCTGTCCATGGACCCTGCTGCGTTAGATGAAATTGGCATTGCACCCTCCGCCAGCGGTGAGGCAGTGCAGGTGGTGGTTTACCCGGATTTCCTGTGCCCCTTCTGTGCCGAGTTTGAAACGACAAATGGTCCCGCACTGAAAACGCTCCGCGATCAGGGGAAGATCACGCTCGAATACCGCCCTCTTGGATTCCTGGACCAGCTATCAAATGGCACTAAGTACTCCACCAGGTCCGCGGAGGCTGCAGCGTGCGTGGCCAACAATGCCCCCACCAGTTACGAGCGTTTCTTTGACTCCCTGTTCAAGAACCAACCGGCGGAGATGTCGGCGGGCCTAGACAACGCGGTGCTGGTTGGGCTGGCACAAGAAGCTGGTGCCGGTGACATTTCCAGCTGCCTGGCCAACAGGGATTTCGCAGGTTTTGTGGGAGATTCTTCGATTCTCGCCCAGAATTATGGTGTCGCTGGAACGCCTACCGTCTTTGTGGAGGGGCAGCAGTGGAGCCAAGGCCCCCTGTCAGATTTCACCGCCAAGGCACTGGCAGCCAAAAAGTAACAGCCCGGGCGCTAGTCCCGTACTGACTAGAAGCACACCCTGGCGGCGAATGGCGGGTGTGACGAAATATTGCCCAAGGTGAACGTGCGTTGCAATCGTGATTGGTGCCGGCCCGGGGGCACCTTACGCTCGTTTTATGACACAGACAGCTCTAGCCGGAGCAGAGACCTCTGGCAGTGACAATGCTCCGGCCGCACTGACCGCCGAGGCTCCCGCGAAGCCGGTTCGTACCTCCCGCCCCCGCCCAGCGGCCAAGCCGCATGGGCAGTGGAAGGTGGACGGCAAGGAACCGCTGAACGCGAATGAGGTCTGGAAGCAGGAAGATGGCGGGCTCAGCGTCCGCGATCGCATCGAAACCATCTACGCCAAGGGTGGCTTTGACAGCATTGATAAAACAGACCTGCACGGGCGTTTCCGCTGGTGGGGCCTGTATACACAGCGCAAACAGGGGATCGATGGCGGTAAAACAGCAAGTCTGGAGCCGCACGAACTAGAAGATAAGTACTTCATGCTCCGAGTCCGCATTGATGGCGGATCCCTCACCACGGATCAGTTGCGCGTGATCGGCCAGATTTCCACTGAGTTTGGCCGCGACACCGCAGATTTAACCGACCGGCAGAACGTTCAGCTGCATTGGGTTCGTGTAGAGGACGTTCCGGAGATCTGGAACCGTCTTGAGGCGGCGGGATTGTCCACCACTGAGGCCTGCGGTGACGTGCCGCGCGTCATTCTGGGTTCCCCCGTAGCCGGCATCGCCAAGGACGAGATCATTGACCCCACTTCACTGATCAAGGAAGTCAGCGCACGTTTCATTGGGGACCCTGAACTTGCCAACTTGCCCCGCAAGTTCAAAACAGCCATCACAGGCCACCCATCACAGGATGTGGTTCATGAGATCAACGATTTCGCCTTGGTTGGTGTGATTCATCCAGAGCTTGGCCCGGGTTACGATCTCTGGGTGGGTGGAGGCCTGTCCACAGCGCCGCGTCTGGCTGAACGTCTCGGCGTGTTTGTTTCGCCCGAGGTTGCCGCAGAGGTCTGGCTTGGCGTCACCAGTATCTTCCGCGACTACGGCTACCGGCGCATGCGCACCAAGGCTCGGCTGAAGTTCCTGCTGGCCGATTGGGGCACCGCCAAGTTCCGCCAAATTCTTCAGGATGACTACCTGGGCCACAAGTTGCCTGACGGGGAACCGGCCCCGAAGCCAACATCCCCCGGCGATCACATTGGCGTGCACGAGCAAAAAGATGGCAAGTTCTTCATTGGGGTCACCCCCACCGTGGGCCGCGTCTCCGGTACCAAACTAACGGCTCTCGCTGACGCCCTTGAGGCACATGGCTCCTTCCGTTTGCGCACCACGCCGCACCAAAAGCTCGTCATTCTCGATGTGTCCAAGGAGCAGGTGGAGCCACTCATCACCGTCCTTGATGGTCTGGGTTTGTCCGCACGGCCCTCGCTGTTCCGCCGCTCCACAATCGCCTGCACCGGTATCGAGTACTGCAAGCTGGCCATTGTCAACACCAAAGACACCGCCGCCACCGCCATTAGCGAGCTCGAAACTAGACTCGCGGATTTGGTGGACACCGGAGTCCTGACCCAGCCCATTGCCCTGAACATCAACGGCTGCCCCAACTCCTGTGCCCGGATTCAGACGGCAGACATTGGGCTCAAGGGCATGATGCTTCCCACGGACGACGGCGGCACCGCCCCCGGTTTTCAGGTTCACCTAGGTGGTGGGCTGGCTACCGACAACCGGGTTGAGGCAGGCTTGGGCCGCACCATTCGCGGCCTGAAAGTCACGGCAGCGCAGTTGCCCGATTATGTGGAGCGTGTGGTGCGTAAATATGCGGACGTTCGCCTCAGTAATGAAACTTTTGCCGAGTTCGCCCACCGGGTTGATGAGGAGCTGCTGAAATGACTGTGACAACGCTCCGCTCGCATGCCGAGCTCCAAACGATTGCCGAATCCGGCGCAGCGGAATTGGCCTGGGACGCGTCCGCACAGGAAGTCATCGCCTGGGTGGCGCGGAACTTCGCAACGCAAGCATCCGCCGTCGCCTGTTCCATGGCAGACGCCGTGTTGCCGGCACTGGTAGCCGAGCAGCTGCCCGGGGTGGACGTGTTGTTCCTGGACACCGGCTACCACTTCCCCGAAACCTACGCCACACGTAATGAGGTGGCAGAAAATCTGCGGGTCAACGTGGTTGACGTGCTCCCGGTCAACACCGTGGCCGAGCAGGATGCGCGCCACGGCATGGACCTGTTTGCCCGGGATCCTGCCGGATGCTGTGCGCTGCGGAAGGTGGAACCACTGCACCGTTCCCTGCAAGGCTACGAGCTGTGGTTCACCGGGGTGCGTCGCGATGAGGGGCCCACCCGCACCAACACGCCCCTGGTGGTGTGGGACGAAAAGAATGGGTTGGTCAAGGTCAACCCCGTCGCCACATGGAGCTATGAAGAGTTGATCAGTTACTCCGATGAGAACCTGCTACCCGTGAACCCCCTGCTCAGCCAGGGCTACCCGTCCATCGGCTGCGCCCCCTGCACCAAGAAAGTGGCCCCCGGCGCCGACCCAAGGAGCGGGCGCTGGGCCGGAACCTCCAAGACAGAATGCGGACTACACACATGAGCACCCAAATTACTGAAACCCCTTCGGCGGTTGAGACTCTCGAGGCCTTTGAGCCCGCCGAACTGGATTCCCTGGACCTGCTGGAATCCGAGGCTATCCACATCATTCGTGAAGTGGTGGCCGAGTTTGAGCGCCCTGCGCTGCTGTTCTCCGGCGGCAAGGACTCGGTGCTGATGCTGCATTTGGCCACGAAGGCGTTCTGGCCGGGGAAGGTTCCTTTCCCCGTGCTGCACGTGGACACCGGGCACAACTTCCCGGAGGTCATCGAGTTCCGCGACCGCACCGTGGAGCGTCTGGGTCTGCGCTTGGAGGTGGGTTCCGTGCAGGAGTTCATAGACAGTGGCGAGCTGGCTGAGCGGGCCGACGGCACCCGCAACCCGCTGCAGACAGTGCCGTTGCTGGACGCCATAGCCAAGAACAAGTTCGACGCCGTTTTTGGCGGAGGCCGCCGTGACGAGGACAAGGCCCGCGCCAAGGAGCGGATACTGTCCCTGCGTGACGAGTTTGGCCAGTGGGATCCGCGCAACCAGCGCCCCGAACTGTGGAATCTGTACAACGGCCGCCACACCGTGGGCCAGCATGTGCGTGCCTTCCCCATCAGCAACTGGACCGAGCTGGATGTGTGGCGCTACATTGCCCGCGAAAACATTGAACTGCCGCACCTGTACTACGCCCATGAACGCGAAGTCTTTGAACGCGACGGCATGTGGCGTGCGGTGGGCGAGGTCTCGGCGCCGCGCCCCGATGAGGACGTGATCATCAAGCAGGTCCGCTACCGCACGGTGGGGGACATGTCCTGCACCGGCGCCGTAGCTTCAGATGCCACCACCGTCCACGATGTGGTGCGCGAAGTGGCCGCCTCAACCCTGACCGAACGTGGCGCTACTCGGGCCGATGACCGCATCTCCGAGGCCGCCATGGAAGACCGCAAAAAGGACGGCTACTTCTAATGAGCACAACAACTTCACTGATCGAGCCAGCAGAGGTCCAGGTCGGAACCCTGTTTCGTTTCGCCACGGCCGGCTCCGTTGATGACGGCAAGTCCACCCTGGTGGGCCGGCTGCTCCACGATTCCAAGGCGATTCTGGCTGACACACTGGCCGCCGTCACCCGCACCTCCGCGGACCGCGGCTTTGGCGGGGAGAATGGCAGCACGCAGAAGATCGACCTAGCTCTGCTCACCGACGGACTGCGCGCCGAGCGCGAGCAGGGCATCACCATCGATGTGGCCTACCGCTACTTCGCCACCGACCGCCGCAGTTTCATCCTGGCCGACTGCCCCGGGCACATCCAGTACACCAAGAACACGGTGACGGGCGCGTCCACTGCGGATGCCGTCGTCGTCCTTATTGACGCCCGCAAGGGGGTGCTGGAGCAGACCCGCCGGCACCTGTCCGTGCTGCGGCTGCTGCGTGTGCCCAACGTGCTGGTGGCGGTGAACAAGATTGACCTGGTGGACTTCAGCGAGGAGATTTTCCGCACCATTGAGGCCGACGTGCAGGACGTTGCTGCGGATATTGGCCTGTCCGGTGTACTGGTGGTTCCCGTCTCCGCGCTGGAGGGCGATAACGTGGTGGACCGCTCCGCCCACACCCCCTGGTACACGGGCGCCACGTTGCTGGACATCCTGGAAACGCTGCCCACCACTGATGAGCTGGAGCGCGGGCTGGAGCCGTTCCGCTTCCCTGTTCAACTGGTGATCCGGCCCCAGGGTGCGCTGGCCCCTGACCTTGCAAACGCGGACGACGCCGGAGCCTCCTTCCGTGATTACCGCGCCTATGCCGGTCAGGTCGCCTCGGGCGGCGTGACGGTGGGAGATGAGATCACGGTTCTGCCCTCGGGGCGGAAGGCCTCCGTGGTGGGCATCGACTTTGCTGGCCGCTCTCTGGAAACTGCGGTGGCGCCGCAGTCGGTGTCATTGCGGCTGAGCGAGGAGATCGACATTGCCCGCGGTGATGTCATTGCCGCCACAGGTACTTTTGGGGAGGTGAGCCAGGATGTTTACGCAGAACTGTGCTGGCTTTCAACGAAGCCGCTGCGCGAGGGTTCAAAGGTATTGATCAAACATGGCAGCAAGACCGTCCAGGGCCTGATCCGTGCCGTGACGGGGAAGCTGGATTTGGAATCGTTCGGCTATGCGGCCGCGTCGGGACTGGAATTGAATGACATCGGCACGGCGCAGATCCGCCTCGCCTCGCCGCTGCCCGTTGAGACGTATGCGCTACATCGCCGTACGGGCGCGTTCCTTGTCATCGATCCGCAGGACGGCAACACGCTGGCTGCCGGTCTGGTGCGTGATCATCCCGGCGATCACGAGGATGAGCGCTATAACATCTAAGCTTGCTGGCCGCCCGGGTTGTGTGGTGGAGGAGAACATCTACCTCATGATGCTCAGGCCCACGGCTTTTCCCACGTTCACGGACAAACCCATCGTTGATCCGGCCACCCGCCTGCAAGGAGCCGCGACCAGCACAAATTCGGCAGCGGATCCACCCACCTGCGCGCCGTGTCATTAGCGGCCCCGAACCGAGAGTAAAGTCTCGATGTGAACCATATTCAACCGGCCGCCCGGCCATCGAGGGAACCGCTGCTGCGCAGAGCTGGCCGTACGCTGCTGCTTGGCTTCTCGCAGATATTCTTTCAGGATCAAATGCTCCCCGGGCTGCTGATCTTGGCCGCTTTTGCGGTGGCCAGTTGGCAGATGGCGCTTCTGGCACTACTGGGCTGCGCAGCCTCCACGGTGACCGGATTGCTGATGCGGGCACCGGCGGCGATGGTGCGCGCCGGCGACCACGGATTTTGCGGAGCACTCGTGGGAGCCGCGGCGTTCGCGGCTATTGGTGGCGGTCTGCCGGGAGCCATCGCTGCGCTTCTGGGCGGTGCGGCGTGCGCACCCGTGACGTGGGGTTTTCAAAGATTCTTCCGAACCGCACTGCTCGGGCCCCTCAAGTTACCCTCCATCACGGCACCGTTCTGCCTTGTTGCCGGTATTTTGTTCTTCGCCACGGCAGACCGTCGCGTGGCACCGGCCTACATCACGATGGACGGATCGCCTGTTGCCCTTTTCCTGCGCTCCATTTTGGCCAATGTGTCCCAGGTGGTGCTGATTGACTCCGTGATTGCCGGCGGGCTGATCCTTGCCGCCCTATTTCTTGCACAGTGGAAAGTGGGGTTGGCAGCTTTGGTGGGCAGTGTCCTCTCAAGCGTGATAGCTGTGGCCACCGGAGCGGACCCCCTGCTGTTAGGGCACGGCATGTTGGGCTACTCCAGTGTTCTGGTGGCCATTGCCATGGCTGCGTTGTTCGTGGCAGGTTCCTGGCAGCCATGGGCATTGGCCGCGGTGGGGGCGCTGCTGGCTGCTGGGCTTTCGATGCTCACTCAGGGTGTGCCCGCCCTTTATACTTGGCCTTTTGTGGTGGTCACGTGGCTGCTGCTAACAGTGGTCCACTTTGTGCCCGGACTCAAAAGGTCGCGTCCGGGCAGCTCAGATGACGCACCGCCGAAGGTACACGCCGGCGAGTTGAGCTAGTTGGAATATTTTCGTAGGTATTGGTGTTGCCTCGTAAGCGAGAACAGTTCTACGTAGTGAAAGAGTGTAAGTGCCCTTTAATAACGTGACCACACTTGTTACAGATGACGCCGCAGCGCACATAGGAACCGCAGCGGAGGAACAGCTCATCCTCGACGAGGCCTTCGCCCGCCGCGACGGGATACTTGAGCGCCTTGAGGCGGAGCTCGCCACCCCGGCGCAGGACGCCGTTGAGCAGGCCCGGATGCGCATGCTGATCCGCCGCCGTGCGGAACTCCAGCACGCGGAGCAAGGTTTGATCTTCGGCCGGATCGATGCACTCGATGAGACAGTGCGCCATCTGGGGCGCGTGGGTATTCCCAGCCCCAGCGACGACGGCGATCCTCTCGTCATCGACTGGCGTGCACCGGCCGCACGAGCCTTCTACACGGCCACGCCGGTGGACCCGCAAGGCCAGGCCCGCCGTCGCCATATACGCACCCAAGGGCGCAAGGTCATCAGCTTTGATGACGAGCCGCTGGATGGTTCCAGGGCCAGTGAACTGGTGGGTGAGGGGGCCCTGCTCGCCGCCCTCGGTGAGCGGCGCACGGGCCAGATGAGTACAGCAGCGGCAACGTTGCAGCGTGAGCAAGACGATGTGGTTCGCGCGGATTCCCGCGGCCCGCTGGTTGTCCAGGGCGGACCGGGCACCGGAAAAACCGTGGTGGCCTTGCACCGGGTGGCGTACCTACTTTTCACGTATCCCAAGCTCGCCGCGCAGGGCGTCTTGGTGATGGGACCGTCACCTCGTTTTCTGGACTACATTGCCCAGGTACTGCCGGCGCTGGGGGAGACTGCAATAGTCTCGGCGACCTGCGACACCCTGGTTCCTGGCATCAGTGTGGAGCGTTCGGAACAGCGTGAGGTTGCAGAGATCAAGGGCAGGGCGCTATGGCAGCAGGGGCTCGCCCGGTATTGCGCATCGCGCCTGCCGCAACCAGCCGGCGTCGAACTGCTGTGGGAAGGGGAACGGTACACGATTGATGAAGCGCAGATCGTCCGGACCGTTGCCTCGGCAACCTCGGGACGCTCTTACCATGGTGCGCGCGCAGTGTTCATCCAGCAGGTCCAGGACCAACTCACCGATGCCGTCGTGGCACGCAGCGAAGCGACGATGGCACAGGTTGAAGACGGGCTTGAGGACCTGCTCAGCGACTTCGATGCCGTCTTCACCCACACCGATAATCGCGCTGTGCGCTCCGGGGCAACAGGCACTGACGTCGACGGGATGCTCACCGAGGAAGACATTGACCTCCTCCGTGAGAGGATCGCGGATGATGACGGCGTGAACGCAACGCTTCAGCGGTGGTGGCCAACACTCGATACGACGGCCGAACTGCGCCGGCTCTTAGGCGATGAGGCACTGCTGGAGCAGTGGGTGCCGGAGCTTACCGATGCCGAACGGGGATTGATCGTCGGCGAGCCACAGACGTGGGCCAGCAGTGATCTGCCCTTGTATGATGCGTTGGCTGATTTGTTGGGCGATGTCATCCCCAACAATGGGCAGGGCGAATTTATGAGCGATCGTGCTGGCGCACAAAGGGACTGGGTCTACGGCCACATTGTCATTGACGAGGCCCAAGAGCTTTCGGAGATGCAGTGGCAAATGGTCATGCGCCGCTGCCCTTCCCGATCGATCACCGCTGTTGGCGACATCGACCAAGCCGAGGCGCCCCACCGACACGCCACCTGGCAAGAAGCGGTCAGTGCTGCCTTCGGTGAAAGGTGGACCGAGGCGCAGTTGACCATCTGTTACCGCACGCCTCTGGAGGTCATGGCTCTCACCGGCGCAGTACTTCGCAACGCCGGCAGCCAAAATGAGCCTCCTCGCGCCGTTCGCGCTGCTGGCATTGAGCCGTGGGAACGCTCCGTCAGCGAAGATGAGCTGGCCGCTGAAGCAGTACGCGCCGTCGAGCAACTTTCAGCACGCTGGGAGGGCGGGATGGTCGGTGTGATTGCGCCCCTGGAACGCTTGCCAGCTTTGCGGGAGGCCCTGCCCGGCACCCCAGTGCTCTCCGCGACTGATGCCAAGGGGCTGGAATGGGATGCCACGTTGCTCATTGACGCGCCAAGCATTGCCGCTGCGCCGCGCGGGTGGAACGGACTCTATGTGGCGCTGACTCGTTGCACCCAAGAGCTGGGGCAACTGCTGGTGAGGTAGAGAACTCCCGAGCTAAAGGTGCCGGTCTCGAGGCGGATGGCGTCCTCGTCGGGTTGCGTTCAGCCGGAGGAGCAGTGGCATTTTCGTGGCAAATGTTGCTGCCGCAGAGTAGGCTCCCCACATGGAAACCGATCAGCTATTCCTCGCCACTGACGCCGCACTTCGAAGCGTCATTGACCGCATCGCCCCAGAGGATTTTGATAAGCCGGTTCCCGCCGGATGGACGCAAAGTGCCAATCCCACCATCCTGGACATCCTCAGGGCTCACGCCTACGACGAGGCCTGGGTTCCCGCAGTGATTGCCGGTGCTTCGGTTGCGGACGGGGATGAGCTGCGCGACCGCGATCTCCTTGGGGATGACCCGATCGCTGCTTATGACACGCTGAACGACGCCGCAACGGCCGCTGTTCAAGCGGGCGTCGATGGGGAAGCAATCTTCCGTTTTCAGTACGGCGACTACCCTGCAAAGGAGGGCTTCGCACACCTGGCAATGTATCGGGGTTTTCAAGCGTGGCTTATTGCCAAACACCTTTCAATCCCGTTCCATTTGTCCCCCGAGCTGATTGCGGGGATGAATGAACACGTTGTGCCCAACGCGGAACAATGGCGTAGCTTCGGGGTATTTCCGCCAGCGATTGATCCACCGGACGGTGCCGATGATGAGACCCGGCTACTGTGCACAGTCGGGTTCTGGATCCCGTGAACCGGCTCTAGACTCGATGCGCCACCAAGGCGAGCCGTGACATAAACCGCACCGCCAGCCGTATTGTGATGGTCGCAGGGGAGACATTGGCCCGGGCCGTGCGTAGAGTTGTAGCTACAGGGCGCTGGAAGAAATGAGTTGCAATTATGGGGCAGGCAATCGTTCACTTGGACCAGGTATTTGTAGAAAGATCTGCACAAAAAACCGCGTTGGAAGACGCCGCGCAGGCCATTCGCAACACGATTGTGGGCAGGCTCCATGACGATGGGCTCAACCACCACGACGTGCAGTTCAGAGTGAAGTCAGCCGAGTCTGCAGCCGAGAAGATGACCCGTCGCGACCATGACGGCTTGTTGAAATACCCTGGCGGCCTGGCAAAGCTCGATGACTTGATCGGTGTCCGTGTCATCCTCTTCGTGGAATCGGACATTGACGCTGTGGCGATCGCACTCTCTAGCCAGTTCATCTGCCATGACGATGAAGACAAAACCGCCATGATGCGCAAGAACGGCGGCATTGGCTACGCAGGACGCCACCTGACACTTGAAGTGCCGGCCCACAACCCACCCAACGGTTGCCAAGAGTACACCGGTCAGCGTTTTGAGGTGCAGATCCGCACGGTACTCCAACATGCCTGGGCGGAGTTTGAACACGATATCCGTTTCAAGGGATCAAGCGGTGACAACGCCGAAATCAGCCGAGCCTTCACCATGGCCTCCACACTCATTGAGCTGGCGGACCAACAATTTGTGAACATTAGCGACATCCTGAAACGGTTGCAGGTCGAAAGTGCCACTGATGCTGCCCAAGAAACCAAGCTGCTTGACGCCGGATCCCTCCAAAGCGTGTTGGCCCGCGCATTCCCCCAATACCGCACCAGCAAAGAAAATCAGTACGACTGGATGGTCCGTGTTCTTGGCGTCAACGGGATCGACACCGTCAACGCTGCGGAGGAATGGTTCAGCTCAATGGATCCGGACCGGGTTGCCAGAATCATGGAATACAGGTTCTCACCGGGACAAGTCCGTGTGGCTGATGACCTCCTTCTGGAAACGTTGGGAGAATCCTACGTTGATGCCACTAAAGAGGTTGGTAGTGATATCAACAGGGAAAGGAAACTGCGCTCGCGGCTGCGTAAGCTTCGCCCCGGGAGTGACTGAACGTTTCGTCATGCTGGGGAATCGCGTAGCCGAGGGTGCACCAATTTGTGACGTGGAATGACTGTGCGTGACGCAGCACGTCAGCATCATTGTGGGTGACTGGCGCCTTCCCTAGCCTTGATCCATGACGAGAATCCCCGCCACTCCACCGGAGTCCACAGCCGCTCCAGAGCTGAAAACCATCCGCATCGTGGCCGGTCAAAAAACTCGCCACAAGTTGCGCAAGGTGGAAATCGTGGTCCTTGCCGCACTGATTGCCTTGATCAGCGCTGGTGCGGCCATCGCGGCAGGGAGCGCGGGCACCAACACCGCCACCAACTACGCCAACGATGGGCACGCCGTAGCTGGTCCCGCCGCCAGCCTCCGGCTCGGGTACTTCGCAAACGTCACCCACGCTCCAGCCCTGATCGGGGTCAACAACGGCATTCTCGCAAGACACCTCGGGGCCACAACGTTGGAAACCCAGGTCTTCAATGCTGGCCCTTCAGCGATCGAAGCCCTGAACGCCGGGGCCATCGACGCCGCCTACCTGGGCCCCAACCCGGCCATCAACTCCTTCGTCACAAGCGGCGGCGAGTCCATCCGCATCATCGCCGGCGCCACGAGCGGTGGTGCCCAACTTGTGGTCAAACCCGCCATCACCTCGGCGGCGCAGTTGCGCGGGAAGGTCCTAGCCACCCCGCAACTAGGCGGCACTCAGGACGTTGCGCTGCGCTCGTGGCTGGCCGGCCAAGGCATGGCCACCACGCCCAGCGGTGGGGGTGATGTCACCATTAACCCCACCGACAATGCCAGCACCTTGAAACTTTTCCAAGAGGGGAAGCTCGACGGTGCCTGGTTGCCTGAGCCGTGGGCCTCGCGCCTAGTGCTCCAGGCCGGGGCAAGAGTGCTCGTCAATGAAGCGAACTTGTGGGACCAGGGTAAGTTCGCCACCACCATTTTGATCGTTAGCAAGCAGTTCCTGGTAGAGCATCCACAAACTGTTGAGGCCCTGCTGGCCGGCAACACCGAGGCCATCGACTGGCTCAACACTCATCCAAAAGATGCCGCCACGGCAGTCAATGCGGCGCTGAAATCGGCAGCTGGGAAAGAACTGCCCAGTGACGTCCTGGACCGTTCCCTGGCGGGACTTTCGTTCTCCGCCGATCCGCAGGCCGGCACGTTCCCCAAACTGTTGGCTGACGGGGTAAATGCGGGGGTTGGCAAGCCAGCGAACCTGTCAGGCATCTTCGAGCTGCATCCGCTGAACCGGATACTGGAGAAGAATGGCCAGCCCGCGGTATCTGCCGCAGGCATGGGCTGAACACGGGCAGCCAGGCCCGTCGGCTACCAACATTTTATGACGCTCAATGACCTTGTATGACCCAAGGAGTCCCGTCATTGAACCGGCGCACCGGCAGTCCCTAACGTTTAACCATGACGACCGGCAGGAGAGTCTTCCCGGCTGCCACCCCACCCATGCGAAGGATCTGTCCCATGACGGCAAGCAACCGCCCTGAAAAACCGCAGAGCCCCGATTCCGTGCACAACGTTCCCGTGCTGCGGCTGCGGCGCATCGTTGCCGGTGAGAAGCCCCAGCACAAGCTTCGCGGAGTGGAAGTTTTTGTTCTCGCTGCACTCATTGCCTTGATCGGGGCAGGGGCGGCCGTGGCCAGCGTGCACGCCAAGGGCACCGATTCTGCTGCGCTCGTCCCGGAAACCGCGCCGGCGGCCGTCGTCAAGCTTGGCTACTTTGGCAACATCACCCACGGACCGGCACTGGTGGGTGTGCAAAAAGGTATCTTCGCCAAAGATTTGGGTGCAACACAACTGAAAACGCAGGTCTTCACCACTGGCCCTGCCACGGTTGAGGCGCTCAACGCAGGCGCCATCGACGCCACCTACCTTGGCCCTAATCCCGCACTGAACTCCTTTGTGCAAAGCGGTGGCGAATCAATCCGCATCATTGCCGGTGCCGCCTCGGGTGGAGCCCAATTTGTGGTCCGGGCGGACATTACCGATGTTGCACAGCTGCGCGGGAAAACCATCGCCACCCCGCAACTAGGCGGAACCCAGGATGTGGCGCTACGCAAATGGCTGGGAGAGCGGGGGCTGAGTACCAACACCACAGGCGGCGGTGACGTCACCATCAACCCCACCACCAATGCCCAAACATTGCAGCTTTTCCAGGAGGGCAAGGTCGACGGCGCATGGGTCGCCGAGCCCTGGACCTCCCGCATGGTGCTCCAGGCAGGGGCCAAAGTCCTAGTCAATGAGGCTGACCTCTGGGACAACGGCGAGTTCAGCACCACCGTGCTCGCCGTCAATAAAACATTCCTAGAAGCACACCCGCAAACGGTGGAGGCGTTGCTGAGGGGACATATGGAATCTCTCAAATGGCTCGATGAGCACCCAACCGAGTCTGGCACCGTCATCAACGAGGCGCTGAAGGTGGCCATTGGAAAGCCTTTGGAAAACAAGGTGATTGCCCGGTCCCTCTCGGAACTGACATTCACTGCGGATCCTTTGGCGGCCACATTCCCCACGCTGCTGGACCACGGGGTCAGTGTTGGTGTTTCCAAGCCGGCTGACCTCAAAGGCCTCTTCGAGCTGACGTTGTTGAACAAAGCACTCAAAGCAGCCGGCGGACAACCCGTCACGGCGGCAGGATTAGGAACACAATGACAGAGCTACTGATTGCTGACGCCACGACTGGCACGCCCAGTACACGGGAGGCCGGCGGCGCAAACCGGGCACCCGCCGTCGTCCTGGAAAACCTGGGCAAGCGCTTTGGGGACGGCGCGCCGGTGCTTGATAACGTGAACGCGACAGTGGGCCAAGGCGAGTTTGTGGCACTGCTGGGCGCGTCGGGCTGTGGGAAATCGACCCTGCTGAACATCATTTCAGGTCTGGACGTACCTAGCGCCGGCGCCTTGGAAGTGCCCGAGGACGGGGCGGCGTTCATGTTTCAGGACTCGGCCCTGTTCCCGTGGCTCAGTGCACGCGGAAACGTTGAACTGGCGCTGAAGCTGCGCGGTGTGGGCCGGGCTGAACGCAGGATCCGCGCGGCGGAGTTGCTGGAGCTGGTGAATCTGAGCCATTCGGTGGCCAAGCGTCCGCATGAGCTCTCTGGCGGTATGCGTCAACGTGTGGCGCTGGCCAGGGCGCTGGCGCAGGACAAGCCACTGCTGCTGATGGATGAGCCTTTTGCCGCACTGGACGCCATCACCCGGGACCTGCTGCACAATGAGCTGGAACGGGTCTGGAAGGAAACCGGGCGCACCATCATTTTTGTCACCCACAACGTCCGCGAAGCCGTGCGGTTGGGGCAGCGCGTGCTACTGCTCTCCTCCCGGCCCGGCAAGGTGGTTGCGCAGTGGAACGTCTCCGAGGAACACCGAACGGATGCAGGCGCGGCCGGAGAGCTGACCGCGGACATCACCGCCCGATTACGCCAGGAGATCCGTAAACATGCCTGAAACAGTAACGTCACCGTTGATAAAAAGTGGTACTGAAGAGGAGATGCGCTCCCTCGAAGCGGGGCTGGATTCGCTGCAATCAGAGTCAGTTGAGCGGAGAGGGTTCGATTTCTCCCGCGTGCTATTGCCGTTGGCCGCCTTTATTGTGGTGTTGCTGGCGTGGCAGTTTTATGTTTCGCTGGGCCTGCGACGCCGGGATTTGGTACCTGGACCGCTGGATGTGCTGGGCTCACTCGGTGCGTTGTGGCAGAACGGAACCGCGCAGGAAGCGGTGTGGACCTCATTGCAGCGCGGCATCATGGGCTTCACCATCAGCATTGTGGTGGCCACACCGATTGGCCTGCTGCTCTCCCAAGTGAAGCTGTTGCGTCGCGCTTTTGGCCCGCTGATTTCAGGGCTGCAGGTGCTGCCCTCCGTGGCGTGGGTGCCGGCCGCCATCATCTGGTTCGGGCTGACTGATGCCACCGTCTACTTCGTCATGTTCATGGGCGCCATCCCCTCCATCATCAACGGGCTCATCGCCGGCGTGGACCAAATCCCGCCGCAATACCGCCGCGTGGGCCAGATTCTGGGTGCCTCACGGTGGGAAATGGCTGTGAACGTGGTACTCCCGGCAGCACTGCCCGGCTATGTGGGCGGATTGAAACAGGGCTGGGCATTCTCCTGGCGCTCGCTCATGGCAGCGGAGATCATCGCCATGGGCGGCTCTTTGGGATTCGGCCTCGGCTCGCTCCTTGAGCAGGGCAGGCAGCTTTCTGACATGGGGATCGTGATGTCCGCAATCTTGATCATTTTGTTCGTGGGCATCGCCGTTGAACTGTTGATCTTTGCCCCCGTGGAAAAGCGGTTGCTGCGCGGACGCGGCCTCCTCGCAGGGAGCACCCGCTAGCCTGACCCCGGAGCGGAGCTGTTTTGTTGAGCCCCTGACACTACGTAAAATGTGTCCTCCCGTGACTCCACGTGAACAGGTGTAACGCGTTCCTTGTGTGCAAATATCGCTCCTCTCTAAGGTTTTGTGTCATGGCTATTGTTGATCTCTTCCCCACCTCATTGAGGCTGCTGGGCCGTCCCGTCCTGGTGGTGGGCGGCGGCACCGTTGCGGCCCGCCGCGCCAAGGCCCTGCTAGACGCCGGAGCCCAAGTGACGCTGGTTGCCCCGGTTCTCAGCGTCCCGGCGCAGGAGCTGGCGGATGCCGGGCTGCTGCGCTGGCATGCCCGCGGTTATGAAAGCACTGACATGACACAGGCTTGGTATGTTGTGGCCGCCACTAACAACAGCGCCGTGGACTCCCGTGTGGCTCTCGACGCCGAAGCGAACCGCACCTGGTGCGTGAACCACTCAAATGCGCAAGAATCCGCGGCATGGACACCTGCCGTGGCTACTGTTGAGGACATCAAGGTTGCCGTCAACGCTGGGGGAGACCCGCTGCGGGCAGTGGCCATCCGCAACGCCATTTCAGCGGCGTTGGAAATTGGTGAACTGCCCCTGCGGCGTTACCGGACTGCCGGCCAGCGCGGCTCGGTTGCCCTTGTTGGTGGCGGCCCCGGAGCAGAAGATCTCATCACTGTCCGTGGCCGGCGGCTCCTGGCCGAGGCGGACGTGGTGGTTGCTGACAGGCTCGGCCCGCGCGGCCTGCTGAGCACCCTCAGTGATGACGTCAAAATCATAGAGGTTGGTAAAACACCCGGCCACCACCCCGTAACGCAAAGCGAAATCAATGCGATCCTGGTCCGGGAGGCGCAGGCGGGCAACAGGGTGGTCCGGCTCAAGGGCGGGGATCCCTACGTGCTGGGCCGCGGTGGTGAGGAAGCCATCGCCTGCCGTGAAAACGGTGTTGATGTTCAAGTTGTCCCCGGTGTCACAAGCGCCGTCAGCGTTCCCGCAGCCGCTGGTATCCCCGTCACACACCGTGGCCTGGCCAAAGCATTCACCATGATCAGCGGTCATGAGGAACTGGAAAACGTTCCGCAGGGCAGTGATCATACGGTAGTCCTTCTGATGGGTGTTGGCACCTTGAACCGGTCCATCCCCCTTCTCGAAGCTGCTGGACGCGGGCCGGACTGCCCCGTCGCCATCATTGAGAATGGATACGCCAAAAATCAGCGGGTCACCATCGGCACCCTGGGCACCATCGTGGCTCTCGCCCAGGCGGGCCGGGTACGCAACCCAGCGGTCGTCGTCGTTGGTGATGTGGTGCGGGTCAGCCCACTGGCGCCCATTGAATTGGCCACCGCCAATTACGGCACGCGGGAAACTATCAGTTCTCTCTCTTAGACTTATCCATAAGCCCTTTTTGAAAATATAGAAATGAGCACCTCCGTGTCATCACACACTTCAGCTGCGCCAGGAACTGCCGAGCGACCGCTGCGTATTGCCGTCATCGGGTCCGGTCCGGCCGGTGTCTACGCAGCGGACATGCTGACTAAGAGCACTGAAGTGAAGGAAGGGTTGGTTGTCAGCATTGACCTTTTTGACCGCTACCCCGCCCCGTACGGACTGATTCGCTATGGCGTAGCGCCGGATCATCCGCGCATCAAAGGCATTGTGAACGCACTCTACAAGGTGCTGGACCGCGGGGATATCCGCTTCTTCGGCAATGTTGACTACGGCACTGACCTTGCGCTGGAGGACCTGCAAAAGCACTACGACGCCGTCATCTTCGCCACCGGCGCCATCAACGATGCGGACCTGAACATCCCCGGCATTGAGCTGGAGGGCTCCTACGGCGGCGCTGATTTCGTCTCCTGGTATGACGGTCACCCCGACGTCTCCCGCGAATGGCCGCTGACCGCCAAGGAAATTGCCGTGATTGGTAACGGCAATGTGGCCCTCGATGTGGCGCGCGTGTTGTCCAAGCATGCCGATGACATGCTCGTCACGGAAATCCCGGACAACGTTTACCAGGGTCTGAAATCCTCACCCGTCACGGATGTGCACATCTTCGGGCGCCGCGGCCCGGCACAGGTGAAGTTCACGCCCATGGAATTGCGTGAGCTTTCGCATTCCCGTGATGTGGACATTGTCCTGTATGAGGAGGACTTCGACTTCGACGAGGCCTCGGATAACGCCGTCAAGACCAACAACCAGGTCAAGACCATGGTCAATACGCTCACCAACTGGCTGGTTGAGCAGGAGGACGACGCCGCTGACCCCACCACGGGTGCCTCCCGCCGTCTCCACTTGCACTTCCTGCACAACCCCGTAGAGGTTACCGGTCAAGACGGCGTGGTCACGGGTATCAAGTTCGAGCGCACCGAGCTCGATGGCACAGGCAATGCCCGCGGCACGGGCGAGTTCATTGACTACCCGGTCCAGGCCGTGTACCGCTCGGTGGGCTACTTCGGTTCCGCCTTGCCTGACGTTGGCTTTGACCACCAGCGCGGCGTTGTCACGAACGAGGCTGGCCGGGTTCTGGACGCCGACGGAACCCACGTGCCGGGTGTCTACGCGACCGGCTGGATCAAGCGCGGACCGGTGGGTCTGATTGGCAGTACCAAGGGCGACGCCCTGGAAACCATCACGCACCTACTTTCCGACCGCGACTCTCTGCCCCTGGCTACGTCTGCTGCCCCGGAATCAATTGTGGAGCTGCTTGATTCACGCGGAGTGAAATTCACTTCCTGGGAGGGCTGGTTGGAGCTCGACGCCCATGAAAAGGCGCTCGGTGCAGCGGCATCCGAGGCCGGACCGGTGCAGCGCGAACGCGTGAAGGTTGTTCCGCGCGAGGACATGGTTGAGCTCTCGCGCGGAGCATCCGTCCTCGGCTGAGGCTCACATCCTGGATAGTTGAACACTTCGGTGCCCGGTCCGCAAACGTAGCAAAGATGATTATTTCGTTTTTGCTGGAGTTTGCAGGCCGGGCAACGTACTGTTTGTAGTAGTTATTGTGACTGGTGACACCTTGAAGGGTCATCTGGAGCAAAACGGTCTCGTAGTACTTTCTTCACTGGGGGTGAATGCTGTGCATACTGACGCCAAGTCGCTGATGCTTGACGGCACCCCAGTGCGCCTGGTGCGTATAGCTTTTGGAGTGGCGTTGTTCGCCGCTCTTTTCTTCTTTCTAGGGTCATCAGGAGCGTTTGCTGCTCCCGATGCTCCGGATGCTCCGGCATCCTCCGACCAGTCTCCGGCCAAGGGCAAGGGGTTGATCTCAGGAATTCTCTCCCCCGTGGTTAACGTGGTGGATAAGAGCGTTTCGCAGGTTCCCGTTGTCAAGGACATTGTCGGGAACAACACCGTTTCCAAGGTTGTTGCACCTGTTTCGGGAATCACCGACAGGGCTGAACAGACGGCCTCATCGATTCCCGTGGTGGAAAAAGTTATTGCCCCGGTTCGGAACCTCACCACCTCCGTGGTTCCGCCAATGGTCAACGTTGTGGACTCAATTACTGCGCCTGTACTTGGCACCGTTGACCACGTCACGGCTCCGGTAGTGCAGGTTTTGGCTCCCGTTGTTGCCCCGGTGACCGGGACCTTGAAGCCGGTTGTTGACGGCGTCACAGGGACTGTTGTACCTGTGGGCGACGGTGTGAAGGATGTCATTGATCAAGTTCTGCCCCCGGTAAAGCCCGGCACTCCGGGGACTCCCGGCGCCCCCGGATCGGTAGTGCCGGGCACGCCCATCACGCCTGCAACCCCGGGCGCGGACCTTGAACAGAGCGGGACCTCCGCCACTCCTGGCAATGCAACGTCTGCTGCTGACGGCACAGAGAAGTCCTTAGGCGCGAAGGCGCCTCTCGGAGCTCAGCTGCTTGGAACAGAGCGTTCAGGACTAAAATTGTCCGTGTCAGGGGGTCTTGGCTCTCTGGCGCAATACTTGGCTTCAGGGGCGGTGCCTAGATCATCCGGGGCAGTAAATCCCGCGGCCATGGCTGTGCCCAGCCTCCCTGTTGGAAGTAGCGCTTACTTCTCGTGTGACTCGGATACCAGCGGCCTAGCCGTGGGGCCTTGTGCGCCGGCTGTAAGTTCCAGCCCTGCCTCAGCGACCGGTTCCGGAAGTGGCGCCAGTGGCGCCGGTGGACCATCAGGATCTGGGGCAGCACAGGAAAACTTTGCAGGGCACTTCAGCATCGCGGTCCAGGGTTCAACCCTGCGAGATGTCAGCTGGTCCCTGCCTGCCTCCATGCCCTCAAACCCCGGATCAACACCCGGATAGATAACCGTTGAGCCTCTTCCCGACATTTGGGAAAAGCCACGGTGTTTCCTTGCTTGCGGTCGCAACCAGGGTCAAAAAATCTTATTCAGGAGTTGTTCATCATGCATGCAATTTTTCGTCGATCGCTTTGTGCAGCGGTCTTTGCCGGCGGTCTTCTTGCTCTCGGCACGGGTGCAGCGAGTGCTGCCGATCAGTCAAGTTCAGGAACCTCGGATCTTGTCCCCGCGGTCCAGAGCGCCGTATCCCAGCTCTCCAGCAACCACAGCAGCCACGATGCCTCGCCAAGAAGAGGCATTCTCGGTGACCTGCTCGGTGATGTTGTAGGCAGCGTCCAAGTTTCCGTCCCAGTGACGGTTCCGGTGAATGTTTCCGGGAACGCGGTGGGTGTTGTGGGTAATGCGGTTTCTTCTGATTCGCAGGCCACGAACATCACGGTGGTACCTGCGGGTCAGCAGACCTCCAACCAGGGTTCAAATCAGGGCTCTGCCGGTAACGGTGGCCTCTTGGGTGGTTTGTTGGGCAACGTTCTGGACAATGTTCAGGTGGCTGTTCCTGTGACGGTTCCGGTGAATGTTTCCGGGAATGCGGTGGGTGTTGTGGGTAATGCGGTTTCTTCTGATTCGCAGGCCACGAACACCACGGTGGTACCTGCGGGTCAGCAGGCTTCCAACCAGGGCTCTGCCAGCAACGGTGGCCTCCTTGGAGGCATTGTTGGCAACGTTCTGGAGAATGTTCAGGTGGCTGTTCCTGTGACGGTTCCGGTGAATGTTTCCGGGAACGCGGTGGGTGTTGTGGGTAATGCGGTTTCCTCTGATTCGCAGGCAACGAACACCGTGACTCCGGAACTCCCAGTTACCCCAGTTACCCCGGTTACCCCGGTTACCCCGGTTACGCCGGTTACGCCGGTTACGCCTGTAACGCCTGTAACCCCGGTTACCCCTGTTACACCTGTTACGCCGGTTACGCCGGTTACCCCGGTTACACCAGCCACATCAACTCCCGAAACGACGGCTAACTCCGCCGTTCAGCTAACGATTGCCAGTCACATCCAGCCGGAGAGCTCCAATGTTCAGGCATGGGGAGAAGCCGCACCTGCTCAGCTGGCCTACACCGGCACCGGTCTGTGGCCCATCTACCCTGCAACTGCCATTCTGTTGGCCGGTGTTGGGCTGCTCCTGTTGGTGATGCGCCGGGTGAACCCCGGGGTCTAGCGAGCAGTTGCCAGGAAAACGCGACTAGATCCGCGAACTGACCCGTGAGATATGGCGGCTTTGAAGCCTCAAAGCCGCCATATCTCACGGCTCGTTTGCAGCGATGAGCCGAAGACTCCGGCTAGCGTCCGGGCACAGCCTTTTTCAAGCAGAACCACCCCAACCGGTTCAGGCCGGAGGGGACAGCCTGCGCACGGCCAATGCAAGCCACAGTTGCACACGATCCGGCGTCAGCGCGGGGTCGTATCCAGTCAACTCAGTGATTTGCGTGAGCCTGTAGCGTACGGTGTTGCGGTGCAGGGCAAGAGCATCGGCAACAGCTGCCACAGAACCGTTGAGTCTTAGATAGCTTTCCAAGGTATCTACAAGTTCGGCCCCGTGGGCAGCATCGAACGCGGCGAGCGGTCCCAGCGCTTCAGCGGCCATATCTGCCATCGGTACGTCTTCGCTGGCAAGCAGGAGGGAGGTCAGGCTCAGCCGTTCCGGAACGTTGACCTCTAAGCCGCGTGTGGCTGCTTCACGTGCTTCAAAATAGCTCCAACGCAGTCCATTCGCCTGGGAGTATGCGCCGCCAATTCCCACCGGAGCAGTGATCTTGATGTTGTGCATTTGATGACTTAACGCCCGGCCCAATGCGGCAGGATCACCGGCCTGCGTGGGGACCACCAGCAGCAATTCCTGCTTGCCTTCGGAGCTGATGGTTGCCGCAACAGCACTTTCCAGACCTGCCGGCAGCGTGATGGTTGCAAGAGTGGGGAATTTGTTCGTCTCGGTGCTCACTAGCAGAACAAAGTTCTTACTGGCGGGGGCGATACCCAGATTTTCAAGACGGGCGGACGAATCTGCCGCTTCAAGGGTTCCCCGGACTATGTCGGAAATGACCTGTCCGGCGATCTGCCGCGCACTTTGGCGCCGCTGCACCAAGTTATTCAGCTCAATACTGATCAACCCGCGGGCGTAGTCAACAATCCCGTCGTCGTGAAAGGGGCGGCGGAGCCACAGCGTGCTGGAATCGCGCTTTCCAGTGGATAGCGCCACGGCATGCCAAGCGTCGTCGTCAGGGGCGGCGCCGGCAGATGTTGCGGCCACTTCCCCGCCGTACTGAGTAATAACCAAATCGGCTGCCACCATGGACGAGAGTTTCATGAGCAAGGCCGGGAGCCCACCGCCCGTCAGTAGCGCGCGTGCCAGCACCTGGTGTTCCCGAAGGAGCCGCTCCAATTTTATGTAGTGATCGGAGGAGCGCGCATCCGCAACCAGCTTTCCGATGGCGATGAAAGGAGTGCTGTAGGGAACCTCAACTACCGGAACCGCCCAACGGTTTGCCTCGGCAAGTAGGGCAGCCGGCACAGAATCATGCTCAAATCCGATGCCAAAACCAATTCCGACGGCGCCCGCCTGCTTGATCTGGCGAACAAAGGAACGCTGGGCATCGGCAGTGCCCTGCCGGGCACCCGTGGTGAGGACCAGTTCGCCTCCACTGAGGAACCCCTGTGGATTTTCCAGCTCTGTCACCGCAACCCAGTCGATCGCAGAGGTGAGCGGGGTTCGCACTGAACCCAAGTTTTTTAGGTGCAGGCCGGGTGTGCCCAAAAGGTCTGCCAAGGAAAGTGCCATGCAATAACTATACAAACGCACTACAGCTAATGCCCACAGTGGTGCAGTTGGCTATTCGCTTGAATGTGGTTTCGGGCTTAGGATTTCGCATATGCGGTGTGTGTAGGCCGCGATTTCCCTTCCGAGCTAAAACTCCCACACCAAGCTAAAGAGGTTGAACACTGTGGTCCAGACCTTGCAGAACTTCATCAATGGAGAATTTGTGCCCGTCACCGGCACGGACGCCCTCAACATTGTCAATCCCACTAACGGCGAGGTTGTGGCCAAGGCTCCCATCTCCAGCCAGGCAGATATTGATGCGGCCATGGAAGCAGCAGCGGCAGCGTTCAAAACGTGGAAGCGCGCCACTCCGGGTGAGCGCCAGCGTGTATTGCTCAAGCTCGCCGACGCCGTTGAGGCTCGTAGTGAGGAAATCGTTGAGGCTCAGCACCGCAACACCGGTCAGGTTAAGACGATGATCGCAGATGAGGAAGTAGCTGCCGGAGCCGATCAGCTGCGCTTCTTTGCTGGTGCAACACGCCTCCTGGAAGGCCGTTCCGCTGGCGAATATATGGAAAACTTCACCTCGTATGTGCGCCGCGAACCTGTTGGCGTGATTGCCCAAGTAACTCCTTGGAACTACCCGTTCCTCATGCTCATTTGGAAGATTGGCCCCGCTCTGGCCGCCGGTAACACCGTGGTACTCAAGCCCAGTGACACCACACCTGAAAGCACGCTGGTCTTCGCCGACATTGCCAAAGACATTGTCCCCGCCGGCGTTCTGAACTTTATCTTGGGCAACGGGGCAACAGGCGCCGCCATGGTTGACCACAAGATCCCCTCCATGGTTTCCATCACTGGTTCAGTGCGGGCCGGCATTGCCGTAGCCAAGGGAGCCGCGGAAGGTCTCAAACGTGCGCACTTGGAACTGGGTGGAAAGGCCCCGGCCATCGTTTTCGCTGACGCCAACTTGGGTAAGACGGCGCAGGAAATTGCCGAGTACGCTTTCTTCAACGCCGGCCAGGACTGCACGGCCATCACCCGCGTGCTGGTTGAAGAGTCAGCTCACAAGGAATTTGTGGCAGCACTGGCAACAGCGTCCGAGGGTTTGGAAACCGGCAACGCCGACGACTCCAAGAACTACTTTGGACCGCTGAATAACATCAACCACTTCAACGCCGTGGTCAAGGTAGTGGCGAACATCCCCGAGTACGCCACCGTTGTCACCGGTGGCAAGCAGGTGGGCGAGAAGGGCTTCTACTTCGCTCCGACCGTGGTGGACGGCGTCAAGCAGAGCGATGACATTGTGCAGCAAGAAACTTTTGGCCCTGTCATCACCGTCCAAACCTTCAAAACGGAGGAAGAGGCGCTCGAGATGGCAAACGACGTCGACTTTGCCCTGGCCTCCAGCGTCTGGACCTCTAACCATGGCGTGGCCATGCGCCTCTCCCGCGATCTGGACTTTGGGGTGGTGTGGATTAACACCCACGTCATGCTCACGGCCGAAATGCCGCACGGCGGTTTCAAGCAGTCCGGCTACGGCAAGGATCTCTCGATCTACGGCGTGGAAGATTACACGCGCATCAAGCACGTCATGAGCAACCTGGACGCGTAGTCCAACAATGTTTAGGCGCGGCCACAGTCCCGCCAGCACCAAATTGAAAGGAATTTTCCATGAGTGATATTCAGTACCGCCTTGCCCAAAAACGCGAGATCCTCGGCGCCTTCCCCGGCCCCAAGTCACAGGCACTTAACGAACGCCGCAAGTCAGTTGTTGCTGGCGGAGTGGCTTCCACGGTGCCGGTTTATGTGGCAGACGCCGACGGCGGCATTCTCACCGATGTTGACGGCAACTCCTTCATTGACTTGGGTTCCGGCATCGCCGTAACCTCCGTTGGAGCCTCTGACGCCAACGTTGTTGAAGCGGTTCGGGAGCAGGTGGGCCACTTCACGCACACCTGCTTCATGGTGACCCCCTACGAAAGCTACATTCAGGTTGCCGAAGAACTCAATGCTCTGACCCCCGGCACCCACGAGAAGCGCACCGTGCTGTTCAATTCCGGTGCCGAAGCCGTGGAAAACGCCGTCAAGGTGGCCCGCCTAGCTACGGGCCGCGACGCCATTGTGGCCTTCGACCACGCCTACCACGGCCGCACCAACCTGACCATGGCCCTGACCGCCAAGGCCATGCCGTACAAAACGAACTTCGGCCCGTTCGCGCCGGAAATCTACCGCGTCCCCATGAGCTACCCGTACCGCGAAGAGAGCGACATCAAGGGTGAAGAGGCCGCGCGACGCGCCATCACCATGATCGAGAAGCAGATCGGCGCCTCCAGTGTTGCTGCGATCTTGATCGAACCGATCCAGGGCGAGGGCGGCTTCATTGTCCCCGCCGACGGCTTCCTGCCCACCCTGGCCGCCTGGGCCAAGGACAACGGCGTTGTCTTCATCGCTGACGAAGTTCAGTCCGGTTTCTGCCGCACCGGTGAATGGTTCGCCACGGTGCACGAAGGCGTTGTTCCGGACATCATCACCATGGCTAAGGGAATCGCTGGGGGCCTGCCGCTGTCCGCCATCACGGGCCGCGCCGATCTCATGGATGCCGTCCACCCCGGCGGCCTCGGCGGCACCTACGGCGGAAACCCTATTGCCTGCGCCGCCGCTTTGGCAGCGATCAAGACCATGAAGGAGCACGACCTCAACGGCCGTGCCGCCAACATTGAACGCATCGTCACTGACCGGTTTACGGCTCTGGTTCAGGAGCTTGGCGCCAACAACATCATCGGTGAAATCCGTGGCCGAGGCGCCATGATGGCCATTGAATTGGTTCAGCCCGGCACAGGCACAACAACCAAGGAAGTCAACGCTGAAGCAGCCAAGGCCATCGCCGGCGCCTGCCTGGCAGCCGGTGTCATCATCTTGACCTGCGGCACTTATGGCAACGTGATCCGTCTGCTCCCGCCGCTGGTCATCAGCGATGAGTTGCTCAACGACGGTCTCGACGTCCTATGCGACGCCATCCGCGCGGCGCTCTAGCAAAAAATCAGAATAAGCCCACACACGCAAGGATCCCCGGCTAAGAGAATGACTCTGGGGAGCGGGTAGGGAACAAACGACGGCGGCACTCAAGCCGAGCCTTTTTGGCTCGCCTCGAGTGCCGTTTTTGTTGGGGAGCGGGGAGCGCAGCCAGGTCCAAGCCCGCCAGCATGTCTGTGTCTTACCACTACGACTGCGTCTTGTTGGCGTGCGGAAGCAGGCGATGGGTAGGGTGGAGAGAATATTTTCGTCTCCGTACCGGCGTAGTGGAGTGGCATGGCAGCTAAGAACTTTGATGAACGATATCCGGCCATATTTCAGCCCGGTAACGAGGATTTGCCTGCCAGTATGCACTGGCCCGCGCCAGACGCCACTGTCCCTTCTAAGCTTGTCCCTTCTATGCCTGCAGCCACCGTGCCAGCCAAACTCGTCCAAGGGCCAGAGGCCGGCCACGATCCGTTGCCTGAACCTGTGGGAAAAATAGCGCCGCAAGACGATGTTGCCAGCTCATCAATCGTTGAAACGCCCACCGGCTCCACGGAGGGAGCTTCCACGGCGCAGCGTTCCTGGCGGCTTTGGGGGATGCCGGCGGTTGCCGGTGCGCTGCTGCTGGCGCTGGGTGTCATTGCTCCACTGGTGCCAGTGTGGATGACAGCTGCCGAAGGGGATGACTCCGCTATCGTGTCGGACCAAATGTGGACCTACCTCACGGCACAGTTGGCGGCGCCGATGATCGCAGGAGGGCTGGGAGTCCTTGCAACATTGCTCTTTCTCTACTCCCAGCAACACCCAACCCGCCGCACCGGGTTGCGGCGGGTTTTCGCCTTGGCGGCAGCCGCCGTGGTGGCGGGGGGAGCTTATGCCCAGTTCTCGGTATACCTGATTCCGCCGGTAATTCACGTAGATACCAGTACCGACACTGGGTTTACACATAGCTATTCGAGGGCACCGGACATTGCTATCATCTTGGAAAGCATGGCGTTCGGCCCGTTGCTGGTGGGGTTGTTGATGTTTGCCGCGCTGGCCATTAGCCATAATTTCTCAAGTCGTCGACTCCATACTGTTGGCCTGCTTTTACTGGCTGCCGCAGTTTTTGCGCAGTATGCCCAACTCTTGTTCCCCCAGGTCTCAACTACCCAAGGATTCCAGGGCGCCTACCCCAGCATGCCGGCGTGGACAATCTTGGCTCCCATGCTGGCGCCAGCCTTGGTGGCGGCTGCCGGCTTGGTCATGGCTGGTGCCTTGTTGTACCCGGTAATTAGAGCGATTTACCAGAGGCGTGCGGCCACAGCCACACCACCGGAAGAAGCGGCGGCCGTGGGGTACTAGCTCCAAAAGCTGGTAATGGGTAGGCTGGGGCAGAATATTCTCGGTCCGGATAGGCGTAGTGGAGTGGCATGGCGGGTAATAACTTTGATGGACGTTATCCGGTCATCTTCCAGCCCGGGGGCGTGGACCATGCCACCAACTTTGTGGATCCGGAAGAGCCACAGAAAAACGCGCCAGATCCCGCCGGTAGCGGACAACAGCCCCTCAGGACGCTCTCTGAGTATGCCGGCACTGGACTTACCAACCCAGGGCCGGCCCAAGCGGAAGCCCCGGGAACGGACACTCCGGAGACGGATGCTAGCGACGCTGTGCTTGGTGCGGACATTGAAGGTACCGTCTCGGAGTCACGTTGGACTGCGAGGACCTGGGCAGTTGGGCTTGGCGCCATTGCCATAACTTTTGCTGCGGCCGCTTTTTGCCTGGTGGCAGTGGCATTGATTCCATCGGCCAGCAGCGTTGATCCGAGCACCTCTCATGGCATCATGGTGATCGCGTGGGGGTATGCCATCATCCCAGGTGCCCCGGCTCTTTTAGCGGCCGCACTTGCCCTGCTGGCGGGCATTCTTTTTCTCGGTTCCAGGCAGCACCGGCGCCAAGCTATCCCGCTGTGGGCCGGTGGGGCAATTGTGGGGCTAGTGGCTTTGAGCATCGGAATTTTTGCCCTCTTTGGTGCCACCTTGATGCCTGAAATATATTATGATCCGAGCCGGTGGAACAACCCCCGGGCTATCCCATGGCCAGCGGCTCTGCAACGGGCTACTGCCGCCTTCATTGTCCTTGGACTCATCATCCTTGCCATCGCAACCGTGGCGCCTCCCCGACGCAATGGCACGCCCGGTATTCCCTCCGGCAAACGTGCCGTGGTGGTGGGTGTGTTTTTGACGGCGGCAGGAGTATGGTCCTGGTTTGCTTCGCAGCTATACCCACTTGCGTTGGGTCAGGAAATCCAGATCATCGGCGGGCAGGAGTATTCGCAAACTCCCTGGCCCATGACCGTTGCGGAGACAGGTGGCTCTCTGGTGATGGTGGGTGCTGGTGTCTTATTGTGGGGTGTGCTGCTGCTGGCCCTGCGGGGCCCGCGAGAGCAGGATGCGCTGGAAGCTGCAAGCTCCCTCGAATAAGCACCCGCGAATAGGTGCCCTCGAATAAGGGCACAGCAGCTTGGTGCAAAAGCTGTTCGCCGGATGCTCTGCGATGTACAGTCGAGGCTACAAACCTCTGCGGGAACAAAGAAGTCTCCGGGGCCCCTCGAAAGGCGTGGCATGAAATATGTAGTGGGATACAGGCCTGATGAGCGGGGCGCGGATGCCATTGCGCTTGCCGGGGTCATCGCCAGGACACAGGGGGCACAACTGCACCTGGTCTACGTGGTCAACAGCGCCAAGACACCAGGGCAGGACGTTCAGAAGCGTGCTCTGGCATTGGTGCCGGATGACGTCGAGGCGAGCTTTTCCTTGCGTGTTGCCGATTCCTTTGTCCACGGTCTTATTGACGCCGCCAAGGAGGACAACGCCGCCCTGATCATTGTGGGAGCCGCCAGTAACGGGTTGTTTAAACGCTTCACAGTGGGCTCGGTGGCCAACGGTCTCCTACACGCCTCACCCGTCCCCGTGGCGCTGGCCCCGCGTGGCTACAACCGCAGAGACCCGCTCACCCGGCTGACCGTCATGACGGGCATGCGGACGGGTTGGCAAGCCGTGCTCGACGTCGGAACTATCGCCGCAGGGCGCCGTCACGTCCCGCTGCGGCTGGTTTCCGTAGTTGAAATCGACCAGAACACGCAGTCCAGCTTTGACCAAGACAATGCGCTGAGCCCGGCCAAGCAGCATGTCAATACCGTCCTCGCCCAGGCTGCCGCCACACTGCCCAACAACAAGGTCACGCTCACGCTTGCCCACGGACGCAACATTGAAGAAGCCATTGACGGCATCGGCTGGAAATCAGGTGAGCTGGTCATTGTTGGTTCCAGCAGGCTGGCCGAGAGCCACAAGATCTTCCTCGGATCTACCGCGAACAAGATTCTGCGCTCGCTGCCGGTGCCCATGGTGGTTGTCCCGCGGGACTTCCAATCTCAGGGGATTTAGCGCAGCCGCACGGTGCGGCGGTAACTGATGAGCATGTCGGTGATCAGGATGGCCAAGGCAATCCACACAATGGCAAAGCCAATCCAGCGTTCGGTACTCATGGGTTCGCCAAGGATGGTGATGGCGATGACGAATTGGACCAGCGGGGTCATGAATTGCAACAGCCCGATCCCTGTCATGGACAAGCGGCTGGCCGAGGCTCCAAAGAACAGCAACGGGACCGCCGTGATGATGCCGGAGGAGGCCATGAGCCAAAAGTGTCCGGGGCCCATCCCTGTCAGGGTTGCCTGGCCCACGAGCGTCAGAATGACCATGGCGGCAATGGCAAAGGGGGCCAAGACGGCGGTTTCAATGCTGAGGCTCGTGACGGCGTCGACCCTTCCGCCAACCCGGTTCTTGACGAATCCATAGGTGCCGAAGCTAAAGGCCAGCAGCAGGGCAATCCAGGGAAGCTTGCCATAACTAAATGTCAGCACCACAACGGCGGCGAAGCCCACACCCACGGCCAACCATTGCATAGGCCGGAGCTTTTCCTTGAGCACCAGGACTCCGAGCAACACCGAGACCAGGGGGTTGATGAAGTAGCCCAGAGAGGCTTGAACCGCGCTGCCACTAGTCACCGCATAGACGTACGTGAGCCAGTTGATCAGGATCAGGACCCCAGCCACGGAGAGGGTGCCCATGATGCGCTTGTTTTTCAGGGCGGCGGCAATTTTTCCCCAACCGCGGCTGACGGTAATGATGAGGGCGCAGAAAATGGCTGACCAGAGAACACGGTTGGCCACAATTTCAATGCTGTTGGCGGGCGTAAGCAAGATGAAATAAATGGGCAGCAAACCCCAGAGGCCGTAGGCTCCAACGCCGTACAACACTCCCGTGGCAGCTTCGGATCGTACGGGCCTGCCTGCCTTTTTGTTGGTGGGCGATGTGTTCTCAAGTGGGGGTTCGCTTACTGTCACAAACTCCATAAGAACACCGATACGGCAGAAATGCCACGTCAGCCCGCCCACAGGTGGCAGAGAGCGTGCCTTAGTGAGGGTTTGCTCACTTTGCCCTGTTAGGTATATGCGAACACAATTAGACTGAAAAAGCGGCGCGCAATGTGCGCTTCCATATGCAACAGTTGCTTTAGGGATGTTGCGATTCACGGTTCGGAGGGACTTCTTTCTTGGCAAACTTCAGTGTCACCCGCCCATTCCGCGTTGCTGTCGTCGGCTCGGGTCCTGCGGGCGTCTATGCCGCGGATATTCTCACGAAGTCCCAGGAAGTTACTGACGGCGACGTGCAGCTGAGCATCGACCTCTTTGAATCGCAGCCGGCCCCTTACGGTCTGATCCGTTACGGCGTGGCCCCCGATCACCCCCGCATCAAGGGCATCATGAACGCCCTGCACAAAGTTTTGGACCGGGGTGACATCCGATTCTTTGGCAACGTCATGTATGGACGGGACCTGTCCTTGGCCGAGTTGCGAAGCCACTATGACGCCGTCATCTTCGCAACAGGTGCCACCAAGGACGCCATGCTGGACATCCCCGGGGTGGACCTTGAAGGCTCCTACGGCGGCGCGGACTTTGTCTCCTGGTATGACGGGCATCCCGATGTGCCGCGCGAATGGCCCTTGAATGCCAAGGAAATTGCCGTCATTGGCAATGGCAATGTGGCCCTGGACGTGGCACGGGTCCTCTCCAAACACGCGGATGACATGCTCGTCACCGAGATCCCGGACAACGTCTACGAGGGGCTGAAAGCTTCCCCTGTCACGGATGTGCACATTTTTGGCCGCCGCGGCCCCGCTCAAGTGAAGTTCACGCCGCTGGAATTGCGTGAACTCAGCCACTCCCGCGATGTGGACATTGTCCTCTACGAGGAAGACTTCGACTTTGATACGGCCTCCGATGCCGCTATCAAGAGCAATAATCAGGTCAAGATCATGGTCAATACCCTCACTAACTGGTTAGCTGAGGAACACGACGAAACCCGCGTTCCGGCCTCACGCCGCCTGCACTTGCACTTCCTGCACACTCCGGTGGAGATCCTTGGAGCGCAGGGGCACGTGACCGGCATGCGGTTTGAGCGCAATGAGCTTGATGGTACGGGTAACGTGCGGGGCACCGGCGAGTTCATCGATTACCCGTTCCAGGCCGTGTACCGCGCGGTGGGCTACTTCGGTTCCGAGCTGCCCGAGGTGGACTTTGATTCCCGCCGCGGCGTAATCCCGAACGACGGCGGACGTGTGTTGGCAGCCGACGGCAGTCACGTGCCTGGTCTCTACGCGACAGGGTGGATTAAGCGTGGCCCGGTAGGGCTGATCGGCAGCACCAAGGGTGATGCCTTGGAAACCGTTGGTTGCCTGCTTGAGGACAGGCTCAACCTGCCCGTTGTGGAGCACCCAGGTGAAGAAGAGATAGTGAAGTTGCTGGAGTCCCGCGGTGTTGAATACACAACGTGGGAAGGGTGGAACAAGCTTGACGCCCACGAGAAGCACCTCGGCGAAAGCTACACCCACCCCGCCGGGCTCGAAGTGTCACGCGAACGTGTCAAGGTAGTTGACCGTGAACACATGGTGAACATTTCCAAGAAGTAACATCACGGGCGCCATGGTTGGGGATTGCGCCGATCAATATACCTGCCACTGCGAGCACAGAGCTGACCGCGGCCAGGGCTAAAGAAGGGTTCTGCAATGGTCTTTGGCCGCGGCATCAAAGATATAGCGCCCGAAGCAATTATGTTGGCTGGTGCGGGCCGGGCCATCCTTTTACAACTTGCCAATCCGGCCATTGGTTACGGAGTAGCACGGCATTCCAGCTTTGCCCTCGATCCGCTCAAGCGATTCCACGGCACACTGGCCTACATTTACGCCATAACAAACGGGACCCCGCAACAACGAGCCTCCATGGTGTCCCAAGTGCATAGAGCCCACCGCCCCGTAAGCTCTGCCGGTAGTGATTCTCCACATCACTACCATGCCCAGGACGGCGAACTTCAGTTATGGGTTGCGGCAACCCTGTATGACTCCGGGATGCAGATCTACAACAAAATGTTCCCGGCTTTGGCTGAAGAGGATGCACAAGCTATCTACCGGGACTACGGTTCGCTCGGTACGGCTCTGGGCATGCCCGCGAAAGCGTGGCCCGCCACCACAGAAGACTTCAAGAGCTATTGGGATGAACAGCTGGCGCGTCTGGGCGTGGATGAGACCACCCAAAATGTGGCAGCACAATTACTTGCGGCCCGGAGCGCGCCGCTGTGGATTCGAGCGGCCATGCCACTGGCCAGGTTTCTTACGGCAGGGCTGTTGCCGGCCACGGTCAGAGAGATGTTTGATTTGCCGTGGTCGGTTGCCCGGGAGCGGTGGTTAAACAGTGGCCTTGGGCTGATGCGCGTGCTGATTCCCTTCACCCCGCAGTGGATCCGGCACGCTCCCATGCGTTACTACCTCAAGCGGATCCCCGGATAACTTTTAGGGAGCGCCGGAAACAGTGGGCGTCGAAGAGCCGGAGCTCGGGGTAATCGTCTAAGGTGCGGCATGGCGGACCACCCAGTCAATGAGAGGCCGGAGCTGTTCCAAATACTCGGTAATGCGTTCTGCTGCTCCGTTGTTTTCTAGCCATTCGGGCTGACCAAGATCCAGCGTGGCGTTGAGGCTCTTGTGCTGCAGTAGTCCAGGACGGGGATGGTCCTTGGGGAAGCCTCGGGGCACAGTTTTCAGTTTTTGACCTCCAATTGTGAAACCGGCTGCCACTAACTGCTCAACGATCCCCACGAGGCTCGTGCCGCTGGCCGAGGCATCCACGGCTGCCCGGTACCGGGAGAGTTGGGCCGCAGAGGCAGAAGTGTAGCCGCCAGCCAAGGTCAGCCCCGAGGAGCTGAGATGGAGGTAGTACCCCACGTCTTCAAAGTGTGAGATGAACATGCCTTGGGCGGTTTTATAAGGCTCTTTAGTGCGTGAAAACCTCATGTCCTGATGCGGGCGGAAGATCCTACCGGGCCCAAACCTAGGTTCCAGAGACCTGCTAAGCGCCAACAGCGGTGCCAGCACATCGGCGTCGTACTTGTCTTTGTTCTCAAGCCACCACTGAGCGTTGTTGTTACTTTCCAACGCGGCATAAAAACCAAGCGCGGCCTCGGGGATTCCGGTGAAAGTGTCCATGGTTTGAGCGTAGGGAGGCAGCGGTGCCAGCGCCAGAGCAGGACCGTAGGCCGTGGATAGCTCGCCACCTAGCGGCACCTGTGAGGGATTAGATCCGACACCTTAGGTCGGCCTAACTGGACTGAGTCCAGAACAGAGAGCATGATTGACACATGGTCACCAAAGAGCAGTCGGAAGAGATGTTACGGGCAGCGTCGCTGCGTGTGACTCGAGTCCGCCTCGCTGTTTTGGAAGCAGTCAGCTCCAATCCGCATGCCGATGCCGACACCATTATTGGTGAAGTTCGGAATGAATTGGGCAGTGTTTCCAAACAGGCCGTCTATGACGTCTTGGCAGTTCTGGTGGAGACAAACCTGGTGCACCGCATTGAACCAGCAGGGTCACCGGCACGTTTTGAAACGCGGGTGGGGGATAACCACCACCACGTTGTGTGCCGATCCTGTGGGGACATCGCCGATGTCGACTGCGCTGTTGGCCACGCACCTTGTTTGCACGCCTCCAATAACCATGGTTTCAGCATTGATGAAGCCGAGGTCATCTATTGGGGCACTTGTCCGGACTGCGCAAGTAAACGACTTCGCATTGAAAACGATCTCACGAGTACTAGGAGTGAATAGCAAAAATGACTATTGAAAACACCGCGCCACTGACAACTGCCGCAGGCGCGCCGGTTGCCAACAACCAAGACAGCCTCACCGCCGGCCCCCGCGGTCCCTTGCTGCTGCAGGACGTTTGGTTCCTTGAGAAGCTGGCCCACTTCAGCCGCGAGGTCATCCCGGAGCGTCGCATGCACGCCAAGGGTTCAGGCGCCTTCGGTACCTTCACGGTCACCAATGACATCTCCAAGTACTCCAAGGCGAGCATCTTCTCCGAGGTTGGCAAGCAGACTGAAATGTTCGCTCGCTTCTCCACCGTTGCCGGTGAGCGTGGCGCTGCCGATGCTGAGCGTGACATCCGCGGCTTCTCGCTGAAGTTCTACACGGACGAGGGAAACTGGGACCTGGTGGGCAACAACACCCCCGTGTTCTTCTTCCGCGATCCCCTGAAGTTCCCTGACCTGAACCGCGCCGTCAAGCGCGATCCGCGCACCAACATGCGCAGCGCCGAGAATAACTGGGATTTCTGGACCAACCTGCCCGAGTCCTTGCACCAGGTCACGATCGTCATGTCCGAGCGCGGCATCCCCGCCAGCTACCGCCACATGCACGGCTTCGGCTCGCACACCTTCTCCCTGATCAACGCCGAAGGTGAGCGTTTCTGGGTCAAGTTCCACCACATCACCCAGCAGGGCATCAAGAACCTGACGGATGAAGAAGCCGGTGCGCTGGTTGCTGCCGACCGCGAGTCCAGCCAGCGCGACCTCTTCGACTCGATCGAGAACGGTGACTTCCCCAAGTGGAAGCTCATGGTTCAGATCATGCCTGAAGCCGATGCAGAGACCTACAAGTACCACCCGTTTGACCTCACCAAGGTCTGGTCCAAGAAGGACTACCCGCTGATCGAGGTCGGCGAGTGGGAACTGAACCGCAACGCTGAGAACTACCACGCCGATGTTGAGCAGGCAGCCTTCGCTCCGGCCAACGTTGTCCCCGGCATTAGCTTCTCCCCGGACCGCATGCTCCAGGGCCGTCTGTTCTCCTACGGTGACGCACAGCGCTACCGCCTCGGTGTGAATCACCACCAGATCCCCGTAAACGCACCGAAGAACGCCACGGCCAACACGTACCACCGTGACGGTCAGGGCCGTGTAGATGGTAACCAGGGCCGCACCCCCGGCATCGAGCCGAACTCCTACGGCCGCTGGCCGGAACAGCCCGCATATGCCGATCCCGCACAGGCTATCGGCGCTACCGCAGACCGTTTCAACTTCCGCGAAGATGATGCCAACTACTTCGAGCAGCCCGGTATTTTGTTCCGCGAGAAGATGAACGAAGAGCAGCGCCAGGTGCTCTTCGAGAACACCGCCCGCGCCATCGACGGTGCCTCACAGGCCACCATCGAGCGCCACATCTACAACTGCACCCAGGCCGATCCGGCTTACGGTGAGGGTGTTCGCAAGGCAATCGAAGCCCACCAGGCTTCCAAGTAACACCTGCATAAAGCACCACAGCGGCATCTACCATTCGCATTCGGCGGAAGGTAGATGCCGCTGTTGTTGGTTAACTAAAGGGGCTACGCCGTTGAGCGAGCTTGTCCCTCTTCGGGTTCCGGCGGTTTTCGCGCCCGTTCCCCACAAATGCGCCCTGTAGACCGGGCGCAGATTTGGGAGGCGGGCGCGGTTTATGTGAAGGAGTGGCGGACGGGGCGCGGCTGGTTAGCCCAGGAGGTGTTCGCGGCCGAACATTACGGCGGTGGCGCGTGCCGAGGGGGTTCCGGCGTCGAGGTCTGCACCGGCGGATACTAAAAGGCCCACCACGGCGTCCTCGCCCTTGAACAAGGCGCCTGCCAGTGGTGACTGATCACGATTATTGCGGATGTCTACGTTGGCACCGCGGCCAATCAGCAAGGACACCGTCTCGCTGGCACCTTTATATGCTGCCAGCATCAACAAAGTGTTGCCGTCCGGGTCTTGGACATCAATGGAGAGTCCATGGTCAAGGAATTCGGCCAGTTCAGCATTTGTGCCCTCACGGGCCAGGTCCATGGCGATGGATATCAGCTGTGCAGTCTGTTCTTCGTTGAAGGAAGGGTTGTTGGTCATTTATCCACAATATGCGATGAACCCCTGATCTTCCCCAGCACTAAGAGACGACAAGTTTAAGACGCAACGGGGGAACTCGTAGCCCTGTTAAGACATGCCGGTTAAGACATGGTGGTTATGGCATGTCTGTTGGAAGCTCAAGTCCGCCGCGGGTGACGAATTCAGAAAGCAGCGAAGGTGCGCCACCATGCTGGCGGCCAAAGAGGTGGATGGTTGATGGTGCGGGCGAGCTCCACACATCCGTGGCCCAGAAGGTCATGCCTTGAAAAGGTGGCTGTGAGTGGGTTCCCAGCCCTGTCATGGTCTCTGCCAAGACCACTAAGGAGTCCGGATCTAAAGTGTCTAATGGCCCAGCGCTGAAGCGAGGTACCGCCGTCCAGTGCCCTCCGCGAAAGGGCAGACCAGGACCAGGATGGGCCGGTTCCACGTGAAAGGGTCGCTCCGCCCAGCCTTCCGGCTCCCATGAGTGAGCCGCCTCAGATAGTGATTCATTGGCAAGGGGGGCATGGGTCAGCACGCTCGGGGACTCAACGGGGGCAGCTGGGGGCGCTTGGAGCCGGCCACCGCGCCAGTCCCGGAGCTGGCCATCAAGTTCGCGGTTATTGCTGACAGCGGACCGTTCATGGGCGGGCAGGGCCAGTACGGCAGAGGCAGCCCGGCTTCCCGGCCACGCGAAGAAGGTGTGCAGCGTAGGGGTGGAAGTTTCCGCCAGTGGTTCGCCAATGGCGTTGCCCACCGGCTGCCAATTCAAAGACAGGTGCAGTTGGGCGGCAGTGGCGCCGGTGAGTTCGGTCAGTGCGCGGCGCAAATGCCCATAACAGTGCAGTAAATCTGTGGCAGATTGGTGATCAAAGGGTATGGCCGGGTCATTTAGACGCAGCAGAAAGTGTCCGGGTGTCAGGGCGAATTTGGGCCGGCGAATGCCCCAAATTGTTGACGCAAGCAATTGTTCCCGTGCTGTTGGCACCTGGCCTCCCTGACCATAGGCATGTACAGAAAGCGTAGCCCAGCTACGGCGGGGATAAGCTGAACCCGTGCCAAAACTCCTTGCGGACATTACTCCGTTGCGTGAAAGCCGCCCGTTTCTGCGGCTATGGATCGGCAACGGCCTCTCCTCAATTGGTACGCAGTTGACAGTGGTTGCCGTCAGCCTCGAGGTGTACAACCTCACCGGATCCACTCTCGCTGTGGGGATGCTGGGACTGGTGGCATTGGTCCCTCTCGTGATTGCCGGGCTCTACGGAGGAGCCGTGGCCGATACCCATGACCGCCGCAAAGTGGCGCTGGCCTCTTCTACCGTGTTGTGGCTGGTGACGATCGGCATTGCCGCTCAGGCATGGCTGGGGCTGGGCAATGTGGGCCTACTGTACGGGTTCATTGCTATCCAATCGGCCGCGGCAGGGATGAATGGGGCTGCCCGCAGTGCCATTGTCCCGCGCCTGGTGCGGTTGGAACTCCTGCCCGCCGCCAACGCGTTGAGCATGATCGTGATGGGTTTGGGAACCACGGTGGGTCCCTTATTGGCGGGGGTGCTGGTAGCCAATGTGGGGTACGCCTGGACCTATTCAGTGGATGTGTTGACTTTCACCGCCTCCTTGTGGGCCCTGTTCCGGCTCCCTCCATTGCCTCCGCTGCCCCTGGCGGATGGTGGCACCGTGCAGCGAGCCGGAGTGCGGTCCGTCCTAGAAGGGTTTTCCTTTCTGGGCAGCCGAAAGAACGTGCGCATGACATTTTTGGTGGACATGTGCGCCATGGTCTTTGCCCTGCCCCGTGCACTATTACCGGCTATCGGAGCAGTGTGGCTAGGCGGCGCAGACCAGACCGCGGGCCTGCTGCTGGCGGCCATTGCCGCCGGCTCTTTCTTGGCAGCCCTGTTCTCCGGACCGTTAGGGCACGTACGCCGTCAAGGGTTAGCGGTGGTGTGGTCTATCACCGTCTGGGGTGGGGCGGTGGCGTGCTTAGGCGGTGCTGTTTTGGCGGGAGGGCACACGCACGACGGCGTCATCTCGCCTTGGCTTGTTGCCGCTGTGGCGGCGCTGGTGGTGGCCGGTGTAGCTGACTCCGTAAGTTCGGTTTTTCGATCCACTATTTTGCAAGCCGCCACACCCGATCACTTGCGAGGCCGGCTGCAAGGAATTTTTGTTGTGGTGGTGACGGGCGGGCCGCGTATGGGTGATGTATTCTCGGGGGCCACAGGATCCGCACTAGGTGAGGGATGGGCGGCAGTCATGGGTGGTCTGCTGTGCATCATAACCGTGTGGTTGCTGGCTATTTGGCAGCCCGGATTTGTCCGTTACGACGCCCGCCACCCAGAACCCTGAACTAGCTGCGCTAAGAGTTCCACAGGGAGTTCCGCTGAGAGCCGCACGCCTTCGCGGGGGAGAACTCAGTGCAGCAATAGGACAGAATAGGAACATGCGACTGATTTTGATTAGGCACGGACAAACTCCCAACAATGTGCGCAGCCTACTAGACACTGCTGTTCCTGGGCCTGGCCTGACACAGCTGGGGGAGCTGCAGGCGGCAGCCGTTCCGGAGGCGGTGGCCAAACACAATATTGACGCCCTCTACATTTCCAATCTGACCCGTACGGCCCTGACAGCGGCCCCGCTCGCTGCAGTTCGGCGCCTCTCCCCGGTGGTGCGTGACGGGTTGCGGGAAATTAGTGCGGGAAACCTGGAAATGAAGGGTGACAAGGCGTCGGTTGAAGCGTATCTGAGTGCTCTGAAGTCTTGGTTGAGCGGAGATCTCTCCGTCCGGATGCCCGGCGCAGACACCGGCTTTGATGTTCTTGAGCGCTTCGACGCAGTGGTTGAGGAAGCGGCAGCAGCTCACCAGAGCGTTGCCATGGTCAGCCACGGTGCCATGATTCGTTTTTGGGCAGGGCACCGCGGTGTGAACTTGGATTGGTCAGACCCCAAATATTACGATCTTTCCAACACGGGCATAGTCACGCTGGACGGTGAACCAACGGGCAGCACCGCTCCTGGCGGATGGCGGCTTGCGTCCTGGCACGGCGCACCGGCAGGCGGCCTGAACGGCTTGGATACTGACGGACCCACTGCTGAACTCACCACGGAGAATATAGACGCCGGGCATGAAAACAACTAAGAACTCTGATCCGGCCAAGATTTCCGCGAACAAGCACGCAACTGGGCCAGTAGCAACAGCTCATCAGGCGGGCTCCGGCACGGAAGCGCTCACACCCTTTAACACGGTGAACCTTTGGCGGATGCGGGGGATCAGCTGGGTGTGGCTAGGAACTGCGGTTATCTGTATAGCCCTGCTTGCTGTTGGAGCGCCGCTGAACAGAAGTTTGTACCACATGGCGCTGCCCTTCGCGCTGGGCATGGCCATCTTGCATTCGGCTTCGCTGGGATTGACTGCGGCACGTCCGGTGGCTGGTGTCATTGTGTCGCTGGTGCCCATGATTGTTATGCCCTTGGTGTCCAACCCGGTGGGTGCAACACCCATGCCTTTTAGCGTGGTTGCCATGATCACCCAAGTCTTGGTGATTGTTGTTGCCGGGTTGCGCACGCATTGGATGGTTGCCTCGGCCGCGTGGCTGGCCAGCGTGGGCGTGGGTGTCATTTCCAACTATCTGACCATGCCCCTTAGCCAGTCAGAAGGTGCCCAAAACAATGTGGTCATCTTCGCTGGGGTATCCGGTGGACTTATGGTGGCCGCCGTAGTTGCCCAGCAATGGCAGCATCTGGGTACGGAGCTGGCCGCTGAGCGCACAGTCAGTGCTGATGAACAGTCCCGGCGACGGCTGGCTGAAGAACGTACACGCATAGCCCGGGAACTTCATGATGTGGTGGCGCACGGGATGTCTGTTGTGGTGGTGCAGGCAACTACGGCCAGCTACCGGCACCCCGGGCTCAGCGACGAACTCAAGCAAGAATTTGATGATATCGCGGCGAATTCCCGGCGTGCCATGACCGAAATGCGCAGCATGCTCGGTTCACTGCGTAACTCTGAAGCGGGCCGCGTCCTGGGGCCCCAACCCACACTCTCGGACCTACCTCAACTCTTCGCATCGGTGAGGTCCGCAGGAATTCAGATCGCTGAACCTGAGCTTTCTGACGTGGAAACTTATGACATTGGTGAGGTCATCGCCTTAACTACCTACAGAATTGTGCAGGAAGCGCTGAGCAACGTCATCAGGCACGCTCCCGGGGCCAGCGTAAAAACAAATTTCGTGGTGAAGGGCGGTGCGCTGCTAATTTCCGTAGTCAACTCGAGCTCGGATGTAGGGGCAGTCATGGCGCAGCTGGATAAAGGCGGCCATGTGGGTCAGGGGTTGATTGGAATGCGAGAAAGGGCTGACATTGTGGGTGGCTCTGTTACGTGCCTACCAACACCCGCCGGCGGCTTCTCCGTCACAGCAAAACTCCCCTTGAGCGCCGCGGGTGCCAAGGGCACAAACAGCAGCAAGGGAAACGCACAGCCATGACCATCAGGGTATTAGTAGTAGATGACCAAGCCATGGTCCGAGAAGGATTTGCCGCTCTGCTCGGTGCTCAGGATGATATTGCTGTGGTGGGCCAGGCCGAGAACGGCGCCATTGCCGTGGAGATGGCGGCCATCCACCGCCCCGATGTTGTTCTGATGGACGTGCGCATGCCCGTCATGGACGGCTTAGAAGCTGCGCGCAGGATCCTGGCCGATGCCAGCCCGGCTAGGCTCGGTGATCCCGCCGCGGCCGGGCCTGGCCCAGATGGCACAGATATCTCCAGTGCTCCGGCCGGGGTGACGCATGTGTTGATGCTGACAACCTTTGATGTGGATGACTACGTCTACGATGCGCTCCGGCTGGGGGCCAGCGGCTTTCTTCTCAAGGATGCGCTCGCGGAGGAGTTGGTGGCTGCTGTGCGCATTGTGGCCTCCGGGGAGGCGCTGCTGGCACCATCAGTGACGAAGCGTTTGATTGAGCAATTCGCGCTCTCACGTGCCCGGCCACAGCTCTCCCGGGAACGTCTTGACGGGCTCACCGAACGGGAACTCGAGGTGATGACATTGTTGGGGCGAGGATGGTCCAATCAGGAAATAGCTGCCGAACTTTTCATTGCACAACAAACAGTCAAAACCCATGTCAGTAAGATCCTGGCCAAACTTGAGCTCAGGGACCGGGTGCAAGCGGTAGTGCTGGCCTATGACACTGGCTTGGTGCAACCCGGGAGTTGAGGCAGCGGCTCTCACCGTAGAACCCGAACAGGCTACAGGCGTGCCCTGTCCTTTTGGGTAATTTGGCGCTGCAGATAGGCCAAAAGGTTCAATAGCTTTGTTATGCATAACTAAATTCGAAATTTTGCTCGCAGTGACCTTTCTAAGGTGTTACTTTCTTCACAGCCGCTGAGTAGTCAGCAGCTGTGGGCGGTGTCCTTGCGCCCGCGATAGATGCCATGTCCTGTCTTGGACGGTGTGCCTTCGGGCCACAACTTTCTACGCCGGGTGCAATGCCGGAAGGCATTGAGCACCCCTGACACCTAGGAACTCAGTGAAGAGAACCTCGCCATCTAATGGCACTAAGCGAAAAATTTCAGCAGTGGCCGGAGCGGTCCTGGCTGTGGCGGTTGTAACGGGAGGAGCCATTACAGTTCCAGCCGTGGGGGCACCGTCCATCCCACTTGACGCATCCGCTTCTGTACTCGCCGCCGGAACGGCGGAGCTGAACATCAGTGGCATCACCGTCACCGGCCAGCTAGGTGATGTCACCCGTGATGTCCTTCGCAACCCTTACGCGGTGGGGGAGCAGATCCCCTACCATTTCAAGGTCAAAAACAACCGGGCCCAGAGTGCAACAGTGGTGCCCATTTCCGGCAAATTTGTACCTTTCATCCCCGCCCATGGTGCTGGAAACTGCCGTTGGATGAACCTGAACGCAGGGGCAGAGTATGCCTGTAAAGCCCCCAAACATACCGTGACGGAAGCGGACCTTGCCGCCGGATTCTTTGCCGCGGCAACAACATGGCAGGTTGGTTCTGAAACCAAGGAACTGGCCAGCCCGCCCGTTGCCCTGAGAGCAGGTGTGCCAACAAAGGTGGGCGCGCTGAGTATTTCTGGCACTCCCAGCGATCCGCAACGTGACACTGCGGCAAATCCGTATGAGGTAGGTGAGGCACTTTCCTACAGCTTCACCGTTACCAACACGGGCGCCACAGCAGTAGACGCCGTTCCGGAATCCGGCGCATTCACCCCCTTCACCGGATCTGACGGCGCAGAGAATTGCCGTCGGCTCAACCTTGCTGCCGGTGCCGGCTACACGTGCACCACGCCCCAGCACACCGTGACGCAGGAAGAACGCGATGCAGGCTACTTCCTGCCGCGAACCACCTGGAGTGCCGGTGGAATGCAAGAAACAATTGCAACAGACCCCGTCAAACTGGGAACACCACTGGCGGACCCCTTCGCCGGCTATCTTGATGGTCCCGGCCCCGACAAGGGGGTGGGCTTCCATGATGTGGACAAGAATGGGGCACCGAGAGCTATCCGCAATGACCTCTCTGCGGGTGAGCTCGCGGGCATGGTGGAATTCGCGCAAACCCACACCATCAACCCTGCCGGCAATGACGCCGTGGACATGCCTGATCTTGTCGCAGAACGTGCGGCCCTGCTGCTGTTCACCCCTTCCGCGGCAACTACCAAGGTCAGCGTCACGGCGAAGATCAAGGGCGTTGCCGCGGGCCAGTTTGAGATGAAAAAACCTGAGGAACTACCGGATACAGACGCCACTTTTCCAGCCAACCGCCCCGCAGCGGTCTACTCAAAGCGTGCCTGGAGCGTGGAACTGCCGTGGAATGTGGTTCGCCGCGGGCTTGAACTGACGTTCAGCAACGCCAACAGCGCAACCGGGACCCTGCCGGCGTCGAACATCACCATGGCACCGGCCACGGAACTGGTCATCAACAATATTGAGTTGGGCATGCTGACAACCCCCAATATGAATGGGGATCATGCGTTTATCAACCAGCCGGCGCAATCGGCTGCGGACTATTTCCAGACCGTCCCTGTCTCAAAGTTGATCATGGCGAAGTATGAGAGTGTGCAGTTGGAGAAGGTGATCGTGGCCAATGGCAACATATATACGCCGGAAAGCCCGTCTGTCACCACGGGGGACGTCTATTCGGGGGATATGCGCGAAAGTGTGGGCAAGGCTCAGGTTTCCACAGGCATTAACCTAGCGAACTTTGGCATGACATCCGCTCTCATGAACCAGAACCAGCCGGGCCTGTTCAACCAGCGGATCATCCACCACTCGGCGGGACTGTACGCCAATGGACGGGCCGAACATGGGCTGTCCGGCGGCAACGGCATGGCTACCATCTATTCCTCCAGCGGCAACGAACTCAGCCACGAGTTGGGGCATTCCTACGGGTTGGGTCACTACCCCGGGCAGAATGGGTCCCTGCCAGGGGATGCGGCAACCATCAACGCCACACACCATGCTGATTCGGGCTGGGGATGGAATGCCTACCGTGATGCCATGCGCACAAATCTGCAGATGGGAACGTACCGGCCGGAGGGCGTGGACCTGAACGGTCTGGCATTCAAACAGACCTTCGGGGGCTCCTACAACTATTTGGTGGATGCCATGTCCGGTGGGTGGGTTGAATCAAACTACTCGAAGTACACCTTCCACACCGGCTACAGTGCCGATCGTATTCAGGAATACTTGACCTCCGTGGTTCCTGACCTGTCCTACCCCAGCGGCTACCGGGCCTGGGATGCCGGGGCTCAGGGCTATGTTGATGCGAAGGCGGCCAACGCCTCCTTTAACTACCTGCGGCCAAAGGCTACGGGTGTGCCCGTGGTGACATTGCTGGGCGGCTATGTGCCGGCCAATCCTGCCAAGGCTGTTTTGTACCCGGCTTTCCGCTCCAACTGGGGTAACACCTTTGGCTACCCGGCCCCGGCTCAGAACGCACCCGCAACCACCCGGGTTTGCTGGATGGATGTGGACTTTCAGGACGGAACGGCCAAGACATTTGCACTCAGTGGGGGTATGGCAGGGGCTTCGGCCACAACGGCACTGCAATTCAATATCAACATTGCCCAGGCTGATAAGCCCACTGGCGCTGACTTGTTCTGCAAGACCGACGGCGTGAGCCGCCAGTACGGCAACCACATAGAGATTGCCACTGATTTGCCGGCCATGCCTGCTGCCGTGACCATTGGCCAGGACGCTGGTTACACAGCGGTGCGTGAGGCCGAGCTGCCGGCTCTGCAAACTGAGTTGGAAGGATTGGCCGGCAGCGAGCTGCCCCGGCTAAGTGCCGCGGCCACCGTTACCCTCAACACGTGGAAGGCGGACCTGACGGAGCTAAGCCCCGTAGCAAAGGCCGTTGCTGAGAAGATCCTGGCCAGTGGCACGGCGGCAAAAAATGCTGACAAGTTCCTGCGCTACTACGCAGACACACTCGGTACGGTGGCTACACAGAACCGTTTCAAGGAGCTCTTGCACAGTACCGGGCTGGTCCCGGAGGCGGGCACTGCGGTGATTCCCGCCGGTGCAGGGATCAAGGTCGACGCCGGCAACAGCGGAATCGCTGCTGGTTACTGCCTAAAGCTTTACACCAACGCTGACGGTTCGCTGGAAGCCCGGGTGCCCACAGCATCCACGGTCAGCACCGAATGTGCCGGGGCGAGCAATGAGAAGTGGGTCATGGATGCCCGCGGGGCGGTACATAACGCAGCCCGGCCCGATCTGTGCCTGACCAGCAGAAACCCCAGCAGGCCCACCAACTGTGATGCCACGAGCGTGGCGCAACAGTGGGTTTATCAGGCTGATGGGCATTTGAACTCGGTGGCGTCCCCTGGCAATTCACTCGATTTGAACAGGGACTCCCGTCTGCCTATCCTCTACCAGAACAATGGTGGCGGGAACCAGAAATGGGTGGGCCTGAGCAAAAGCGGTGTACCCGCGCTGGCCTTACTTGATGCCTCATCCTTGAAGGTGTTGGGCGGCTTGGGGCTCTAACTTTCCGCCGCGCAACGGGCCCGCAGTAACCGTTGAGAATCTACGATTTCTAGTGAATTCTCAACGGTTACTGTGGGCCATCTTGTTTTTACCCGGATCAGCTTTGACAGGATCAGCTCAGTGGCTGGACCAGCTTGAACATGGCACCGGTGCAATCGGTGAGCCCGGCAATCCTTCCAAAGGGAGAGTCCTCGGCAGGATTAACTATGGTGCCACCCAAGGAAAGGGCCAGCGCGATGGCGGCATCGGCGTTGTCCGTCTGGAAGTACACGTGCCAGCTTGACGGGACCTCATCCGGGAGGAAGCCCGAGGCGTCCATAATGCCGGCAAGGGGCTGCTCACCGCTGACGATGTTGGTGTAACGAAATTCGGGGGAATCGCTCATGACGGAGGTCTGCACGCCAAAAATATCGCGGTAGAACGCTACGGCAGTGGGGTAGTCCTTGCTGTGCAGTTCATGCCAAGCCGCAGCGCCAGCAACTTCGTGGGCCTGAAATCCCGTGTGCCCGCCAAACTCCCACAGCCCAATCGAGGCTCCCGAGGGGTCGCCAAGCATGGCCATTTTCCCCTGATCCGGGACCTCCATGGCTTCCATATAGATCAGTGCGCCAGCGTTCTTGGCGGCATCCATGGTTGCGCCAATGTCATCCACGCGCAGGTAGGTGGTCCACATATCGGGGTAGCCCTCGCCGTCCTCGCGGCTCTGCATGAGGCCGGCAACGCTCCTGCCATCCTTGAAGGCCGTGGCGTAGCCGCCGTACTTTTCTTCATCCCCCACCTCGTAGCTCCAGCCGAACAAAGCGGTATAGAAATCTCTTGACTTGGCGATGTCTGAGGTCATCAAATCAATCCAGCACGGCGCTCCTGCGGGGAACCTTTGAGGGTTCATGGCGGCTCCAAAGTCGGTTGATCTTGTGAGGTAACTGGAACACTATGCCTGACCCGTCATGCGGGCAAGGGAAAAAGCGCTCACCGTCTGAAAGTTTTCCGCAGATTTGCGGAGAGTTCAGCGATGAGCGCTTTTTAGTGCAACCGTGCTTTAAGCGGTGGCCGCAGAGGGGGAGTTCGGCTTAGCGCATGTTGACGAACTGCAGGTCCGCGTCCTCGAACTTGCGCAGCATTGCCATGACTTCCTGAAGATCATCACGGCTCTTTGAGCTCACCCGCAGTTCATCGCCCTGAATGGTGGACTTGACACCCTTGGGCCCTTCGTCGCGGATCAGCTTGTTGATCTTCTTAGCAATGTCTTGGGCAATGCCTTCCTTGATTTCGGCTTCCAGACGGTACTCCTTACCGGAGGCGTAGGGCTCGCCGGCGTCAAGGGACTTCAAGGAGATGCCGCGCTTGATCAACTTGGACTCGAAGACATCCATGACTGCCATGACGCGCTCTTCGGAGTTGGCCTTGATCATAATTTTCTCGCCGCTAAAATCGATTTCGGCACCGACGCCCTTGAAGTCATAGCGCTGCACTACTTCCTTCTGGGACTGGTGCAAGGCGTTGGCGACCTCTTGCTTGTCGACCTTGCTGACGACGTCGAACGTTGACTCACTGGCCATGATTCCTCCGCATACCTAAAAAGCTGAATGGTTGATTTGAATCTAAGCCTAGCGCCCGAGGGGCCCAAAGCGTACGAAGTGGGGTTTGGGAGGGCGGTGGGCGCTAGCGCCCGAGGGGCCCAAAGCGTACGAAGTGGGGTTTGGGAGGGCGGTGGGCGCTCACAGTGTCCTTCAAGGGTTTGTTGGGTATGTGCACATTTGTTCTAGGCAAACTGGAAGTTGTTGAGAGAACCAGTATCAGGAGGATCCATGGCCACGGTTGGAAACGCGATTCCGGTTGCCGGCGCAGACGGCAGTGCAAAGGCCGGTATGAACGTGGATGCAAACGTGGGCAGGGGTGCTGTGGCGCATCGTTCTGGCACCAAACCGGCAGCGGGCCGGAAGAAAACTGTGGGGACCGCCGTCGCGGCCGTCACGTTAGCTGCAGTGACTGTCTTGAGTGGTCCGGCCCTTGTTGGTGGATCTATGGCAGCTTTTGAACCGGGCAGCATTATCGGCTCACCGCCCAATTCTGCGTCCTCGAGGATCGCCGGTGTTCACGAAGACATGGCCAGGGCGGTCCAGTTGCAACAGTTGACCCCCGAACAGGCCGCCTTCATGGAGAGCCAATTGGTCAAGAGGATCCATGGCGACGCCTGACAGTGCACTGAGAGTAGGGAGAAGCGCGTAATTTTAGGAAATTTTGACCAATTTTGGTGATTTGGCACTCTCGATTCGATTCTTGAGCAAATTCCTTGTATTGTTTTACTGCTTCCACTTCTTGGGAGCGAAAGTCAGACCTGTTGTTTGGGTATGGCTGGCCTTGGCAGATTACCCGAGTGGCCAAAGGGGGCTGACTGTAAATCAGCTGGCAACGCCTTCACTGGTTCGAATCCAGTATCTGCCACCAAACGGGAAACCCGGAACAGCGCACTGAGTGCGAGGTTCCGGGTTTTTTGCTGTTGTGCGTCGCGGGCGAACTACAGTTAAGTCATGGAATACGTCGTGCCCTTGATCATCTTGTTAGTTGTTGTCATTGTTGTGGTTGTGGGTGCCCGGCTCATAGGAAGCCGAAACCGGCCAGAGCAGGACTCCACGCTGAACGAATCCTCGGCAGAGCCCGGCGCCAAGGGGCCCGCTGCCAAGGAGCCCGGCGTCAAGAAAACGAGGCATGGGCGCGATATCACCCGCGAGGATGCAAAGGAAGCCAGCGTGCGGCTGACTCCGGAAACTCACCGGCGTGTGTACTCGTTGATAGCCCAGCACCAAGTACTCAATGCGGTAAAGGAATACCGCAAGGCAACGCGGACCGGACTCGGAGAAGCCGCGGCTGCCGTTGCGGCCCTGGCTCAATTCCCACAGCCCACTCCTGAGCCAGCTTCCAAAGACCAAGGAATAACTAGCCCGGCTCCAAGCCCCGCCGCGGCGGGAGGCCCGTTGACCGTGGCTGACATTATCAATGCTGGCCCGGCAGCTGAAGATTCAGTAGAGGCGCCAAAATCTGAGCGTCCGGCCGCGGAACTGGCGGCAGACTTGCACGTTAAGCCTGCTGCCGCCAAGGGGCATTACCGCTACCGGGCCATCGTCTCCCAAGGCGATGAGGTGCGGGAGGTTGCCAGCACCCGGCTCAACGCGGAGATTTATGCTCAGATTCGCCAGTTGGCTCTCTCGGGAAACTACGACGGCGCAGCCCACCTCTTGCGGAACCACGCAGAAATTGGTGTGGCAGACGCCCAAGAGTTTGTTTCTATGATCAGTCCGGAAGACTAGGCTCAAGCACACAGCTGCAACCTGAGCCGTGCCGCCACGGCCGTCATATTCTCGCCAGGCGCTACAAACCTCTCAAACTCTCGATATGCTTCGCCAGTCAACTTTGTGTCCGGATGGTGAGTCCGGCTAGTGCCCTGGGGGAGTGCTTGAACTTTTCTATGCGCCTCGGCTCGCGTAAGCCGCGTTATTTTCTGATTGTGATTTTTGCGGTCTTGGCCTTGTTGCTTCCTTTGAGGGTGGCTCCTACCTCTGCTCAGGCTGCCGCCTCTACTGCCACTCGCACTACCAAATTTGTGGTGGGGCCCGCCACCGTGACCAAAGGGAAAACACTCAGCTATTCGGGCCAAGTGCAGCAGGCCAAGGGGAATTCTTGGGCCAACACGGGCGCAATCACAGTCAAGATTTACTTCGATCCGGATGGTTCGGCCCCGAAGGCTTTGGTGAGAACCTTGAAAACCAACTCAGCGGGTGCCTTCAAGGCGAGTGCTGCGGCAAGTGTTTCAGGTAAGTGGACTGCGCTGGTGCCCGCTCAGGGTCAATACAAGGCGTCATCCACAGGGGCAATAGGCATCAAGGTTGTGGCTGCCGCCAAACCCACCTCATCCAAGCCAGCCAGCAAGTGGAACTGCCCATCATGGGCGCCGATCAAGGGCAACGCACCCAGTAAGATCTACCACCTCAAGAATCAGAAGTTCTATACAAAGACCACGCCTGAGATCTGCTTCAGCACCGAGACTGCTGCCAAGAATGCCGGATACCGCAAGTCCAAAGTTTAGGACTGCGTGCTTGCTGTTTTTGCCTGCAGAATCACTGATGGAGCAGGCAGAATCAGTTTGACTGTTGGTCGTTTTCCAAAACGAAGCCGTCCTGATGGTGGATCAGTTGGCGGCCCATGCCGGAGTCCAGTTGGATCCAAAGACACTGGCGGTCGTTAGAAAGCGTCTCCACACGGCCTGCGAGGCGCCAGCCGCGGTTGTTGACAAGAGTTATTGGCTCATTGTGGGTCAGGGCCGGCCACACCTCGTTATTTTCGGGATCAATAAAAGCTCGGTGATGAAGTGGGCGTGTCATGGGATCTCCTGGTGTGAAAGTCATCGCTGCTTCCTTGTCTGCTAACTCAACATCGCCAGCCTGCGTGCTCAAGGTGAATTCTCTGTTAACTTGGTGTGTCTTTGCTCCTAAATTTCAGAGAATAAGGAGAGGTCTCCACTGTCTTTGTGCAGGCGGTCCGCACCATGGGCGCAGCAAAGGCGCAGGCGCCCTTCCTCACGCGGTGAGCGAAACCTTGGGCATGAGTGTGGGCTATCCCGTACGGTTAAGGCATGGCTACAGTTGAAATCACCACGGAAAATTTTGGTCCCACCATTGAAGGCAACGACATTGTGATTGTTGACTTCTGGGCTAGCTGGTGCCAGCCCTGCGTGCGCTTCGCACCGACCTTCGAGGCTGCTTCCGAGAAGCACAGCGACGTTGTGTTCGCCAAGGTAGACACCGAAGCCCAGCAGCAGCTTGCCGCAGAAGCAAATATCACCTCCATCCCGACGCTGATGGCGTTCCGTGAAAAGGTGCTGGTGTTTGCACAGCCCGGCGCCCTGAACGGAACACAGCTTGATTCTGTCATTGACGCCGTTAAGGCCCTTGACATGAGCGAAGTTCATGCAACTGTTGCCGCTAAGCAAGACGAATCCAGCGCCGCGGAGTAACTACCTCAAACGAGAAAGGGGGCACCTCACCGAAGTTGGTGTGGTGCCCCCTTTTCTTTTTTGTTTAGGATCGTTCCAGTATCACGGGCTCAGCCAGCAGTGCGCTCAGGGATTCGTTGAGATCCTGCACAGCGATTCCCTTGCTGTGTTTGACGAGGTCCTCGTCTGAAGCCCACTGCTCTGTCAATACGATCTTTTCCTCGGAGTCCTCAGTGATTTCGTACTGGATGCAGCCGGCTTCTTCAACGACCTGCTCGATGGCGATCTCGAGGGCGAGCTTCACACGGAAGTACTCGTCCTCATTGGGAATGAAGGTGGCTTTTAGGTTGATAATCTCGCTCATAAAAACAGCCTAGGCGATCTTGCCTCGGGGAAGAGAAGCGGTTCCGCACTGTGAACCTCGCTTAGCCACCTGACAGGGTACCGTTCAGTGCCTGCGGTTCAGTGCCCGCGGTGGTCCTGGATGCTCATGCGTGGCCCGAAGGTTGGTTTGCGAAAGCCGCTCAGTTGCAGCATCCGCACCACGCGCTGGCGGTGACCTCGCCACGGTTCAAGCAATTCCAGCATCGTGGCGTCATCCACAGGTTTTCCCGCCAGCGCCCAGCCAACATAAGCGGCCAGATGGTAATCACCTACGGCTACATGGTCAGGAGATCCGTGGGTTCGTTGGGTGACTTCTGCCGCAGTCCACTGGCCAATTCCGGGGATGCTTTGCAACTTAATCCCCGCCTCGTCTGCGGGCAGCTGGCTCAACCGTTCCACGCCCGACGCCGAACGTAACACCCGCTGCACAGTTGCCGAACGCTGCGGTCCAACGCCCGCCTGATGCCATTCCCAAGAGGGGATGGCGGCCCATTGCTCCGGGGTGGGGGCAACCCTGAGATCAGCCGGGACATTTGGGTCAATACCCGCACCAGGAGCCGCAGAACCAAACTTTCGCAGTAGCGTGGAGTAGCCGCGCCGGGCTTCTAGGGCGGTGACTTTTTGTTCCAAAATAGCGGGTACCAAGGCATCAATCATCCGCCCGGTGGAAGGCAGGCGCACGGCCGGGTTGCGACGTCGTGCTTCTTTGACACGCGATGGCAGGGTGGCAGCAAACGTGGGGGAGTCAAACGCTGACCAGTCATCGTGGCGTCCCAGCAATGCGGCAGCCCCAGCCAAGGCATCCTCTGCCCCTGGGCCCCAGGCTCGGACGTGCAGTTCAGCGCCGTGCGTGGTGACGCCCAGCGTGGCTGCGCCAGCAGGGGTATTGAAGGCAAGCCACGCAGCGTGCGGTGTGAGCCGGACGGTGGTGTCGCCTGGGCCGCGGGCCAGGATGCCTAGCGTCTGCGGCAGGGAGTACGGGCCAGCCACATCCCACACCCCAGGGGGTGCGGAGTCGGCTGGGGTTTTCATGATTCCATGGTTGCACGGGAGTCTGACAGCAGGGTGTGCTTCCCCAAAAACGCTCCCGCAGATTCGGGGTATTTTAAGACAACGCTGCTGCAGCAGTGCGGGAGGGTTTGTTAAAAAAATGAACTCGTTCTGCAGGAGCGTTGGTAGTGAGGGTCAGCCGGGCATTCCTGAGGAGAGCCACAAGGCCAATACTGCAGCGGGGATCAGCGGTAGCAACAGGACAGCGCCGGCCAGTGCGTACCCAGTCCAAGAAATGTTGATTCCCATCGATTTGAGCCTGCCGTGCCACAACAGGGTAGCCAATGAGGCCCAGGGCGAGACAAGCGGGCCTAGGTTAACGCCAATCAATACGGCAGCCAGCCGCACGGCGGAGCCGGCCGTTGGCTCAAGCGCCAGATACGCAGGGAGGTTGTTGAACCCGTTAGCGCTTGCCATTCCCAACCCGGCGAGTTGCAGCAGGCTCAGATAGTCATTTCCTGAGCCGGAGATGCGGGCTAAGGCTGCACCCAAGCCATGGTCGTGGAGGGCTGCAACCAGCATAAATAACCCCATCGTCAGCAGCAGAGGCTGGAACGGAATCATGCGCAAGCGCAAAGCAGAACGCCGTCGAAAAATAAACACGGCCACCAGGAAACACGCAGCAATACTGGCAGGGATAGCAACGGGAACGCCTGAGACTAGTGCTGGCAGCAGAAGTGCAACTGTTGCCCCGCTGATTAGCAGCAGTGGCTTGTCTGTCTCTGCAGGAATCTCGGGCGCGGTATACGAGCCTTTAAAATCCTTCCGAAACCAAACGAGTAGGAACGCCAACGGTGCCACAATACCAACCAGCGCCGGCGCCCACATCAACTGCAGAAATCCCGCTGGACCAATATCAAGTTGCTGACGGGCCAGCAAGTTGGTCAGGTTCGAGACAGGCAGAAAAAGCGAAGCCGTATTGGCCAGCCACACTGTTGTCAGTGCGAACGGCAACGGGTGAATACGGGCATGCCGGGCCAGCGTGACCACCACCGGGGTGACCAGCACGGCAGTTGTGTCCAGAGAGAGGAATACCGTACTCAATGCGGCCAAAACAACTACAAGCAGCCACAGTGTCATGACCCGGCCAGAGAGTGAGCGCTGCGCTTGTGATCGGCCACGGCCACGGCAGGTACCAAGGCGTGCCAACCAGGCGGTGATGATGCGAAACAGTCCAGCGTTATCGGCTAGCTCCGTGACAATAGTCATGGCCGCAACAAATAACAGGATTGGTACCGTGCGTTCGAAAAGCTCTCCTGCAGATCCCCGGCTCAGAGTCCCATTGGCAATCAGGATTAGCCCAGCGGTAAACAGGGCGGGCGGCACAATGGCGCTCGCCAGCTTTTTTATGACTGCGCCGGACATTCTCTAATGGTTGCACGGGGGTTGAACGTGAGGCGGGTGCAACGCCCTCTCGATGTTGCCGTAGCGAGCTGTTCCGCCTTCTCAGCAAGATTCAACAAGACGCTGCAGGGCTCATTTGATGCAGGAGAGCTCGGGTATCCACTGCTGAGTCGACAAATTAGAACGAACCCTTGCACAGGAGTTGGGACGTAATGCGGCCCCTGCTAATTTGAAAAATACGGAGCCTGTCCCGTCTCGGTCAATCCAGCAGACGCCTTGGCTCAAGATAATGGGTAGTTTCCTCTTCACCGAGAGCTAGTGCGGTCTCGGTGAGAATTTCCCGGCACGCCATAATGGCTGGGCGCAGCCGGCTGGCCAGCCGGGCGGAGGTAAACACTGTGCGCCGTGGCAGATCCGGCAGATCCAGCAGAGTCAGTGCTGGCGGGCGTCCGGTCCACATAAGATCTGGCATGAGACCCACAGCATTCCCGGATTCGATGAGCCGGATCTGGGCTTGGAGATCGGCGGTTTCAAAGCGGACATCGGGCTCAAATCCGGCCTGCCGGCAGGTTTGCTCGGCCCAGTGGCGCGATGCGGCGCCGTGCGGTTCCATGACCCAGGGCAGGCGGGCCGTGTCTGCAATGCCTGTGATGGGCCCCGTGAGTAGGCGGGACATGCCTCCTGCAACCCCCTCGTGCGGCACGGCAAGGCGGATGGCATCGGTGGTGAGCGTGACGCGGTCCAGCTCGGGGTGGAGCGGGGCGGCGTGGCCGGGATATTGCTCCGCGACCACCAAGTCAAAGTCCCGCGCCCACGTCTCATACAGCGCCGTCTCGGGTTCGCGCTGAACCACTTCAAGGCGCACCTCCGGATAGGCCTGCGCCATGGCGGTGAGCATGTTCGGCAGCAGCGCCAGGGCTGCAGATTGAAACACGGCCAGCCTCACGGTCCCTGTCACGGTGGACAGGGACGCTGAGAGAAAAGCCTCGGCGCGTTCCAGAGTCTCCAATATTTCGGCGGTGTGTGCCACGAGAATCTCTGCCTGCGGGGTTAACTGCACGCGCCGGCCCACCTTGCGCAGCAATTTTGCCCCAGCTTCCTTCTCCAAGAGAGCCAACTGCTGGGAGACTGCGGACGGGCTGTACGCCAACGCCGCGGCAACGTCAGCGAGGGTTCCGCGAAGGTGCAATTCGCGCAGCATGCGCAGCCGTTTGAGGTCCAACACGGACGCCTCCAAATAGTTTAGTAGAAATGATTAATATTCATCATAAATCACCACTTTTGCTAAATGAACATTCGCTCCATACTGGTGGTGAGAACCATTATTTCAGGACATCCCAAACAACAGAAAAGAACGCACCAGCAGCCATGACACGTTCCACCACCGCCGGCTCCGACGCGGCCACATCAGGTAACTACGCCTCCGCAATAGGGGCGCATTCCGCCGCAATCCCAGTCCCCAGTGATGCACTGGCACAGGAAACCATTGCACTGGTCCGCCGCTGGCTCACCGAGGCCGCCAAGTTCCCCGCTGACGTCTCCGCCCAGCGCCTGGCCGGTGTGCTGAAGGACCCGAACGGGCTGGACTTCACGGTGGGATTCGTTGACGGCGTGATCCGCCCCGAAGATCTGGCTGTGGCCGGACGGAACCTGGCTATGCTGGCCCCCAAGGTCCCCGCATTTTTACCCTGGTACATGCGCGCCGCGGTTCGTCTGGGCGGGCTCATGGCACCAGTGCTGCCACAGCTTGTCATTCCCATCGCCCGCAGGGTGTTGCGTGAGATGGTGGGCCACCTGATTGTGGACGCCACTGACGCCAAGCTGGGCCCGGCCATCGCGAAGATCCGCGATGGCGGGGTGGACCTGAACCTCAACTTGCTTGGCGAGGCCGTACTGGGCGAAAAGGAAGCCAGCCGCCGCCTAACGGGGACCCTGGACCTGCTGGCGAGGGACGACGTGGAGTACGTCTCCATCAAGGAATCTTCCACGGTGGCCCCGCATTCACCCTGGGCGTTCGAGGACGCCGTCAACCATGTGGTGGAAAAACTCACGCCCCTGTACACGCTGGCCGCCTCCTTCCCCAAGCCTAAGTTCATCAACCTGGACATGGAGGAATACAAGGATCTGGGCATGACCATCGCCGTGTTCAAACGCATCCTGGACAATCCCGAGTTCAAGAACCTGGAGGCCGGGATTGTGCTTCAGGCCTACCTCCCGGACACCTTGGCCGCCATGATCGACCTGCAGGAGTGGGCCGCTGCGCGCAGGGCCGACGGCGGCGCTCCTGTGAAGGTGCGGATCGTCAAGGGGGCAAACCTGCCCATGGAACAGGTGCAGGCATCCGTCAACGGCTGGCCGCTGGCCACGTGGGGCAGCAAGCTGGATTCCGATACCAACTACAAGCGCATTGTGAACTACGCGCTCACCCCCGAACACATTAACAACGTCCACATTGGCGTGGCCGGACACAACTTGTTTGATGTTGCCCACGCCTGGCTGCTCGCCCAGCAGCGCGGCATCAGCGCCGACTCCCGCCAGCTCGAATTTGAGATGCTGCTGGGCATGGCCACCGGCCAGGCTGAGGCCGTGCGCCGCGACGTTGGCTCGCTGCTGCTGTACACGCCCGTAGTCCATCCCGGCGAGTTCGACGTTGCTATCGCCTACCTGATCCGCCGCCTCGAAGAAGGTGCCAGCCAGGAAAACTTCATGTCCGCCGTGTTTGAACTCTCCGAAAATGAAGGGCTGTTTCAACGCGAGCAGGAGCGTTTCCTCGCCTCTTTGGCAGAGTTGGATGACTGCGTGCCGCCCACCAACCGGGTGCAGGACCGCACCCAGCCCGCAGCCGGAGCCGCTACTGACCACTTCACCAACACCCCCGACACAGACCCCGCACTGGCACCCAACCGTGTCTGGGGACGGGAGATCCTGGCCCGTATTCCGTCCTCCACGCTTGGCAACGAGCTCGTCGCAGCCACCACCGTTACGGAACTTCACGAGCTGAACACCATCGTGGACACCGCCGTCGAACATTCCGGCGAATGGGCCGCACTGGGCGGGTCCGGGCGTGCCGCCATTTTGCACCGGGCGGGGGATATGCTCAACTCCCGCCGCGCCGAGCTCCTTGAGGTTATGGCCGCCGAAACCGGCAAGACGCTTGACCAAGGCGACCCCGAGGTTAGCGAGGCCGTGGACTTCGCCCACTACTACGCCGAGCGCGCCAAGGATCTGGAAACGGTGGACGGTGCCACATTCGTCCCCGCCAAGCTCACCGTTGTGACCCCGCCATGGAACTTCCCCGTCGCCATCCCGGCAGGCTCCACACTCTCGGCATTGGCGGCGGGATCCGCCGTTGTCATCAAGCCGGCACCCCAGGCACAGCGCTGCGGCTCCATCATGGTCCAGGCACTGTGGGACGCCGGCGTGCCGCGCGAGGTCCTGGCGCTGGTCCAGCTTGGCGAAAACGAGCTCGGAAAGGCGCTCGTGGCGAACCCGTCCGTTGACCGGCTGATCCTGACCGGCGGTTATGAAACGGCCGAGCTGTTCCGCAGCTTCCGCACCGACCTGCCCTTGCTGGCGGAAACCTCTGGCAAGAACGCGCTGATCGTCACGCCCAGCGCCGATTTTGACCTGGCGGCGAAGGACGTGGTGCAGTCAGCCTTTGGCCACGCCGGGCAGAAGTGCTCCGCAGCATCCTTGGTCATCATCGTCGGTTCCGTGGCGAAGTCGCCGCGCTTCCGCAACCAGCTCCTGGACGCTGCTGCCAGCCTGAACGTGGGCTACCCCGGCGTTGCCACCTCCCAGATGGGGCCGGTCATTGAGCCTGCCGCCGGTAAATTGCTCGGTGCACTGACCACACTGGACGCCGGCGAAGCGTGGGCCCTGGAGCCGCGCCAGCTCGATTCCACCGGCCGGCTCTGGTCGCCGGGCGTGCGCACCGGCGTTGCGGCAGGATCGAACTTCCACCTGACCGAATTCTTCGGCCCGGTCCTAGGAGTCATGACGGCCGAGACCTTGGAGGAGGCCATCGCCATGGTCAACGCTATTGACTACGGGCTCACCTCCGGGCTGCACTCACTGGACCCCGCGGAGATTGAGCTCTGGCTGGATACCGTGCAAGCCGGAAACCTGTACGTGAACCGCGGTATCACCGGTGCTATTGTGCAGCGTCAGCCCTTCGGTGGCTGGAAGAAATCGGCCGTGGGTGCTGGCACCAAGGCGGGCGGTCCCAGCTACCTCATGGGTCTGGGATCCTGGGTTCCTGCCGAAGCGAGTGCCACCGCGCCGCTGAGTGACGCGGCCCGCAAGGTCCTCGCCGCCGCGTCCTCATTGCCGGCCGAGGAGCAGGCGTTCCTGACCCGCTCGCTGCACAGCGACGCCGCTGCCTGGGCCGCCGAGTTTGGCGCCGCCCGCGACGTCTCGGCCCTGACCGCCGAGCGCAACGTGTTCCGCTACCTGCCACTGAACCCGCTGGTCCGCCTCGCCGAGGGGGAGTCCCTCTCGAAGCTGCTGCGCGTGCTCGCGGCAGGGATCCTGGCCGGGGCAACTCCGGAAGTCTCCTGCGCTGACGCGCTTCCCAGTGAGGTGGCGGCACTGCTGCTCAGCCTGCGGATTCCGGTGACTGTGGAGAACGACGCCGATTGGCTCACCACCGCGCGCCGCTTCGGTGCGGGCCGTATCCGCCTCATTGGAGGAGATTCAAGCGCCGTTTATGAGGCAACGGGCGGGCGCCCGGATCTGGCAATTTATCACGGTGCGGTGACTGAGGCCGGGCGCGTGGAGATGCTGGTGTTCCTCCACGAGCAGGCCGTCAGCATAACGGCACACCGCTTCGGCACACCAAACCACCTCTCGGACGGGCTGATCTAGACACCCGCAGCCCTCCCGCAGCCACCGGCTAAAATCGGCGCCCGCCTCCCACATATGCGCCCCGTCTACGGGGCGCATATGTGGGAGGCGGGCGCGGAACTGGATAGATTGCTACTTTTGCGGGATGCCAGCTTGACGAAGCAGCCGTTCGAAGCCCCGGAGGTCCATCATTTCCCGCCACGTCCATCGGAAGAAGCCAGCACTCTGAGCCCGGATCTGGTCCTCACGGTTCTTTTCATCGAGGATTCGCTCTTCGAGGGACTTTCCGCCGGCCCAGTCTTGCCGCAAGTACTTGGCCCGGCCGTCAAATTCCCCGGCTTTTCGCTGCTTCTCGAACCAGAAATCAACATATGCTTCCCTGCCATCACGCAGGGTGAAAGGATGTTGCAGCTCCGGGGCAACAAACCCCAGTTGGGCCATCCGCACCCGGCTAAGAGACTCGCCGGCAGAACCGGAAAGCCCGGATGCGAACTCAATCACAGCCACGGCCCTGTTGAACGCCGATCGAGACGGCAAGGATTCAGCAGCAGTCAGAAGGTCGGATTTCAGCAGGGGAGGGCCTTGCGGTTCGTTGAGGTTCCACACGGGATCATGATCGCCGGCGGGCACGTCAGCAGGCAGAAAAATATTGCCGCGTTTGGGGTATCTGGGCAGGTGCAGGCTTGAATCACATACCGCCACAGCCTGCTCAAATTTCAGTGCGGTGATCAGCTCCAGTGTGGTGGTGAGTTTGTCCGTCAGCAGCAACGGGCCGCAGCGCACTACTGCCTCGTCCAGCCGACCCAAATGCCGTGTGATGTCCCCGCGGCTGCGGCCGCCACCGGCCTGTTCCGTCACAACGTGCAGATTCGTCTGTGTTCCGGTGATCCACAAACCCCAAAGAAGCGCAGCCGTGGAGGAGCAAAACACCGGAGGCGCTTTGGTGGTCAGCGTGAACGCCGCAGCGCGCAAGCCGTATTGGGCGAACTCATCCAGCGCATGCCACTCGACTGCTTCGGTGTAGACGCTGCGGCGGACACGAAAATACCTGCCGTTGTTGCAGAGCCTGGTGAGAAGGCGGGAATCTTGGCCGGCCAGCTCCAGATCGGAAGGGAGGATCAAGCGTGGTGTGCTCATACATTCAAGGGTTCCAGAGCGTGGCACCACATGTAAGTGGGGAGACGCTGACCTGTGGATAACTTTGACTGTGATGGCACTATGATCCGCGGCGACCGGCCGTGCAACCTCCGCGCCCGCCTCCCACATATGCGCCCCGTAGACCGGGCGCATATGTGGGAGACGGGCGCGGATTGTGTTGAAGAGCCTTGGCGGATCAGGCTTGGGCGATGCGGACCGTGTTGCCGGAGGGGTCACGGAAGGCGCAATCGCGGGGACCCCACGGCTGTTCGACGGGTTCCTGGAGCACTTCTGCCCCGGCAGCCACTGCCTTCTCACAAGTTGCGTTCAGATCGCTTGCGCTGAAGTTGAGCATGGGCAGCACACCCTTGGCGAGCAGGCGAGCCATGGCATCGCCGTCTTCCTGGGACCGTCCGGCATGCGGTTCGGAGAGCACAATGCCCAGGCCCGGCTGTGTACTGGTACCCATGGTGACCCAACGGAAATCGCCGTTGCTGACATCGTTCTGGACTTCAAGGCCCAGGGCGTCGCGGTAGAAGGCGATGGCCGCATCGGGGTTGTGAACGGTCAAATGTGTGAACTGAAGTGAAATGGTCATGGCACCCACGTTAGGCGTTTGCCGGGGGCCGGGCTTCTTCATTTCTGCTCGACTGGATAGCAGGTTGAGCAAGGGCATGGGCAGCACTTTGCGGTGCACCGTGAGAGTCCCCGTCCGTGCCACTGTTCCGAGCTGGGCGGGTGGCCACCCTCATGAAGCAGGGCGGCAAGGCTTCGATGGCGCTGTGGTCGCGGGACTTATAACTGCTGGGCGTCTCGCCCATGACCTCTGTGAATCGGGAACTGAATGAACCCAATGAGGTGGCACCCACGGCCATGCACGCATCCGTGACCGAAACGCCCGCACGGAGCAGCGCCGAAGCCCGCTCAATACGCCGGGTCATGAGATATGAATAGGGGCTCTCGCCGTACGCCGCCCGGAATTTGCGGGAAAAGTGTGCGGGTGACATGAACGCCTTCGCCGCGATCGTGGGCACATCCAGCGGCTGGGCGTAGTCCCTATCAATCAGATCCCGGGCCCGGCGCAGCAGTGTCAGCGTGGTGATCTCATCCCGGCTCACTCCAGGTGGTGAGGGGGCGCCTGCGGTGGAGAGCATAGTGCCAAGTTTATTATCCAAAATGCCCCCGGGAGTAATGTTCCTTGGCCGCTTCCTCCCGCGGGGTCTACGTTGGAGCTATGAAGTACGCGAACTCTGTCCTTGACCTGATTGGCAACACCCCGCTGGTAAAACTGAACAAGGTGACAGCGGGGCTGGAGGCCACAGTGTTGGTCAAGCTGGAATACCTGAATCCAGGCGGCTCGGCCAAGGATCGCATTGCCGTGAAAATGCTGGATGAGGCTGCGCGGGAAGGCAAAATCAAGCCCGGCGGTACCGTGGTGGAGCCCACCAGCGGCAACACGGGCGTGGCCATGGCAATGGTGGCGCAGCAGCGCGGCTACAAGTGCGTTTTTGTAGTCCCGGACAAGGTGGGCGTGGACAAACGCGCAGTCTTGGCGGCCTATGGGGCGGAGGTGGTGGTGACACCTACTGCGGTGGCGGCCGATTCCCCGCAGTCCTACTACGGCGTCTCCGACCGTTTGGTGACGGAAATCCCGGGAGCCTACAAACCTGACCAGTTCTCCAACCCCAACGGCCCGTTGAGTCACTATGAAACCACCGGCCCGGAGGTTTGGCGCGACACCGAAGGCAAGCTCACCCACTTTGTGGCCGGCGTGGGTACCGGCGGCACCATCACCGGAACGGGCCGCTTTCTCCGCGAAGTTTCTGCGCACCGTGCCGAGGCCGACGGCGGTGAGGTCCAGATCATCGGTGCCGATCCGGAAGGCTCCGTCTACTCCGGAGGCACGGGACGGCCTTACCTGGTGGAGGGGGTGGGCGAGGACATTTGGCCCGACTCCTATGACCCGTCCGTCCCGCACAAGATCATCGCGGTCTCCGACAATGACGCCTTTGCCATGACCCGACGCCTGGCCCGAGAAGAAGGCCTGCTGGTGGGAGGTTCCTCCGGCATGGCAGTGGTGGCCGCGCTGGAAGTGGCGAAGGGGCTGGGAGCCGGGTCCGTCGTCGTAGTGCTTCTGCCGGACAGTGGCCGCGGCTACTTGGGGAAGATCTTTGACGATGCCTGGATGCAGTCGTACGGCTTCCTGAAAGTCACCGATGAACCCGCTATCGGCGACGTGCTCAAAGCCAAAACGGGCCAATTACCGGATCTGGTCCATATCCACCCCAACGAGACCGTCCGTGACGTCATCAACTTGATGGCCGAATACGGTGTCTCCCAAATCCCCGTGCTCTCGGCCGAACCTCCCGTGGTGATGGGGGAAGTGCTTGGCGCGGTGGATGAACGCACACTGACCGGCAAATTGTTCCGGCACGAAGCCAAACTGACAGATAAAATCACCGAACACATGCAGCCGCAACTACCCATCATCGGATCTTTGGAGCCCATCTCCGCTGCCCGGGCCAAACTGCAGGACGTAGATGCGCTCATGGTCACCTTTGTTGGTGCGCCCGTGGGTGTGCTGACCCGCCACGATTTGCTGAGCTACCTCAACGACTGACCATTTCCAGACGAAGGAACAAGACCATGACTGAAGGCTTCAACACCCGCGCCGTCCACGCCGGACAGACCCCCGATCCCACCACGGGCGCCGTCATCCCGCCGCTGTACCAAACCACCACGTTCGCCCAGGACGGGATCGGCAAGCTGCGCAATGGTTATGAATACGGCCGCGGCACCAACCCCACCCGTGACGCGCTCCAGGCCCAGCTCGCAGCACTGGAGGGCGGGGAGTTCGCGTTCAGCTTCGCCTCGGGATTGGCCGCCGAGGACGCCCTGATCCGGGCACTGCTGGTACCGGGGGATCACATCGTCATGGGCAACGACGTCTACGGCGGCACCTACCGGCTCATCAACAAGGTCCTGTCCGTGTGGGGCATCAGCAACGCTGCTGTTGACATGTCCGACGCCGGGGCGCTGGCTGGCGCTGTTGCCGCCGGCGGCCCCGAAGGTGCGACGAAGATGATCTGGGTGGAGACGCCGTCGAACCCGATGATGAAAATCACCGATATTGCCGCGCTTGCGCAGGTGGCCCACGAGGCCGGAGCGCTGCTGGTGGTGGATAACACCTTCGCGTCCCCCTACTTGCAAAATCCGCTGGCACTGGGCGCAGACATCGTGGTGCATTCCACCACGAAGTACATTGGTGGGCACTCGGACGCTTCCGGCGGGGCCATCATTCTTTCCGATCCTGAGGCCGCCGAGAAGATCGGCTTTGTGCAGTTCGCGGTAGGTGCGGTTTCCGCGCCGATGGAGGCGTGGTTGACCACGCGCGGACTCAAGACGCTCGGTGTGCGCATGGACCGGCACTGCTCCAACGCCCAGAGCATTGCCGAATGGCTGCTCACCCGGGCTGAGGTTGAACGCGTGCTGTACCCGGGCCTGGCCTCACATCCAGGACACGAGCTGGCAGCGCAGCAGATGCGGGGTTTTGGCGGCATGATCTCAGTGCAGTTCAAGGGTGGGGAAGCTGCGGCCCGGAAGGTGGCCGAAGCTACCCGCGTGTTCACCCTCGCGGAGTCCTTAGGCGGTATTGAATCGCTGATGAACTACCCGTCCGAGATGACGCACGCCTCCGTCAAGGGCACCGAGCTGGCAGTGCCCGTGAACTTGATCCGTCTCTCGGTGGGAATAGAAGACATCGAGGACCTGCTCGCAGACCTGGAGCAGGCACTGAACACGCTGGGATAGCCGCTAGCCACCGTCCGCTAGCCACCACACCAGACGGTCCCGCAGGTTAGGGGCTTAATTCAGGGACGCTCCCGCACCTAAAAAGTGTGGGAGCGTTTCTGCCGTTGTGGGCGGGATGATCGGCAGGCAGGCACAGGCAGCCAAGAGGAGTTGAATCCCTGAATACACTAACTATCTGCGGGAAAGTATGTCGAAAAGGTAACAGTTTCCTGATTTGCGTATCGATTGCATATCGTTTTATGGTGGGTTATGCCCTACGGGGCGGGTGGCAGCTTTGCCCCCACGATTGCCCGGGCCTTCCTACACCGCACACCGTCATGCGGAAGGCTACGGAAACAACCTCCATATTTATAGGTTGGACGGTGGCGTGTAGATGTCCGGGGACGGGTGGAGCGCAGGTGGCCTTCGGGAGAACGCATCGATGAAGAATACTAAAATTACTCGCAACATTGCCCGTGTGCTCGCCGTTGGCGCCATTGCCGGCGGTGGTTTGGCCATAGCTGGAACAGGTGCGAACGCTGCTGACGGCAGTACTTGGGATGCCTTGGCACAGTGTGAAAGCGGTGGCAACTGGGCCATCAATACCGGCAACGGTTTCTCCGGTGGGCTGCAGTTCACACCTAGTACTTGGGCCGCCTTTGGTGGTTCAGGCGCTCCGGAAAGTGCTTCCCGGGAGCAGCAGATTGCGGTTGCCGAAAACGTACAGGCCGGCCAAGGCTGGGGCGCATGGCCCGCGTGCGCCGCCCAGCTTGGTCTGAGCGGAGGCGGCGGAGCGGCGTATTCGCCCGCAGCCGTGCCGCCAGCCCCTGCTCCGGTGGCCGCGCAATCCTCCGACGTTGCACCCCTGCAGCAAGCCCCGGTAGAGCAGGCACCACTTGAGCAGGCCCCGGTGGAACAGGCTCCACTTCAGCAGGCACCCCTGGAACAGGCTCCCCTTGAGCAGGCACCCGTAGCCCAGGTGGCGCTCAGCGGTGAGACCTACACCATTGAATCCGGCGATACCCTCAGCATCATCGCCGAGAAGTTGAATATCACCGGCGGTTGGGAAGAGCTGTACCAGGCCAATGTGGACACTGTGATCCACCCCGACCTGATCTTCACCGGTGCAGTCCTGAACCTGCCGGCCTAAGTGCCAGAACGGGCACAGGCCCAGTAAAAAAGCGCTGGCCCGCACCCGTCCTGGGGTGTGGGCCAGCGCTTTTTGCTGACCTAAGAGGTTTGCTGTCCCCTACAGCTCTGCCGTCTCCTACAGCTCCGGCTACCCGCGGGAGGCCACGGCAGCTACCCGGGTGACGGCGTCGTACGTGTAGACGGGTTTACCGGCAATGAACACGGCCGTGGCACGCGCCATGACGTCCAAGGGGTCACCGCTCCACAGCACCAGGTCCGCGTCCTTGCCCACCTTCAGCGAGCCGATCCGGTCCGCCAAGCCCAACACGCGCGCCGGGTTGATAGTGATGGCTCGCAGTGCGGTGACACGGTCCAGGCCCTCACGCACCGCAAAGGTGGCTTGGTGGACCAAAAAGTTGATGGGGACCACGGGGTGGTCGGTAATGATGGAAATCTCCACGCCAGCCTCCGCCAGCTTTCCCGGATTGGCAAGGGAGCGGGCGCGCAATTCCGGTTTGGACTTGCTGGTGAACAACGGGCCAATCAACACGGGCGTACCGCGGGCGGCTAACACGTCAGCCAAAATATGCGCCTCGGTGCCATGGTCAATGACAAGTTCGTAGCCGAACTCATCGGCCAGCCGGATCGCGGTGGCAACGTCGTCCGTGCGGTGGCAATGTTGACGCCAAGGAATCTCGCGGCGCAGCACCATGGCCAAGGCCTCTAGGTGGGCGTCGCGGGGGCGCGGTTCCGGCTTGGCCAGCCAGTTCTGCGCCTCCATAAACGCCTGCCTGATGACCAACGCCGTACCCAACCGGGTGGAGGGAGTCTGTTTCTTCTCCCCGTACACGCCCTTGGGATTTTCCCCGAGCGCAGATTTCAGGCCGCTGGGGGAGCGCAGCACCATTTCCTCAATGTAACGCCCATGCGTGTGGAGGGCCACGGCTAGTCCGCCAATCGGATTGCCGGAGCCCGGGTTCACGTTCACGGTGGTGATGCCACCGGCTAGAGCGTCATCAAAGCCTGGGTCAAAGGGATCCACGGCGTCAACGGCGCGGACTCCTGCCATGACGGGGTTGGTCATCTCATTGACGTCACTTGTGGCGCCCAGCTCGCCTTCGGGGTCCATGCCCAGATGCACATGCGCATCGATAAAGCCGGGCAGCAGCCACTGGCCCTTGGCGTCCACCACATCGGCGCCTTCTGGCACCTGGAGGGAGGCGCCCAAGGCCAAAATCTTCCCGCCCTCAACTAATAAGGTGCCATCAAAAGGCTCGCCTTCCACCGGCACCACATGGGCGTTGGTGATTGCCAGGACACGTTTCTTCGCAGCTTCAGCGGCCGTGCGGATGGCGGCACTGATGGACGCCGTATCCGGCTTCTTCGCCGCGGCGGGAACAGGCCTCTGCCCAGCCTTCCCAGCTTTCCCGGCCCCAACTCCTGTGGCGGGCCGCACCGGAACCGAGCCTGGTTTCCCTGCGGGAGCGGCAGCTCTGCGCGTCACACGGCCAGGGACGAAACCGGGGTTGGGGGTGGGCTGTGAGCTGCTCATGACTGCCTTTCGCATACCAATAGTGGACTACTTACAAGCTATCGCGTTTGTTTTCGCACACGCCGGGGCACACCGCAGCCAGCGTAGGCTATCGGGATGAAAAGGAAAACAGCGCTCATTACCGGTGTTGGCCGAACCGCCGGGATTGGTGCAGCCATTGCCCGGGTGCTCGCGGCGGACGGCTGGGACTTGGTCTTGAACTACTGGCAGCCTTACGACGAACGCATGCCCTGGGGTGTCCAGACCGATGACGTGACCGCGCTAACCGCCGAGCTCGAAGCCGCGGGAGCCACTGTGTGGTCCCTGCCGGCGGACCTCGGGGAGCCGGCCGCCGTCGGGCTTCTCATGGCGCAGATTGCGCAAGACGTGGGGACGTTGGCTGGTCTGGTGCTCTCACACTGCGAGTCGGTGGATTCCGGGATTCTGGACACCAGTTTGGAGAGTTTTGAGCGTCACTTCGCCGTCAATGCAAGGGCCGGTTGGCAGGTCATTGCGGCATTTGCCCGCCAAGCCACAGCTGACGGCGGTGCCATCGTGGCGCTGACCAGCGACCACACAGCGTTCAACCTGCCATACGGCGCCTCGAAGGGGGCTCTGGACCGGATTGTCATTGCTGCCGCACGGGAGTTGGGCGGGCAGAGGATCAGTGCCAATGTGCTCAACCCCGGCCCCGTGGACACCGGCTGGATGGATGCGGCCACCAAGGACAGTCTCACTGCGATGCAGCCCGGTGGCCGGCTCGGGACTCCCGCCGATGTGGCGCCCACCGTGGCATTTCTGCTCTCCCCGGGCGGGCGCTGGGTGAGTGGGCAGCTGATTAAGGCTGACGGCGGGTTCTCGGCGTAGCTCACCACCACTGGTGCGTGCCGTTTGCCTGGCAATGGTGCGCCACTATTGGAGCTGCGCACCATTGCTAGGCATATGGGGTGCAGTTGCAAAGCGGGGATGATCAGGAAGCCGTCAAGAATCCTCGGGACGGTGTTAAGAACCCGTAAAAACAGGCGCTGGGAGCGTTCCTTGGGTGTGCGATAGATGCAGACATCAACGCACACTGCAAAAGGGGAACTGAAAAGTGGAATTGGTTACATGGATTATTTTGGGGCTGGTGGGACTGGGGCTGCTGGTGTACCTGCTCACGGCCCTCATCCGGCCCGAGAAGTGGTGAACGCGGCCATGGAACTTAACGCTTTCGCGCTGGCCACCCAAATCGCTGTGCTCATAGTGGCTCTCGGTGCCCTGCATCAACCACTGGGCAAATATTTGGCCGCAACGTTTAGCAGCCACAAGCACCTGGCCGTGGAGCGCGGTCTGTACAGACTCTCAGGTGTAGATCCTCAAGCAGACCAACATTGGAAGGTATATCTGCGCTCACTGTTGGCCTTTAGTGTGGTCTCGATCGTGGTGTTGTTCTTGTTCCAACTGCTCCAAGGTGTGCTGCCCTTCAACCAGGGCCTAGGCTCCGTTGATCCCTGGGTGGCCATGAACACGGCAGTCTCGTTTGTGACCAACACCAACTGGCAGACGTACGCACCGGAAACCACCCTGGGCTTCGGGGTACAGATGCTGGGCCTGGCCGTGCAGAACTTTCTCTCCGCCGCCGTGGGTCTGGCTGTCGTGGTTGCACTGATCCGAGGGCTGGTGCGCGCCCAAACCTCTAACCTGGGCAACTTTTGGGTTGATCTAACCCGCGGGGCCCTGAGGGTACTGCTGCCCATCAGCATCATTGGCGCCCTGGTACTAATCATCACCGGCGTTGTGCAAAACTGGGGCGGCACCGACATCCACACCCTTGTCACGGGCGCTCAGCAAACCGTTCCCGGCGGTCCCGTTGCCTCCCAGGAAGTTATCAAGCTCCTAGGCACCAACGGTGGCGGCTACTTTAACGCCAACTCCGCCCACCCCTTTGAAAACCCCAACGCTCTTAGCAACCTCTTTGAGGTGTTCTTGATCTTGCTGATTCCGTTCTCCTTACCCGCCATGTACGGGCGGATGGTGGGTGACAAACGCCAGGGCTACACGCTTCTTAGTGTCATGGCCGCGTTCTGGATCATATCAACGGCACTGATGGGCTGGGCGCTTGCCGCATTCGCCGGGACCGGAACCAGTCTGGGCGAGGGCCTTGAGCAACGGTTCGGTGCCAACGGAACTGCTTTGTTCGCCACCGCCACCACGCTGACCTCAACCGGAGCCGTCAACGCCGCTCACGATTCCCTGCCGCCCTTGGCAGGTGGACTGGCCATGGTGAACATGATGCTGGGCGAAATTGCTCCTGGCGGCGTGGGCTCGGGTCTCTACGGGCTGCTGGTGCTCTCAGTAGTGGCCGTCTTCATCGGTGGGCTCATGGTGGGACGAACCCCGGAAATGCTGGGCAAGAAGGTGGGCGCCGCGCAAATGAAACTGGTCGCCATTTATATCCTGGTCACCCCAACACTGGTGCTGCTTGGAACGGCCATCACCGTCTCGATTCCTGCGCTCGCCGCTGCCGCCCCGGCGCAAGGCCCGCATGGCTTCAGCGAGGTACTGTACGCCTTCACCTCGGCAGCGAATAACAACGGTTCCGCCTTTGGTGGCATCACCAGCTCCGGTCCGGCGCTGGCCACAATGTTGGCACTAGCCATGTTCTTTGGCCGGTTCCTGCCGATCGCCCTGGTGCTGGCCCTGGCCGGTTCCTTTGCCAAGCAACGCAAGATCCCCAATACTGCCGGCACCCTCGCCACACACGGTCCGCTCTTTGCGGTGCTACTTGGCGCAGTTGTGCTGATCCTCACCGCACTCACTTACTTCCCGGCGCTCGCCTTGGGCCCGGCTGCCGAAGGACTGCTCAAATGAATCTAACCACTCTCCGTGCGGCGCTGCCCTTGGCGTTGTCCAAACTCAACCCGCGTCTCATGATCCATTCTCCTGTCATGTTCACCGTGCTGATCGGGTCCATCCTGTGCACAGCTGTGAGCATCCAACAGCTCATCCTGGGGTCCTCCACAGTAGTTTTTTCTGTCAGTGTCACAGTCTGGTTGTGGCTGACTGTACTGTTTGGGAACCTGGCCGAGTCCATTGCCGAAGGCCGTGGCAAGGCCCAGGCGGACAGCCTGCGTTCAGCCCGCACCTCAGTCATGGCACGACGCCGGAGTGCGGCCTTGGTGCCCGCCGGCCAGTTCGCAGATACTCAGCAGCGCTACAGCGAAGAAATGGTTCCCGGCACCGACCTGGTGGTGGGGGACGTGGTGATTGTTGTTGCCGGGGAACTGATCCCCAGCGACGGCGACGTCATCGAAGGCCTGGCCAGCGTTGACGAATCCGCCATTACGGGCGAATCAGCACCTGTCATCCGCGAATCTGGCGGGGATAGGAGCTCGGTCACGGGCGGGACCATGGTGCTCTCGGACCGGATTGTGGTGCGTATTACTGCAGCCAGTGGCAAAACGTTCCTGGACCGGATGATCTCCCTCGTCGAGGGGGCCACCCGTCAAAAAACACCCAACGAGATTGCGCTGAACGTGCTGTTGGCCTCACTGACCATCGTGTTTGTGGTGGCCATCATGACCCTGGCACCCATGTCCGCGTTCGCCAACGCCCTGCCCAGCCCCGTGGTCTTGGTAGCCCTGGTGGTCTGCCTGATTCCCACCACTATTGGGGCATTGGTGCCGGCCATTGGCATCGCTGGCATGGACCGGCTTATCCAGCGCAATGTGCTGGCTACCTCCGGACGGGCTGTGGAAACAGCCGGGGACGTAACCACGTTGTTGCTGGATAAGACCGGCACCATCACGTACGGAAACCGCCGGGCCGTGGCATTCATTGCGGCTGACGGCATCAGCGCCAACCAGCTGATCGAAACCGCCAGATTATCTTCTTTGGCCGATGAAACCCCTGAGGGCCGCTCCATTGTGGAACTGGCCGACTTCCCAACTGATGGCGGATCTGAAAGGCTTGACTCTGGTGCACTCGGCGCCATGCAGGCGCTCAGTGCCGATGTTGAAGTTATAGAGTTCAGCGCCACCACCCGTATGAGCGGGCTCAACCTGCCTGTAGGCCACTTGGCCAACCCGGGCAGCACCGTCCGGGAGGTCCGCAAAGGTGCCGGATCCGCCGTCGAACGCTATGTCAGTGAGCGCGGTGGATCCTTGCCGGCGGAAATCCACCAGGCGGTGGAAAATATTTCCGGAACCGGTGGCACCCCGCTGCTGGTGGCCAGCTACGACGGCGAGCGCGCCCAAATTTTGGGTGTTATTCATTTGGCGGATGTGGTCAAACCCGGTATGAAGGAACGGTTCGCCGAGCTTCGGGCCATGGGCATTAAGACCATCATGATCACCGGCGATAACAAGATCACGGCAGCGGCCATTGCGGCCGAGGCTGGCGTGGATGACTTTGTTGCCGAAGCCACCCCGGAGGACAAGCTGGCCGTCATCAAAGCGGAGCAGGAGTCCGGGCGTCTGGTGGCGATGACAGGAGATGGCACCAATGATGCGCCGGCCTTGGCAGCCGCGGATGTGGGTGTGGCCATGAATTCGGGTACGAGTGCGGCCAAGGAAGCGGCCAACATGGTGGACCTGGATTCCGATCCCACCAAGCTGATCGACATTGTGGGCATTGGCAAGGCGTTGCTTATCACCCGAGGTTCGCTGACCACGTTCTCGGTGGCCAACGACGTGGCAAAGTACTTCGCCATTGTCCCTGCCCTGTTCGCGGCCACGTTCCCAGGACTGGGGCTGCTGAACATTATGGGACTGTCCTCCCCGCAGAATGCCATTCTCTCCGCCGTGATTTTCAACGCCTTGATCATTGTGGTGCTGGTGCCGCTGGCGCTGCGCGGGGTGAAGTACCGGGCGGTGTCCGCAGCTCAGGCGCTATCTCGGAACTTACTGGTATACGGGCTGGGCGGCATGATTGCCCCGTTCATCGGTATCAAGCTCATTGACCTTGTTCTTTCGGCCTTCTCGACGATTGGTTAGCACTATGAACGCCTACGGACGTCAACTATTTACCGCCTTGCGCTTCCTGTTATGCACCACAGTCATCCTGGGTTTGCTCTACCCGGCACTGGTCTTCGGGCTGGGCCAGCTCATTGCCCCGGCCCAAGCCAATGGTTCTATCGTCTCCGTTGATGGGAAAGCTGCCGGGTCTTCGCTGCTTGCCCAGCCCGTCACGGGAGAGGAATTCTTCTACCCCAGGCCCTCCGCTGTGGCGTGGGATGCGGGGAGTTCCTCAGCCAGTAACTTAGGACCGAACCAACCAGCGTTGATGGAGGCCATCGAGACGAACAGGGCCGAGGTGGCTGCCCGGGAAAAAGTGACACCCGGCACCATTCCCCTTGATGCACTGACGGCCAGCGGCTCCGGATTGGATCCGCAGATTTCCGTAGCCTATGCGCAGCTGCAGGGCCCACGGGTGGCTAGAGCAACAGGGCTAGGGGAGTCCACGGTAAGTGAACTTATCAGGGCAAACACCAACAATGCCTTGCTTGGTTTCTTAGGCCAGCCCTCGGTCAACACCACCACGTTGAACGCCGCACTTCTTCAAGCGCGGACTAATCCCTAAGGTACTGCGAGAATAAGCGCTATGGCACGGGGCATATTACGGATTTTCTTGGGCGCGGCACCCGGTGTGGGCAAAACCTACACCATGCTGGAGGAAGGCCGCGCCCAAGCCGCGGCAGGGATAGATGTGGTGGCGGGCATCATTTTGGACCACGGCCGGGCCCAAACACGTGCTCAGGTGGGAAACCTAGAAGTGTTGCCCACCGTGTGCATCCCCTACCGGGACGCAGACTTCCAAGAGCTCGACGTCGCGGCCCTCCTTGCGCGGCGTCCAGCCTTGGCGCTGGTGGATGAGTATGCGCACAGCAATGTGCCAGGATCTGCCAACTCCAAACGCTGGCAGGATGTTGAACAGTTACTGGCAGCCGGGATAGATGTCTACTCCACCCTGAATGTTCAGCACCTTGCCTCCTTGGGGGACGTGGTGGAGACCATCACCGGTGTGCGGCAGCAAGAAACCGTCCCCGATGACATTGTGCGCCGGGCCGAACAGATCGAGCTGGTGGATATTGCCCCGGAGCTGCTGCGCCAACGCCTGAGTGTGGGAAAAATCTATGCCAGCGACAAAGTCGATGCCGCACTGGCTAACTACTTCCGGCTGGGAAACCTGACGGCGCTGCGTGAACTGGCCCTGCTGTGGCTGGCGGACCGTGTGGAGGAAGGTGTTGCACAATACCGCCAGAGCCACGGCATTGAGACCAGCTGGCCCATCAGGGAGCGGGTGGTTGTTGGCTTGACCGGTGGTGTTGAAGGGGAAGTCCTGTTGCGCCGTGCGGCCCGGATCTTGAGCCGGGTCAGTGGAGGGCAACTTCTGGCTGTGCACGTGCCCCGCTCGGACGGAGTGAGCGGCAGTACCCCGACCGCCTTGGAGACCCAACGCCAACTCGTCACCGATCTTGGCGGGACCTACCACTCCGTAGGAGGCGATGACCCCGGACAAGCCCTGCTCGAATTCGCCCGTAACGTGGGCGCAACCCAAATTGTCATTGGAACCTCCCGGCGCAAGCCACTGCTGGGCGTTTTGGCACGGCCCGGCATTGGGGCAATGGTGGTGCGTAACGCCGGCGATATTGACGTCCATATGGTCCCGCACCCCTTGGGCGCCACCACCAAGCGCATGCGCAACCGTAGCGAGATTAACAAAAAACGGGTGGTCTTGGGCTTCGTTTTGGCCGCTGTACTGCCTATTGCCGTGCAAGTGGGCACGGGGCCACTGAGCCTGCAAACCACCATGGTCATCCAACTGGCAGCCACCATTGCAGTGGCGCTTGTGGGTGGGCTGTGGCCAGCCATTGTGGCAGCGGTTTGGGGCACGCTCTTGTTGAACTATTTTTCCGCCCCACCGGTGAGAACCTTGACCATCAATGACCCCGAGAACCTGCTGGCACTAGTTATCTTCTTGCTGGTGGCGGTGGCCGTGGCGCTCGCCGTGGACCAGTCAGCCAGGCGTTCGCGGGAAGCCACGCGAGCCGGTGCTGAGGCCGCAACGTTGAGTGAATTGGCCCGCGGAATCTTGGCCTCTCAAGACACCGTTCAGGTGTTCTTGGAGCAGGTCCGTGACCACTTCGCCATGACATCTGTGGTGCTCTTTAGTGGCAACGGCAGCGACTTATCCACATGGCGGGCGGAGGCCTCAGTAGGGGAGAGCCCGCCGGCCACCCCGAACGAGGCCGAGAATGTTGAAGAAATTTCGGAGCGGTGGTTGCTGGGGCTCAGCGGGAGGGTGTTGCCGGCGAGTGACCGCAGGCTGCTCAGTGCCTTTGGTGCCCACTTGATGGCGCTGGAGCAACGGGAAGCGTTGACCCTGACACAGCGGGAAAATATCCAACTATCCCAAGACAATAAGATCCGCACCTCCGTGCTGCGGGCTGTCTCCCACGATCTGCGCACCCCGCTGGCCGGCATCAAGTTATCCGTAAGTAGCCTGCGGCAAACCGAAGTGGAGTTCTCGGATGCAGACGAGGCCGAACTGTTGGCAACCATTGAACACTACACGGACAAAATGGACGCCCTCGTTGGAAACTTGTTGGATATGTCCCGGCTCAGCGCTGAGATGGTCAGTCCCGTGAGTGGACCCGTGACCTGGACAGAGGTGCTTCCAGCGGCGCTGCACGGACTCCCGCAAGAACGAATCCATAGCGAACTACCCGCGAATATGCCACCCATCGAGGCTGATCCGGGCCTACTGGAACGCGTGATCGCCAACATCGTTGAAAACGCCATCAAATATGCTCCGGACTCTTCCATCACGGTCCTTGGCTCCATTGGCGGCAGTGGCAGCGCCACCATCAACGGCCACCCCGCCAGCGAATTGCGCATAGTGGACCATGGCAAGGGTGTCCCGGCAGCCGATGTCATGGCCATGTTCAAACCCTTCCAACGCCTCGATGACGTCTCTTACGGTCCGCAGGGCGGCACCGGTGTGGGGCTGGGGCTGGCCGTTGCGAAAGGTTTCACCGAGATCATGGGTGGCATCCTAGAAGCCGAACAAACTCCCGGCGGCGGATTGACCATGATCATCCGCATGCCACTGTCCACCGGAAGAGTGAGGGCCCAGCCGTGAGCACAGTCTTGATCGTCGATGACGAACCCCAGATCCTGCGCGCCCTCCAGATCAATCTGCATGCCCACGGGTATACGGTGGTTCCGGCCTCTAACGGAACCGCTGCATTGGCGGCGGCACAAACCCAGGCGATTGACGTCGTCGTCCTTGATTTGGGGCTTCCCGACATGGACGGGCTGGATGTGATTGCCGGACTACGCGGCTGGACCGAGGTGCCCATTATTGTGCTCTCTGCCAGGCACGGTTCGCACGATAAGGTCGAGGCGCTCGACGCCGGAGCCGACGATTACGTCACGAAGCCGTTTGGGCTTGATGAACTGCTGGCGAGGCTGCGCGCGGCCACCCGCCGGGCAGGTCCGCAGGCGGCCGAACCACTCGTAGAGACGGCGGAGTTCACTGTTGACCTGGCCAACAAGCTGGTGCAGCGCGGGGGTGCGCCGGTGCGGATGACGCCCACCGAATGGAGTGTCCTGGAGCTGTTGGTGCGTAATCCCGGGCGGCTGGTCAGCCAACAGCAAATCCTGACCGAGGTGTGGGGGCCGGCGTATGCCAAGGAAACCCACTACCTGCGTGTCTACATGGCGCAGCTGCGGCGCAAGCTAGAGCGCGACCCCGCCAATCCTGTGCATCTGTTGACGGAGGCCGGGATGGGGTACCGATTCGCGCCGTAGCTACCTGACAAGTCCCGGCAAGCCTGCGCGAGTGGGGCGCTTCACAGTAAAATATGTGCCGTTTGGTAGCTCATGGTCATAATCGCATTAGTAAGATTATGACTATGACGAAACGTTCGCCCCTGGCACTTGCCGTGCTTGCCCTGTTGATGGAAATGCCCATGCACCCATACCGCATGCAGCAACTCATCACCTTGCGTGGCAAGGACAAGGTTGTTAACGTCAGCCAACGCGCCAGCCTTTACAGCACCATTGAACGGCTCACCCGCGACGGTCTGATCCGGGTCGCCGAGGTGGAGCGTGATGGCTCCCGCCCCGAACGCTCCGTCTATGAAATATCCGACGCCGGACGCGCCACCGCCCGCAACTGGCTCACGGACATGCTCTCCGTGCCTAAGCGCGGCTTTCCGGAATTCCATGCGGCGCTGGCTCATGCACCGGTGCTAGAGCCCGAGGAGCTCGCCGGGCTGTTGCGCACTCGCCGGGACGCCGTCGCCGTCGAGGCATCCGAACTCCAAGCAGAGCTGAGCGCCGTCTCAGCCTTCCTGCCCCGTGTGGTCCTGCTGGATGCCGAGCTCATTGTCCGCACCCGCGCAACGGAACTTCACTTCCTTGAGGACGTCCTGAGCAGCCTGGATTTGGGCACCATGAGCTGGAGCCGGGAATCCCTGGCCGCACTCTCGCATGCCAACGAACACAGCCTGTAACCACCCAGCCGTTAACCCAGCCGTCAACCCGGCGCCGTCACACTTTGCACCACGCACCAGAAGGAAACACTTATGAAATCCGCTGCTCCTCCCATCGGCAAGGCGCGTACCATCGCCCTAGTCTCACTCTTCATGGCATCGTTCATGGAACTCCTTGACGCCACCATTGTCAACGTTGCACTGCCGGACATTGAGCGCGCCCTGGGCGCCCAAAATTCCGAGCTGCAGTGGATGGTTGCCTCCTACACACTGGCCCTGGCCATCGGCCTGATCACGGGCTCGCGCTTGGGTGACATTTACGGGCGCAAGAAGATCTTCATCATTGGTCTGGTTGCGTTCACTGTGGCCTCCGTGCTGTGCGGGGCCGCCATGAACCCGGAGATGCTCATCGCCTCCCGGGCGCTGCAGGGATTCGCCTCGGCGGCCATGATTCCTCAGGTGCTCTCCAGCCTGCAGGTCATGTACAAACCCTCGGAGCGTGCAGGCGCCATGGCAGGATTTTCTGCCCTTGCCGGTGTAGCCGCCGTATCGGGTCCCATCCTCGGAGCCATCCTGACCGACGCCGACCTCTTTGGCTGGGGCTGGCGCACCATCTTCTTCGTGAACATCCCCGTGGGCATCTTCGCTGTCATTTGTGCAATCAAGTTCGTCCCCGAGTCAAAGGCGCCCGTGCGGCACAAACTCGACCTGTCCGGCGTCGTAATTTTGGCGGTGGGCATGCTGGCCATTCTCTATCCCCTGACCATGGGGCGCGAGGAGGGGTGGCCGCTGTGGACGTTCCTGATGATGGTGTTTGGCGTGCTGGTACTGGCCGGCTTTGTGCTGCTGCAGCGCCGTGAGGAAAAGCGTGGGGGAGAGCCGCTGGTGGCCGTCTCACTGTTCAAGAGCCGGCCGTTCGCCGCTGGCATCGCCATGATGTTCTTGTTCTTCATCCCCATGAACGGCTTCTTCCTGATCCAAACCCTCTTCCTGCAGCTGGGTCTTGAATACCCCATTTTGAAAGCCGGGCTCACCATGATCCCGTTCTCCATCATGGTTCCGGTGTTGGCCGGAATTTCCGCGGCCATTCTCGCCAAGAAGATTGGCCGAGTGGTGCTGCAGCTGGGTCCGCTGGTAGTGGCCATCGGCTTTGTGGTGCTCATCTTCACTGTCCAGTCCGTGGGCGGAACCGTCACACCCTGGCACCTCATTGCCGGCCTTGCTCTCAGTGGCGCCGGATTCGGTATGGTGGTGGCGCCCGTGGGCATCTTCGTGCTCTCCGAGGTCCCCACCAAGTTTGCCGGCAGCGCCTCGGGCCTGTTCAACACCACCAGCCAGCTCGCTGGCGCCCTAGGTGTTGCCATCATCGGCACCATCTTCTTCGATGCGCTTGATGCCAGCTCGGCCCACAGCCAGTCGGGCGTCTTCATTGACGGCTTCACCTCCACCATGTGGATCATGGCCGGCGGCATGGTTCTTGCTGCCATTGCGGCGTCGTTCCTACCGCGGTGGGCCTCAGAGTCGGATGCTCTGGAAGAATCAACGCTGGTTGACGTCTAGTGAACGAGGCGGGGTCCCGGCTTGCGCTGGTGCTGGCGGAGCCTGGTGGTCGCGGAGCCTGGACTGCGGCTTTGTTAGGCAGTGGGCTTACGGTTAATCCATGACGTCACTGCCTCCCCGTACCGGGTCCCTGCTCGCCATTTGCCGCGTCCACCAGCTGATCAGCACGAAGACCGGCTTTGGTGTGACAGCCATTGACAAACGTCCCGCAGAGGGGCCAATGAAGTTCAAGCGTTTTGGCGTCTTTGGCGATGCTGTGGGAGACACTGAACATCACGGTGGGCCTGACCAGGCTATTTACGCGTATTCGCAAGAAGATGCCGATTATTGGTGCGCTGAACTGGGCAGGCCTATCCCGGCCGGGCTCTTTGGCGAAAATCTGCGCACCCGGGGAGTTGAAACCACGCAGGCCGTGATTGGCACGCGGTGGCGAATTGGCACAGCACTGTTGGAGGTCACCAGTCCGCGTGTTCCTTGCGCAACGTTCGCCGAACACATGGGGGAGCCGCAGTGGGTCAAGAGGTTCACCCAGGCCGGGCTTATTGGCACATACCTGCGGGTGCTTGACCACGGAAAAGCGCAGGCTGGGGATGAGATTGTGCTTGAGCATGTCCCCTCCCACGGCATCACAGTGGGCAAGTTCTTTAGCAACCCCACCGCCCAGGACGTCCGGACCCTGCAGGAACTGGAAGTCCTCGGCGAACTCACACTCTCTAAGCACTTTTACGCCCGGTTCCCTAAGATTCTGGCTGCCGGGGCAGCTGGCTGACGGGCGTTAACGTATGCGCCTCCGCAGGGTCCGTAAGGGTCAGAAACCTGCGTGTGCTGAACCTCACGGGGGCTTCTGGGCGTTTAGGCTACCCTGGCGCCAGGGTATGCCCTACAATTTAAACATCCCCCACTCCGGTATCTCCTTTTATTTTCTGCCCAATTTTTGAGGCAGGAGCCTGAAGTGTATGGGGCCCGCAAGTTTTTGAGCGGGCAAGTAGTGTTCATAGGGGATTGCCGGCAAAGAAACGTCAAACAGTGCTGATTTTTAGCATTGGCGGCCGTACCTACGGCGTGCATTTGGCGCGAGATCCTGCCCGGGATGCCCTGTAGTGGCTGGATTTCTTCTAGTGCGGCGTTCCTCGCCGCTCGGCCCTATGAATGAGGACTTCTTGACTATGCCCGAAAACTTGACTGAAACTTCCCCCGCCGTGGAGGAAGAAAATGAAATTACTTTCGCCGATATGGGCATTGACGGCCGCGTGCTGGCTGCCCTAAGCGATGTTGGCTACGAGAAGCCGTCCCCCATCCAGGCAGCAACCATTCCGTTGCTGCTCGAAGGCCGCGACGTTGTAGGCCTGGCTCAGACCGGTACCGGTAAGACGGCAGCATTCGCCGTTCCCGCCCTGTCCCGCATGGCCGAGCTGATGGACCTCAACGGACCCACCAAGGACACCCAGATTCTGGTGCTGGCTCCGACCCGTGAATTGGCCCTGCAGGTTGCAGAGGCCTTCACCTCCTACGCCAAGCACATGGAGAACTTCTCAGTTCTCCCCGTTTACGGTGGCTCAGCTTACGGCCCCCAGCTCGCTGGCCTGCGCCGCGGTGCACAGGTTGTTGTTGGTACCCCGGGCCGCGTCATCGACCACCTCTCCAAGGGCTCCTTGGACCTGTCCAGGCTGCAGTACTTGGTTCTGGATGAAGCCGACGAAATGCTCCGCATGGGCTTCGCCGAGGACGTCGAGAAGATCCTGGCCGAGACCCCGAAGGAGAAGCAGGTTGCCCTCTTCTCCGCCACCATGCCCGGTGCGATCCGCCGTATCTCCAAGCAGTACCTGAATAACCCGGCCGAGGTCACGGTCAAGTCCAAGACCACCACTGGCGCCAACACACGCCAGCGCTACCTGCAGGTCATGGGCCCGCACAAGCTTGACGCGCTAACCCGCGTGCTCGAGGTTGAAGAGTTCGAAGGCGTCATCGCGTTTGTGCGCACCAAGATGGCCACCGAAGACCTGGCTGACAAGCTCAAGGCACGCGGCTTCCAGGCTGCCGCCATCAACGGTGACATCCCCCAGCAGCAGCGTGAGCGCACCATCGAAGCCCTCCGCAGCGGAAAAATCGACATCCTGGTAGCTACCGACGTTGCGGCCCGTGGCCTTGACGTTGAGCGCATCACGCACGTCATCAACTACGACATCCCGCACGACACCGAGTCCTACGTGCACCGCATTGGCCGTACGGGCCGTGCAGGCCGTTCAGGTGACGCGATTCTGTTCATGACCCCGCGCGAGAAGTACCTGCTGCGCGCCATCGAAAAGGCTACCCGCCAGCCCGTGGACCAGATGCACCTGCCGTCCGCGGAAACCATCAACTCCCTGCGTTTGGGCAAGTTCGCTGAGAAGATCACCGAGACTCTGGCCAGCCAAGACGTTGCCAAGTTCCGCGACTTGATTGCCTCCTACGAGCAGGAGCATGACGTTCCGGCCTCAGAGATTGCCGCTGCCTTGGCCGTCCTGGCTCAGGGAAACCAGCCGTTGCTCGTCAACGATCTGCCGGCAGCCCCGGAATACCAGAAGAAGGACCGCTCCAAGGACGGGTTCGGCTCACGTGGCCCCACCCGCACCCTGACCGAGGGCAACGCCACCTACCGCATCTCGGTAGGCCGCCGCCAGCGCGTCATGCCCGGATCCATTGTTGGCGCCATTGCCAACGAAGGTGGCCTCTCCTCCTCACAGATCGGTGGCATTGACATCCGCTCCGATCACACCTTGGTTGAACTGCCTGCAGACCTGTCCAAGGATCAGTGGAAGGCACTGAGCCGCACCCGCATCAGCGGCGAGCTCATCAACCTCGAACTGGACAACGGCCGCCGCCCCTCCGGCGGAGGCGCCGGAGCCCCGTACAAGGCTCGTGAAGAGCGCACCGATCGCGGCCAGGGCGGTTTCAAGAAGAAGTTCGACGGCGACCGTGGCGGCTTCCGTGGTGCCGATCGCGGAGCGGACCGTGGCAACGACCGCGGCTTCAGCTCGGATCGTGGCGGCCAGGGCCACACGGGCCACGGTGGCGGCGACCGCCGTCCCCGCCACGAAGGTGGACAGAGCTTCAACAGCAAGGGCAAGTGGTAATAACCACGCTCTAAGGCACTAAATAAGGCCGGTCACCCTCAGGGGTGGCCGGCCTTTTTGGTTTGTAGATGCCGGAATGTTCACTCATGTGACGCAACTCATTTCGCTTCCCCGATTGGCCTCTTTGGCCTTGAATTCTAGGGATTTTTTGCAGTCATGGTAGCGCCTTGCAGGGGCGAAAGAGCCCCTGTTTCACTCGCAGAGACCCCCTGAGACAAGTGCCGATTTCACATCTCCGGAAAGCACTGGTAAAGTATTTTCTCGTTGCCCCCCTAGCTCAGTGGTAGAGCGCGTTCTTGGTAAGAACGAGGTCACCGGATCGATTCCGGTGGGGGGCTCGCAAATGAGAAAGCTCGTGTCGAGACGGTTTTGTCCGGGGCGGCACGGGCTATTCTTATTTGGGGCGGCATAGCTCAGTTGGTTAGAGCGCACGACTCATAATCGTGAGGTCCCGAGATCGAGTCTCGGTGCCGCTACCAAAGAAAACCCGTAGTTTCAGGCTAGTTCAGCCCGAAGCTGCGGGTTTTTTGCTGCACCCAGTCCAAGTGCAGCGAAAACTGCGTGGGGCACTGTCCTCTGCTGCGTGGAGTAGGCTGCCACCAGCAGTCCAGGCACGAGTGAAGGAGAAATCATGGTGAAGGTTCTAATTATTGGCGGGCACGGGAAAGTGGCGCTATTGCTAGCCCCGTTATTGAAGGAAGCTGGCGTGGAGGTTACTTCGGTGATTCGCAACCCCGCTCACATTGATGAGGTAGCGCAGTGCGGGGCAACCCCCGTCTTAGCAGACCTCGTCACCTCCTCGGTGGAGGAACTGAGTGAGCTCTTCACCGGATATGACGCCGTGATCTGGGCAGCCGGGGCTGGCGGAGGCAGTGCTGAACGCACCTACGCGGTGGACCGAGACGCCGCCATTGCCTCTATAGATGCGGCTGAGGCCGCCAACGTCCCACGGTTCCTGATGGTCTCTTACCTTGGTGCTGGGCCGGATCACGGTGTGCCGCCGGAGAACAGCTTCTACGCGTACGCGCAAGCCAAGGCGGCCGCCGACGCGCACCTGCGGGCCAGTACCCTCGGCTGGACCATCCTCGCGCCCGGAACCCTCACCTTGGATGCGCCCACAGGATTGATCGATCCCACACCGGCGGCACGCCGCGCACCGGGCGGCTCCAGCGGGACCTCCCGCGCCAATACGGCATTGGTGGTGGCAGCAGCACTGCAGGACGCAGAAACCATCCTGCGCACCATCGAATTCAGTGACGGCCAAGTGCCCATAGCGCAGGCAATAGCCCCGTAAAGTAGCTGGTGTGGAACAGCTAATACTGATCGTCGGGCTCCTTTTTGCCACAGTCGTTGCCGTGGGCTTGGGGGACCGGCTCAAACTGCCTTATCCGGTGCTGATGATGATCATGGCCGGAGCGCTGACTTTCATCCCGGGGTTCCCCGACCTGCGGATTGAGCCGGAGTTGATCCTGCCGATTTTCCTTCCACCGCTGCTCTTTGCCACAGCCCAAAAGAGTTCCTGGGCGGTGTTCCGGATCCGTTGGCGGACCATCTTCTTGTTGGCGGTGGCACTGGTAGTAGTCACCACTGCCGCGGTGGCTGGCGCGGCGTGGCTACTCATCCCCAGCATCGGCATTCCCGCCGCCATTGCACTTGGTGCCATGTGTGCCCCGCCGGATCCTGTGGCCGTGGAATCCATTGCCGGGCGGGTCCACATGCCGCGCCGGCTCATCACGGTGCTGCAAAGCGAGGGGCTGTTCAACGATGCCGCCGCCATCGTGATCTTTCAGACGGCAGTGGCCAGTGCCACAGACGGGCAGCCGTTTGGGCTGGGTGTGGTGGGCCGCTTCCTGCTAGGCGCTGTCATTGCCATTGTGGTGGGCATGCTCATGGGCTGGTTGACGCGTGTCATCAGTAGGCTCATCAGCTCGTCCGTGGCTCGCAGTGCGGTAACCCTAGTGGTGCCCTTCGCGGCCTACATCCTGGCCGAGGAGGTACACGCCTCAGGTGTCATAGCCGTCGTCGTCACTGCCCTGGAAATCAAGCGCCATGCCCGGGCCGAGGACGCCACCGAACGCATCACCCGGGCAGCGTTCTGGGATGTGGTGGAACTGCTGGTGACGGGTCTGGCGTTTGGGCTGGTGGGGCTGGAAGTACGCGAAGTCATCAAGGTTGAAGGCCAGGCCATCTGGGGCATGCTTCCCCTAGCCATCGGGATCAGCCTTTTGACCATTCTGATTCGCTTCTCTTGGTTTGCGCTGCTGGCCCTGCTCTCCAGGAAGAACGAGGGTGACCTGCCGCCAACCAGCCTCAAGGACGTCGTGATCCTCACTTGGTGCGGCATGCGCGGGCTGGCAACCCTGGCCCTGGCCCTTGCGCTGCCGGTGACGCTGCCCGGCGGAGCAGATTTCCCGGCCCGGCACGAGATCATCGTCGTGGCGTGTGCCGTCCTGCTGACCACCCTGGTGCTGCCGGGCCTGACCCTTCCCGGGCTCATGCGCATGTTGAAGGCAACGGATGACGGCGCCGAGGAACGTGAGGCGGCCAAACTCCTGGCCCTGCGCGCCCAGGAAGCAGCTGTGGCGGCCTTGCGTGACCACGAGCTAATCCGTTCCCTCCCACCCGAGAAAGTGGCTGTGGTGAAGGAAAAGATGAGACGGCTGCACGCGGAACTTCTTGATGGCTCTCTCAAGGATGAAAGCATGCAGGAGCGCCGCCGTCGTGGCCGGGAACTTGCCATCACCGTCCAAACAATTGCCCTAGACGCTGCCCGCACGGAAGTGCTCAACGCCCGCAACGAAAGCGACGCCGATCCGGAGGTTGTGGACAGGGTGCTGCGGCAGTTGGATTTGCGCACCATGATCACCCCGGAGAGCTGAGCGGCTGTTAGCTGGTGCATTCCGCCAGTGTTCTCCGCAAGGCTTTGTAGGGTGGCACACAGAATCGTTTGGCTTTGCGAGATACCCTAGAGGTATGTCTAGCTCCGTTGGCAATGAAGCCGCTCCCGCACCTGTCCGCACCCGCAACATCCCCGCTGAGATCGCCCGTTCCTGGTTGCTCGTCCCAGCAACGCGCCCGGAAATCTTTGACGAGTCCGCTAACTCTCGCGCCGACGCCGTGGTACTGGATATTGAGGATGCCGTTGACCCGAAGCTCAAGGACGGCGCCCGTAACGATGTGGTGAACTGGCTGCGTAACGGCGGCCGGGCATGGGTACGCATCAATGATGTCCACTCCAAATTCTGGGCTGATGACGTCGCAGGCCTGCGCAACGTCCCCGGACTGCTGGGTGTCATGCTGGCTAAGACCGAGCATGCCGAGCAGGTCAAGGAAACCTACCACCGCCTCGACGGCAAGACCCGCGTGCTGGCACTGGTGGAGTCCGCCCTGGGCATCGAAGAAGCCAATAACATTGCCCGCGCCGAAGGCGCCTTCCGGCTGGCATTCGGCTCCGGCGACTTCCGCCGCGACACCGGCATGGCCGCAGACCGCGAAGCCATGGCTTACCCGCGCGCCAAGCTCGTGGTTGCCAGCCGTGTTGGCAATCTGCCCGGCCCCATTGACGGCCCCACCGTCGGTACCAGCCACCCGATCCTGCGCGAGCAGTCGGCCATCACCGTCTCCATGGGCATGACCGGCAAACTCTGCCTGGCCATCGATCAGACCACCATTATCAACGAAGTCATCAGCCCCACACCCACCGATGTTGCCTGGGCCACCGACTTCATGAACGATTTCGAGGCCCGCGGCGGCGTCATTCGTGACGGCTCCGACCTCCCCCGCCTGGGCCGCGCCGAGAAGATCATGAAGCTGGCCATCGCATACGGCGTCCAGCCCGCAGTCTGACACCGCCGGTGAGCGAGCAAGCCCCGCCGCTGCTGGTCAAGCTTGTCCAGCACCAGGGCGCTGCCTTGGTGCGCGGCGTGTCCTGGTCGGCGGAGGGGCCCTCACTGTCCCTCACCACGGACGACGGCGATGCGCAGCTGCCCTTGGTGCCGGGGCAGTGGCTGAAGTTTGAGGTGCTCCGTGGTGATGGCGTCCCGGCCCGGCATTGCTTGGGGTTCGCCTTGGTGAATGTTTCTGGACAGCCTCATCATGTCCCGTGCCCCACAGGCCAGCCTGCAGAGCGAGGTTTTCAGTGCGGTGCCTGTTTCGGGAAAGATGAAATGCGGTACATGCATGACTTTCACCGCAGTGGCATTGCCCCGCCCGGGCTGAAGACGTATCTGGCGCAGAGGCATTGGCTCTACATTGCCACCTTCGCGGACGGCACCACCAAAGTAGGGACGGCGTCCGAACCTAGCAAGTGGCGCCGGCTGGCCGAACAAGGTGCACTTGTGGCCCGCTACGTGGCGCTGGCCCGGGACGGGTCCGTGGTGCGGCATCTAGAAGACAGCGTCTCCACGAACCTGCCACCTACCCAATTTGTGCGTGGAGCGGCCAAGTTCGCGGCGCTCTTGCACCCCCGGCCACCCCTGCACCTGGAACAGACCAATAAGGCCATGGCCAGCGTGGTGCGTGATTACGTTGGCGGGCTGGCACTGGAGGGCTTTCATACTGTTGACGAGCAGTGGGAGCGGAGCGTATTTTCGGATGCTGTGGCGGGGCCGAGCCGGCGCGCAGCCTACCCGCAACCTCTGGATTCCGGCGCACACGGCATCAGGCTGGACTCCATGCTGGGTCTCACGGCCCTAGTTGGAGTCGATGATGTGGACGGGGAGTTCCTGCTGGATCTGGGCGCCCTGAAGGGCCGCAAGATTCGCTTCGGTGAGTATAAGAGCACGCTACCGGCGCTGCAGGAATCGCTCTTCTAATCGCTGGCCGCTCCCACCGCTCGCAAGCTCGTGGCGGGCCCCTCGCAGCCGTGGGCCCACTCGGGTTCCTGAACTGTAGACTTAGCCCTGTGCTAAACGACTTTTGGGAAACTGCTCCGCCCGCTTACAAATACGCTGTTTTTGCTGGCATGGGGCTGACGTTCATCGGCATTGTCATCATCATTCTCGGTGCCATTACATCCACCGCATCTATGACCTACATTGCGCTGCCCTTCATTGGCGTGGGACTGCTAGCTCACATGGCGTCGCTGGGACTGCGAGGACGCAACATCCGCAAGGAGCTCAAAGCCGGGGAAAAGCGCGAAGCCGCCAGAGAAGCTCAGAACCGTAACAAGAAGAAGTAATCCGGCAGCCAAGTAGATTCATCCGTGAGATAAGGTCGCTTTGAACACCCAAAGCGACCTTATCTCACGGATGAATTTCAACTCACGGCTGGCGGCAGTCAGAGCCTAGTGTTCCACAGACTCCGGGGCGCTCACAGCACTGCGCAGAGTCCACGCACACATAACAGCCGCGCAGACCATGAGCACCACGCTCACCATAGCCACCGTGCCTGAGCCGGAATCGAAGGCATGTTTGGCGGACTCCAGTAAGGCTTGTCCCTGTGGGGCTGGCAACGTGCCAGCAACATCGATGGCCCCGCCCAGGGTCTGCGAAGCAGTGTTGGAGTCGGCAACGGAAACGCCGTCCGGAATGAGAACGTTCATCCGGTAGGAAGCGGCAAGGATGCTGCCCAAAATGGCGGTCCCCAAAACAGAACCAACCTCATAAGCAGTCTCTGAGATGGCCGAGGCCGCACCAGCCTTGGCGGGAGGCGCAGCAGAGAGGATGAGATCGTTGGAGATAGTTTCCGCGGTTCCTACGCCAGCTCCGAGAACGGCGAAGGCGATCATGATGCCAAGAACTGAGCCATCGGTGTTCAACCACACAATCAAAAACGCTACGGCGTTCAGCGCCAACCCGGTCACTACCAGCCATGAAGGGCGGACGTAATTGGCTAGTTTCGCTGAGAGCAAGCCGAAGATGACGGTGATGGCAAGGCCAGGAACCAGCATGTAAGCGGCATGGGTGGGTGAGAGCCCCAAAACCAGCTGCAGATGCTGGGTGATGAAATACAAGAAGCCCACCAGTGCAAAGATGCTGAGCAAGTTGGCGCTCACACTACCGCTAAATACGGGATTCTTGAACAGACTTACATCCATCATGGGATTCGCGCGGCGCATTTGGCGCCGGACAAAGACCACACCTAAGCCAAGCCCCACCACAATCAGTGCCACGTTGATCACGGACAAGCCTGATTGGGCAATTTCCTTGATGCCGAAGATAGTTGGAACCATGGTGCCGAAAGAGAGCAGAATACTCCACACATCAATAGTGCCTGGGTTCGGGTCCTTGGATTCGGGCACAAAGATGGGGGCCAGAATCAGTAAGGGGATTAGCACGGGAACGCTCATGAGGAACACCGCACCCCACCAGAAATGCTCCAGGATGAAGCCGCCCACAATCGGCCCCAACGCCGCACCGCCGGAGAAGCCGGCTGCCCAAATGGCTATGGCTGTGCGTCGCTGGGCCGGGTGTAAGAACACATTGCGAATCAGAGACAGGGTTGCTGGCATCAGCATGGCACCAAAAAGACCCAACAAGGCGCGGTAGCCAATCAAGGCCCCTGCGCTGGGGGCAAAGGCTGCAAAAGCCGAGACCACAGCAAAGCCGGTGCTGCCGATCAGCAAAAGCTTCCGTCTGCCAAACCGATCAGTCATGCTGCCCATAGGAACCAGCAGCGCAGCCAGGATCAGGGGGTAAACATCAATGATCCACAACAGCTCGGACGCTGATGGGGTCAAGGCAAGGGAGATGGAAGGGATGGCAAAGCTCAGGACAGTGTTGTCCACGGAAACCAAGAGCACCGGGAGCATGAGCACAGCTAGAGCTATCCAAGCGCGGATGCCAGCGCGTGGAATGCTCGAGGAAGAACCGGTTTTTGGTGGTGTGGAAGTCAAAGCCATACCTCCTATTGTATACCGTCCGGACGGTTCACTGTACCGTCTGGACGGTATTTTGTGTCACTTCTTGTAAGGTGGTCACATGACTAAACAAACTTCGGCGCGGGAACGGGTCCTGGCTGCCTATGTTGACCTCCTGATAAGTGACGGTCCACAGGCTGCCACACTTGACGCCGTCGCCGCTTCCGCCGGTGTCTCCAAGGGCGGGTTGCTGTACCACTTCAAAAGCAAAGAAGCGCTCGTTGAAGGTCTCCTTGCTCAGCTTCGAGAATACGCCGAGCAGGACTTTGCGGCCATGGACATAGATCCCGAAGGGTGCGCTAGCTACTATGTTCGCACCAGCGTCTTTGGTGGCACTGTTTTTGACCGGTGCATTGTTGCGGCCCAAAGACTGATCCAAAGCGACGAGGACAGCGTCCAGCAGGCCTTTGTTGACCTGCACGCCCGCTGGTTTGAGTTGATTCTCCGCGATATTGGTGACCCGGCGGTGGCCAGGGCCATCATGTTGCTCGGCGATGGCCTCTACTACAACGCAGCGTTGTTTGGCTTCCCAGCTGGTGTGAAAAATTTCCCCTCCGGTGTTCAAAAACAGGATCATGGGCAGGAAAACGTTGATCTTGATTCCTTGTTGTCAATCGTCGCCAAGATGCGCTCCGATGCCCGGTCTTAGTGTGCGTCCAGCGCCCTGCGGGCTATACCCTTAAGATCATGACCATCAACCCAGAGCTGCAGGGCCGCAGCTATTCACTCGGTGAACCGTACAGCGTTGGCAGGGAGTCCATTCGGGACTTCGCCAGGGCCGTCAAAGCCACCAATTCAGCCCATTTTTTCGTGTCCGAAGCCCACACCCTGGGCTACGCGGATCTGGTTGCTCCTCCCACCTACGCCATTATTGTGGCCCAACGTGCCGATGCGCTGTTGATCAACGATCCCGATTCAGGGATTGATTTCTCCCGCGTGGTCCACGCCGAACAGCGTTTCACGCATCACCGCCCCATTGTGGCAGGAGATGAATTGCTGGCGGAACTGCATGTTGACGGCGTCCGTGCTATGGGTGGAGGAGCCATGATCACCACCCGTGCAGAAATTTCGACGGCGGACGGCGAATCCGTTGCCACCACCGTTTCAGCAATCCTGGTTCGCGGGGAGGAGCAGTAATGAGCGCAACAGTAAACTTTGCAGATCTTGCCGTGGGCGCCCAGATCGGCGCACGCTCCCTTGAGATCAGCCGTGCAGACTTGGTCAAGTACGCCGGCGCCTCGGGTGACTTCAACCCTATTCACTGGAACGAACGCTTTGCCCGTGCGGTAGAGCTGCCAGGTGTCATTGCCCACGGCATGTTCACTATGGGTGCGGCCGTGCAGTTGGTGACCGACTGGATCGGTGACCCGGGCGCCGTTCTCTCTTATGGGACGCGTTTCACCAAGCCTGTTCCCGTTGCGGACCTCGATGGTGCGCCAGGAGCTCAGGTGGAAATTGTTGGTGTGGTGGGCGCTCTGGATTCCGACGCCGGGACCGCACGCATTGATCTCACTGTCACCTTGGATGGCCAGAAAGTTCTCGTCAAAGCCCAAGCAGTGGTTCGGGTGGCGTGAGTCAGGTTTCCGCTTGGCGCAACGGTGTCATCACCGCCTACGCCGGTTCCGGGTTGGTCTTCGCCAGCTGGGTTTCACGCATTCCCGCCATCCGCGACGACCTTGGGCTGACCCCCGGGGAGATCGGGCTGATGCTGCTGTGCATGTCGCTGGGATCCTTTGTCTCAGTGGCGGTATCTGGCCTGGTGGTGCTGCGCCTGGGCTCAAAACTAACTTCACGTGTTGGCAGTATTATCCAAACCTTTGGTGTCATTGTCATGGGTCTCGGTGCCACGGTTTTTTCAGAAACACTCGTGGTGGGGATTGGGCTGGTGTTCGTGGGCCTGGGAACGGGCAGCTGGAACACGTCCTCCAACATTGAAGGTGCAGCTGTTGAGCGGGCCCTGGGCCGGCACATCATGCCGCGGCTGCACGGCTCCTTCAGCATCGGCACCGTGGTGGGAGCAGGGCTGGGTGCGCTGGCCGCGTCCATGCACGTTCCCGTGGGCCTTCACCTGTCAGTGATCTCCATTGCCGTGTGCATTGCAGTTTTGATCGGCACCAGCCACTACCAAGCGGACAGGCTGAATTCCTCCTCCGGCACGCTGGTTGAATTGGACAGCTCAGGAGCAGTTCCCGGCACCGGGCCCCTTCCCGTCATCACCGCCGGAACCACTGGAGCAGGAACATCTGGAACTGCCACAACAGGCAGTGCCGCCACAGCAGACCAGGCAAAAAAAGCAGCCGAGGCGAAAATGGCTGGCAAGGCGAAAATCGCCGCGGCCTGGCGTGACCCACGCACCTTGATGCTGGGCGCCCTTGTGCTGGGCCTTGGCCTGGCCGAAGGTGCTGCGGGGGACTGGGTGGCCCTGGCCATGGTTGACGGCTACGGGTCAACGGCCGCGATTGGTGCTGTTGGTTATGGCATCTTTGTGTCAGCTATGACGGTTGGTCGCTTTGCCGGAACAGTGGTTTTGGACAAGTACGGCCGGGTGATTGTGCTCCGAGTTGGCGCGGCATTGGCTGTTATTGGGTTGGGGTTATTTGTCTTTGCGCCAACCGCCGAGATTGCGCTGGGCGCCCTGGTGCTGTGGGGTCTTGGCTCCGCGTTGGGCTTCCCGGTAGCGATGTCTGCTGCCTCAGACGATCCAGCCCACGCCGCAGCCCGGGTGTCAGTGGTTTCCACTGTGGGCTACGGCGCCTTCCTCGGCGGCCCGCCGTTGTTGGGTCTGCTGGCAGAGCACGTGGGTGTTCTGCATTCGCTGCTGGCCGTGCTGGTGATGCTGGTGGTTGCGTTCTTCCTCACCCCCGTGGTGCGCCGGCCCAAGTACCTGGACGAGGTCAAGCTCCCCGCAGGGAGATAGTGTGGAATGGTGAATGCGCAAAAGACCCTCAGCTCCCTGACCACCCTTGACGTGGGCGGCCCCGCCCGCACCTTTGTTGTGGCCACCACTGAAGCGCAAATTATTGACGCCGTCCAAGCCGCGGATCACGCTGGTGAGCCGCTGCTCATTATTGGCGGCGGTTCCAACTTGGTGGTGGCGGATGAGGGGTTCGAAGGCACGGTGGTGAAGATCGCCAGCGAAGGTTATGTGGCTGATTCAGAGGATTCCTGCGGCGGCGCCTCGGTGGTTGTTCAGGCCGGGCACAACTGGGATGATTTTGTGCATCAAACCGTTTTGCACGCATGGAGCGGTCTTGAGGCGCTCTCTGGAATTCCTGGTAGCACTGGTGCCACTCCTGTTCAGAATGTGGGAGCCTACGGATGTGAGGTGGCCCAAACCATAGCCGCCGTGCGCACCTGGGACCGGGAGAACAACGCCGTGCGGACCTTCACCAATCATGAACTCAACTTCAGCTACCGGAACTCGCTCTTGAAGTCCGCCACCCTTAACGGTTCTCCTCGCTTTGTGGTCCTCACAGTGGAATTTCAGCTGCTTTTGGGCCGGATGAGTGCGCCCATCAAGTATGCCGAACTGGCCAAGCGCCTTGAGGTGGAGCCTGGCAAGCGCGCCAACTCCCTCGAGGTTCGCCGGACCGTGCTGACCCTGCGCGCTTCCAAGGGCATGGTCCTGGACGCGGCCGACCGTGATACCTACTCCACCGGTTCCTTCTTCACCAACCCCCAGGTCGCGCCGGAGCTGGCTGCCGCCCTGCCCGCCGACGCCCCTCGCTGGCCGGCCGGGGAGCTGGTAAAGCTCAGCGCGGCCTGGCTGATCGAACAGGCTGGGTTCTCCAAGGGCTACGGCCTTGCCGGTGAGCTGAACCTCGCTGACGGGAGGTACGACGCCGGGACCCCGCCTCGTGCTTCCCTCTCCAGTAAGCACACGCTCGCCATTACGAACCGTGGCGGGGCTCGCGCCGAGGACATTTTGATGATTGCGCGGACGGTGCGGGACGGCGTCGTGCGTAAATTTGGTATCACTTTAGTTCCCGAACCGGTGCTGGTGGGCTGCTCGCTTTAGCGCCCTGCGTGGGCGAGCCAGCCCATTCGTGCGCCCACCCCATACCCCAGTAGGGGGTTAAGACGGCTCCCTGGTGTGATGTGGACTGCGGCATATTTTCCTAGTGTTAATGGAAAGATTCAGCTTTTTCTATTGACACGGTGTTCCTTCGGGTAGGCCAGTGTAAGGAGCCTCATGACGTCGGCAACACTTGATAGCCCGGAAGTACTGGACGGACCCTCCACAGTGAAGGTTGCCAGAAAGCGGCCTGTGCGTGACCGCCACACCACGGACTTCATCAAGCTCACTGAAGAGGTGCGTGCTACCGGCCTCATGGCCCGCGATGTCACTTGGTATGTGACCCGCTTCATCCGTCAAGGTATTGGCTACCTGATGGTCCTGGCACTGTTCCTGACATTGGGTCAGAGCTGGTGGCAGATTCTCACAGCCGTGCTGTTGGGCTTCATGTGCACACACACTGCCTTCATCTCTCACGATGCCGCACACCGCCAGGTCTTCGCCTCGGCTAAGAGCAATGCCTGGCTGGCCCGTATTGCCGGGAACCTCTTTGTGGGCATGAGCTACGGCTGGTGGATGAACAAGCACGGCAAGCATCACTTGAACCCCAACAAGATCGGTGTTGACGGAGACATTGACCCCGGGGTTGTGGTGTTTGATCCCGAAAACGCAGCCAAGCGCACCGGCTTCGCCAAGTGGTTTGCCGCCCGTCAAGGGTACTTCCTCTTCCCGCTGCTGACACTCGTTGCCCTGGATCTGCACGTTGCCTCCATCAAGCGCGTGCTTGACCGCAGCGAGATTGTCCCGCAGCGCAAGGCGGAGATCGGCTTGCTGGCTATCCGCTTGGTCATCCTGCCTGCTCTCACCATTGCCTTCCTCGGTTGGGGAATCGGCTTGGCCTTCGTTGCAGTGCATGTCATGACTCTGGGCTTCTACATGGGTGCCTCCTTCGCCCCCAATCACAAGGGCATGCCGCTGGTTCCCAAAGACGTGAAGATTGACTTCATGCGCCGCCAGACCCTGATGAGCCGCAACATTTCAGGCGGCTGGTGGGTTGATGCCGGAATGGGCGGTTTGAATTACCAGATCGAACACCACCTTTTCCCCACCATGTCCTCCAGGAACTTGAAGGCAGTCCAGCCCATGGTCCGTGCCTACTGCGCCGAGCGAAACATCACGTACACCGAAACCACCTTGAGCCAGTCGTACATGATCGTGATGCGCTATCTGAACCGTGTGGGTCTGGGCCAGCGTGACCCCTTCGAATGCCCCATCACAGCGAACATGCGCACCTCCCGCTAGTCCCCAGCCGCTCCCACCCCTCGCAAGCTCACGGCGGGTCCCTCGCGGCTGTGGGCCCAAGCGCTCCCACCCCTCGCAAGCTCACGGCGGGTCCCTCGCGGCTGTGGGCCCAAGCCGTAGAGTGGGTGAATGGCCTCGAACGTCACACCCGCACAGATCGCTCGGCTGCGGCTCGCCGCCCAAGGAATTTTCACAACGTCCACCAGCCCCAGTCCGGGGCCGGTGGACGTTGTGCGTTCCCTGACAGCGCTCCAAGGTCAAGACTTCCAAGGAGCCCTGTGGTCCATTGGCCTGCGCTCACCCGCAAGTACCCGCGCCAGTGTGGAGGCCGCGTTCAACAGCGGCCAACTTGTTAGGTCCTGGCCGATGCGCGGCACCTTGCATGTGAGCGCCGCCGAGGACCTTGGCTGGATCCTCTCCCTGACGGCAGAACGCATGTACAAGAGCCTTGCCACCCGCCACCGCCAGCTGGACATTACTGCCTCGGACATCGCCCACGTGCGCGAGCTTGCCCTGGCGCTGCTGGAACGCTCAGGCGGAAAGGCCCCGCGCGAACAACTCCTAGCCGCGTTTGAACAGGCAGGGCAATATACCAAGGCCCAACGCGGCTATCACTTCCTGTTCGTGCTCTGCCTTGACGGAACCCTTGTCCAAGGGCCCATCAACCTGGGCGGCAATGGCAACGGACAGTACTTTGTCAGCGCAAAGCAATGGATTAGGAACCCGCGGGTACTGCCACGCGAGGCGGCACTTGCGGAGCTGGCCCTGCGATATTTCCGCGGCCATGGCCCGGCAACTATGAGGGATTTTCAGTGGTGGGCGAAGCTGACACTCAAGGACATCAACACCGCTCTGGAGCAGCTCAAGGATCAGCTGGTCACGATCGAATGCAACGGCACACGCTATTGGCTGGCGCCGGAAACTGCGGAGCTGCTGGGCGGTAAGGGGCTGCGGGGGAGCGTTCCGGGGGCGCGCTCAGTGCTGCTGCTTCCCGGCTTTGACGAGTACCTGATCGGTTACACGGACCGCAGTGCAGCCGTGGCCCCGCACCATGCGCCGCTAACTGTGCCGGGCAACAACGGGATGTTCAAGGCTACGGTGGTGGCCGGAGGGCAGGTCGCCGGAACCTGGCGCAAAGCGCAAAGTGCCCCCGAGAAACAAAGGCAACTGGCCGGCGTCGTGCTGCCGGAGCTTTTTGGAGAGTTGACACCAAACCAGCACAGGGCGCTGGCGACGTCAGCTGCGGCGTATGCCCGGTGGTTAAAGCCCTGAGCCTCCCCTGCGTGAATCACGGCGGGGAGGCCCAGCAAGCAGGAGTTAGAGCGTGCCGACGGCGATCTTCAGCATGCGGCGCAGCGGCTCGGCGGCACCCCAGAGGAGCTGGTCGCCCACGGTGAACGCGCTGATGTACTCGGGGCCCATCTCCATCTTGCGGATACGGCCTACCGGAATATCCAGCGTGCCGGAGGCGGCAACAGGGGTCAGATCAGCCATGGAAGCGTCCTTGGTATTCGGAACCACCTTGGCCCACTCGTTGTCGTTGCCTAACAAGGATTCAATTTCAGCCACTGAGAGGTCCTCGCGAAGCTTCAGAGTGAGAGCCTGCGAGTGAGAGCGCATGGCGCCGATCCTTACGCACAGGCCGTCCATGATGACCTTGTTCTCGGCAGTGGTGCCCAGGATCTTGTTGGTCTCAACCCCGGCCTTCCATTCTTCCTTGGACTGGCCATTGCCCAAATCAGCGTCAATCCAGGGAATCAGCGAGCCGGCCAGAGGGACACCGAACTGCGAGGAATCCACGCCCTCGCGCTGATGAGCCAGAACCTTACGGTCAATTTCCAAAATGGCCGAGGCCGGGTTGTCCAACTCGCTGGCAACCTCAGAGTTGAGCGTGCCGAACTGATTCAAGAGCTCGCGCATGTGGCGTGCGCCGCCGCCGGAGGCAGCCTGGTAGGTCATGGAGGTGCCCCATTCCACCAGGTTGTTCTTGAAGAGCCCACCGAGCCCCATGAGCATGCAGGAGACGGTGCAGTTGCCGCCCACGTAGTCCTTCACTCCAGAGGCCAACCCCGCATCGATGACGTCACGGTTGATGGGATCCAGCACAATGATCGAATCGTTGTTCATGCGCAGGGTGGACGCTGCATCCATCCAGAGCCCGTCCCAGCCGCGGTTGCGCAGTTCGGAGTGTACGCGGGAGGTGTAGTCCCCGCCCTGGGCGGTGACAATAATAGGAAGTTTGGCCAACGTATCAATATCAAAGGCGTCTTCTAGATTGCCGGAATCACCGGCACCGGTAATGGTGGGGGCCGAGCCGCCAGCATTAGAGGTGGAGAAGAAGACAGGGTTGATATCGCCGAAGTCGCCTTCGTCCTGCATGCGCTGCAACAGAACGGAACCGACCATGCCGCGCCAGCCAACCAGTCCGACGGACGGATTGCTGGCAGAAGAAACGTTGTTATTGGTCATGCCTCCCAGTTTAGGCGGGAGGGGCAAATCGGGTGAAGTCGGTGTCACCACGTGAACACGTTCAGGGCTGCGTTCCACCCTGCCAACAGCATGTGTCTTAAATACGGCTGGTGTTTGGCGCTGGGGTTTTAAACAGTGGGTGCGGGGGCTCAGAACAATTGTTCTGAGCCCCCGCACCCTGTTGACTAGGAGTAGCTACACATTAGTGGCTTGAGCTCCTGCGGCGGTTGAGCATGAACAGTGTGGCACCGGCTGCCAGCAACAGAGCTGCCAAGCCACCGATCCCCACGTTCTTAGCACCAGTGCTAGCCAGATCATCGCCACCCGTGGCGGGCGCCGTAGTACTGGCCGCCGTGGTGACATCCGTTGCAGGAGTAGTCACTGTGGCCGCTGTGATAATCAACGGTGCACTAACCTGCTGCAGCTCACCATCAAAACCCTTACCGTCAATGATGATCCGGTGACTTCCTACAGGAACATTCGCCGGCAACTGCACGCTCAGCCGCACAACACCCTGAGCATCAGCAGTAGCCGTGCCCAATATCAACGGCTCCGAATGCAGCGTGAACGTTGCACTACTACCGGGCAAGAAGTTCTCACCGGTAATGACAAGCCCACCACCGGCGGCAACAGAATCGGCACTGAGATCAATCCCCGGAGTTGCCGGTTCCTGAGACGGACTCTGGCTAGCGGTGGGGCTAACCGAAGCCGTTACACTCCCAGTAGCAGTAGCAGTAGCAGTAGCAGTAGCGCTTGCCGAAGCACTCGGTGTAGCAGTCGCGCTTGGGCTGGCAGTCTCTGTGGGAGTTGTGTCCGGGGCGGCTTCTAACACTGTGGTGCCGAGCTTATTCCAGCCGGTGGTGCTGGGAGCGCCAGTCAACGCTAATTTGATACCGGGAGCATTGTTGCGAGTTTTGTCCACAATTGCAATGGCGAAGTCATAGCTCCCAGCGGGGACGTCGGTGGGTGCAAAAACCGTGCTGGTTGGGTAACTAGTTCCCTTGATCCAAGAGCCAGGATTAACGTCAGACTGTATCTGGTAGACAGGTTCGCCAGTGACTTTATTCAGCAGCGCGTAGGAAACCTGGTACTTGTTATTCCACTGTGGGTTGTCGTTAGGCATCCGGCCCCAAGCCGTATTGGTCCAACTTGAGGAGACTGTGGCCTGGCGTGCGCCAAAGGGAAGAACTGAAGGCATGTTTACGGTGCCAGGTGCTAGACGGTAGCCGCCGTTGATGGCGAAGTCCTGCACCAAGTCAGGGTTGTCAACTACCCAAGTTTTCACGTCAGGCTCGTGGCGCAGATCCAAGTAGTTGGCGTGCAGTTGCTTGGCGTCGGCTACAACTCGCTCCAGCATGGGGCGGTAGGGCTTGGCTCCGGGGACCTTGAAGCTATCATCGCAGGAAGTCTCCCTGATAGTGAAGTTCTGGTAGCAGTTTTCCCCCACCAAAATGGTGTTCGGGAAGCGTGAAGAAATAGCATTTTTTTGATCCTGAGGGAACCACAGGGTGCTGCCCAAGCTATCGCGGCGCATGATGGATCCCTTGGCGATCTGCTGATCCAATTCTGTGTAGCTGAAGGCCGGAGCGAAGTTCAGCGCCAGTAGAACATGCGAGAAGGATTTGCGGTAGAGGTTACCCAACCATTGCAGGACCGGTTCGGCGCCAGCCGTGGGTCCAGCTTGGTAGTTGTGCATTTCTCCCCAATGCCCAATGGTGTTCGTATCGACAAAATCGACCTCTTCGGGATTATCAAAGCGTGCACCGAAGGCAGCCATGAAGTTCTCGAACTTGGCCCGGAAGATTGCATTGTTCGCATGCGGGGTTTTGAACGATGAATTTGAGGGGGCGCCGTAGCCTGTGGCTCCCGCATCGAAAACGAACTGGGGTGTTGCCTGTTGGTGGGTATCCTGGCTATCCACAAAAACTCGGAAAGCGAGGCGTTGGCCGTGGTCTTTGGCCTGCTTAATGAAGGATTTGAAGTTCTCGTCTACATCCCAAGCGTATTTCCCTTCCGCGGGTTCTAGACGTGACCACGGGATGCGCAGATATACCACGGAAGACGCAGCAGAGTTTGGTCCAACCTCGCCCCAAAATGCGTTGGCGTCTGCCAATGCGTGGTCAAACTCTTCGGCGTACGCCATCCAGCCCATACCCGGGTTGCGCAGGACGCTTGTCTCATCGCGTTCTGGAGTTAGTGCAGACATGGTGGCTGTTGCGGGGGGAGCTGTTGAGTCAGCCAGCGTCGATGGGACGGCTACAGCAGCCTGCATGAACGAGCACGATATCAGGACGGCTGTCAGTGCTCCAGCCGCCTTCAAAAAGGGACGTTTCATAATCTTCCTATCTGTTATATTTCAGGTGAACCACGCCGATTGAACCAAGAGTCACTGGAGCACCAGCTAAGGGAATCGCATCGCTTTCGCAACGGAGATATCTGTTAGGTAGTGGAGAAAAGTTGGCATGCAGTGGAGGCGGCCAGTGGCAGTTGGGTCGTGTCTACTTCCCAGCGATCCCGTGCCTCCCAACCAAGATCTTCAAGTGCGTTTTTGGTGTTCCAACGCTCCGTGGAATCAAGAGAGACGCCGTGGTAAATACCAAAGCCCGGGGATCGGTTCAGTGCTGCGTCGATCAGTGTCAAAAGATCTCCGGTGGAGAGCCACGTGTGAGCGTACTGCCGCTCTATCAAAGGCCAGCCGGTCAAACCAAGTCTGAGGCAGGAAACTGCGTCACCTTGTGCGTCTTGATGAAGGCGGGCCAAAGCCTCCACGGCGATTTTGCTTGCACCATAGGAGCAACAGGGACGTGGTGCATGGGCCGGATCAATGTGGTGAACTCCGTCCCGGTAGTCCAAACCGGTGGCATGAATGGAACTCGCAATCACCAGCTTCCGTACAGCAAATTCTCGTGCCGCGCTGAACAGATGGCTCATCATTGAGACGTTGCCAAACGCCTCCCCCACCGAGGCGGCAGGGGAGGCGTTGGCAGCCAGGTGGAGGATTGCGTGGCAACCCTCCACCGCAGACCGGGCGAAGTTTTGATCGGCGAGATCACCGACCACTACCTCGTCTTCTGTCTCAAAAATGGCCGGGTACGGATCGAGAACGGTTCTGGTGGTGATTCTGATCCGGTAGCTACGGCGCAATTGCTCTAGCAGTAGACGTCCCACCGTGCCATTTCCTCCAGTGAGGAGAAGAAGAGGTTTCAACGCTAAGGCTTCCTTTCGATTACTTGCTAATACCCACTGTCATTCCTTCAACAATGCGCCGGCCCAACCAAATGAACAGGGCCAGAACGGGGGTGACTACCATGACAATGCCAGCGAAGAGCCCGCCCCAATCGGCGCCATTGAATTGTGCCTGATCAAGGAAGGCCAACAGGGCGATCGGCAGTGTCCGGTTTTCTGACGTGGTCAGTAGTACCAGCGAGAACAAGGTTTCGTTCCAGCCGCTGATGACAGCCAGCATAAACGCGGTGACCAAACCAGAACGAGCCAAAGGAAGCACGATCTGGATAAAGGTGCGTATTCCGGAGGAGCCGTCAATAGCAGCGGCCTCCTCTATTTCTACTGGCAACGAACGGAAGAACCCAGCCAGCAGGAACACGGTAAAAGGAATACCGAGCCCCACCATCACTAGAATTAGCCCTTGAATACTGTTGATCATCTTCAGATGGGAGATGTCCTGAAACTTGGCCATCATGATATAGACAGGGACCAGCAGAACCTGACCGGGAACTCCCAGACCCAGCACAAACAGCAGGGTGAATGTGGAGGAGAGTTTACGGGTTGACTTGGCCAATACATATGCCGCGGGTGCGGCAATGGCAACCACCAGGAGCGAAGAAATTAAGGTGGCAATGACCGAGTTAATGGCGGCTGTGCCAAACCCCCCGGTATTCCATGCAGTGCTGTAGTTTTCCCAGAACGGGACCGCTGGTATACCCAGCGGGTCCCGAGCAATATCCCGCGTGTCACGTATGGAAGTGAGTACCATCCAGACCAGAAGGAAGATATTGAAAGCTACCAGCAGCCACACCACTGCCCTGCCCACGTAGCCGCCGAGGCTAATTCGGTCCTTCCGTGAGGACCTGCGCCGTGTGGGTGTCTTTGGAGTGTGGGAGGCCTTCGCCGTTTCAGTTCGAAGCGGGGGCTGAGTTATGACTTGGTTCACGAATTCAACCTTGCTTCCTAGATTTCAACGGCGTCGCGACGCAACATGCGGCGCAGCCCGATGGTGAGAACAGTGACGAGAACCAGGCTGACAATTGCTGATGCGGCAGAAATACCAAACTCACGATCGCCACCGCTGCCAAACGCCGCCTGGAAGACGTACAGGGCTGTTGACCAGGTGCTCGTGGGCGGTGGTTTTGCTGTGGAACCGCCGAAGACCAAAATCAGCTCAAAGACTTTCACTGAACTCATGGTCCACAAGACGGCACACACAGAAATAACATCCCAAGCAAGCGGAAGCGTCACGTGACGGAACTTGGTCCAAGGACCAGCGCCGTCCAGTCCGGCTGCCTCATAGTAATAGGCCGGGATTTGGTCCACAGCGGACATGATGATGGTGGTGAAGTAGCCGGTGGCACTCCAGATCATCACGATCATGATCATGTTGAATAGATTGTCTTGAGCCAGCCACTTGGGCGGATCCTGAACGCCTACCAGCAACAAGAGTTTGTTGACAGGGCCAGAAGGGCTGAAGAGGAAACCGGCAAAAATACCGAAGACCATGGCATTGATCAACGTAGGAAAGAACAAAACGCTGCGAACAAACTTCTTGCCCATCATGTCCCGCAGGATCATGGTTAGGCCAAAAGCGAAGACAAACGTCACGATTCCAACAATGAAGAGAATCTTCAAGGTGTTAATGATGGATCCAATGAAGACCGGATCCTTAGATAGCCGGATGTAGTTATCCAGGCCTACCCACTTGAGCTCGTTAATCCCATCCCATTCATTAAGGCTCAACCAGCCAGCAAAAATGATAGGAACGAGGTAAAACAAGATCATGAGGATCAGTGCTGGTGCCAACATTGGCCAGAACAGCCGTCGCCGGCTGCGTTCAATTGCGGACATGCCGGCACGTGGGCGTGCAGTGTTGCGCCCACGTGCCAGCGGAAGAACAGGGGTAGCCATCAGTTAGCCCTTGGCGTTCCAGTAGGCCACCATCGCGGACTTTGCTTCCTTGACATACTGCTCTGCTGTGAGCTTGCCCAAGAAGAGCTTCTCGAAGCTTGCGTTGAAGCCCTTGTCAGTGATGTCACCGGAGACTCCATCGTTGGGGAGCCTGGTGGGGTTCTCAGCCAGGATGGTGGCAACGTCCTTCAAAGTGGCGGGAGCTTCGACATCGGGGCGAGCAGAGAGGTTGTTCGCTACCGAGGAGATCTGGCCCATGCGGTCCTTGTTAGCGAAGTAGGCAATGAACTGCTTTGCTGCATCGGTGTTCTTGGCCTTCTTCGGCACTGCAAAGCCGAAGGCGATGGAGTCGTTAGCTGTAGAGGACGTTGCCGTAGTGGTGGGGAAGTTGAACGCGCCGTACTCAAAGCCTTCTGCGGCGTACTTTCCGGTTTCTGCCGGAGCCCAGCTACCCATCAGGTAGTAGAGGGCCTTGTTGGAAGCCCATGCGTTCTGCTGTTCAGGGTATTTGGAAGCGTCGTAACCCTTGATGATGTAGCCACTCTTGATGAGTTCTTCGATTTGCTTTGCAGTTTTCAGCACTGCGGGATCATCAAAGGATGCACCGGTCTTGTCTTCAACCAGCTTGGCGAAGGAACCGTCACCTGCATTGCGGTTCATCAGGTAATCAAACCAGTAGCTGTTGGCCCAGGTTGCGTCACCATCTGAAGCGATGCAGGCAATGTCAGCGGCTAGTGCTTTCTTGCAGTTATCCAGCAATTCGTCCCAAGTCTTGGGCGCGTCGGGAGCAACCTTGTTGGCCTTGTTGTAAAAGACTGACACGTTAGAAATGGTGTACGGCACCATGTAGGTTTTCACATCGCCACCATAGGTGGGCAGAACATCGAAGTACTTGGCCGGAATGACGTCGCCAACGGTTTTGCCGTCTTCGCCGGGGACGGACTCTTTGAGTACCGGGGCAAGATCTTCAAGCTGGTTTGTCTTTGCCAGGGTCGGGCCGAGGCCGTCGTAAGCCTGGTCAACAAGGTCTGGGACATCGTTGGAGAGCAGGCCGGCAGTGACTTTGTCCAAAACCTTGCGCCCTTGCCACTGAACGTTGACCTTGATCCCAGTGTCCTTCTGGAAAGCATCTAGGGAGGTCTTCAGGACCTCAGCCTGAGGCTCGGTCTCTGTCCACATGGACCAGTAGGTCATTGACTTCTCGCCGTCGCCACTGCTTACAGCGTCGGTGGTGGTGCATCCGGAAGCCGTGAAAGCGACTGAAGTTGCCAAGAGGGCGCCGGTGGCGAGTTTAAGCCAAGGCTTAATCTGAGTCATGGAGTGTCCTTCAAAGTAGTTGTGTGAGTCAGCCTCTGCAACATCGCTCGGCTTGTGCTGTGAGTATAGTCACAAGATACAGTAAGTTGTCAAATATAATTACACAGTTACAAAAGTGAATCCTCTTGTATGGATAACATCTCCCGAGGCGGTTACAATCACCATGTAAGTGTCAATTCTTTTGACAATTCTTGATCTGGTGAGCCCAGAATGCCACATTCTGTGCCCGCCAGTGAGGACTGGCCGCACAAACTGGCCGTGCGAACTGTCCGCGCGGGCAGGACAGAAGCTCTTCTGACTAAGGGAATATGCGTGAAGATTACTAAGATAGAGACCTTTCAAGTTCCCCCACGCTGGTTGTTTCTCAGGATGGAGACTGAGAGCGGATTGGTGGGGTGGGGTGAACCCATTGTTGAAGGGCGCGCCGAAACAGTTGCGGCGGCAGTGGCTGAGATGTCTGACTACCTCATTGGCGAGGACGCCTCCACTATCGAAGACCATTGGCAGGTCCTGACTAAGGGTGGCTTCTACAGGGGTGGGCCTGTTCTTTCCAGTGCGGTGGCGGGGATTGATCAGGCACTGTGGGATATCAAGGGCAAAGCCTTAGACGTCCCTATCTATGAATTGCTGGGTGGTCCCGTGCGAGAGAAGGTACGCATGTATACCTGGATTCAAGGTGCCAGTCCGGAGGAACTGGCCAATTCCACCCGTGAAGCCATGGCTGAGGGTTTCACAGCAGTGAAATTCTGCCCGGCTGGCAAGCTGGCCCCTCTTGATACGGCAGCGAGCATTCGCAAAATGGTGAAATCACTGGCCGCTGTGCGCGAAGCAGGTGGCGAGGAACTTGACATCGCTTTGGATTTCCACGGCAGGTTCAGCCCGGCCATGTCCCGCCGGGTGCTGCCCCTCATGGAAGAATATTTGCCCATTTTCGCCGAGGAAGTGCTGGTTCCGGAACTCTCAGGTGATTTGTCCCTTATTGCTCAAGGTACATCCATACCGTTGGCGGTTGGCGAACGCCTCTACTCCCGCTGGGACTTCAAAACCGTTTTGGGTAAAGGTGTCAGTGTGGTCCAGCCAGATTTGAGCCACGCTGGCGGTATCTCTGAAGTGCGCAGGATTGCAGCCATGGCGGAAGCATACGGTGTTCAATTGGCGCCGCACTGCCCGTTGGGCCCCATTGCGCTTGCCGCGAGCCTGCAGGTTGACATTGCCAGCCCGAATTTCCTGCTTCAAGAGCAGAGCAGGGGTTCCGGGTATCAGGAAGGCCCGGACCTTTTTGACTACCTAGAGGAGCCAGAGGTCTTCAATATGGGAACCGGTTACATTGCTCGGCCAGTAGCCCCCGGGCTGGGTATCGGAATTGATGAAGAAAAAGTCCGGCATGCCGCGTTGAACCCGCATCGCTGGCGCAACTCCATCTGGCGCCAAAATGACAACTCTTTCCTTGAGTGGTAAGCCATGCCTCGTGAACTAACAGCGGTCTGCTTAGGTGGTCCTCGAGCGGAACTGGGTGAAACGCCTAGGGTTGATTCACGCACGGGTAAACTCCTCTGGACGGATATTACTGGCGGATTTGTCCATGTGGGTGGGGTAGTCGGAGACAGTTTTGAGTTAGAGCGCACCCTAGCCGTGGAAGGCATGGCCGGCCCGGTTACACCCCTGCCGGGGGAGGGTGCCGGCTGGGTGATGGCGCGTGAGAGCGAACTCGTTCACCTCGCCCAAGACGGCACAAGGTCAGTACTCGCCGAGCCGGAAGCCAACCGCCCAACAGCCTTCAATGACGGCGTAGCTGACACAGAAGGCAACCTGTGGGTCGGTTCCATGAGCAGAAACGGTGCCGCGGGACAGGGAAGGCTGTGGCGCTTTGACTCCAGCGGACATGGCACAGTGGCGCTGGGCGGGATCGGGATCTCCAACGGGCTGGACTTCACCGCGGATGGTCGCAGCGCCTACTACGTCGACACCAGTGCACGGACCCTACGCCACTTCGACATTGACCCGCGCACGGGGATCCAAGGTAGTACTACCCTTGTTTCGTTCGCTCCAGAAACAGGAGACCCAGACGGGCTGGTGGTGGATAACGATGGCTGCATTTGGGTGGCGCTGTGGGATGGGTGGGCGGTGCACAGGTATTCGCCCAAGGGTGAGCTTTTGGACGTAGTCCAGGTCCCGGCAGCCCGCCCAACAGCGGTAGCGCTTGTAGGGAATCTGTTGGTTATCACCAGTTGTAGCGGCTGGCTTGATGAAGGCTGGGAGCAAGAGAGCCCTGATGCCGGGAAGCTGTTCGGTGTCAACGTTGCTGTCTCCGGGCCCTCAGCACGGCCTTACCGTGGCCCCCTGAAAATCTCCCTCCAGAACGATCAAGAAAAGAAAAGATGATTGATGTAGTAGCTGTGGGCGAAACCATGGCTGTGGTTACCCCGACCTTGGCTGAGCCACTGGAAATGGCCTCCGGCTTTTCAGTGGAGACCGCTGGGGCAGAATCGAACCTTGCCCAGTGGCTTGCAGATTGGGGGCACAGCGCTGCCTGGGTCAGCCGGGTTGGCAATGACCCGCTGGGTCGGAGAATAGTGCGGACGCTGAAAAATCATGGCGTTAACACCACCTATGTAAGCGTGGATCCGCAGGCACCCACCGGTGTGATGTTCAAAGACCCCGGAATAAACTCAACCACCGTGCACTATTACCGTAAGAATTCTGCTGCTGCACTCATGGGCGCTGGCACGGTGGAATCTCTGCCGTGGGGATCGTTTCGTCTCCTACACCTCACCGGCATCACCCCCGCGCTGTCAAGCTCGTGCGCGGCCTTGGTCCAGATGCTCTTTGACCGGGCCAAGCGAGAGCGCGTACCGGTGTCCTTCGATGTCAATTACCGGCCGGGGCTTTGGGGTGTCCAGGACGCACAGGCGGTTCTACTGAACTATGCACGGCAAGCTGATTACACCTTCGTTGGATTGGATGAAGCACAGGTACTGTGGCCAGGACTCGGATCCGCGGACGATGTGCGCGAACTGATTCCAAATGCGGGGACGCTGATTATCAAAGATGGAGCCCTAGGAGCTACTGAGTTTAACAGCCAAGGCTCCACCTTCGTCCCGGCGCCGCTTGTTCAGGTGGTCGAGGCAGTGGGTGCTGGTGATGCGTTTGCGGCGGGTTACCTTTCTGCCGTACTCGAAAATGGACAGGCCCTCGAGCGGTTGCAAAGAGGACATCAATTCGCGGCGCGGGCGCTCGCCAGTACCCTTGACTTTCAACCCTCGAGTAAAGAAGGCAGTAAGTAGTGAGTAATCAGTTCTTTGACCAGATGTTCGCCAGCACCCCCGTCATGGCAATTTTGCGAGGCTTAGGAACACAGCGAACCCTGGAAGTAGCCACTATGGCGTGGAATGTTGGCGTGACCTCGGTGGAGATACCCATCCAAACTACTGAAGACCTCAAAGCGCTGAAAGCGCTGGCCTTGGCCGCTGAAGATCGCGGACTGGTGGTGGGCGCAGGAACGGTACTCAACCGCACCCACGTAGAACAAGCTAAGGACGCTGGTGCGGCATTCACCGTCAGTCCTGGCGTGAACGTGGATGTGATCCAGGCATGCGCCGATGCTGGTTTGGCTCACTTGCCCGGAGTGGCTACCCCCAGCGAGATCCAAGCGGCCATGAGTCAGGGCCTGGAATGGGTCAAAGCCTTTCCCGCTAGTGTGTTGGGAGTGGACTGGCTAAAAGCCATGGGAGGGCCCTTCCCCGGCATTAAGATTGTTTCCACCGGCGGTATGGACGCCCACAATGCCCGTAGCTTCCTGCTCGCAGGAGCCCGGGTTATTGCAGTAGGATCCGCATTGGAAGATCCACAACAACTTGGACAGCTTGCGGAGCTGATGCGCGAAAGGGCTGACATGCCTGAAACTCTTTCAACGGATAGCAATAATGGTCACTGAAGGGGGCTCTCTGAAAGGGCTTCGAGCCACTAACACCCGTCAAATGGTGGAGTTGTTATTGATTGACGGCCCGCTCCACCGGGCCGAGTTGGCTCGGCGTATACGCACATCGCGAACAACCATCACCAACATCACCAATGAGTTGTTGGAGAGAAACGTGGTGCTGAACCTCAAACCTGAGCAAAAAGCGACTCGCGGGGGGCACGAACTAGTAGCTATCAACCCGTTGGCAGGGTTTAGTCTTGGCATTGATTTCACTCTTGATCAGGTAGCCATTAGCGCCTCTGACCTCTCCGGAAATACGGTGTCAGAAACTATCTTCGCGGTGGATGCGCAGAGCACTGCCGAATCACGGGTTGTGGCTGCTGCTTCTGCGCTGGAAACGTTATTGGATGAGGCAGGTATTGACGGCACCAAGATCGTGGGGGTCGGTGTAGGTGTTCCGGGACAAATTGACAGACGCACCGATATGGTTGGCGTTTCCCTCCCGGGACAGCCATGGTCAAAGCTAGATGTACGCAGTATTTTGGCCCACCATCTGCCCTACCAGATTTTTGTGGAAAACAATTCACGCTTGGAAGGCTTCGCTGAAAAACGGTGGGGTGCCGGCCAGCACAGTGCGAATGTCTTGTACTTGAGTTTTTCCAGCGGAGTGGGCATGGCGTTGTTCGCGGAAGATCAGCTCTTTCGAGGAAGTATTGGCGCGGCCGGGGAAATTGGACACATGTCCACAGACATCAACGGCGCAACCTGCCCCTGCGGCAACCGTGGGTGCTTGGTGCTGCGCACAGGAACGGCCCATGTGCTGTCATTGTTGAGTCCTGTCTTGGGAGAGAATGCGGACTGGGCGCACGTGCTGGAGGAGACCACAAGGTCTAATCCCAGCTGTCTGGCAGTCCTGGACGAAGTTGGCGCCGTGGCGGGCCGGTTCTTGGCGGGGATTGCCAATTTGCTCGATCCAGAGCTAATGATCATTGGCGGCGAGCTTGCGCAGGCGGGGGAACCGTTCATGGCTCCGCTCATAGCAGCCCTGAAAACTCATACACTCCCGCTGACAAGTTCTCACGTCGCCGTGGTACAGGCTGCTTTGCCTCCCGGTGCAGCAACAGGTGCCCGGGGTGGCGCTGCGCTGGCCATCATGGAAATGGCAAAAACGTCAACGATTGACACATTGGGATATCTCTAAGGCCCACTGAAAAATCTCACCAGTACCGGAACCGCGCATTACTCAGTGGGCCGGGGGAGACCGCGCTGATTGCGAAGGCGCGCTGCTTTTGCTTCCTTGATCAGCTCCCGCAGGCCAAGAACAAAGAAGAGGCCTAGGCCCCCCAGCAGTAGCAACAACAACACCACGCCAATCCAGTCAGATCCGCTAGAAGGCTTCACCCCGGCATGCGCTGAGCCTGCAATCATAGCCCAGCTCAAGGCAGTAAATGCTAGGGCTCACATTCCTGTCCAGAGTACGTGGCCAAGCACTGAAGTCAGAGGAATGCGGCCGGCCCTGCTAGCGCCTTATTCTTCCGGCAGATAGCTATAGAGCTCGCCATTAGCGCCTTGCGCTAAAATCCTTTTTTCGCCGGCGGCGAGAGCTTTCGCATACTGATCCATGGCAGCGATGTCTCGCAACTGCTGATCGAGGGTTTCTTTGCGAAACCAGAACTTGATCGTGCGCAATACCACTGTGGCGGCCTCCTGAAGGCTATTCCGGGGCTTCGAACTCAGTTTCACCCTTAGCCCACAGGGTGATCCGGTATTCAGTGCCGTTCTTCGAGGTGTGCCAGCCTTCCGCCGGGGTTGCGCCGCGGAACGCCCACTCGCTGCCCAATACGGGCGCCTGCGTGTCTCCGGTGACGCCGGTGTTGATGACGGTCACCACAGCCACATTGCAATGTTCGGAGGTCTGTTCAAAGATCTGGCCGCCACCAATGACCCACACCTCATTGCCGCCGGGGGAAAACTGAGCCTCAACCAGGGCCTCCTCTACCGAGTCAAGCACGACGGCGCCGCTCGCCTCAGGTGTTCCCGCCCACCCCTGCCGGCGGGTCACCACAATGTTAGTGCGATCCGGCAAAGGGCGGAACTTATCCGGGAATGACTCCCACGTTTTGCGGCCCATGACCACGGGGTGGCCCAACGTGACCCGCTTGAAGTGAGCCAGATCCTCGGGCAAGTGCCACGGCATGCCGCCGTCGGCACCAATCACACCGGTGTTGGTTTGGGCCCAGATCATGCCAACAATGGGCTGGGTGAAACGGTAGGTGGCGGGTAGTTCTCTCATACGGCTATCGGTGCCTTAATCGCGGGGTGGTGCTGGTAGTCAACCAGTTCAAAGTCTGCAAAGTCGTAGTCAAAGATGGAATCAGGTTTCCGGGTGAGGCGCAGTTTTGGGTACGGGAACGGCTCACGGGAAAGCTGCTGGGCCACCTGCTCCACATGGTCGTCGTACACGTGCACGTCGCCGCCAGACCAGATGAATTCGCCCGGGTCCATGTCCAGCTGTTGGGCCACCATTAAGGTCAAAAGTGCATACGAGGCAATGTTGAAGGGAACGCCCAAGAATGTGTCTGCCGAGCGCTGGTAGAGCTGGCAGGAGAGTTTGCCGCGGCCATCCTCCGTGGGGGCAACATAGAACTGGAAGAAGGCGTGGCACGGCGGCAGCGCCATGTTTTTGAGCTCGCCCACGTTCCAGGCCGAGACAATGTGCCGGCGTGAGTCTGGGTTCTGACGCAGCGACTCCATGACAGTGGCAATTTGGTCAATGTGTTCACCGTCTGGTGTGGGCCATGAGCGCCACTGGACGCCATAGACGGGACCCAGCTCACCGGAATCGTCCGCCCATTCATTCCAAATCTTCACACCGTTTTCCTGCAGCCAGCGCACGTTGGAATCGCCGCGCAGGAACCACAGCAACTCCATGGCGACCGACTTGAAATGCACCCGCTTGGTAGTGATCAGCGGAAAACTCTCACTCAGGTCGAACCGCAGCTGGCGGCCAAAAACACTACGGGTGCCGGTGCCTGTGCGGTCCGACTTCACGGTGCCATTGGCCATCACGTCGCGGAGCATGTCTTCGTAGGGCGTCTCAATAGTCACGCGCACCAGTCTACTTGGATCGCTGGCTGAGGCGACCCTGGAGCAGTGTGATGAGCATCTTCCCCTCCAGCCCGGCCCGTGTGCCTTCGTTGATGAGATGGTCTACGGCGGCCATCACTTCGACCGCCCCTGGCGGCGGTTGCTCCTGTGGCGGGCTCCGGTGTTGGCCGCTCGCATCCGGTTCCTCGTGCCGAGGCTCCGCCACCACTGTTCCCTGGCGCCGGTTCGTGGCGACGAGTCCCGTGCCCTCGAGTTCCTTATACGCCCGGGCCACGGTTCCCGCAGCTAAGCCGAGGTCTGCGGCGAGGCTGCGGACAGTGGGCAGCCGGGTGCCGGGCGCCAAGTGGCCTACAGCAATGAGCGAGGAAATCTGCCTCTGGATTTGTTCATACGGCGGAGTTGCCGTCTCCAGATCAATAACTATGCGGGCGTCCATGAGGCTACTGCTGGCCCGGACTGGCGCCATGGGGGGCAAGTTCGGCGGCGTCCAGGCCGAAGTCTGCAGTAGTGAGTTTGCGGATGGGGTAGATGGCAAGCAGCACGCCAACCACTAGGCACAGGGTGCCCCAAGTGCGCATCTCGAAACTTGCTGCCGAAGGGATAGGTGCCAGCGGCATCATGATCAGCACCATGCCGAGAGTGGCGTACCAGCCACCGGTGATGGTTCTGGCAATCCTGAACAGGGACCGGCGGCGAAGGGCCTCATCCAGGACCCGCGGTGCGTCTGTCAGGGGTGGGCGGGAGAGCGCAAACTTCAGTGCGGCGCCGCCGGACAGCAAAATGGCCAGCGCCATGGCGCACGGGATGAGGTACATGGCTGCCGGTGTGTCGAGCCCATCCCAAGTGTTCCGCCCGCCGGTGATGCTGACGTGGCGTGCGTGCAGAACCGCCAGCAGCAAGCCGACGGCGCTAATGGCAAAAGCGGCATACAGGGGCCAGGGGATCGCGTGGCGCAGTGGTGTTCGTGGTGTTGCCGCCGTGGTGTAGTTTCGCCGCATCACCACCTCCAGCCAGAGATACGCCAACGGCATCAGCGCAAAAGGTGTCAGGAACGGGCCCATACTGCCGAGCCAAAAACGTAAGGCATATCCCAAGAGCGCACCGACAACAGCCGTGGGGGCCAACAGCACGTACGTGGTTCCGCTGAACCTTGATGCGGCCAGTCCCTTGCCCAGACCTGATTCAGCAGTGCGGCTGAGCCCGAAGAGGCCCCGGTAATCGGGATCATTCGGCGCTGGTTCCAGTGCGGGCGGTTTCCAAAAGAACATGATGACCAGAACAGCCATGTTGACAAGGCCCAGCCAGTTCACAAACGAGTCGATGTCCGAGCCGGGAATCGGTTGGATCAGGTAGTTGCCGGCCACTGCAGCCAGTCCTGAGGCAACCGTTGCCGCGACCCGCAGCAACCTGTTCATACCGATGATCCGCAACGTCTTGTTTTGCTCGGCCGACAAGTTGGCCAGGGATCGCCGTGAGGCAACAAGGCGCATAACAAGAAGTGTCCCGGTGCCCAGCGCAGCCAGGGTGAGGGACAATGCCAACGCGAGGGGTCCGCCGTCGATCCTTCCCGTGGTCCACGCCCCGACTGCACCGGGGACCGGGGCGTTGACGGCCTCGAATCCACCGGCCCTGGCCACGAAGGGAATCACGGCGGCTGTGGCGAGGAAGATGGCTAGCGTGGTCCAGCCGAGCGCCGTCGGCACGTAGTCGCGGACGCGGCGGAATTCCAAAGTGGCCACCCGCTTGGCGGACTTTGGCGCCGGCCACGTAGCCTGCCCGATGGCGTGGACGGCAATGATGGCCAGTACGGGTCCCAGAAGTGACGGCCAGGGAATTACGGACCAGGGGCTGTTGTGGGCGTTCGGTTGGGCGAAGTTGTACAGTCCGGTACGGCCGGCGCTGCCCAGGCTGCTCAAGGCCCACGCAATGACGCCAGTCCAATAGGCGTGGTTGCGCACATGGTCCAAGGATGGGCCGTTGCGGGGTGACCAAACGGCGAAGCGCAAGACGGAGTAAATAACAACGCAGAGCACTGCAAGGGGCAGGCCGAATGACACCAGCCCCTCCATAAACGTAGGTGCGAGTGGATTCGGATTCATGATTCCCCCATGACTCGACAATCTTTGTACCGAGTGTACGGTACAAAGATTGTCCGGGGGAAGACTATGACGCCGGGATCAGTCCTCGTAGGGTTTATGCTGCTCGAGAGCCACGATGGTGCCGGGCTCATCCAGCGAGATGTGGGCTACAAGGACTTCCCCGGGAGCAAGGTGCGGGTCAAGAAGCGGCAAGGAAGCCCCCAACTCCTGGGACATATGCGTTGCCAGCACAGCCAGAACGGTGGGCAGCACCGGGCGGTGTGTGCACACAACGGTGGCCGAAGACCGCGTCAGTGTCTTTTCCATGACTGCCGTGACCTTGGCCGGGTTTCGCAAGTGGTCCGCCTCAGTCAGCCACGGCACCACCTTCACCTTGGCCTTCGTGGCCTGGGCGTAGGGGGAGATCGTGGAAATGCAGCGCAGCCAATCGCTCGTGTAAATGCGGCCGGGGTGCCAGGCCATGAGCAGCCGTTGCAGGAACATAGCCTGCCGTTTACCAGTGGCAGCCAAGGGACGGTCACCCTCAGCCCGCGTCCAGGCCGAACGGGGCTTCGCCTTTGCATGGCGGAGAATCAGCAGCGGCCATGTGTTCAAGGTGGAGGATTCGTACGCGTCCACCAAGGCCTCCAAGGGTTGTAAATCTGAGGGATTGGAGAGCAGCCCGCGGGCCTTGTTGGGGCTGCACCAAATGACGGCGTCCACTTCCTTGCCATCGGGGGTGGGAGGCAGGTCATCAACAGCTGCCGCCCAATAATGCACTTCCTTGCGGCCGGGCTTCACGGTGTAGCTGATCGATGGCAGGGGCCTGCCCAGGGTGATGGGCAGGCCTACTTCTTCATACACTTCCCGGACAGCGCACTCGGCCAGGGTCTCGCCCTTATCTAGTTTGCCTTTGGGCCAGGACCAGTCATCGTAGCGTTGCCTGTGGATCAAAAGAACTTCAAGCTTTTTTTTCTTGACTCGCCAGCACAGAGCGCCGGCTGCATAGATTGAGACAGCTATGTCCTCGGTAATCGGGCCATCGAGATGTTCAGCGTTGCGCATTAACGGTGCAGTGCAGATCGCGAACGTGACCGGCTGGCGAGCAGCCATGACTGAACATCGAGCAAGGGGTTTCCTTCGTCATCAAGGTGGTGGCGTTTCCATTCGCCGTCATTATCCAGATGCCAGCTGGCTGTTCCGGAATCGAGGTAGCGGCTCAAAAGGGAGGTTACATCCGCAATGTCTTCACGGTTGGACAGTCTCACCAGAGCCTCAACACGGCGATCCAGGTTCCGGTGCATCATGTCGGCAGAACCAATGTACACAATGTTGTTCTCGCCGCCCCCATTGGCAAAAGTAAACACGCGGGAGTGTTCCAGGAAGCGGCCCAGCACTGATCGCACGGTGATGTTCTCGCTAAGTCCGGGCACGCCAGGGCGCAATGAACAAATACCGCGAACAATCACACCTACCTCCACACCGGCTTGCGAGGCCCGGTACAAGGAATCGATGATGGCTTCATCCACCATGGAGTTGACCTTGATACGTACCTGCGCCGGCAGGCCGGCCTTCTTATTGGCAATCTCGGCATCAATGAGGTCAATGAGCCCGCTTCGCACTGAACGGGGGGCCACCAGAAGCCTGTCAAAGGAGGTCTTGGGTGCGTATCCGGAGAGTTGGTTGAAGAGCTTGGAGAGGTCTTCTCCCACCTGATTATCAGCCGTCAGCAGACCCAGGTCCTCGTAGTACCTGGCCGTACGTGGATGGTAGTTTCCCGTGCCAATGTGGCAGTAGCGGCGCAGCCCATCCTGTTCCTGGCGCACCACCAGGGAGAGCTTGCAGTGGGTCTTGAGCCCAACAATGCCGTACACAACGTGCACACCGGCCTGCTCCAGTTTCCGGGCCCAAGAAATGTTGGCTTGTTCATCAAAACGGGCCTTGATCTCCACGAGCGCCAAAACCTGTTTGCCGGCCTCTGCGGCATCCACCAGGGCATCAACAATGGGGGAGTCGCCGGAGGTGCGGTACAGGGTCTGTTTGATGGCGCGCACCTTGGGATCAGTCGCTGCCTGTTCCAGGAAGGCCTGGACCGAGGTGGAAAACGAATCGTAGGGGTGGTGCAACAAGATGTCACGACGGCGCATGGCAGCAAATACGTTGGCCGCCTTCGAGGTCTCTGAGGCATTCAAATCACGGGACGTGTGGGCCACATGCTTGGGGTAACGCAGATCTGGCCGGTCAATGCTGCCGATCATGGAGAGTCCGCGCAGGTCAAGCGGTGCGGGCAGTGAGTACACCTCCGTTTCATCCACATCAAGCTCGCGAACCAACAGCGCCAGGATGCTGGGGTTGATATCGGTGGCCACCTCAAGGCGCACGGGCGGGCCGAACTTGCGCCGCAACAGCTCCTTCTCGAGAGCCTGCAGAAGGTTCTCGGCGTCGTCTTCTTCTACTTCGAGGTCTTCGTTACGGGTGACCCGGAAGGTATGGTGCTCCACAATCTCCATGCCCGGGAACAACTGATCAAGGTGCTCTGCAATGACTTCTTCCAGAGGAATGAAGCGGGCCACCCGTCCGGGGACTGTCCCCGCGCGGACGCCATCCAAGGAAACGAGCCGTGGCAACAGGTCAGGGACCTTCACGCGTGCAAACAGTTCCTTGTCGCTGACAGGGTTACGCACCACCACTGCCAAGTTCAATGACAAACCGGAAATGTAGGGGAACGGGTGTGCCGGGTCCACGGCCAAGGGGGTCAGGATGGGGAAGATCTTCTCGGCGAACATCTTGGCCAGTTGCACTTTGGACGGATCATCAAGTTCATCCCAATGGACCAGATGGATGTGTTCGTACGCCAACGCTGGGCGGATCTGATTGGCAAATACGTGGGCGTGGCGTGCCTGCAACTCATGGGCGGCTTCGCTGATCTGTTCAAGTACTTCCATGGGACTGAGCCCGGCAGGTGATGGTACAGCTAGCCCCGTTGCAATGCGCCGTTTGAGCCCAGCCACACGAACCATGAAGAACTCATCCAGGTTGGAGGCAAAAATGGACAAGAAATTCACGCGCTCCAGCAAATGCACGTCGGGGTCTTCAGCCAGTTCCAGGACCCTGGAATTGAAAGCCAGCCAACTCAACTCCCGGTCTAGGAAGCGGTCGGGGCTGACATCACCCTCGGGTGCCAGTATGGGCTCAAATTCAGGAATTTCAATCCGGTCCTGGGTGGCTCTGGCCGAGGGTACTTCGCCAGCTAGAAAGCGCTCCCTGCCATTTGCTGTCGCAGTGTTCAGAGAGCCCTTGAATTCGCGCTTCATCGATAAGTCCTCGGGGTCGGTACTTTTGGTCTAAACGGTACAAGCTTCGCTGCAGGCACCCGCCGGTTAGGGGGAGAGCGGGCCGTACATGACGTCGGAGTCCCACTTGGTGAAACCTAGTTTGCGGTACAGCGACACTGCCGCCTCATTGTCTGCATCTACGTACAGCATAATGGCCCGGAGCCCGGCATTTTGCAGGTGGTCTATACCCTGCTTGGTCAGGATCTTGCCCAGGCCGAGCCCCTGCGCATCCGGGATGACGCCCACTACATAGACCTCTCCCATAGCGGCCTGACCTGCCCGGGCCGGATGAAGCTTGGTCCAATGAAACCCCAAAATTTCCTGCGAAGCATTCACGGCCAGAAAAAAACCAGCAGGATCAAACCAAGGCTCGGCCATGCGCGCCTGCAAATCAGCCAGCGTCAGCGCGCCTTGCTCGGGGTGGTGGGCAAAGGCGCTCGCGTTGGCTGCAACCCAGGCGCCCTCATCCTGGTCAGGGACAAATGTCCGCAGGCTCACGCCGTCGGGCGCAGGGTACTCCAGGGTGGGCTGGGGTTCAGCGGATGAGGGCGCCTGCCGGACCAGGCGCATGCGCCAGAGTTCGCGAATGGCCCGGAAGCCGTAGCTGGCCGCTAGATCGGCAGCTGCTTCATGGTCTCCGTGGGACCATGCCTTGATGCCGTGCAGCCCGCGTACCTCCACCAATTTATCGGCGAGAATGGCGCCAACCCCATCATTTCGGTAGGCGGGGTGAACCACAATTTCCAGCACGCCCTCGTTGCCGTTGAGCACCACCACGGCAACTCCAGCCAGGTCTTCGCCAACGGTGGGGGACGCGTCCTCCGGGGCATAGGTGAGCAAGGTCAGGACACTTTGGGGGCTAGCGTGGGCGGATTTCAGCTCCACGAGTGTCTGCTCAGAGAACGGCGGGTTCCCGTCGGCATCTTCGGCAGCAGCAATCACTGTCTGGATTTCTTGCAGAAGTTCGGGTCCGGGGGCACCTGGAACTACTGTTACCGGCCAGCTGTCAGTCTTTGCGGGGCTCATGCTCACAGCCTAGTGTGCCGGGCTGTGCTATTGCGAGAATCGCTGCCAGGTAACGTGTCGAAATGCTGCTTGGCGTGGCCGCGAGTTTGCAAGGCGGTGCGAAGCTGGCATAGAGTTTGAGAGCAGTAAGGCTCACACACAGTGCGTCACTTGCTTGTTTTACCTGCACGTCTGGGGGGATGCACCAGTGGGGTGTCCTCGATACGTTCGATCCGTATGTCCTCCACTCAACCAGTAAGGCCCGTTTCCATTTCGCGGAAACGGGCCTTACTTTTTTGGGGATTAGCGGCCAAAATTTGGGCCCACTAGTTCCAGCCGGCCAGTGCCGACTCAGGCGTGGTGCGCCATGTCTGCGGCGTGGATCTGGGCCACTAGAGGTTTTCCTTCGGTGTACCGGCCAAGATCGGCCAATGCCTCATCCACCATGCGGCGGGTTTCTGCGCCCAAGGAGCCGGCCACATGCGGTGTCAGGATCACATTGGGCAGGTCATACAGTTCGTTATCGGCCGGCAGTGGCTCCGGATCCGTCACATCCAAGATGGCCGTCAACCGTCCTGTGCGGCATTCGGCAAGTAACGCGTCAGTGTCAATGAGGTCCCCACGCGCCGTATTGATGATGGTGGTGTGATCGGCCAAGGCAGCGAGCTCGCGCGCCCCAATCATGTGATGGGTGCTGGGCAGTGATGGCGCATGGATGGAGAGCACATCCACTTGGCCAAGTAGATCCTCTAAAGGCAGGAGCGTGGCACCAGCGGCAGTGACTTCAGCCGGGTCAGCATAAGGATCAGCCAGCAAGATGGTGACGTCCTCTAGCTGGCGCAGCAGGTCCACCACACGGCGGCCTATCCGGGAATAGCCCACAATTCCAATGGTGCGGCCAAGATTCCCCAATTTCCCGCGGGACGCGGCGAAAGAAAGCTCGCCGCGGTGATTGCGGCTGTCGTTAGAGAGCACCTGCGCCCGTTTTCCCGCGAGAATGATGCTTGCAAAGGTGAACTCTGCAACGGGGATGGCATTGGAATCCGCGCCATTGCACACCGTGATCCCACGTTCCCACAGGGCGGGTGTGGCAAAGGTGCGTACAGACCCGGCGCAGTGGAAGACGGCTTTCAAGGCGGGGAGGCGTTCCAAAGCTGGTGCATCCAGCAAAGGAACTCCCCAGCTGGTGATGAGGACCTCTACTTCGGGGAGTTGGTCTTGAATCTCCGGGTGGTCCAATGAATCCGCCCAAAAAGTTCCACAGAGCGAGGCCAGCGAGCGAAGCCGGTCAAGCCGAGACACATCAAATTGTGTGGCGAAGGTATCTGCACTCATGAGGATTAAGGCAGTGGGAAGCTGTGTCATGGCGGAATGGTTCCTTGTGCAAAGGGGATGGCTTCTAAAAATGGGTTCATGCACTCTGGCGATGAAATGTATCTGCGCTTCAGGCGTCCGTCATGGAGCTCTCAGACTGGCGGGAAACACTGAGCCGGTAACCCACGTTGCGGACGGTGCTGATGAGGTTCTCGTTCTCACTGCCCAATTTTGCCCGCAGCCGCCGCACATGAACATCCACAGTGCGGGTACCTCCGTAATAGTCGTAGCCCCAGACTTCGTTCAGGAGCTGCGCCCTTGTGAAGACGCGCCCCGGATGCTGGGCCAGGTACTTGAGCAGCTCGAATTCCTTGTAGGTAAGATTCAGCACGCTTCCATGTACCCGGGCTGTGTAGCTGTCCTCATCGATGACGATTCCGGCGGCCTGAATTTCCTGATGGGTTTCTTCTTCGGCGATGGTTGCTCGGGTCAGAGCCAAACGAATCCGAGCCTCCACCTCCGCCGGCTTGGCCGTGTCAAGAATGACGTCGTCAGCAGCCCACGTTGCGCTCACAATAGCCATGCCGCCTTCGGTAAGGATAAGCAGCAGAGGGACGCTGATGCCAGTGGCTCGGAGTAATTGGCACAGGGACCGGGACCCGGCCAGATCGGTGCGGGCATCAACCATGATGAGCTCGGTGGGGCGGGCATCAAGGAGCGCTGTGGGAACGGCTGGCAGAATATGAATCTCGTGGCTGAGTAGTTCAAGCGCAGGCAAAACATCCACGGAAGTTCCGTGGATGTTGGTCAGCAATAATATCTGCGACATCTCTTCCTAAACAAAGTGCTCATTTAATGCGCATCTTTGGGCCTCGAACCAGTTGCAAAGCCTGCCTGGCATGAGCGTAAAAAACTAAAACGCTCCGCCACAGGTTTGTTCCACAGTGTACCGGCAGAATAGGGCAGGATTGATGTGTGAAGTCATCTATAGCCGGACTTATTGGAATCATCGCTTTGGCACTGCTGGTTGCCGGGCACTCCCTGGGCCTTGAATACGCTGTGGGGGTGAGCATGGCTCTGGCCGTGACGTTTGGTTACGGATGGCCGCATTATCTGGCCATCCCGGCCAAGAAAACGTTGGGCACCGTGATCGCCTTGACGGGTGCTTTGGCGGCCTTGACCGCTGGACTGAGCGCGGGCAAGGACTACCTTTCGTGGACAGCCATCTACATTGCGCTCGGTTTCGGCGCCATCATGGTGGTGCAGCTGATCCGCGGCACGGGTCAAAAGCGCCGTTTGGAGTCCACCTTAGGTGCCGGTGCCGGTGTGGCCATGGCCGGGTTTGCCTGTGGCTGGGTGGCGTCCTTTAGATTCCTGGGCGAGCCGGGGATGACGGCCATTGTTGCCATCAGTGCCGCTGTTGCGCTTCTTGCCGGGATGCTCCCCTGGCCGGATAGGGTCGCGGCCCCGCTGGCCATAATCTTGGCGGTGCTGGCGGGACCTTTGGCGGCGCTAGTGTTCTCCGATGTCCGGATTGTGCCGGCCGCCGTCCTGGCTATTGTGGTGGCCTCCATCATTGCTGCATTTAGGCGGCTGCGGACTCTGGGCACACAGCTGGCCGGGGATGCCATGCGAGACGCCCGAGCCGCCGATGAGTTGATCGGTGAAGTCAGCGTCCACATAAGTGCCGCCGAAACGCCTGCCGAGACAGCAACTGAAGCGCCTGCCGAAGCAGCAGCCCAAAGTCCCTCTGAAACACCAGTGGAATCTCCAGCTCAGGCACCCCGTGAGGCACCCGCACTAACCCCAGGGCGCATTTTTGGTGAGGTAGCCGCTGCCTTGGCGCCCATTGTGTCCATCGGCTCAGTCGTGTACTTCGTGGAGAAAATCCTGCTGTCATAAGTGAGCGAACCCCTACCAGCTAAACGGCCTTCTAGACGCGGTGCCTGCGAATGAGTCAGGAACGCTGCGCAGATCATTGTAGGATGGCATTATGAGCGTACTTGCCTTGGAAATTTTCTTCATCTGCCTGTTGGTTGTGGCCGGAGTGGCCATGGCCTGGTTTGCCGGACTGGTGGTGTGGCGCTTGTTCAAGGGCCAGCAGTAATTCGCCATGGCCATTGAAATCCCCACGGACCTCACTCCGGAACTGGTGCCACTTTCGTGGCTGCTGGGCACTTGGGAAGGTGCCGGGCGGCTCGGTGCCGGCGAAGAGGATTCGGAACACTTCACCCAGACGGTGACCTTCAGTTCCAATGGGCTGCCCTACTTGCAGTACACGGCCCAGTCTTGGCTAACGGATGAGAACGGCGCCACTTTGCGTCCCCTCTCCGTGGAAACTGGCTTCTGGCAACTTGACCGCGCCTTGAACGAATCCGACGGTGGCCCGGGAATGGTCCCGGCGGACATTGTCCCGGCTCTGCGTACGGCGGACGACGTCGAAGCCTTGCGCAATGCTGACGGTGGATTCGACATCATGGTGAACATTGTTCACCCCGGCGGCATCTCGGAGCTGTATTACGGCGCCATCAAGGGACCGAAAATTCAGCTTTCCACCGATGCAGTCATGCGCGGTGCTGGCGCCAAGTCCTACACCGCCGCTACCCGCATCTTTGGCCTTGTCAACGGTGACCTTTACTGGCGCTGGGACGTGGCTGCACAAGGTAGGTCGTTGGACGTGCACGCTTCCGCGGTGCTCCATAAAGTTTCCACCCAACCCTAGGTACCTGCCCTCCGCCCAGGGTGCTCGCTGGAATAGGCTCCCAAGAGAAGGCGTTGCAACCGGTATGAGCTATTTGAGTCCTTTGTTGAACCGTTCCGGCGCCGTGGCAGCAGGCGGCCTTGATGCCGGCGTTGCCGCCCACTATGGAGATCCGAACCGTGAGCAACGGCTTCTGGCCGGATACCTGGGGAAGCCGCCCAGCGCCGTCGTGGATCTATCTCACCGCGGAGTGGTGACTGTCAGCGGTCCAGACAGGCTCAGCTGGCTCAATACCCTCTCCTCCCAGGAACTGAAAAACCTATCTCCCAGGGTCAGCACCGAGTTGCTGATACTGACCGTCCAAGGACGCATCGAGTACGACGCGCGGGTGCTTGACGATGGCGAAACCACCTGGCTGATTGTGGAGACTGCCGAAGCCGCTCCGCTGGCCCAGTGGCTCACCTCCATGAAATTCATGCTGCGGGTGGAGATTGCCGATGTTTCGCCAGACTGGGCCGTGGTTGGTTCGGTAGCCGAGGTTCCTGAATGGTCTGACCGTACGGTGTGGCAGGATCCTTGGCCCCATATATCTGCCGGTGGCTACAGCTATGCGGCTGTGCCTGAGACGGAGCATCCCGGCCTGGAACGTTCTTGGTTTGAATACCTGATCCCAGCCGCGGAACTGGTGGCGGCGGTGGGTCAGCGCCCGCTGGCAGGAGCGTGGGCTGCAGATGCACTCCGTGTGGCTGCGTGGCGACCCCGGAGGGGCGCGGAAACTGACGAGAAAACCATTCCCCACGAGTTGGACTTGATCCGGACGGCAGTGCACCTGAATAAGGGCTGTTACAAGGGGCAGGAGACGGTTGCGCGCGTGCACAACCTGGGGCGGCCTCCGCGCCGATTGGTGTTCTTGCAGTTAGATGGTTCGCTGCACACCCTGCCCGCGGTGGGCAGCGAAGTCTTAGTGGACGAGCGTGTGGTTGGCACCGTGACCTCCTCGGCGCAGCACTACGAGATGGGGCCCATCGCCCTGGCTCTGATCAAGCGTTCCGTGGACCCGGAGGCCGTCCTGATTGTCAATGACGACGGCGAACAGTACCCGGCCAATCAGGAAATCATTGTTGCCACTGACGCCGGACAGGTGTTGGGCCGTCAAACAGGATTCCTGAGGGCTCCTCGCTAAACCGGGCTCCTCGTTAGACCGGGAGGCGCTGGCTTTCTGTGCCAGCTGAAGTCCCGGCCGCAAAAACTTTCATCACAAGATCCCTTCGGGCGCTAGTGACACGTTGCTATTCCATGTGGAATAGTTGAGCTGGAACAATGCTGGGGAAGGCCGCGGCACTAACGGAAGAGGCGGGTGGGCATGGCTGAGCTAAAACACTTGACTCCTTTGGCCATGGCGGCTCTGGGGTTACTTGCAGAGCGTCCCATGCACCCCTATGAGATGTACCAGTTGTTGATTGACAGGCATGAAGAGCGTCTGCTGAAAATTCGACCAGGAACGCTGTATCACGCAGTGGGCCGGCTGGCGGATGCGCACATGGTGGAAGCTTTGGGGACCGCCCGGGACGGTAAACGCCCCGAACGCACCACATACGCGTTGTTGCCGGCAGGGCGGCGCAGGCTGAGCGAGGTGTTGTGCGAGGACCTCGCGCAACCCGCCGAGGAGTATCCGCGGTTTCCTCAGGCACTGTCAGAAGCACATAACCTGCCGGCTCATCTCGTTATTGACCTGCTGGAGCAGCGCCTGCCAGTTCTGGATGAAAAATTGGCCATGTTGGGTGCGGATAGGGAGTTGGCCAAGTCCCGCGGGGTTGACCCGGCGTATTGGATCGATATCCGCTACCAAGAACATATGGTGCGGGCCGAACTGGATTGGGTGCACGGGTTCATCGCACGGTTGAAGCAGGCCGACCTCTCGTGGCCGGGCACAGGGTAAAGACCTTATTCATCAGCGCCGCGAAGCATCAATAATTAGCCAGCTGGGCCCCAACGGACGCCAGTGCTTTGAAACAAATTTCGATACTTAAGGAACAACCCATGGAAACCGTGGCAAAACCGTGGCCCGCGTTATGGGCGCTCGTTCTGGGATTCTTCATGATCCTGGTGGATTCAACCATCGTCTCGGTGGCCAACCCCAGGATCATGGAGGGCTTGAACACTGACATCAACTCAGTCATCTGGGTCACCAGCGCCTACCTTCTGGCGTACGCGGTACCGCTCCTGGTAACAGGGCGATTGGGAGATAAATATGGTCCCAAAAACCTCTACCTCGTGGGTCTGACGGTCTTTACGCTCGCCTCACTGTGGTGCGGACTTTCCGGAGACATTGGCACATTGATCCTGGCCCGTGTGGTCCAGGGCCTCGGTGCAGCGATGATGACCCCGCAGACCATGGCTGTCATCACCCGCATCTTCCCCCCTGACAAACGCGGTGCCGCCATGGGGCTGTGGGGTGCTACAGCCGGAGTCGCTATGCTGGTGGGCCCCATCCTGGGTGGCGTTCTTGTTGATGGGTTTGGCTGGGAATGGATCTTCTTCGTTAACGTCCCTGTGGGTATCATTGCGTTCGCAATGGCCTGGCGCTTGGTGCCTAAGCTGCAAACCCATGACCACACTTTTGACATGCTGGGCGTGCTGCTGAGCTCAGTTGGTCTGCTCCTGCTGGTCTTTGGCATCCAGGAAGGAGCCACTTACAACTGGGGCACCATCAAGGGCCCGCTCAGTGTCTGGAGCCTTATCATCGCAGGGATCGTCTTCCTGATTGCTTTTGTCTGCTGGCAGGCCATCAATAAGGGTGAGTCACTGGTTCCGCTGCACTTGTTCAAGGTACGTAATTTCTCTCTCGCTAACATTGCCATCACCTCCATGGGCTTCAGTGTGACGGCCATGAGTCTGCCGTTGTTCTTTTATTACCAGCTGGTCCGGGGCATGAGCCCAACGCAGTCCGCACTCATGATGGTGCCCATGGCTTTGCTCTCGGGTATCTTGGCCCCGTTTGTGGGCAAGCTTATAGACACCGTCAACCCACGCTATGTGGCCTTCGCCGGTTTCATTCTGATGTCTATCTCGCTGGCCTGGACGGCGTCCCTGATGACCCCGAACACGCCTATCTGGCTGTTCCTGCTGCCAAGCGGGTTGTTGGGCATTGCCAGCTCCGGCATTTGGGCTCCGTTATCCACCACGGCCACTCGCAACCTGGGGCCCCGTGAGGCTGGGGCTGGGGCTGGGGTGTACAACACCACGCGGCAGATCGGCTCCGTGTTGGGAAGCGCGGCCATTGCAGCATTGATCTCGGCCCGTCTGGCGGTTGAAATGCCCGCCGGTGCGGGTGGGGGAATGGCGGGGGAATCAGGACCGTTGCCGGAATCTTTGCAAGCTGGGTTCTCCGCCGCCATGGCCCAATCAACTCTGCTGCCGGCGGCCGCTGTACTGCTAGGTGCGGCCGTGGTCATCTTCTTCGCCAAACCCCGTGAAGTTTCGGCTATTTATGCCGAGTTTGACCACTCTCAAGAGAAATCCGGGTCAGTAGACCAGCCACACTAAAACCCACGGCCACGGCCAGGGAATGCGCCGCAGCGTTGTTGATATCTGCCCGCCACTGCACTATCAATCCAGCAGAGAGCGCTTCGTGGGCGGCAATGCTAGTGGCCAGGTGTCCCAGTCCCTGGCGGCGGGAGTCCGGGGCCACCAGTGTGCCCAGCTGAGCCAGCAGCCCTTGATACTCGGTGTAGGCGCTACAGGCGAGAGGGCCGGCGTCGGGCGTTCCTGACTCCATGACCGTGAACTTGTGCTCTCTGCTGGAGAGCGCCACATCGTTGACGTCATCTGGCGGGCACAGTGATTCAAGCGCCGCAGATTCAAGCTCCCCGGTGGAAACGTGGACGGTGTGTGCAGGCTGGTGTAACTCCAGCTCATCCGCGTAATAGAGGGCCTGCGTGCCCAGACCCCGGCCGCCGCTATGTCTGGTCAGCCGCAGCATGGTGGAGTGATCGCTGAGCTCATCGTCACTGTAGGCGGCCGCAGCGGCCAACAAATGCGCAGGACCCCTGAGGACTGACTGGTCCCAGAGCCGCAGGAATGTTAGTTCGGGCCCGTCGACGGCGCGGGTGAGCCTGCCGTCCCTGCGCTCCGACAAGAGCGAATCGACAGGCAGCCCGAGGCCCCGTTCCCAGGCAAGGAAAACTATGGGCGCTGAACTTAAATCGAAGGTCATGGTTCAACGTTAACGCCCCGCGAGAGTGAATGTAGAGCGAATGCTGCGGGCTGGCTAACACTCGAGTGTGGCCCAACTCACAAGACGCGCGGTTTTAGGGTGGAGCCATGCGCAACTGAGCCGGAAAGTAGGGTGTTTACCACTCGCGTTTTAGGGAGCGTGATCTCCCTGCGATAGCTGTGCACAATGTGCCTACTATCAACTCTCTGGGGGAGTGAACTGCTCCCCGAAAGTTGTACTGAACAATTCAGTTCCTTACTTTGGGGCGCAGTTCAGCTGCGGCACATTTTTGGTTCCACACTAGGATCGGTCAGCCGAAGAGGATGGCCGCCTCGTCATAGCGGTGCTGCGGAACCGTCTTCAGGTTCCCCAACGCGGCCTCGAAGGGTACGTGCTCAATCTCGGTGCCCTTGAGCGCCACCATGGTGCCCCAGCGGGCTTCCACAACAGAGTCCACGGCAGCCATGCCCAACCGGGTAGCCAGAACGCGGTCAAAGCTAGAAGGAACGCCGCCACGTTGAATGTGGCCCAAGATAGTGGCGCGAGTTTCAATCCCCGTGCGGGCTTCGATCTCGGGGGCGAGCTGTTCACTGATGCCGCCCAGGCGGGGACGGCCAAAGGTGTCCAAGCCCCGCTCGGAGTGGGCGGAGTCCTGATGGTCCGGAACAAACCCTTCCGCCACCACTACCAAGGGTGCACGGCCACGTTCGTGCGCTTCTTTCACCCATTCAACAATCTGGTCCATGCTGGTGTTCTGCTCCGGGATCAGCACAGCGTGCGCTCCCGTGGCCATGCCGGCATGAAGGGCGATCCAGCCAACGTGGCGGCCCATGACCTCTGCGATCATGCAGCGGTGGTGGGATTCGCCCGTGGTGCGCAGGCGGTCAATGGCCTCCGTGGCAATCTGCACGGCAGTATCGAAACCAAAGGTGTAGTCCGTGGCGTCCAGGTCATTATCAACAGTCTTAGGTACACCGACGATCTTGAGCCCAGCATCGGTCAACCGGCGGGCGGCAGCAAGCGTACCTTCGCCACCAATGGCGATGAGTGCGTCAACACCGAGACGTTCCATGTGGGCTTTGATGACTTCGGGGCCACCGTTGCCTTCAAAAGGGTTGGTGCGGGAGGTGCCCAAAATGGTACCGCCCTGCTTGGATATGCCGCGCACCATCTGACGGGGAAGGTCCATGACGTCGCCTTCAACCACTCCGCGCCAGCCATCACGGAAACCAACAAATTCATGTCCGTAGCTCTTGATGCCCTTGAGCACGATTCCGCGGATCACAGCATTCAGGCCAGGGCAGTCTCCGCCGCTGGTGAGAATTCCAATCTTCATGAGTAATAAAGTCCTTTGAGGGATGGATTCAATGGGGTTTTTGAGCGCACCATTGAGCTCCTCTGTAGATCATTCTAGACGCTCATGTGATCCCGGCAACTTCAGGCCCAATCAGTGGAGGCCACGCTGCTTCTTCATCCTGGTGAACAAATTGATTGCGCCGCCGGCCACCATGGCCACGCCGGCACCCAGCAGCAGCCACATGGCCGTAAGTCCCGGGTCCAAATTCAGGTGCAGTTGGGTGCTGAGAATCAGCAAAATCCCAAGGACAAGTACGACGGCGCCAAACACGATCGTTCCCACGCGGGCCGGGTGCCGCCCGGCTTGTGGGACGGTGGGCAAGTCAGCTGTGGCAGCGGTTTTTGAGCTGTTCTTCGGTTCGGTACTGCTTGCGTGTGCACGGGCGGGGGCCTGTTCTGATAGGGGCAGTGGCGTGGAGAAGTACCCGGCAGGGGGCGGTGAGACGGTGTTGGCTGTGCCCTCGGGGCTCTGGGGCGGTTCTATGGGATGGGACATGGTGTTCTCCGCGATTTCTCTCAAGGGACCCTGTGTGAGGTTCTGCTGGTTTCTGTCCGGGTGATTCATGGTGTTGGAACCACGTGGATCTCAATGTTGGAGGCTACGCCTTCCAACGTGATTGCGAGCCCGTAGCCTGTAGCGTCCAGGTTGATGTTGCTCGTGGTGTCTTTCACCAAGCCACTGCCAGTTGTTTTGCCGTCCACGGTCACAGCCGCTGCAGCCAGTTCACTCTTCACACTGACGGGGATATTCTCCGGCACCAGGATGGTGACGTTGGATGCCACCAAACTCAGGGGTATCCGGACATTCTCCGTCAGGGGTGAGTCACCGCCGGGCTTGGCCGCTCCATTCCCGGCCGCTCTATTCCCGGCCGCTCCCTTCCCGGCCGAGACAATCCCGGTCAGGTCAATGGTGCCGTTGCCCATCAGGACAGTGCGGCCAGTTTGCGCGGCACTGATGGTGGCGGGAGACCAGTCGGCATTGCTGAATGAGGCGATGTTTGGCTGTGGCAAACTCAACGCCCCGGCCACTACCAAAGCAATGACAGCGAACGTGCCGAGTCCGCCCGCAGTGCGGCCGGCAATCCCAGCCACCACAATGCCCACGCCCGCCACAATGGCTGCTGCAGCCACGATGATGGCGCGGGGGTGCGTCCCCAAATCGATGACGTTGCTCGCGTTCAACAGCAGGAGTGCAGCCACCACCACCGCGGCAAGGCCCAGCACCAGCAAGCTGCTGGCAAAGCCGAGCCGGGGCGTCTTCTTGGTAGGGGGCTTGGTTGTCTGTTGGCCTTGGCGCTTCACGTACTCGTCGGCGCGCGGGGTGAACGTGCGGGCATAAACATCTGTGGGTTGGGGCTGGGTTTGGGGCGTCGCAGAGCTTTGCCACGTGTGCCCGTACCAGGGTTGGCTGGCATTGCTGCCCCGCTCGTCCCTGCCACGGTAGGAAAACCAGTAGATGGCCCACACGATGCCGCCGATCCAAATGATCGGCCAGAAGAACCAGCCGCTGTTGCTGTCTTGGAACGTGCCGCCTCCGGATCCTCCCAGCCCCAATAGTGTGGCTGCGGCGGCTCCTGTCATTCCGGCCGACCAGTGGCCTCGGCCCACCTCCTGAACATGGATGCGGCCGTCCGGTTCGGGCAACAACGCCCACGCCACACCGTAGGCGAGCAGCCCGATGCCGAAGAACAGGGTCAGCACAATGGCAAGGCCACGCACGATCACGGGGTCGATGCCCCACTTGTCGGCTAGCCCGCTGCACACACCGCCCATCCAGCGGTTGGGCCCGCGCCGGATGCCCAGGCCGCGGATCCATTGGAAGAATCTGGCCGAATCGGGGTGAGGCAGCGGGGGAGGGGCAGCGTGGCCAGATGGCTGCTCTGGGGAGTGCTCCGGACTGTCCTGGGAAGTATTCATGCTTCAATCCTGCCCTCTGCGGGGTCGCGGCAACATGAGGTGTCACCCTGAAAGAACCCTGAGGTATCCCCGAGAAACACTGCGGCAGTCCCCGGGCCGTGCTTGGATTGCTGCATGAGCGTAAAGATGTACCGCACACAGGCCCGTGTAGTTGCCGGAGTTTGTGGCGGCCTGGCCGTGCACCTTGGCTGGAATGTACGGATGGTGCGGGGCATCATGATCGGTGCCAGTTTCTTCTTTGGCGCCGGGATTGTCTTCTATGGGTGGTTGTGGTTACTGGTTCCTTTGGAAGGCGACGCCCCAGAGCAAGGCGGCAGGCTATTGGACGCTGACGGTAACCCACGGCTGGCGTTGTTCCGTCCCGCGCCCGAAGCGTTTGAGAAGGATAACTCTGGCAACAGCAACCCGGCCCGCAAACCGGTTCCCTTGGGGTTTAGGGAGGTGGCAATCGGGGGAGCACTGGTCATTGCGGCATTCATCATCTTCGGGCAGCAACAAGGCTGGGATTTGCGTCTGGGCACTTTGATCCCGCTCCTGGTCATTGTTTTGGGCGCAGTGTTGGCGTGGATGCAATTGGATGACACCCGCCGGGTGGGATTGCTCAGCGCAACTAAAATGAACACGCCCATTGCCATGCTGCGTCTCGGTGGGGGGCTGGCCCTTGTTATTACCGGGCTGCTCGTCATTGTTGCCGGGTCCGGCTCATGGACGTTGCTGTGGTCCTCCGTGGTGGCCTCTTTGGCTGTCCTTGCAGGAGTGGGGCTCGTCCTGGCTCCGTGGGCCTTGAAGTTCTGGCGTGAATTCCAGAGCGAAAGGGCCGGGCACATCAAGGAGAGCGCGCGGGCCGAAATTGCGGCCCACCTGCACGACTCAGTGCTGCAAACGTTGGCCCTGATCCAGAAAAGTGCCCACTCGCCGACTGATGTGACACGGCTGGCCCGTGCCCAAGAGCGCGAACTGCGAGAGTGGATTTATCAGGACAGCACCCATAAGTCCGGGGCCTTGGTGGAGCGCATCAAGTCGGTCTGTGCTGAGGCTGAGGATATTTACGGGCAGGCAGTGGAAGTGGTGGCCGTGGGAGACACCGAGCTGACGGAGCGTGGTAACGCACTGGTGCAGGCGGTTCGAGAAGCCGTTTTGAACGGTGTCCGGCACGGCGGGACGGCAGTGTCTGTGTATGTGGAAGCAACGGCAAAGGGCGTTGATGTGTTTGTGAAGGACAGAGGGGCGGGCTTTGATGTGCGGACGGTTGCCGCAGACAGGCTGGGAGTCCGGGAGTCCGTCGTCGGGCGCATGCAACGCAACGGTGGGACGGCTGAGATCATTAGCTCGGTGGAAGGCACCGAAGTACGGTTGCACCTGCCCTATGAAGCAACTGCCACGGAGGAAGCCAAATGACTATGCCGGCAACACCCATTACGGTCGTGATTGTGGATGATCACGCCATTTTTCGCTCCGGATTGAAGGCCGATCTGGACCGGGACATCCTCATTTTGGCTGAGGCCGCCACAGTCGAGGAGGCGATTGCAGCAGTGACCCACCACCAGCCGGATGTGGTCCTGCTCGATGTGCACCTGCCGGGTGGACGGGGCCAGGGCGGGCGGGAAGTCATTGCTGGCTGCACGTCGCTGCTGGCCGGCACCAAGTTCCTGGCGCTGAGCGTCTCGGATTCGGCCGAAGACGTGGTTTCCGTCATCAGGTCCGGTGCGCGCGGTTATGTTACGAAATCAATTTCCGGCGCCGAAATTTCTGATGCGGTGCGGCGCGTGGCTGGCGGTGACGCAGTATTTTCACCCCGGCTGGCCGGCTTTGTGCTCGACGCCTTTGGCACAGCCGAGGTGGCCGTGGAGGACGAGCTGGACAAACTTTCCGCACGCGAGTTGGAAGTCATGCGTTTGATTGCCCGCGGCTACTCATATAAGGAAGTGGCGAAGGCTTTGTTCATCTCCATCAAGACCGTGGAGTCCCACGTTTCGGCCGTACTGCGTAAGCTGCAGCTCTCCTCACGCCATGAGCTGACCCGCTGGGCCGCAGACCGCCGCCTGCTCTAACAACCCAAAAGCGCGCCCGCCTCCCACATCCGCGCCCGGTCTACGGGGCGCATAAGTGGGAGGCGGGCGCGCTTTTGCCGCCGGTCAGAGGCAGAGTGGCTTAGGGCTTGGCTGAGCCCAGGAACTCCTGCAGGCGCCCAACGCCGGTTGCCAGATCGTCGTCGCCCAGGGCGTAGGACAAACGCATGAAGCCGCTGGGTCCAAAGGCTTCACCGGGAACCACGGCAACTTCGGCCTTGTCCAGGATCAGTGCGGCCAGTTCAGCCGAGGTGGCGGGCCGGATGCCACCAATTTCACGGCCCAGCAGTCCGCGGACGTCTGGGTAGGCGTAGAAGGCGCCCGTGGGGGTGGGGCATTCCACACCGTCGATCGCATTCAACGCGGCCACCATAGCCTTGCGGCGGCGGTCGAAGGCAACCTTCATTTCATCCACTGCGGTCAACGGGCCAGAGACTGCTGCCAAGGCGGCCATCTGGGAGACATTGGCCACGTTGGAGGTGGCGTGCGATTGCATGTTGGTGGCCGCCTTCGTCACGTCCAGGGGCGCGATCATCCAGCCAACGCGCCAACCCGTCATGGCATAAGTCTTGGCAACACCATTGAGAATCACCACTTTGTCGCCCAACTCCGGGACAGCCGTGGCAATCGAGGTGAATGGAACACCGTCGTAGGTCAGGTGTTCATAGATCTCATCAGTGATGACCCAGAGGCCCTTGGACGCGGCCCAAAGACCGATCTCTCGGGTCTGTTCTGCCGAGTAAACGGCACCTGTGGGGTTGGAGGGCGAAACAAACAGCAGCACCTTGGTGCGCGGCGTCAAGGCGGCCTCAAGCTGATCCACCGTGACAAGGTAGCCCTGCTCCGGGCCAGCGAAAACCTCCACAGGAACACCGCCAGCCAGGCGAATGGCTTCAGGGTAGGTGGTCCAGAACGGGGTGGGGATAATGACCTCATCACCCGGGTCAAGCAGGGTGGCAAAGGACTCATAAACTGCCTGCTTGCCACCATTTGTTACGAGCACCTGGGCCGGATCCACCGCGTAGCCTGAATCGCGCAGCGTCTTTGCGGCAATGGCACTGCGCAGTTCCGGGAGCCCTGCAGCCGGGGAATAGCGGTGGAATTTAGGCTGGCGAGCGGCAGCAACCGCCGCCTCAACAATGTAATCCGGTGTTGGAAAGTCGGGCTCCCCAGCACCAAAGCCGATGACGGGGCGCCCGGCGGCCTTTAGGGCCTTGGCTTTGGCGTCGACAGCCAGGGTAGCGGATTCCGCAATTGCGGCGATCCTTGCGGAGATACGGCGTGCGGAGGCTTGATCAGCGCTCAATTCGGCAGACATCAGCATTCTTTCTTCGGTGGGAGGCCCAAAATATAAACTTCGTCAGTGACTACTTTAGGCGTAAGGCGTCACCAGTTCGACGTAGGCGCCTAAGAATGCGTAGAATAAGTAACTGGTGTTCAACTCCATGATGTTTCACGCCTTGGTGCCGGTTTGGAAAAGACGGGCGCAAGACTGTAAGTTATTCATGGCGTTCAACGCTGAAGGGATTTTTGCTGCAGAAGCCTGTGAGGGCTCACTGTTGTGAACAATCAAAGGGTAGTGGCGCAATTGGTAGCGCAGCGGTCTCCAAAACCGCAGGTTGCAGGTTCGAGTCCTGTCTGCCCTGCGCATGGAAATGACATAATTTGGTTCGCGGCTTTGCTGTGAAATCTCGTGTCGTCTCCAGGCGAATACTAAGCATCTCGCGCGGTCCGAACCCACGGACTTGCGGGTTCCCAACAAAGCGATGAGTGAGGCACTGGTGACCGAAACTGCGGCAAGCAGCTCTAAGGGCCCTGCCAAAAAGGCTGTCAAGCCCGGTAAACCGGGTTTTTTCGCCCGGATTGCTATCTTCCTTCGCCAAGTCATTGGTGAACTCAAGAAGGTAGTGACACCGACTCGCAAAGAGTTGATCAACATGACTGCGGTTGTGCTGGTATTCGTTGTCATCGTAATGGCTATTGTTACCGTCCTAGATCTGGGCTTCGGCCAGGCTGTGCTGTGGGTCTTTGGCGGAAACGTAAACACCGAGCAGTAAGAGGCTCAATTTGGCCGGCCCCGCTGAAATCTATCGGCATGGGTCGGTTTGAGCTATTTAAGAAACACACAAGGAAAGCAGGAAATTCGTGTCTGAGCTGGAGCCCGAGGCAACATACAGTGAGCAGGACCAGGACACTGTGGTTGCTGATGCTGCCATCAATGCCGACCTTGATGCGCCAGAAACTGTAGAAACAGCAACTGCGGAAGCAGAAACTGTTGATGCAGACGTTGCAAGCGAGGAGCCGGCTGTAGAAGCCGAGCCCGAAGTTGACCCGGCAGAGGAATTCAAGGCCAAACTGCGCCGCCAGGAGGGTGACTGGTATGTCATTCACTCCTACGCAGGCTACGAAAACCGTGTCAAGGTCAACCTTGAATCACGCAGCCTCTCGCTGAACATGGAAGATTACATCTTCGAAATTCAGGTCCCCATGGAAGAAGTCGTGGAGATCAAGAACGCACAGCGCAAGGTTGTCAACCGCGTCCGCATTCCCGGCTATGTCCTTGTCCGCATGGACCTGACCGACGCTTCCTGGGGTGTTGTCCGCCATACCCCCGGTGTTACAGGATTTGTTGGCAACGCCCACAACCCTGTCCCGCTGCGCTTAGATGAAGTCTTCTCCATGCTTGCCCCCATCTTCGAGGAGCAGCAGGCTGAAGAGACCGGCGTTCCGCTGCGTCACAACCCGGTCGACGCCGAGATTGACTTTGAGGTTGGCGAAGCCGTCATCGTCAAGGACGGTCCGTTCGAAGGCCTGTCGGCCTCAATCTCCGAGATCAAGCCTGAAGCCTCGCAGCTTGTTGTGCTGGTTTCCATCTTCGAGCGTGAAACCCCTGTCACGCTTGCCTTCAACCAGGTCACCAAGATCTAGTTGACCAAAGTTTCGTTCCGCGTTGGACTTGCTTAGTTCTTCACGAAACGTTCGGCCGGACGCCATTCGGCCACCCACCTGGGACGCGCTCCGTCGTCCTTGGACAAGATATTGAGAGAAGGACCCTACATTGGCTCCCAAGAAAAAGGTCACCGGCCTTATCAAGCTGCAGATCCAGGCAGGCGCCGCTAACCCGGCACCGCCCATCGGTCCGGCGCTTGGTCAGCACGGCGTCAACATCATGGAATTCTGCAAGGCGTACAACGCTGCCACGGAATCCCAGCGCGGAAATGTCATCCCCGTTGAAATCACGGTTTACGAAGACCGTTCTTTCACGTTCATCACCAAGACCCCGCCGGCTGCAGAGCTCATCAAGAAGGCTGCAGGGGTTACCAAGGGTTCAGCTACCCCGCACACCGTCAAGGTTGCCCAGCTGACCAAGGCCCAGGTCAACGAGATCGCCACCCAGAAGATGGTTGACCTTAACGCAACCAGCATCGAAGGCGCAGAAAAGATCATCGCCGGTACCGCCCGTTCCATGGGTATCACTGTCGAGGCCTAAGCTTCGAACACCTGGTTTCGATTTTTCTCGAAACCGCCTAAGCATTACCCAATTCATTAAGAGCGACGCCGGATACCTCACCTTGAGTGAGTACGGCGGTCGTAGTGGCAGGGCCCGCGCGGTCCTAACGACCACAACTGCACAAGGAGAAACGCAGCATGGCAAAGCGCAGTAAAGCATATGAGGCAGCTCAGGCCAAGATCGATGCGGAGAACGTATACGCACCCTTCGACGCCATCAAGCTCGCCAAGGAGACCAACCCCTCCAAGTTCGACGCGACCGTTGAGGTTGCCTTCCGCTTGGGTGTAGACCCTCGCAAGGCTGACCAGATGATCCGTGGCACAGTCAACCTGCCGCACGGTACCGGTAAGACCGCCCGCGTTCTGGTTTTCGCAACCGGTGAGCGTGCCGAAGCAGCTATTGCTGCAGGCGCCGACTTCGTTGGCACCGACGACCTGATCGCAAAGATCCAGGGCGGCTGGACCGATTTCGACGCAGCCGTTGCAACACCTGACCTCATGGGTAAGGTTGGCCGTTTGGGTAAGGTTCTGGGTCCCCGTAACCTCATGCCTAACCCCAAGACCGGCACCGTCACCAACGACGTCGCCAAGGCTGTTAATGACATCAAGGGTGGAAAGATCGACTTCCGCGTCGACAAGCACTCCAACCTGCACTTCATCATCGGCAAGGTGTCCTTCGACGCCGTCAAGCTGGCTGAGAACTACGCAGCAGCACTGGAAGAGGTGCTTCGTTTGAAGCCGTCCGCTTCCAAGGGCCGCTACCTGCAGAAGGCCACTGTCTCCACGACGTTCGGCCCCGGCATCCCCGTTGATCCGGCAGCAACCAAGGTGATTGTTGAAGCCTAGGCTTCACTAGCTTCCTTTGATATTCCCTAAGAAGGGGCTGACGCGGCATTACGCTGCGTCAGCCCCTTCTTGTTTCTAAGCTGGTACGTTAGCAATACCACCTACAACGCAGGGGAGTGCGCACGCATGCAATTGAGCATCCGTCGGGCAAGAGCAAGCGACGCCGAAGCCTTGGCTGCACTGGCGGCCCTCACTTTTCCCCTGGCGTGCCCGCCCGAGACACCAGCAACGGAAATTGCGGGGTTCATTGAAGAACACCTGAGTCCCGAAAATTTCCGCGCCTACCTCGCCGATCCTTGTAGGGTGCTCTTTACGGCGCAGGACCAATCTCCTCAGGACCAATCCCCGCATGGCCACGAGTCAGCAACAGCGCCGCGCCTGCTTGCCTACACCATGGTCGTTGATGCCCCGCCTGCCGCAGCAGATGTGGCGGCCCTCATCACGGAGCCCGGGGCCGTGGAGTTCAGTAAATGTTACGCACACCCTGATACCCACGGGAGCGGGGTTGCCAACGCCATCATGAGCGCAACCCTGCAATGGATTGACGCCCAGGCCCAGCACCCAGCCTGGCTCGGGGTTAACAGCAAGAATGTGCGTGCACAGGCGTTTTATCGAAAGCACGGGTTCGCCGTTGTCGGCACCAGGGGTTTTCAGGTGGGGTCAAGGACCGAACATGACTTTGTCATGGTCCGGTCGAGCTGAAAGAAAGTGACAGGAATTTTTGCCATGACTGAAGCCACAGTCGAACAATTGCGTCTCCCCGAAAGTCTTGTAGCCGGGGCTGCCGATTTCTTAGAAGCCGTGGAAGTCTCTCGGCAGGTCCGCATCAATACGTGGGGCAACGATCTTTTAGCCTATACGCCGCGGGAACTCTTCGCCCTGTGCCACGACCCCTACGAATGGTATGTGATTTTGGTGGCACGCCTTGGCGGCAAAATTTTGGGCCGCGCAGGCATCGCCATGCCACTTGATGACAACACCGAGCTGGCACATGTCACCTTGGATGTGCTGCCCCAAGCCGAAAAGCTAGGAATCGGGCGCAAGCTCTTAGAGGCAGCTGAACTGTTTGTGCGGGGCGAGAACCGCAAGGTGGTCCTTGTTGAGACGAACCATCCTGCGGCAGATCTGGAGGCTACTGGATACAAGGGCGGGTCCATTGTGCCAGCACAGGGCGGTGGCGACTTAGCGTATAAGACCCGAGAAGCCAGATTTGCCAGCAGAGCCGGCTATGCTCTCGAGCGTGTGGAACAGTTCAACGCCTGCGCGCTGCCCCTGCCTGATCAGCTACTGGCGCAGTTGGCCAGCCGAGCCGTTGAAACACACCACGGCGCTTACCGGGTCCACCAATGGCTAGACGCCTGTCCCGAAGAGTGGGCGGCGGACTTTGTGCGCTTGGAAGCGAGCCTCAGTGCAGATGAGGCTGATTCCGGCGTCTGGGACGTTAAGCAGCTTCGTGAGGCTGAGGAACTGTCTATGCAAAGTGGCCGGCGCACCGTGGTCAGTGCCGCACAATGCATCGAGACCTTGGCGCTGGTGGGATTCACCTCCATATCCTTGCTGGGGAACCGTGATGATGTTGCGTTCCAGGACGATACGTTCGTGGAACGGTCTCATCAGGACAAAGGTGTGGGACTGCACATGAAGGTAGCCAACATGGAACAGTTGCAAGAGCACTTCCCAGCGCTGCGCACCATCTACACGTGGAATGCGCCAGAGAACGAGTACATGCTCTCCGTCAATAAAGAGATGGGCTACGTCAGTGCCGGCGTGACAGGGCAGTGGCGTAAGGATTTCACTCAGACCGACTAAGCCTTCGGCGCACCGCCCCGATTTGGAATCACAGCACCCGCTCCTGTATCTTAGAAGAACCAAAGACCGTCGGTCGATGTCAATCACCCCCAGCGAAGCAAATGCAGCATGCAACTTGATGCGTTGGAATCGGGCCGGTTGCCATCCGAAAGTCCTTATATGGACGGCCAGCGCAGGTGCACAAAGCTTATGAGCAGTGTTGAACTGGGATAAAACCTATTGTTCAGCTGTGAAAAACGCCCCGTACATCTGTGCGGGGCGTTTTTATTTGCTTATTTCCTTCACAGGTTTGCAGCGGGATGGGCAAAGACCGGCAATTATTCCCGGAAGGAGTGTTATGGCAACGCCAACAAAGGTGGCTGCGGTTGCAGAAATCACGCAAGATTTCAATGACTCAACTGCAGCAGTCCTAACCGAATACCGTGGGCTCACCGTAGCTCAGCTCAAGGAGCTGCGCGTTTCTCTCGGCCAAGACACCAAGTTCTCGGTTGTAAAGAACACTCTGACTGCCATTGCGGCTAAGGAAGCTGGTGTTGACGCTTTCGAAGGTCAGCTCTCCGGCCCCACCGCCATTGCATTCATCAAGGGTGACGCTGTTGCAGCAGCAAAGAGCCTGACGGATTTTGCAAAAGCTAACAAGCAGCTGGTCATCAAGACCGGTCTCTTTGAAGGTAAAGCACTCGATGCTACCGGAGTTGCCGCACTGGCTGCTCTCGAGTCTCGTGAGCTGCAGCTGGCACGCATTGCTGCCGTACTCAAGGCTCCGATGGCCGCCGCTGTGCGCACCATCGACGCCTTGCGTCTCAAGCTCGCCGAAGGCGCTCCTGTTGAAGAGGCTCCGGCCGCTGAGGAAGCACCCGCTGTTGAAGAGGCTCCGGCCGCTGAAGAAGCTCCGGCTGCTGAAGCCGAGACCACCGAAGCATAGCGAGCCTGCGTCCTTGCCGGACGCGCCGCCTGCCAGCAGGTGTTCAACCCAAGTATTTCCCTAGATCCAACAGGGTTTAGGTTTATGGATTCGCCCCTCGCGGGCAAAACACAGAAGGAGCGCCACTCATGGCTAAGCTCACCAACGACGAGCTCATTGCAGCTTTCAAGGAACTGACCATCATCGAGCTCTCCGAGTTCGTTACCCTCTTCGAAGAGACCTTCGAAGTAACTGCCGCTGCTGTTGCAGTTGCAGGCCCCGCCGGTGGCGCAGCTGAAGAAGCCGCAGAGCAGACTGAATTCGACGTTATCCTCGAAGCAGCCGGCGACAAGAAGATCGCAGTGATCAAGGAAGTTCGCTCCATCACTTCCTTGGGTCTGAAGGAAGCCAAGGAGGTCGTTGACTCGGCTCCCAAGGCTGTTCTGGAAGGCGTCACCAAGGAAGCTGCAGAGAAGGCCAAGGAAGCTCTCGAAGCTGCCGGCGCCACGGTTACCCTCAAGTAATCACCCCGCGTTTACAAAGAACCCCCGCACCGTTTGGTGCGGGGGTTCTTTGTATCTGCGGCCTTATTCGGGTGTGGAAATATCCGCCACGGTTGCTTCGAGCGCCACAATGAGCGCGTCAGCGTCCACGAAGAGGCTGTAGCCGTGCTCTCCGGCGCCCATGGCCACTCGGCGTCCACGGATGCTTTCGTCAACGTAGACGGGCCAGGCGGTGGTGCTGCCTAAGGCAGTGATGGTGCCGCGTTCGTAGCCGGTGGCACCCATGGCCACTCGGCCGGAGGCATCTGAAGCTTGTTGACACCCACCACGGAACGCAGTTTGGGCCAAGAAATTGACCTACCGCCTGGCACCAAGGCGAAGAGGAACGTCCCGTCGCTGCGCTTCAGAACCAAGGTTTTTTACAATGTCCCACGGGGTGATCCCCAGGAGTTCCGCAGCCTCGCTGAGCGAATGTGCAGCGGGCCGCTGAAAGATTTCCACCACCACCCCGCGGGCGGCCGCATCAGCGGCCACCCGGGCATGCCCTATGAGCTCTATGCTCACTACTGGTCCTTGAACAACAGGAGCGCTTCGCCCTGTCCGCCTCCGCCGCACAAGGAAACAGCCGCCTTGCCACTTCCTCGACGATTCAGCTCCATGGCTGCGTGCAGGGCCAGACGGGCGCCGGAAGCGCCAATGGGGTGCCCCAAGGCGATGGCACCTCCATGGATATTGCACCGATCCAAAGGGAAGTCCAAATCACGCAGGGATTGGACAGCCACGGAACCAAAGGCTTCGTTGATCTCAATGAAGTCCAGGTCGCGGGTGCTCCAGCCTGCCGTGCTCAGCGCTTTGGCAATGGCGTGGGAGGGCTGGGAATGCAAGGAGTTATCGGGACCGGCCACTTGACCGGGAGCGCCCACCACAGCGAGCCAGCTCAAGCCGTGTTCCTCTGCATAGGCCCGAGATGACAGGACCAGGGCGCTGGCGCCGTCGGAGAGGGGCGAGGAGTTTCCTGCCGTGATGGCGCCGTCGGCGGTAAAGGCTGGACGCAGGCCAGCAAGGGTGTCCACGGTAGTCTGCGGGCGGATGCCTTCATCCTCGCTCAGCAGCAATGGCTCACCCTTGCGCGTCGGGACTGCAACGGGAACAATCTCGTCCTTGAATACCCCGGCAGCCACCGCGGCGGCTGCGCGCTGATGGGAAGCCGCAGCCACCTCATCCTGAGCCGTCCGGCTGATGTTTAGGCGGATGTTGCCGCGCTCGGTGGAAAGGCCCATGGAGTCGTTGTCGAAGGCGTCTGTCAGGCCGTCATGGGCGGCTACATCCAGAGCCTCGATGGCGCCATAGGTCCAGCCCTGGCGCGATCCTGGCAAGATGTGGGGGGCCCTTGACATGGATTCCTGGCCGCCGGCCACAACCACCGTGGCATCCCCGCTGCGGATCATGCGAGCAGCATCGATCACAGCGGTGAGGCCGGAGAGGCAAACCTTGTTAATGGTTACGGCGGGTACGTTCCAGCCGATTCCTGCACCCACTGAACTCTGGCGTGCCGGATTTTGACCGGCACCTGCTTGGAGCACCTGGCCCATGATTACTTGGTCAATGTCTGCTGCATCAATTCCGCAGCGCGCCAGCGCCGCGGCAATGGCCTTGGCCCCCAACTCCACGGCGGTAAAAGGCGCCAACTGCCCATTCAGCCGTCCCTGCGGGGTGCGTGCTCCGGCGAGAATTACCACATCATTTGCTTGTGACACCATGGCCGCACTGCTCCTTGACCCTTGATTGCGCACGGCTCCTCGTTGAGCCGCGCAGCCCTTCCATAGAATCTAACAGCACTCATGCCAAGTAAAATTCCTTTGGGTGTCCAGAAGGGCGTGTCAGAGTAATGTACCTGCCTAATGTGGCAGCGCGACAATGGGAGGGAAAGACCCCACTTGCGGTTTCTTGGATCTCGGGGTAGACACGCGACCCTTTAAGGGGTAGTGTAGTTCTTTGCGTATCCCTCTTAACCTTCAGCCTTCATATAGCGGTGGGCTTTGTATCGGACAAGAGTCATGGAAACACGCACCCAAAGGGCAGCATAGCTGTACTTTGATGCGTTTTCTAGGGCTACTTGGCCAGCGTTCCTCCGGGTTTGATGACCGGGAGAGAAACGGGTGAGGGTTCGTAAGAACAAGCCTGCAGGTCTGTGGAAGGATCCCTCTTGGTCGCCTCGAGCACCTCTAATGTAAATAACGCTGCAACCGCTATCGATTCAAACAGCACTGATGGTGCAAAGAGTCGCCTCTCATTCGCAAAGATTCACGAGCCGCTTGACGTGCCGAATCTGCTTGCCCTCCAGACCGAGAGCTTTGACTGGCTCGTAGGTAACGAGCGCTGGCAAGATCGCATGGCGAGCGCTGTGGATGCTGGCGATGACAGCGTGGCCGTCACCTCTGGTCTGTCCGACATCTTCGAAGAGATCTCCCCGATTGAGGACTTCCAGGGCACCATGTCCTTGTCCTTCACGGAGCCGGAGTTCTCTGACCCCAAGTTCACCGTTGACGAATGCAAGGACCGCGACGCCACGTACGCCGCACCCCTGTACGTCAAGGCCGAGTTCATGAACAACATGACCGGTGAAATCAAGCAGCAGACTGTCTTCATGGGCGATTTCCCGCTCATGACCAACAAGGGCACGTTTGTCATCAATGGCACCGAGCGTGTTGTTGTTTCCCAGCTGGTCCGTTCCCCGGGTGCTTACTTTGAGCGCACCGCGGATAAGACCAGTGACAAGGAAATCTTCACCGCCAAGATCATCCCCTCACGTGGTGCATGGTTCGAGCTGGAGATCGACAAGCGCGATCAGGTTGGTGTTCGCCTGGACCGCAAGCGTAAGCAGTCAGTCACCGTACTGCTGAAGGCGCTGGGCTGGAGCGAAGGCCAGATCCTTGAAGAGTTTGGCGAGTTCGACTCGATCCGCGCCACCTTGGAAAAGGACGCCACCACCGGCCGCGAAGATGCCTTGCTGGACATCTACCGCAAGCTGCGCCCGGGCGAGCCGCCCACAGTAGACGCAGCCGATGCACTGCTGCACAACTTGTACTTCAACCCCAAGCGCTACGATCTGGCCAAAGTTGGCCGTTACAAGATCAACCGCAAGCTGGGTATTGACCTGCCGTTGAGCAGCCCCGAAGCATCCGTGCTGAGCGTGGATGACATTGTCGCCATGATCAAGTACCTGGTTGCCTTGCACGCTGGCAACAAGACCACCAAGGGCAAGCGCGACGGCGCCGAGGTTGACTTGCGCGTTGACGTCGACGACATTGACCACTTCGGTAACCGTCGTATCCGCGCCGTTGGCGAGCTCATCGAGAACCAGGTCCGCACGGGTCTGTCTCGCATGGAGCGAGTTGTCCGCGAGCGTATGACCACTCAGGACGTCGAAGCGATCACGCCGCAGACCCTGATCAACATCCGCCCCGTCGTGGCAGCTATCAAGGAGTTCTTCGGAACGTCTCAGCTCTCACAGTTCATGGATCAGAACAACCCGCTGGCCGGTCTGACGCACAAGCGTCGTCTCTCCGCGCTGGGCCCGGGTGGTCTCTCCCGTGATCGTGCCGGCATGGAAGTTCGTGACGTTCACCCGTCGCACTACGGCCGCATGTGCCCCATTGAAACCCCTGAAGGCCCCAACATTGGTCTGATCGGTTCCTTGGCTTCCTACGGTCGCATTAACCCCTTCGGCTTCATCGAGACCCCGTACCGCCGGGTCAAGGACGGCTTCGTTTCTGACGAGGTTGACTACCTGACAGCTGATGACGAGATGGAAGTTGTTATTGCACAGGCCAACGCGCCTTTGGATACCAACAACCACTTCCTGGAAGACTCCGTTCTGGTTCGCCAGCGCGGTGGTGGCGGCGAGCCTGTCTTGATTCCGGCCGACGAGGTCGAGTACATGGACGTTTCCCCGCGCCAGATGGTGTCAGTGGCTACGGCCCTGATTCCGTTCCTCGAGCATGATGACGCCAACCGCGCCCTCATGGGTGCGAACATGCAGCGTCAGGCTGTGCCGCTGGTCCGTTCCGAGGCCCCGTTCGTGGGTACCGGCATGGAGCGCGCAACAGCTGTTGACGCCGGTGACGTTGTCATCGCTAAGAAGGCCGGTGTGGTCTCGGAAGTTTCCGCAGACGTGGTTGTGATGTTGAACGACGACGGCACGGAGATCAGCTACCCGATCGCCAAGTACCAGCGTTCCAACCAGGGAACCGCTTACAACCAGCGTGTTCTGGCTTCAGAAGGCCAGCGCCTGGAAGTGGGCGGCATCATTGCCGACGGTCCGGCAACGGACATGGGTGAACTTGCCCTGGGTAAGAACCTGTTGGTTGCCTTCATGTCCTGGGAAGGTCACAACTACGAGGATGCCATCATCCTTTCGCAGCGCATTGTTGCCGAAGATGTGCTCTCCTCAATTCACATCGAAGAGCACGAGATCGATGCTCGCGACACCAAGCTCGGTGCCGAAGAGATCACTCGGGACATCCCGAACGTCTCCGAGGAAATCCTTGCCGGTCTGGACGAGCGCGGCATCATCCACATCGGTGCCGAAGTTGAAGCTGGCGACATCCTGGTTGGAAAGGTCACGCCTAAGGGCGAGACCGAACTGACCCCGGAAGAGCGCCTGCTGCGCGCCATCTTTGGTGAGAAGAGCCGCGAAGTTCGCGACACTTCCTTGAAGGTTCCCCACGGCGAGTCCGGCACCGTCATCGGTGTGCGCGTCTTTGACCGCGATTCCGAAGATGACCTTCCTCCCGGCGTGAACCAGCTGGTTCGCGTGTACGTTGCCAACAAGCGCAAGATCACCGATGGTGACAAGCTCGCTGGCCGTCACGGTAACAAGGGTGTTATTTCCAAGATCCTTCCGATCGAAGATATGCCCTTCCTTGCCGACGGTACCCCTGTTGACATTGTCCTGAACCCCTTGGGTGTGCCAGGGCGAATGAACGTAGGACAGGTCCTGGAGATCCACCTCGGTTGGGTTGCCAAGACCGGTTGGAAGGTTGAAGGCGAGCCTGACTGGATCAAGAACCTGCCGAACCTGCCCCGCGAAAGCGGCCAGACCAAGGTTGCCACCCCGGTATTCGACGGTGCCCGTGATACTGAAATCACTGGTTTGCTCGATTCCACCAACGTCACTCGTGACGGGGAACGCCTGATCGATTCCTCCGGTAAGACCATGTTGTTCGATGGCCGCTCCGGCGAGCCGTTCCCGGACCCGGTTTCCGTGGGCTACATGTACATCCTGAAACTTCACCACCTGGTGGATGACAAGATCCATGCACGCTCCACAGGCCCGTACTCCATGATCACCCAGCAGCCCTTGGGCGGTAAGGCGCAGTTCGGTGGACAGCGCTTTGGTGAGATGGAAGTTTGGGCACTGGAAGCTTATGGTGCGGCGTACACGCTGCAGGAACTGCTGACCATCAAGAGCGATGACATCCATGGCCGCGTGAAGGTTTACGAAGCCATCGTCAAGGGCGAGAACATCCCGGAGCCCGGTATTCCGGAGTCCTTCAAGGTTCTTATCAAGGAAATGCAGTCGCTGTGCCTGAACGTGGAAGTCCTTTCCACCGACGGCGCCACGATTGAGATGCGTGACTCGGATGAAGAAGTCTTCCGGGCCGCGGAAGAGCTGGGCATCGACCTGTCACGGGCCGAGCCAAACTCTGTCGAAGAAGTGTAGCTAGGGGCCGACGGCGGCACTCACCCGCCGCCGTCGTTCCTTCCGCTTCCTCCCGTACCCGCCACAGACTTTCAGACTTTAGAGAATTAGAGAGAACAGGACCCATATGTCCAGCGAATCCTCCTTCGGCAGTATGCAGATTGGCCTGGCCACCGCGCAAGATATTCGCGACTGGAGCCACGGCGAAGTCAAGAAGCCGGAAACCATCAACTACCGCACGCTCAAGCCGGAAAAAGACGGTCTTTTCTGTGAAAAGATCTTCGGGCCTTCCCGTGACTGGGAATGCTACTGCGGTAAGTACAAGCGCGTGCGTTTCAAGGGCATCATCTGTGAGCGTTGTGGTGTTGAAGTCACCCGCGCCAAGGTGCGCCGTGAGCGCATGGGCCACATTGAGCTGGCAGCTCCCGTTACCCATATCTGGTACTTCAAGGGCGTTCCCTCGCGCTTGGGTTACCTGCTAGATCTAGCCCCGAAGGACCTTGAAAAGGTCATCTACTTCGCGGCTTACATGATCACCAGTGTTGATGATGCTGCCCGCCATGAAGAACTGCCGAACCTCCAGATTGAGCACGACCTGGAAAAGAAGCGCATGGTCGATACTCGCGATAACGATATCGCCACCATTGCCCGTGACCTCGAAGGCGAGCTTGCCCGCCTGGAAGGTGAAGGCGCCAAGGCAGCCGATAAGAAGAAGGCCCGTGACTCCGCGGACCGTCAGATGGCCAATGTGCGCAAGCGCGCTGACGCCGACATCGACCGCCTCGAGCAGGTTTGGGACCGGTTCAAGGCTCTCAAGGTTGCTGACTTGGAAGGTGACGAAGCCCTCTACCGCGAACTGCGAGAGCGCTACGGCATGTTCTTCGAAGGTTCCATGGGTGCCGAAGCCATCAAGAGCCGTCTTGAGACGTTCGACATGGCCGGCGAAGCCGAGATCCTGCGCGACATCATTGCCAACGGCAAGGGCCAGCGTAAAACCCGCGCCCTGAAGCGATTGAAGGTTGTCAACGCATTCCTGACCACCAACAACAGCCCGCTTGGCATGGTTCTGGACGCTGTCCCGGTGATTCCGCCGGAACTGCGCCCCATGGTTCAGCTCGACGGTGGCCGTTTCGCCACCTCGGACTTGAACGATCTGTACCGTCGCGTGATCAACCGCAACAACCGTCTCAAGCGACTGCTTGATTTGGGCGCTCCGGAGATCATTGTCAACAACGAAAAGCGCATGCTTCAAGAAGCTGTGGACTCCTTGTTTGACAATGGCCGCCGCGGCCGTCCTGTCACCGGACCGGGCAACCGTCCGCTGAAGTCACTGAGCGACATGCTCAAGGGCAAGCAGGGTCGTTTCCGTCAGAACCTCCTCGGCAAGCGTGTTGACTACTCCGGCCGTTCGGTCATTGTGGTTGGCCCGCAGCTGAAGCTGCACCAGTGTGGTCTGCCCAAGCAGATGGCGTTGGAGCTCTTCAAGCCGTTCGTGATGAAGCGCTTGGTTGACCTCAACCATGCACAGAACATCAAGAGCGCCAAGCGCATGGTGGAGCGTTTCCGTCCCCAGGTGTGGGATGTTCTCGAAGAGATCATCACCGAGCACCCGGTTCTGCTGAACCGTGCACCAACCCTGCACCGTTTGGGTATCCAGGCGTTCGAGCCCCAGCTTGTTGAAGGTAAGGCAATTCAGCTTCACCCGCTGGTTTGTGGCGCCTTCAACGCTGACTTCGACGGCGACCAGATGGCAGTTCACCTGCCGCTGAGCCCCGAGGCTCAGGCCGAAGCTCGCATCTTGATGCTGTCCTCGAACAACATTTTGAAGCCTTCAGATGGCCGTCCGGTGACTCTGCCTTCGCAGGATATGATCATTGGCCTGTACCACTTGACCACCAAGCGTGAGGGTTCAGTGGGCGAAGGCCGTGTGTTCTCCACCGCGGCTGAAGCTGTCATGGCGTTCGACGCCGGTGAGTTGCACTTGAACTCACAGGTCAAGATCCGCCTGGAAGACTTTATCCCCGGTGCCGAGCGCAAGGGCCCGGAAGGCTTCGAAGCTGGCGGTAGTGCCATCATCGATACCTCACTGGGACAGGTGCTCTTCAACGACACCCTGCCTGCTGACTACCCCTGGGTGGAAGCAGTGGCAGATAAGGGCCAGCTCTCCGAGATCGTCAACGACCTCGCCGAGCGGTACCCCAAGGTTGTTGTGGCAGCAACACTGGATAACTTGAAGGATGCCGGTTTCTACTGGGCAACCCGATCAGGAATCACCGTTGCCATCTCCGACATTGAGGTCCCTGCTGCGAAGCCGGCTATCTTGGAGAGCTACGAGGTCAAGGCCGCCAAGGTCCAGGCTCAGTATGACAAGGGTCTGATCGCTGACGACGAGCGCCGCCAGGAGCTCATCGACATCTGGAACCAGGCAACCAACGAGATCGCAGACGTTATGCGTGACTCGTTCGCCGCATCCAACACGATCAACCGTATGGTTTCCTCCGGTGCCCGTGGTAACTGGATGCAGGTTCGCCAGATTGCCGGTATCCGTGGCCTGGTGGCCAACCCTAAGGGTGAAATTATTCCCCGTCCCATCAAGTCCTCCTACCGTGAGGGCCTGTCGGTTCTGGAATACTTCATCGCCACACACGGTGCCCGTAAGGGTCTGGCTGATACCGCTCTGCGTACCGCTAACTCCGGTTACCTGACGCGCCGTCTGGTTGACGTTTCACAGGATGTCATCGTTCGCGAAGACGATTGTGGCACTGAGCGTGGCCTGACCCTGCCCATCGCAGTGGTTGATTCCATGGGTGAGATCGTACTGCACGAGGAAGTCGAGAACAGCGTTTACGCCCGTACCTTGGCTGCCGAAGTAGTGGACGCATCCGGTGCTGTCCTGGCCGAGGCCGGGGACGATGTTGGAGATGTCCTCATTGCCAAGCTGTTCGCAGCAGGCATTGAAGAGATCAAGGTCCGTTCAGTGCTCACCTGTGAGTCAACTGTTGGTACCTGCGCCCTTTGCTACGGCCGTTCCTTGGCCACGGGCAAGACCGTGGACATTGGTGAGGCTGTCGGTATTATTGCCGCTCAGTCCATTGGTGAGCCCGGTACTCAGCTGACCATGCGTACCTTCCACACCGGTGGTGCTGTTTCGGCCAGCCGTGGCGAGGACATCACCCAGGGTCTGCCCCGTATTCAGGAGCTCTTCGAAGCACGTACCCCCAAGGGTGTGGCTCCGATCGCAGAAGCTGCCGGCCGCATCAACATTGATGAGTCCGAAAAGACGATGCGTCTGATCCTCACACCGGACGACGGCACTGAAGAGATCGCCTACCCGGTACTGCGACGCGCACGCCTGCAGGTTGCTGACGGCGAGCATGTTGAAGTTGGCCAGAAGCTGATTGTGGGTGCTGTTGACCCCAAGCAGGTTCTGCGTATCCTCGGTCCGCGTGCCGCTCAGAAGCACCTCGTTGAGGAAGTTCAGGGCGTTTACCGCAGCCAGGGTGTGGGTATCCACGACAAGCACGTCGAGGTTATTGTCCGCCAGATGCTGCGCCGCGTAACGGTCATCGAGTCCGGTGACTCGAAGCTGCTGCCCGGTGAGCTTGCCGAGCGTGGCCGCTTCGAGACGGAAAACCGTCGCGTCGTGTCCGAGGGCAAGAAGCCGGCATCAGGTCGTAACGAGCTGATGGGTATCACCAAGGCTTCCTTGGCTACCGAATCATGGCTCTCCGCCGCATCCTTCCAGGAGACCACTCGCGTTCTGACGCAGGCGGCCATGGAAGGGAAGTCGGATCCGTTGTTGGGTCTGAAGGAGAACGTGATTATCGGTAAGTTGATCCCTGCCGGCACCGGCCTTCCGCGCTACACCAACGTCACGGTGGAGCCCACGGAAGAGGCCAAGGCCAATCTGTTCACCGGTCCGAGCGCATTCAGCGACTTTGACTACGTGGGCGGCGTAGGAGATTTGGGCAACGAGTTCCGTGCCATCCCCTTGGATGACTACGATCTCGGTACCAACTTCTCCGGCTGACATGCCGATAGTGCGCTAAGGGAGTTGCCGAAGGACCCGAACTGAGCTTGCGAAGTTTGGGAGGCAACGACCGGGCGGTGAGTCACCTTGCAAATGTGACTCACCGCCGTCGTGCTTTAACAAGGCTCCCTCACTTTAGGGTGTTATTTCAGGAACGCTCCTGCGCTAGCCCAAGCTGTAGTCGCCGGACTTCCACTTATCCCAGTCCCAGGTGGTCAGGAATTTCTGACCGCTGCTCATCCCCCGGCCAAACATGGTGCTTTTGTCTGCGGGGGAGAGGCGGAAGTCGGTGGCCTGATAAGGGGTGGTGTTGACAAAAATGGTGCGCGAACTTGCTTGGGGATTGTTCACGTAGGCGTTGTCGTGGGCACTCATCATGGTCGCTAGCAATGACTTGGCCAGCGCCACGTTGGTGTTGTCAGGACTCCAGTCTGTGGTGCGAATAGTTCTCTGGCCAGAAAGTTTGACGCCGATGGTTGGCCAGCGTGACTGCTTCCCGTCATTTCGATCAAAGATGGCCATGGGGAAATTGGACAGCAGCCCACCGTCGGCACAAACAATGTGGTCGTGACCTGTGAGAGTTGGATCGGCCTGCATCTTCCAAGGGCGGAAGAAAAAGGGGATGGACGCGGAAGCCCTAATGGCGTCCGCCACCGGTATGGTGTCCGGGTCCATCCCCAGAAGCGGCTGGTAGTCCCAAGGTAGGCGCAGCATGATGCCGCGTGAAACGTCTGAAACTATGACAACCAGCTTGTATCGCTGTTCAGGCGGAAGCGCGCTGCCAGGATCGTCATCCCTCAAATCCGCCCAGGTTTGGACGCCCTGAGCGGCCAGTGTTTCGGCGATCCAGTCGTGCATGAAGCCACCAACGAACAAGCCCTCGTGCAAGAACAGGCCGGTGGCCGGCCCAATACCGGGGATGTGCTCTAGGAAACCCTGCTTGTCCTCAAACTTGGCAAAATCCAACGACTCCATGACGTTCTTCACCTGTGCCGGTGTCATTCCTGACGCCAGAAAAGCGGCCACGATGGCCCCTGCGGAGGTGCCCGCAATCCGGTGGAAAGTGTAAGGGTCACTGTGTGCTGCCAAGGCCGTCACCGCCCCGACAAGGCTGGAGCCCTTGACTCCGCCACCCTCAAGAACTAAATCCGTATCCGCCATGACGCACCGCAATTCGACAACATCCCACTCCGCATGAGGGGCTCCGCCAGCCCACAGGCCAGCTTTTAGAGTCGCGGGGTAATTAGTACAATGCGCTTGTGCAGTGCATGTGTCAAGCATGAGTTGACCTCGATTTCAGTGCTGGGGCAATGTAGTGCTAACGTAGTGAGTAATTGTTAGTGTGGCAGTGGATAAGGGCGTCAATTTTCTTCGGAAAGTGGATGCGGGTCCGGGTTGTACGGTTCTTGTACAGCGAATGCCACATTTTTGCATGCCTAGGCGCTGTGAAGTCGCCAAGTCTGCGACTACCAGTAAAAGGCTTTCCCCGTAGGTCGATTCATTTTGATCAGCGGGGCCGGCAACACGAGAATCCACTCGAGAAAACAACGGAGAACACGAAAGTGCCTACGATTAACCAGCTGGTCCGAAAGGGCCGGACACCCAAGGTCACGAAGACCAAGGCTCCCGCACTTAAGGGCAGCCCCATGCGTCGCGGCGTTTGCACGCGCGTTTACACAACCACCCCGAAGAAGCCGAACTCGGCTCTGCGTAAGGTTGCACGTGTGCGCCTCAACGGCGGCGTGGAAGTTACCGCTTACATCCCCGGTGTAGGCCACAACCTTCAGGAGCACTCCATCGTGCTCGTCCGTGGAGGCCGTGTTAAGGACCTTCCCGGTGTTCGTTACAAGATCGTCCGCGGCGCACTGGATACCCAGGGCGTTAAGAACCGCAAGCAGGCACGTAGCCGCTACGGTGCAAAGATGGAGAAGAAGTAATATGCCTCGCAAGGGTCCGGCCCCCAAGCGGCCGCTAGTAGTAGATCCCGTATACGGTTCCCCTTTGGTCACTCAGCTGATCAACAAGGTTCTGGTTGACGGTAAGAAGTCCACCGCAGAGCGCATCGTTTACGGCGCACTTGAGGGTGTACGTGAAAAGACCGGTGCTGATCCCGTAGTTGCCTTGAAGAAGGCCATGGAGAACATCAAGCCCAGCCTTGAGGTCAAGTCCCGCCGTGTTGGTGGCGCCACCTACCAGGTTCCGGTTGAAGTTAAGCCGGGTCGTCAGACCGCTTTGGCTTTGCGCTGGTTGGTTGGTTACTCGAAGGCTCGCCGCGAGAAGACCATGACCGAGCGTTTGCGCAACGAAGTTCTGGATGCCTCCAATGGCCTTGGTGCTGCTGTCAAGCGTCGCGAAGATACCCACAAGATGGCTGAGTCCAACAAGGCCTTCGCCCATTACCGCTGGTAACTAGAGCCTTCAGGTTGCTGGCGGTAACCCCGCCAGCAACCTTCGAGCTCATCTCTAGATAAGGGAGAAACCGTGGCACAGGACGTGCTTACAGACCTTAACAAGGTCCGCAACATCGGCATCATGGCCCACATTGATGCTGGCAAGACCACTACAACTGAGCGCATCCTGTTCTACACGGGTGTGAACCACAAGCTCGGCGAAACGCACGACGGTGCATCGACGACTGACTGGATGGAACAGGAAAAGGAACGCGGCATCACCATCACGAGCGCCGCCGTGACCTGCTTCTGGAACAACAACCAGATCAACATCATTGACACACCCGGCCACGTTGACTTCACTGTTGAGGTTGAGCGCTCACTTCGCGTGCTCGACGGCGCAGTTGCTGTTTTTGACGGCAAGGAAGGCGTAGAGCCGCAGTCTGAGACTGTTTGGCGCCAGGCTGACAAGTACAACGTTCCGCGTATCTGCTTCGTCAACAAGATGGACAAGCTCGGTGCTGATTTCTACTTCACGGTAGACACCATCATCAACCGCTTGGGTGCCAAGCCCCTCGTTATGCAGCTGCCTATCGGTGCTGAAAGCGAATTCGTTGGCGTCGTCGATCTGCTGACCATGAAGGCCTTCGTTTGGGCTGGCGACTCCAAGGGTGACGTCACCATGGGTGCCAACTACGAAATCCAGGAGATCCCCGCGGATCTGCAGGAAAAGGCTGAAGAGTACCGTGCCGCCCTCGTAGAGGCTGCTGCCGAGGCCTCCGAAGAACTCATGGAGAAGTACCTCGAGGGCATAGAGCCCAGCATTGAGGAACTGAAGGCTGGCATTCGCAAGCTGACTGTGAACTCCGAGATCTACCCGGTCTTCTGTGGTTCAGCTTTCAAGAACCGCGGCGTTCAGCCCATGCTCGATGCTGTCATCGACTTCCTGCCGAACCCGTTGGACGTTGGTGCGATGATCGGTCACGATCCCCGCAACGAGGAAATCGAGATCAAGCGCGAGCCGAGTGAAGACGAGCCGTTCTCGGCTCTCGCCTTCAAGATCGCAACGCACCCGTTCTTCGGTCAGTTGAACTTCATCCGCGTGTACTCCGGCAAGGCAACTCCCGGTACTCAGCTGCTGAACTCAACGAAGCAGAAGAAGGAACGCATTGGCAAGCTCTTCCAGATGCACGCCAACAAGGAAATGCCGGTAGACGAGGTCCATGCAGGCCACATCTACGCTGTGATTGGCCTCAAGGACACCACCACCGGTGACACCTTGTGCGATCCGGCCAACCCGGTAGTACTTGAGTCGATGACCTTCCCCGAGCCCGTGATCTTCGTTGCCATCGAGCCGAAGACCAAGGGTGACCAGGAGAAGCTCTCCACTGCTATCCAGAAGCTCTCCGCTGAGGACCCGACGTTCACCGTTACCCTCAACGAAGACACCGGCCAGACCGAAATTGGCGGCATGGGGGAGCTTCACCTGGATATCCTGGTGGACCGCATGCGTCGCGAATTCAACGTTGAAGCTAACGTTGGCAAGCCGCAGGTTGCTTACCGCGAAACCATCAAGCGCGCCGTAGTCAAGCATGACTACACGCACAAGAAGCAGACCGGTGGTTCAGGGCAGTTCGCTAAGATCCAGATTGCCATTGAGCCGCTGGATACGCACGATGGCGAAATGTACTCCTTCGAGAACAAGGTCACTGGTGGCCGTGTTCCCCGCGAGTACATCCCCAGCGTTGACCAGGGCATCCAGTCCGCACTGCCTGACGGCGTGCTGGCCGGCTACCCGATGGTTGGCATCAAGGCCACGCTGCTTGACGGCGCGTCACACGATGTTGACTCTTCCGAAATGGCCTTCAAGATCGCCGGTCGCATGGCGTTCAAGGAAGCCGCTCGGTTGGCCAACCCGGTTCTGCTCGAACCGCTGATGGAAGTTGAAGTCCGCACCCCTGAGGAATACATGGGTGAAGTAATCGGTGACATCAACTCACGTCGTGGACAGATGCAGTCCATGGAGGACGCAAGCGGTGTCAAGGTCATCAAGGCTCTTGTCCCCTTGTCCGGCATGTTCGGTTACATCGGTGACTTGCGTTCAAAGACCCAGGGTCGCGCAGTGTACTCGATGAAGTTCGATAGCTACTCTGAGGTTCCGAAGGCAGTTGCCGACGAGATCATCCAGAAGGCCCGCGGCGAGTAGTCGCACTTTTGCACGGCGTCTGTTCCAGCCCTAAGCTGGGACAGACGCCAGCAATCAGTAATTTCTTAAACATAAAAAGCCCCCAGTAGACTTACTACGGTTTCAGTGACGAAAAGCGTCGCTGAGAGTAAGCCATCTGAAAACGTTCTAGGAGGACCCCGTGGCAAAGGCAAAGTTCGAGCGGACCAAGCCGCACGTTAACATCGGCACCATCGGTCACGTTGACCATGGTAAGACCACGTTGACGGCTGCCATTTCCAAGGTACTGTACGACAAGTACCCCGATCTTAACGAGCAGCGTGACTTCGCTACTATCGACTCGGCTCCCGAGGAGAAGCAGCGCGGTATCACGATCAACATCTCGCACGTTGAGTACCAGACCGAGAAGCGCCACTACGCACACGTAGACGCCCCCGGTCACGCTGACTACATCAAGAACATGATCACCGGTGCTGCGCAGATGGACGGCGCTATCCTGGTGGTTGCTGCGACTGACGGCCCGATGGCCCAGACTCGCGAGCACGTTCTGTTGGCCCGCCAGGTTGGTGTCCCCTACCTGCTGGTTGCACTGAACAAGTCCGACATGGTTGATGACGAAGAACTCCTCGACTTGGTCGAAATGGAAGTTCGCGAACTTCTCTCCTCACAGGGCTTCGACGGCGACGAGGCACCCGTTGTGCGCGTTTCCGGCCTGAAGGCTCTGGAAGGCGACCCGGTTTGGGTCAAGTCCGTTGAGGACCTGATGGAAGCCGTTGACAACCACGTTCCTGACCCCATCCGCGACAAGGACAAGCCGTTCTTGATGCCGGTTGAAGATGTCTTCACCATCACTGGCCGTGGAACCGTTGTTACGGGCCGCGCCGAGCGTGGAACCCTCAAGATCAACTCTGAAATTGAGATTGTCGGAATCCGTCCGGTCCAGAAGACCACGGTTACCGGTATCGAAATGTTCCACAAGCAGCTCGACGAGGCTTGGGCCGGCGAGAACTGTGGTCTGCTTCTCCGCGGTATCAAGCGCGAAGACGTAGAGCGTGGCCAGGTTATCGTCAAGCCGGGTTCCATTACCCCGCACACCGATTTCGAAGCCAACGTCTACATCTTGGCCAAGGATGAGGGCGGGCGTCACAACCCGTTCTACTCCAACTACCGCCCGCAGTTCTACTTCCGCACCACGGATGTTACCGGCGTCATCACCCTGCCTGAGGGCACGGAAATGGTTATGCCTGGCGACAACACCGAAATGACTGTCGCGCTGATCCAGCCGATCGCCATGGAAGAGGGCCTCGGCTTCGCTATCCGCGAAGGCGGCCGCACCGTTGGTTCAGGTCGTGTCACCAAGATCATCAAGTAGTCTCTGACTAACTTAGATCTTTGAAGAAGGGCCCCAGCTTCGGCTGGGGTCCTTCTTTGTGTTAAAAGATGCAGGCACGACGGCGTGAGGTCTTCTGTGCGTCATTGTCGCCTTGGGCGAGTGGGCACAAAAAACACCGGCACCAAGGTTGGTACCGGTGTCGTGGGTGGAGTCTTAGCCTGCGCTCCGAGCCAAGCCATCCACCAGCTCCTGTACCAGCTCAGTATCCAGTCCCTGGCCGGCGTTGATAGCCAGCAACGTGATACCTGCAAAAAGCCCGCCCGCGAGCAACGTGGCGATCAACGTGGCCCTGCGGGGGACTCCGTTGGCATCCTTGAAGGTGACCGCGTAGGCGTAACTTTGCTTACCGTCACTTGAGATAGTGCCCTGAGCCTCTTCAACGGCGTCGAAGTCCTGAACATAGTGCTGAGCCATGCCTTGCGCCCATGCCAGAAGATCTGGGAATTCTAAAGCTGCCCCGTCATCACGGACCACGGAAATTACCTCCCCACGCACCAGACTGAACTGGCGGCTGGCAGGTCCTGCGCTTGAGACCTCGATGGCTTGTGCCCCATCGGGCAGGACAAGTGTCAGGCCCAGCCCGGTATCGAATGGTTGGCTCATGGTTTGGGGCCTCTCAGATGGTTAGGACAAAGTATGTTCAATGGTGTTACCTCATGGTTCCAGCAAGGTTCTGGCCCGTGATGATCTTATAGTTTCCGCCATAAGGAGCCTTGTGTAACGTACCAGCGTTGATGGTCGTTTCGGAGCTGCCACCAACTTTCAGCGAGGCAACTCCGCTGTTAAAGTCAACCAGATTGCTTTCTGTGGAGACAACTGAATTTGCTTGGAGTGTCACACCTGATGCGCGGTAGATGTTTTCTAGATCGCCAGCTGCCGCAAGATTGTTGCCCGAGGCGATGTTGCTCAGGTAACTATCGATGAGATGTTGGTTCTGGGCTGTGTTCTGCAGCTCCATACGCACCGTTCCTTGGATTCCTACACTGGACTTGGCACTGGGTCCTTCAGACGGAGGTTTCGGGCCGAACAGTTCCGCTAGGGGATCTTGGATATTTGGATTGTCCTGAACCTTGGCTGAGCCTTCAATGGTTCCCTTCAGATTGATTGTCATCTTGTTGATGTCGCCGTCTTTGTCCATGCTCAGGGTGACCCCGGCTTCCCCATTTCCGCCAAACTTCATCCCGTCGCCCAGATCAAGCTGTGCCTTCACTGAGGCTGTTGCACTGGCTGTGGCAGTACCATCGCTAAGATTCTGTTCGTAGGCGAGCGAAAGCTTCGCTTCTGCCGAGACGTCGGCAGAAACATCTACTTTTGCGCCAACTGAAAGTGTGCCCTTTCGGCTTGTGTACTCGTCAGTGGAGCCATGGCCATTCGCCGCTGCATCCAGGGTCTTTTCGATGTACTCACCAGGGTTTGTGATGGCATCCGATGCCCGTGAAAAACTGTCCGGAGGCAGTTCATTGAGCATTTGTGCGCGAGCGGCAAGCGCCTCCTCCAAGGAATTGAACTTATAGGTCCTTGAAAGCTCGCCGCTCAGTGTCACATCAGCGCCAGCCTTGGTGCTGGGTGTGTTGGCGCCACCACTGATGTCCCCTGCAAGGGTGAGTTTTACCGAGCCGTCAGCGTTTTGTGTGATCTTGCTCGAGAGGTGGGCGCCGCCGTGCACCCAAGCGATCTGGCCATCCACACCAATTTTGTCTGACTGTGAGTACATGGGGATGGAGCCCTTGGCCGACTCAACAAGGTATTCACGGATGCGATCTTGGTCTTCACGGGGGAGTTTGTCTTCTAACGCGGCGAGACGGTATGCGTTGGGAATTCCGAACTCATCGCTGGAATGCAGCAGCGTGGTCTTTTCCGCATCGCTCAGGTCCGCCCACCAGAGGCGAACTTCCTGATCTGTGCGGGTGCCAATGTTCTCAAGGGCTTGCTGGTTCGCAGAAGTCCCGCCGCCAGTTTCTTCAGCCTCGTAGCCCAGAGTGTTCCCGCCGCCTAGGCTGCCTTCCGAGGAAGCATTCTCCTGCTCCTGGGCCTGAGCCTGCAACTTTTCTGAGGTTTCAGTAAACATGGTGCTGGCCGACTTGATCTGAGGCCGCAGCCGCGACGTCCAGTCCTGACGGAAACGCTGTGCGTCAGGGCCGTTCCAGCGGGCCCGCATGATGGTGGGGTTTAGATCATTGGAGGTTTGATCCAATGCTGCCGAGTGCTTTTGGAAGAGCGTGGCCAATGCCCGGAGCTCTTCCGGGTCTGCGCCGAGCATGAACTCGTTCATGGCTGTCCGTTCAATGGATGCATGGAGGGGATATGGCCAATAGCCATGTGTTCTTCAGCCCAGCGTAGAGGCCAGCGGTGGAACTTTCGATGGGGAGTATTCCCCATGGTAGCCAGCTGATAGGACTATAGGCTGGCCCAATGGCTATGAGCAAGCAAGGCATCGCCACAAAAAAGCACGGCATTGTCACCTGTGAACGGGCTAGTGGAGGGTTTTCCGACGGCCGCATGCACCCGTGGAAGGTGGAGTTGGCCTTTGTGGGCGAGAATCCGGCGTCGAACCTGGGCGCGAAGTTCCTGCCTTGGCGCATGGACCGGCCATTGGTGGAACAATGGGCCTAATCCGTGCTGGGGGCCCGCTGAAACGGGACGGCAGCACCCCTCCGCGATGACGTTCTCCGCACTTCAGGAAGAGTAAGCCCATGCCGCAAGTAGTTGCCGAACGTACGGTGCTGCTGGATCCCGCCAGCGCCTTCGAATTGTCTCAAACCACAGGTGAGTTCCGGCGGAAATGGGATCCGTTTATTCATTCACAACATTTTCAAGATGGTGCCACCAAGGCCGGCAAGGGGGTGCGCACCCGGACCAGGTCACGGATGGGCCTGCTCATGGTCAGCGAATATGTCTCTTACGTCCCCGGGCGGAACGTCGGCATGAAGATGGTCTCCGGCCCGTGGTTCTTCGCCCAATTTGGTGGCGGCTGGCGCTTTAGCGAGTGCGACGGCGGAACCAGGCTGGTTTGGAAGTACACCTTTTCCTGCAAGCCAGGGTGGCTGCGATGGTTGACTCATCCTGTGGGAGTGTGGTTGTTGGGCCGGGAAATTGAACGGCGGATCACTGCCTTCGCAGCGGCATGCGGTAATGCTGAACTTATTGCCGAACTGCAGAAGATTTAGAGCACGGGCCGTTATGTCCACTTGATGTATTAAGTGCTGTTAGTGCCTTGTTCTTGATTTAGGATGGGAGCTCACAGCCACGAGGGAGCAGTATGCATCAGCAGCAGGAGCCAGAAGGTAAGGTGCCGCCGTCGGTTCTATCCGTCGTGCAGGAAGCCTATGGTCGCGGATACTTGGAGGGGCATCTGGCCGGTTGGCGCGATGCGCTTGCTGCCCAGGCTGGGCCGTCCGGTCCCGCTTCGGCGCCAGTGCTCATGCCCCCTGTGAACCCCACGGCGGCCCCCCTGCCTCCGCGCAATGCCATGCCACCACCTAATAACTTGCCACCACCTAATGTCATGCCACGCACGGTGCCACGGTCGCTGCCACCACTGCAGCAGGTAGCCAAACCCGTTGTCCAGGACCCGGCAGTAGCCGCGGAGCGCAAGCGCAAGCGCGAAGTTCAGAACATCAACATCACCTTGTACGTTGCCAGTTTGCTGATGGTGGCTGCAGCTGCCTTGTTTGTTGGCAGCAGCCAGCCGGTGCCAGTGCGGTTGGTGGGGGTTTGGCTCGCCACAATACTTTTCTATGGCGCTGGTTTACTACTGCACGCCAAAGTGCCCCGTCTCAAGCCTGCTGCCGTGGCGTTTGCCGGCACGGCGTTGGCGATCATCCCCTTCGCAGGTCTGGCTACGTACAACTTGGGATTCCCGGATGGGCCCGCAGTGTGGTTGGCGACCTCCCTCATCGGAACCGTGGCCTACGCTGTGGCTGCTGTGCGCCTGCAAAGCCGGTTGGTGGTGTACCTTTCCCTCGCCTTCCTGCTCTCCACCGCATGGTCTTCCGTGGCCGTACTCGGGGCAGCCTTGGCCTGGTATTTCGCGGCACTCATTGTCTTTTCTGCACTGCTGTCCCTTGCCGGGTACCTATTGCAGAACAGGGGCTCCGAGCCTGGCTTGTATGCCAAACCGCTCTCAGATCTCGGCCCTTGGTTTGCCCCCGCAGGTTTGCTTGGTTCGCTCATCTTTTCGCTGGCCTTGAACGCTTTTGACCACACGCTTGTCCTGGTTGCCGGGGTTATCTTCTATGCGGTCATGTGTGTAGTCGCCACCCCTGCGCTGCGCCCGTGGAACTACTTGGGCCTGAGGCTGTCCGCGACCTTGGCAGCGCCCTTCATTGGGTGGCTCATCCAACCGGAATTTGTTTGGGCAGCCGCGTCTTTCACCGTGGTGCTGGCGGTTCAGATTTTGACCATTGCTTATAGCCGAGACCGCCTCACGGCCTACTTGGGACGCGGCGCCTGGGTGGACGGGGATGTGCTCACCAGCGCCGTAGTTCTGGCGGTGAGCTCGGCCGCATGGACGGCTGGGCTGGCTGCACCCTGGAGTACCACTACCGGCCAATGGCCATTCGCCGCGCTGGGGCTCGCCGTCGGACTTGTGGCAACCATGGCAGTGGTGCCCATCTTCCTGCCGAAGGGGGAGTGGCTGCCGTTACCGGCAGCGACAGCGACCTTGCTGTGCTGGCTGTTCCTGTCCGCAGCGGACGCGATGGTGCTTCTGTCCATTGGGTTGATCTACTCCCTGTTGCGGTACCGTGCGGCACGAGGGACCACCACGGGCCACATCATGCTCAACATTGCGCGTGTGCTGGTGAGTGCACTGGCCGCAGCAACCCTTGCCCACTTCATTCCGGCGCAACCCGGTAAGGTCCATCTGATCTTGGCAGTCATGGGTGTCATTTGCGCTCTGCAGTTGCTAGCTGATGCAATGTTGGCCAAGTTCGGTGCAGCGAATTCCGTCACCAACTACTCGGCGGCCGCCTGGGCAACAGCAGGAACAGCTCTTGTGATCCTGCTATCGGTCACCTATGTGGGCCAAAATAGCCCCGCCTTCCCGGGAATCACCACGCTGCCATTGCTGCGTTGGGAGTTCCTTGTTTCCGCCCTCGCCATGGGTCTGGCCACGGTAGTATTCTCACTCGTCAAGCTGCCCCGCACCAGAGGATTCTCGCGCGCAGAGATCATCGCGCCGTCGTACCTTTTTATTGTTGCGCTGGGCACAGGACCGGTCTTTGACGCGGCTGGTGCCAGCGTGGCGTGGGGCGCAGCGCTGGTCTATCTGCTGGTGGGGGGCTTCCTGCTGCGCCGCCAAGAAAAGACCTTGCACCGCTGGGTTTATTGGTGGGGCGCCAGAGCCGTTTCGCTCCTGATGGCAATAGCGCTGTACCAGTTATGGCAGGAAAACAATCCTGCAACCACCATCTTCGGAACTGCTGTGGGGCTTGGGACTTTTCTGCTGCTGGCTTTGGTGCCCCAGATACTGATCCTGTCAGTGGTTGCCGTGCGCGGACGGGCAGTGAGCGGACTCTGCGCAGATGTTCTGGTGACTTTGCTTGCGGCCGTGATGCTGGTTGGTGTGGCGGTCATTGCTGAGAGCCCTGGCTTGTGGACTGCCAGGCTCGCCGTGGTACTGGCCACTGCGGCGCTTGCAGTGCTGGCAACCTGTGGCACGATCCGAAGCAGACAGATGCCCGCTGTGCTCTGGTCGGCACCCGTGGCCTTATGGCTTATCGCCTTGATCGCCTTGGCCGATCGCCCGCTTGCGGTTATGGTTCTGGGCATCCTGACAGCTACCTCGGCACTTGTGGCAGCCAAGGCCGGGTCCAGAATGGTTCGCGGATCACACTTCCTGCTGGCTCGGGTTGCGGTAACCATGCTCGTTGGCGAAGTTGTGAGGGAACTGACGGACAATGCGGTGGTCGTCACTCTCGTGTTGACAGTGGTGCTGCTGCTCCAACTGGGACTGCAGGCCATGGCGGACACCAGAGGGCGCTTCAACACGGCTGTTGGGGAAGATGCCTTGTTGCGGGCTGGTTTGTGGTTGCTGCTGACAGCCCTGCTGGTGTTGCCTGTTGCCTATGTGCTCCAAACTCGCGGCTTCGATTCACCGGGAACCGCACTACGGTGGGTAGTGGCGTTGGAACTTGTTGCCCTGGCCGGCTCAGCCGTGGTTGCACAAGTGAGCTTGAAGGCACGGGGCGCCGCTTATCTGCTCATTGTTGCCCTCATGGGAGGCGCGGTCCTGCTGGCACCGCTGATGTGGCCTGGTGCCACTGCCCTTATTCTGCTGGCTCTGTGCGTGGCCGCAATTGCTTGGCGGTGTGTCACTGAGCCGAAAACTGAACAGATGCGCTGGTATTGGTTGATTGCCACCGGCTGCTTCCTGGCCACTGCCTGCGTGGTGGATAGCGCGGCAGCCACCGGGATTTTTGCCGCAATGTGGCTGGTGGCAGGGACTGCACTTGTGGTGGCCGCCCACATCATGAAGACGCCGTGGCTGACGCTGCCGGGATCTTTGATGGTGCTCCTGTCCGCGTTCATGTTCCGCAGTCAGGTATTGGATTTGGTGGATCGGCCCGGATACGCCGCGCTGGCTGGCTTTGTGGTTGTTCTGGGAGCGCTGTACATCATGGCCATGGTCTTGGTGAGTTTGCTCGCTAGCACGCAGGTAAACAGGGCTGGACTGATTGCGGTGGCGCTCGGTGGGGGTGGAGTTTTTGCCCTCTGGGCGGTGACAGACGAGACCACATCTCTGCTCGGGGCAGCAGCCTTCACCGGGGTTGCCGTGCTTGCCTGTGTTGAACTACCTACTGGACGGCGCCGACTGGGCATGGATGCAGCTGTGCTGTCCTCTGCCTTGGTCTGGTTCTGGGCCTCCACAACCTACATAGATTTAGGTGTGTTCTGGTTTGTACAGTGGTGTGCATTGGCGTTTGCCGTCCTTGCCATGATTCGCTACCGGGCCAAGGAACTGCAGGGAGGCAAGACCATGCTCATGGTCGCGGCCGTCGCGGCCAGCCTTGGCGGTCTTCTGACCATAGTCAGCGGTGACACGCTACAGCAGGTCATCTCCTTACTGGTGTTCGTGGCCCTGTTGGCAGTTGGCATGGCACTCGATGAACGCATCTTCACCATTTGGGGTGCGGTAGGCGTGGCAACGGCTGTGATCTGGTATCTGCGAGGATTCACATACATCCTGTTGGCGCTGCTGGCACTGGCGCTGATAGCCCTCGCCATATGGCGACTGAACCGTAAGAAGCCCCTCGCAAAAACGGAGGCACCCCTGAACCCCAATGGGGGAGGGCCTGCTGGCATGCCCGGCGCGGGCCAGCAGTACGTGGGCCAGCAGTACATGGGCCAGCAGTACGCGGGCCCACAGGAGATGGCGGAACCGTACGTGGAGCAGCACCCGGATCAGTGGCCATCCGCCTACGCTGGTGAGCCGGTGCAGCCCCAGCACCCCATTCCAGCGCAGCCCCAGCCGGCGCAGCCCCCTTCAGCGCAGCCCCAGCCGGCGCAGCCCCCTTCAGCGCGGCCCCTGCCAGCGCCGCCCGTTCCAGCGCGGCCCCTGCCAGCGCCACAGCAGGGCCCCCCGCAGATGTGATGTGCGTTTGAGCTGATGAGCCTGTCAAGGGCTCCGATCATTTGACACCCCTGACCTGAGCCACGGCCCATGCTCCGGCCAATGCGGTGACTCCGGAAATCACGAACAGCAGGGTGAAGCCGCCCACGGCGCTGACCAACAGGGCGCCCAACATGGGCGCGAACGCCTGGGGGACTGTCAGTGCGATGTTCATGATGCCCAGGTCTTTGCCGCGGGAGAGCTGGTCCGGCAGTACTTCTGTGGCCAGCGCCTGATCCACCGACAGAAAACAGCCGTAGCCCAGACCCAAAAGGGCGGCACCCACAGTGGCGGCCCCCATGGTCGGGACAAAAGCCAGGATCAGTGCAGCCGCCGCCTGGAGCACGGACGAGCCGAAGATGAAAACCCGCCGCCGGCCCAGTTTGTCTGAGAGCCTGCCCAACCATAGCGAAGCGATAATCACGAAGACCATGTAGACGAGGGTCAGCTGAATCAGCGAGCCCTGTGCATCCGCCACCTTGAGTCCGTACATGAGGAAGTACAGCAGCAAGCTGGTGCCAAAGGCGTTGCCCAGGTTCACCAAGATGCGGCTCAACAGGGTCCAGCCGAAGTCCGGATGTTTACGTGGACTGATCCACAGACCACCCATGAGTGAGCTCAGCGTCAGTGGCGGCACAATCCCCGGCGGCAGGACGGCGTCGGGCATTAACAGCAGGAAGGGCAAGCCGAGGCACACCAACAGGCCCGCCATGAGGGCGTAACCGCCAAAGGTACTCAGCGCCAAGACCATGACCAGCACCAGCCCGGCAATGATGCCTATGGCCTGCGGTGCAGAGATCCAGCCTGAGACGTATCCCCGCTGATTCACTGGCACCTGATCAGAGATGGCAGCCGTCAGTGCGGCCGTCAAGACACAGAAGAAGATGCTTGCCCCAACCCAGCAGATCCCGATCGAAAGGAACGAGGTCTGCCAGCCCAGGAGCACCAGGGATACGGCAAAGCCCAGTGTTCCCAGGGCTATCCATGGGCGGCGCCGGCCGAAGCGGGACGTGGTGCGGTCAGAAAGTGCGCCGGTGAGCGGATAGGCAATGAGCGCAAAGGCGCCGGCAACGCCGGAGATCAGACCAAACCCCAGGACGTTGGCCACCCAGTCCGTGGTGTTGAGGTACTTCTCAACCTGGAGTGGCAGCAGTAGTTGTACCGGTGTCAATTGGGCAATCCAAACCCCAAACCAGCTCAGGGCGAAGAGAAAAATCCACTTTCCGCCCACGCGACGGGTGGGAATCTCTGAAACGGAGAGTCCGCCCGGGGGAGTAGGCACCCCGGAACTATCGGTGACTTTGCTCACGATTGAAGCATCTCATGGCCGTCAAGGCCCGAAAAGACGGAAAGGATAGAGGTGCGGCTGTTGGCCGCGGCGTTGGCCCAATTGGCGTTCAGCGCCATAATCCGGCATACTTATTGAGTTGTTCAAGTGCTTTTTCGTGTCCCGGTCGAGATAATGCTCGTCGCAGGGTCCAAGCTAAAGCCCACATATGACAAGCCCTCCGCATAAAAGGTGTGGGTACGTGCGCGAATTATTCGCGACACGCCCGACCGCGGGGGTCGGAGCTCCAACGGATTGAGGAACCCGGATTTATCCGGATTCAGTTCGTTGGGAGCGTGGCTGTGAATGCCACATTTGAACAGGAAAAGTAAACAGCGTTTACGTCAACAGCATCGCTTCTACAGGTTGCTTCGTTACAGGAAAGAGAGTCACGACGCCATGGCGGGACAAAAAATCCGCATCCGGCTGAAGTCATATGACCACGAGGTCATTGATGTTTCAGCTCGGAAGATCGTTGAGACGGTCACGCGCGCAGGCGCAACGGTAGTAGGCCCCGTGCCGCTGCCCACAGAGAAGAACATTTACTGCGTAATTCGTTCACCTCACAAGTACAAGGACAGCCGCGAGCACTTTGAAATGCGCACGCACAAGCGTCTTATCGACATCATTGATCCCACGCCTAAGGCTGTAGATTCGCTCATGCGTCTCGACCTGCCGGCCGACGTGAACATCGAAATCAAACTGTAGGGAGGTGCTGAGAAACTATGACCGCGACCCGAAACACTAAGGGCATCCTGGGCACGAAGCTCGGCATGACCCAGGTCTGGGATGAGAACAACTTGCTTGTTCCCGTAACTGTTGTCCAGGCCGACTCCAACGTCATCACCCAGCTGCGCAACGCAGAGGTTGATGGCTACGTAGCGATCCAGATCGGCTACGGCCAGATCGATCCCCGCAAGGTTACCAAGCCCCTGGCTGGTCACTTTGCAAAGGCTGGCGTTACCCCTCGCCGCCACGTCGTTGAACTGCGCACTGCAGACGCCGACACCTACACCCTCGGCCAGGAGCTCTCCGTTGAGATCTTCGAAGCCGGCCAGAAGGTCGACGTCGTCGGTACTTCAAAGGGTAAGGGTTTCGCCGGTGTCATGAAGCGTCACGGCTTCCACGGCGCCCCGGCATCACACGGTGCTCACAAGAACCACCGTAAGCCCGGTTCCATCGGTGGCGCGTCCACCCCTGGCCGCGTTTTCAAGGGTATGCGCATGGCAGGCCGTATGGGTGCCGAGCGCGTAACCACCATGAACCTGACGGTTCACGGTGTTGACGCCGAGAAGTCGCTGCTGCTGATCAAGGGTGCTGTCCCCGGCGCCCGCGGCCAGGTCGTATTCGTACGCACCGCCGTGAAGGGAGCATAAGTAAATGGCTACTGTTAAAGTTGACCTGCCTGCAGAGATCTTCGACGTTCAGACCAACGTGCCCTTGCTGCACCAGGTTGTCGTAGCTCAGCTTGCCGCTGCCCGTCAGGGTACGCACAAGACCAAGACCCGCGCCGAAGTATCCGGTGCTGGCCGCAAGCCGTTCGCACAGAAGGGTACCGGCCGTGCCCGTCAGGGTTCAATCCGCGCCCCTCACATGACCGGCGGTGGCGTTGTCCACGGTCCCACTCCTCGCGATTACAGCCAGCGTACGCCCAAGAAGATGAAGGCTGCAGCTTTGCGCGGCGCACTCTCTGACCGCGCACGCAACGGCCGTATCCACGTTATTGCGGAATTGGTTTCCGGCTCCAAGCCGTCCACCAAGGTTGCAATGGCCACGCTGGCATCCGTCACCACGCGCAAGAACTTGCTCGTAGTGATTGAGCGCGCCAACGACGTTGCCGCATTGAGCGTACGCAACATCACCAACCTGCACGTTTTGTACGTTGACCAGCTCAACACTTACGACGTGCTTGTCTCTGATGACATTGTCTTCACACAGGCTGCTTACGACGTTTTCGTCTCCGGTCGCGCTGCTTCAGAAGCTTTTGCTTCAAGCATGCTGCTGGTTGAAGACCTGGTTTCTGTTGACACCGAAGATGACGCCGAAGGCACCATCAAGGGCAACAAGGACTCCATGAAGTACCACGTGCCTGGTTCACGCTGGTACGACGCCACTGAGGCTGAAGTTTGGTTTGCAACAGCTGAGGACGCCAAGGCCGCAGGCTTTGTTCCGGCCGGCGGCGAAGCTGCCCAGACCATTAAGGAGGACGGCAAGTGAGCGCCGTTACCATCAAGGATCCGCGCGACGTAGTGCTTGCACCTGTCGTTTCGGAAAAGAGCTATGGCTTGATCGACGAAGGTAAGTACACCTTCCTGGTTGACCCCCGCTCAAACAAGACCGAGATCAAGCTGGCCGTGGAGAAAATTTTCTCCGTCAAGGTCGACTCGATCAACACCATCAACCGGGCCGGTAAGCGTAAGCGCACCAAGTTCGGATGGGGACAGCGCAAGAACACCAAGCGCGCCATTGTCTCCCTCCGCGAGGGCACGATTGACATCTTCGGCGGTCCGCTTTCATAAGCGGAGACCACTTTAACGAGGAAATAAACTATGGGAATCCGTAAGTACAAGCCGACAACCCCGGGCCGTCGTGGCTCGAGCGTTGCCGACTTCACAGAAATCACGCGGTCGACGCCGGAGAAGTCTCTGGTCCGTCCACTGCCCAAAAAGGGTGGCCGTAACAACACCGGTCGCATCACGACTCGTCACAAGGGTGGTGGCCACAAGCGCCAGTACCGCCTGATTGACTTCCGTCGTCACGATAAGGACGGCGTAAACGCACGCGTTGCTGAGATCGAATACGATCCCAACCGCACCGCACGCATTGCGCTCCTGCACTACGTTGATGGAACCAAGCGTTACATCATCGCCCCGAACAAGCTCAGCCAGGGCGACTTCGTAGAAGCCGGTGCGGCTGCTGATATCAAGCCTGGCAACAACCTTCCGATGCGCAACATCCCCGTGGGTACTGTTATCCACGCTGTGGAGCTGCGTCCCGGAGGAGGAGCCAAGATGGCTCGTTCAGCTGGTGCCTCGGTTCAGCTCGTCGCCAAGGAAGGCAAGTTCGCCCAGCTGCGTCTGCCCTCCGGCGAAATCCGCAACGTTGATGCGCGCTGCCGCGCGACCATCGGCGAAGTTGGAAACGCTGAGCAGTCCAACATCAACTGGGGTAAGGCTGGCCGTATGCGCTGGAAGGGCGTACGCCCGACCGTCCGCGGTGTTGTCATGAACCCCGTCGATCACCCTCATGGTGGTGGTGAAGGTAAGACCTCCGGTGGACGTCACCCGGTCAACCCGAACGGTAAGCGCGAAGGCCGTACCCGCCGTCCCAACAAAGAGAGCGACAAGCTGATTGTTCGTCGCCGCCGTACTGGCAAGAACAAGCGATAGGAGCCTGGAGACATGCCACGTAGCCTGAAGAAGGGTCCCTTCGTTGACCAGCACCTCTTTGTTAAGGTAGCTCGGGAGAACGAAAAGGGTACCAAGAACGTAATTAAGACCTGGTCCCGCCGCTCGATGATCGTGCCCGATATGTTGGGTCACACGATCGCCGTGCATGACGGTCGCAAGCACATCCCCGTGTTTGTTACTGAGTCGATGGTCGGGCACAAGCTCGGCGAATTCGCCGCCACGCGGACATTCCGCGGCCATGTCAAGGACGACCGTAAGGGCAAGCGCCGCTAGGCGCTTGTCAATACGGCTAAGACGAGAGAGAGATAGCAATGGAAGCCAAGGCAAGTGCGCGTCATCTGCGCGTAACGCCTATGAAGGCCCGGCGCGTCGTCAACCTGATTCGTGGCAAGCAGGCGAATGAGGCATTGGCGATTTTGAAGTTTGCCCCCCAGGCAGCTTCGGAACCGGTATTCAAGGTAGTCCAGTCCGCAGTGGCTAACGCCCGCGTTCTGGCAGATCGCGACAGCATCGCGTTCAACGAAAATGATCTGTACATCCGCGAAATCTTCGTTGATGATGGCCCCACCATGAAGCGGTTCCAGCCGCGTGCACAGGGCCGTGCATTCCAGATCAAGAAGCGCACCAGCCACGTCACAGTGGTTGTTGCTACCCCCGAGAAAGAGGAGGCTCGCTAAGTGGGACAGAAAGTAAACCCGCACGGTTTCCGTCTCGGGATCACCACGGACCACCGTTCACATTGGTTCGCGGACAGTAACAAGCCCGGCCAGCGTTACAAGGACTTCGTAAAAGAAGACATCCAGATCCGCGCACTCATGTCCACGGGCATGGACCGCGCCGGTATTTCCAAGGTTGAGATTGAGCGAACCCGTGACCGTGTACGTGTGGATATCCACACCGCACGCCCCGGTATCGTCATCGGTCGTCGTGGAGCAGAAGCAGACCGCATCCGCGGCGAGCTCGAAAAGCTCACCGGCAAGCAGGTTCAGCTGAACATCTTGGAAGTCAAGAACCCGGAAGCTGATGCTCAGCTCGTTGCCCAGGGCATCGCAGAGCAGCTGACTAGCCGTGTGGCGTTCCGCCGCGCGATGAAGAAGGCCATGCAGTCCGCTCAGCGCACCGGCAGTGTCAAGGGCATCCGTGTCGCTTGTGCTGGTCGCTTGGGTGGCGCTGAAATGTCACGCACCGAGTTCTACCGCGAAGGTCGTGTGCCCCTGCACACCCTGCGTGCCAACATCGATTACGGCTTCTTCGAAGCCAAGACCGTGTTCGGCCGTATTGGTGTCAAGGTCTGGATCTACAAGGGCGATGTCACGTCCAAGGAACTGGCTGCTCAGGCAGCTGCTGCTCCTGCTCGTGGCCGTGGCCCGCGTCGTGACGGCGATGACCGCGGAGCCCGCGGTCCCCGCGCCGGTGGCGACCGTCGTCGTAACGACCGTCCTGAGCGCACCGAGGCAGCTGCCGCGGTTGAGGCTCCTGTAGCTGCAGAGGTTGCAGCTCCGGTAGTAGAAGGAGGAGAGGCGTAAATGCTTATCCCACGTCGCGTAAAGCATCGTAAGCAGCACCACCCCGGTCGTTCGGGTCAGGCTACTGGCGGCACCACGGTTTCATTCGGTGAGTGGGGCATTCAGGCTCTCTCCCCGGCATATGTAACCAACCGTCAGATCGAGTCCGCTCGTATCGCCATGACTCGTCACATCAAGCGTGGCGGTAAAGTGTGGATCAACATCTACCCTGACCGTCCGTTGACGAAGAAGCCTGCTGAAACCCGCATGGGTTCCGGTAAGGGTTCACCCGAGTGGTGGATCGCAAACGTCAAGCCCGGCCGTGTTCTTTTTGAACTGTCCGGTGTATCAGAAGAGGTAGCACGCGAGGCATTGCGCCTGGCAATCCACAAGCTGCCGTTGAAAGCACGCATTGTGCGTCGCGAAGGTGGTGAGTAGAGATGTCAATTGGTTCCAAGGAACTTGCCCCTGCACAGCTTGACGGGTTTGACAATGCACGTCTTGTCGAAGAACTCCGTAAGGCTAAGGAAGAACTGTTCAACCTGCGCTTCCAGTCGGCCACCGGTCAGCTGGAAAGCCACGGTCGTTTGCGCGTTGTAAAGCGTGACATCGCCCGCATCTACACAGTGCTGCGTGAGCGCGAGCTGGGCATACGCCCGGACGTGGTTGCCGCTGCACCCGTGGAGAAGGCCTCCAAGAAGGCTGACAAGGACGCCAAGAAGGCCTCCAAGAAGGCTGAAAAGACTGAGGAGGACGCCAAGTGAGCGATTCTGTAAACAACACTGACAATGGCGTTGAGACGCCAGTTCGTAACGAGCGCAAGAAGATGCGCGGTTACGTTGTCTCCGACAAGATGGATAAGACCATCGTTGTTGAGGTCGAAGACCGTGTAAAGCATGCGCTTTACGGCAAGGTTCTGCGCCGCAACAAGAAGATCAAGGCTCATGATGAAGAGAACAGCGCCGGCATCGGCGACCTCGTTATTATCAGCGAAACCCGACCGCTGTCTGCAACCAAGCGTTTCCGCCTAGTTGAGATCGTCGAGAAGGCTAAGTAAACCTTTCAACACTTGTGTTGATTGATTACTAAATGTTGGGCCCGTTGCCACTTGTGGCAACGGGCCCAACATTGTTTAAAGTACAAGCTCCTCCCGTACGCCTGCGGACCTGTACGGCAGATGTGGGGGAGGTAACGCTTTTGGCGAGCTGCCAGCGTACCGTGAGGTTCCGCCGTCGTGCTAGGATTATTTATTGCTGCGCCTTTTCTGTGCCGCCGTTTTCGGTTGAGACAGATAGGTGCGCATTTACCTCGTAAATGCCTCGTGCCACTACAAACTGCCATCCGGTGCGTGAATTTTCATGCAATTCACCGGGACGGAAAGTGGAGTTGGCATGAAGTGTTTAGGCGTGTTTTGGCAAAATCCAGGCACGTTCAGAGACATCCCGACCAATACGTTCCGCAAGGCTTATCCATAGATGGTTTATGGCCAAGAACCAGCGCGACGAACAGGAGATACTAGTGATTCAGCAGGAGTCGCGGCTTAAGGTCGCCGACAACACGGGGGCCAAGGAAATCTTGACCATCCGCGTTCTCGGTGGATCTGGGCGCCGCTACGCAGGCATCGGTGACACCATTGTCGCCACCGTCAAGGATGCAATTCCCGGCGGAAACGTAAAGAAGGGTGACGTCGTCAAGGCTGTCATCGTTCGTACCAAGAAGGAACGCCGCCGTGCGGATGGTTCCTACATCAAGTTCGATGAGAATGCAGCTGTCATTCTCAAGGCTGACGGGGACCCCCGCGGTACCCGTATCTTCGGCCCGGTTGGCCGTGAACTTCGTGACAAGAAATTCATGAAGATCATCTCGTTGGCTCCGGAGGTGCTGTAACTTATGGCAAAGATCAAGAAGGGTGACCTGGTTCAGGTCATCACAGGCGCCAAGGCTGAGCGTGGCGGCGATCGTAACAAGCAGGGCAAGGTCCTGAAGGTATACACCGAAACCAACCGCGTGTTGGTTGAGGGCGTAAACCGCGTTACGAAGCACACCAAAGCCGGTCAGACGGAACGTGGCACCAACACTGGTGGCATCGAAATCGTCGAGGCACCTATTCATATCTCCAACGTTGCACTCGTGGACCCGTCCACGAAGAAGCCGACTCGCGTTGGCTACCGCACCGAAATCGTTGAGCGCGATGGCCGCAAGCGTGAAGTACGCATCCGCGTTGCCAAGGCCTCAGGGAAGGATCTGCCATGAGCGCCGCAGTAGCAGAGAACACACCTAAGATCACACCTCGCTTGAAGAGCCGCTACGCAGCGGAAATCAAGCCGGCCCTGATCGAGGAATTCACCTACTCGAACGTTAACCAGGTTCCGCGCCTGGTCAAGGTTGTTGTCAACATGGGTGTTGGAGATGCCGCTAAGGACTCCAAGCTCATTGACCACGCCGTTCGTGACCTCACCGCCATCACCGGCCAGAAGCCCCAGGTTTCCAAGGCGCGCAAGTCAATCGCTCAGTTCAAGCTGCGCGAAGGCATGCCGATTGGTTGCCACGCAACTCTGCGTGGAGACCGTATGTGGGAATTCCTGGACCGTTTGGTCACTCTTGCACTGCCCCGTATCCGCGACTTCCGCGGCCTCAGTGGCAAGCAGTTTGACGGCAACGGCAACTACACCTTCGGTTTGACCGAGCAGGTTATGTTCCACGAGATCGACCAGGATTCCATTGACCGCCCCCGCGGTATGGACATCACAGTCGTCACCACAGCCAAGACAGATGACGAAGGCCGTGCACTGCTTAAAGCACTCGGCTTCCCGTTCAAATCCGAAGATAAATAATCTACGTAAAAGGTCCGTTCGGCGGCGCCGGTGCCATGGAATCTGATTTCATAACGCCAGTGAATCGCGAAGGAAACCGTTACGAGGAAGGGCAAGCGCCCAAATGACAATGACAGATCCTGTCGCAGACATGCTTACGCGTCTGCGCAACGCAAACTCGGCACACCACGATACCGTGTCCATGCCGTTTAGCAAGCTTAAAGGCCACATCGCCGACATCCTCAAGGCGCAGGGTTACATTACTGCGTGGAAGGTTGAAGACGCCGAAGTTGGCAAGAAGCTGACCATCGACTTGAAGTACGGTCCCAGCCGCGAGCGTTCAATCGCTGGCCTGCGCCGCATCTCCAAGCCCGGACTGCGCGTTTACGCAAAGTCCACCAACCTCCCCAACGTTTTGGGTGGGCTGGGTGTCGCCATTTTGTCGACATCGTCAGGTCTGCTGACCGACCGTCAGGCTGCCAAGAAGGGCGTGGGTGGGGAAGTCCTCGCCTACGTCTGGTAGTAGAGAGAGAAGGGAAAGAACTTATGTCACGTATTGGACGTCTCCCCATCTCCGTGCCTGCCGGCGTAGAGGTCAAGGTTGAAGATAACCTGGTCTCCGTTAAAGGCCCGAAGGGAGCACTGCAGCTAACTGTTGCAAGCCCCATCACGGTTGCTCTCGAAGAGAACACCATCACCGTTAGCCGCCCCAACGATGAGCGCGATTCACGTGCACTCCACGGCCTCTCTCGGACCCTCATTGACAACCTGATCATTGGTGTCACTGCAGGCTACGAGAAGAAGCTGGAAATTGTTGGTACCGGTTACCGCGTAGTTGCCAAGGGCAATAACCTTGAGTTCGCTCTGGGCTTTAGCCACCCGGTTGTCATTGAGGCACCCGTTGGCATCACACTGGCAGTTGAGAGCCCCACTAAGCTCTCCGTGTCAGGCATTGACAAGCAGCAGGTGGGCGAAGTTGCTGCCAACATCCGCAAGCTGCGCAAGCCCGACCCGTACAAGGGTAAGGGCGTACGCTACGCCGGCGAAATCATCCGCCGCAAGGTCGGAAAGGCTGGTAAGTAACCATGGCACTATCCGTAAGAGGAAAGTCCAAGGCCGCAGCACGCGGCCGTCGCCACCTGCGTGTACGTAAGCGCGTCAGCGGCACCACCGTACGTCCGCGTCTGGTAGTTAACCGTTCAGCACGCCACGTATTCGTTCAGGTCATCGACGACACCCAGGGCCTGACCCTGGTGTCGGCTTCGACACTGGAAGCAGACCTGCGCGCATTTGACGGTGACAAGACCGCCAAGGCTAAGCGCATTGGCGAGCTTATTGCAGAGCGCGCCAAGGCTGCTGGCATCGAAGCTGTTGTCTTCGACCGCGGCGGTAACCGCTACCACGGCCGTGTCGCAGCTATTGCTGACGGCGCACGTGAAGGCGGGCTGGCACTGTGACCGAAAACATTAACAAGGAGAACACTGTGTCAGAAGCTACTGCAGCTGACGGTGCCGCGAAGACTGAGACAGCCGCAGGCGCAGACAGCGCCCGTGGCCGTGGCGGTCGCGACGGTGCTCGTGGAGGCCGCGAAGGCGGTCGCGACGGTGGCCGTGGCCGTGGTCGCGATGGTGGACGTGAGGCTGAAAAGAGCCAGTTCATCGAGCGCGTTGTCAACATCAACCGTGTTGCCAAGGTTGTCAAGGGTGGCCGTCGCTTCAGCTTCACCGCTCTCGTGATCGTCGGTGACGGTAACGGCATGATCGGTGTTGGCTACGGTAAGGCTAAGGAAGTTCCTGCCGCTATTGCCAAGGGTGTTGAAGAAGCCAAGAAGTCCTTCTTCCGCGTACCCATGGTTGGCAAGACCATTCCCCACCGCGTACAGGGTGAAGCCGCTGCCGGCGTCGTCATGTTGCGTCCGGCTGCAGCTGGTACCGGTGTTATTGCCGGTGGTCCGGTTCGCGCCATCCTGGAATGCGTAGGCATCCACGATGTTCTGTCCAAGTCACTGGGTTCCTCCAATGCCATCAACATTGTTCACGCAACTGTTGCTGCTTTGAAGTCCCTGGAAGACCCCAAGGCAGTTGCGGCTCGCCGTGGCTTGCCTTTGGATGAAGTTGCTCCGGCTGTGCTGTTGCGCAATATGCAAAAGGCGGGTCTGTAATGACTACACCTAAGAACATTCAGCCTTCTGAGAAGAAGCTGGAAATCACTCAGATCAGGGGCGTCATCGGCGTCAAGCAGAACCAGAAGGATTGCCTTCGTTCACTGGGCCTCAAGCACATCGGCGACTCTGTCGTTCGTACGGCTGACGCAGTGACCGCTGGCATGATCAACACGGTTCCGCACCTTGTCAAGGTTGAGGAGGCGAAGTAAAAGTGGCTGAGAAGAACACTGCTGAGACTGTTGAAAAGCAGAACGCACTGAAGGTCCACCACCTGCGTCCCGCACCCGGCGCCAAGACGGTTAAAACCCGTGTTGGCCGTGGTGAAGGATCCAAGGGTAAGACCGCAGGCCGTGGTACCAAGGGTACAAAGGCCCGCTACCAGATCAAGGCCGGCTTTGCTGGCGGCCAGCTGCCGCTGCACATGCGTCTGCCCAAGCTGCGTGGCTTCAAGAACCCGTTCCGCGTCGAGTTCCAGGTTGTAAACCTGGAGAAGCTGAACGAGCTCTTCCCCGAAGGTGGCGTTGTCACCGTCGAGACACTCGTTGAGAAGGGTGCCGTTCGCAAGAACCAGCCCGTGAAGGTGCTGGGCACCGGTGACATCACCGTCAAGGTTGATATCTCCGCTCACGCATTCTCCACAAGCGCAATCGAGAAGATCACTGCTGCAGGTGGAACCACCACCGAACTGTAAAAAGTTCACAAATGCGCACATCTAGCGATTAGACTCTTGGTGGGCGGGGCTCATGTTCCGCTCACCAAGGGTCTTTCGTTTAAGTGCGTGCGGGTTAGTTCTGTCCGCGACATGGGTAGATTTGCCGTCACAGTTACAGTGCGTGCCAGATCACCCACTAGACTCTTTCCTTGGGCTTCAGCTACGAGGCCACATTCATCACTACACGTCAGGAGGACGCTTGCTTACCGCATTTGGCCGCGCCTTTCGCACGCCTGATCTGCGACGCAAGTTGTTGTTCACGCTGGGAATTCTTGCCATCTTCCGCTTGGGCGCTTTTATCCCCTCGCCCGGAATTGATTACCGAAACGTCCAACAGTGCGTGAATGCTGCTGACACGAGCCAGGGCATCTACCAGCTTGTGAACTTGTTCAGCGGCGGCGCCTTGCTTCAGGTTTCCATTTTTGCTTTGGGAATCATGCCGTACATTACGGCCAGCATCATCGTTCAACTTCTTCGCGTAGTGATCCCCCGTTTCCAGGAACTGCACCAAGAAGGTGCTCAGGGACAGGGTCAGCTCACGCAGTACACGCGCTATCTGACCATTGCCCTTGGTTTGCTCAACGCCACCACCTTGGTCACTCTTGCCCGCTCTGGCCAGCTCTTCGCTGGTTGCGGCGCTGCAGGCACGCCCGGTGCGTTGATCCCCAATGACAGCCTGATCACGATTCTGCTGCTCATCATCACCTTGACGGCCGGTTCAGGCTTGATCATGTGGATGGGCGAGCTCGTCACCGAAAAGGGTGTCGGCAACGGCATGTCCCTGTTGATCTTCGTTGCCATTGCTGCCATGTTCCCCACCTCATTGGGTGCCATCTTGAAGACTCAGGGCTGGGGCACCTTCTTGACCGTCATGGTTGTGGGTCTTCTCGTTGTTGCACTGGTTGTGTTTGTTGAGCAGTCCCAGCGCCGTATCCCCGTGCAGTACGCCAAGCGTATGGTTGGCCGCCGTACCATGGGTGGCACTAGCACCTACATCCCGATCAAGGTCAACATGGCCGGTGTTATCCCGGTTATCTTCGCCTCGTCGATGCTGTACCTGCCGTCCCTGATTGCGCAGTTTGCCACACCGGCCAACAGCACTGATACGCCGGCTTGGATTGAGTGGATCAACAATTACCTCACCAGAGGAGACCACCCGGTCTACATGTTGATGTACTTCCTTCTGACAATTGGGTTCACTTACTTCTACGTGGCTATTACCTTCGATCCTGAAGAAGTCTCTGACAACATGAAGAAGTATGGCGGATTCATTCCCGGTATCCGTGCGGGGCGCCCCACACAGGATTACTTGCAGTACGTTATTTCGCGCATCACACTCCCGGGCTCCATGTACCTGGGTATTGTGGCCCTGATCCCGCTGATCGCTTTGGTCATGGTGGGGGCAAACCAGAACTTCCCATTCGGCGGCACCTCGATTCTCATTGTGGTTGGTGTTGGCTTGGAGACTGTGAAGCAGATTGATGCGCAACTCCAACAACGCCACTACGAAGGGCTATTGCGATGACAAGAATGCTGATTATTGGACCTCCCGGTTCTGGCAAAGGCACACAAGCTGATCGCATTTGCGGGGTACTCGGCATTGTTGCGATTTCCACTGGTGATATTTTCCGCGCCAACGTCAAGGGTGAAACACCCCTTGGTATTGAGGCCAAGAAGTACATGGACAATGGTGACTTTGTCCCGGACAGCGTCACCAACCGGATGGTTCGTGACCGGCTTGCGCAGAGTGACGTTGCGGAAGGCTTCCTCTTGGACGGCTACCCGAGGACCTCTCCCCAGGTAGACGAGCTGGATGACATTCTGGGCGCTGCCGAGGCTAGCTTGGATGTTGTTGTGCAATTGACGGCCGACGACGAGGAACTCGTCAAGCGCCTGTTAGGCCGCGCCGTGGAAACAGGGCGCAGCGATGACACTGAAGCTGTTATCCGTCACCGCTTGGATCTTTACCGTGAGCAGACAGAGGTTGTAGTGTCCCGCTATGCGGAGCGAGGCATTCTGGCCAAGGTTGACGGTTTAGGCGAGATGGATGATGTGACGGCTCGTATCATGGACGCTATCAACAAGGTCAAGGGCGAAGCCGCCTAGTAACACCTAAGTATTGACAGCCTTTGCCGCAAGGCCGGGGGTTGTGACGGAGGGCTCCTTCCCGCACTATGGGGAGGAGCCCTCATTTATTTTCTTATCGAAAGGCTTCTTTCATGGCGTTTGGCCAGCAAAGAATTGAATACAAGACCATTGACCAGATGCGCATCATGCACCGCAGCGGGCTGATCCTGGACGCAGCTCTGAACACCACCATTGGTGCCGTGGCACCGGGTGTGACCACGGGTGAACTGGACGCCATCTTCGCCGCTGAATTGAAGAAGGCCGGGGCCACCTCCAATTTCCTGGGCTACCATGACTTCCCGGCTAGCATCTGCACCTCAGTCAACGACGAGGTGGTACACGGCATCCCCGGTAACCGCGTCCTGGAAGCCGGTGACCTGATCTCCATCGATGGTGGCGCCATTGTGGAGGGCTGGCATTCAGATTCGGCCAGGACCACCATTGTTGGCGGCCCCACTGCCGAAGATCCTGCCGATCGCCGGCTCAGTGACATCACCGAGGAGAGCATGTGGTGCGGTATTGCCGCCATGGCAACAGGGAAGTATGTGGGTGATATCGGTGACGCAATTGACGAGTTCGTGGTGTCCCAGCCCGGCGTGGAACTGGGGATTCTAGAGGACTATGTGGGCCACGGTATTGGTTCTGCCATGCACATGGCCCCGGATGTCCTGAACTACTCCTCAAAGCACCGCGGTCCCAAGCTCAAGGCGGGCATGTGCCTGGCACTCGAGCCGATGCTGGTCCGTGGCGGATTAGAAACCGTTACTTTGGAAGATGACTGGACTGTTGTAACAACTGACAAGGCCCGTGCCGCGCACTGGGAGCACTCAGTAGCCATTCATGCCAAGGGCATTTGGGTTCTCACCGCGGCCGACGGCGGTGCACAGCGACTTGCGCGCTGGGGAGTCACCCCGGTAGCGCTGGACTGACCCCGACTCCTCCCAAC